>DASVDV010000014.1:0-43388 GCA_036380895.1 Gaiellaceae bacterium | reverse complement strand
GCGAAGACCGTGCGCGGCGAGCCGGCGGCGCCGAACGGGCGCTGCGCGAGCTTGCCGTCGTCGCGCCGCGAGAAGACGGCGCCCCAGTGCTCGAGCTGGATGATGTCGGCGGGCGCCTCCTCGCAGAAGAGCTCGATCGCGTCCTGGTCGCCGATGTAGTCGGAGCCCTTGACGGTGTCGAAGGCGTGCGTCTCGGGCGAGTCCTCGGCCGCGTTGCCGAGCGCCGCGTTGATGCCGCCCTCGGCCGCGCCGGAGTGACTGCGGGTCGGGTGGAGCTTCGAGACGACGCCGACGTCGGCGCCCGCGTCGTGGGCTTCGATCGCCGCCCGCATGCCCGCGCAGCCCGCGCCGACGACCAGGACGTCGTGGGTTCCTTCCACGTGGAGGGACGCTACCGAATCGCCTGCGGTGGCCGGACGGTCAAGCGTCGGGGTTGGGGCCGGCCTGGCGCACGACCGCGTCGGCGTCCGGGAACTGCGACGCGAAGTTGTCGGCGAACAGGCGGGCGAGCTCGCGCGCCTTGCGGTCGTAGGCGTCGGGGTCGCGCCAGGTCGAGCGCGGAACGAGCAGCGACGTCTCGACGCCCGGCACGGCGACGGGCACTGCGAGCCCGAACACCGGGTCGGAGCGGCGCTCGACCGACTCCAGCTCGCCCGCCAGCGCGGCGCGGAGCAGGGTGCGCGTCGCCTGGATCGGCATCCGCTCCCCCTCGCCGGCGGGCCCGCCCGTCCAGCCGGTGTTGAGCAGCCACACGGCCGCGTCGTGCTCGTCGAGCTGCTCGCCGAGCATGCGCGCGTAGACCGCCGGCGGCTGCGGCAGGAACGGCTTCGCGAAGCAGGTCGAGAACGTCGGCTGCGGCTCGGTGACGCCGATCTCGGTGCCGGCCAGCTTCGCCGTGAAGCCCGAGAGGAAGTAGTAGAGCGCCTGTGCGCGGGTGAGCCGCGCGATCGGCGGCAGGATCCCGAACGCGTCCGCCGTCAGCAGCACGACCGCCGAGGGATGGCCGGCCTGCTTCGACGGCAGCGCGTTCCCGATCCGCTCCAGCTTGTACGCGGCGCGCGTGTTCTCGGTCTTCGAGTCGTCGTCGAGGTCGAGCACGCCCGAGCCGTCGACGGCGACGTTCTCCAGCACCGTCCCGAACGAGTGCGTGGCCGCCCAGATCTCCGGCTCCGCGGTCGGCGACAGGCGGATCGTCTTCGCGTAGCAGCCGCCCTCGATGTTGAAGACGCCGTGGGGGCCCCAGCCGTGCTCGTCGTCGCCGATCAGCGACCGCTCGGGATCGGCCGACAGCGTCGTCTTGCCCGTTCCGGACAGGCCGAAGAAGACCGCGACGCGCCCGTCGGATCCCACGTTGGCCGAGCAGTGCATCGGGAAGACGCCCTCCAGCGGCAGCCGGTCGTTCATCACCGTGAAGATCGACTTCTTGATCTCGCCGGCGTAGTAGGTGCCGCCGATCAGCAGCTCCGACCGGCCGGGGTGCAGGCACACGAAGGTGCCGCTGCGGGTGCCGTCGACCGCGGGGTCGGCCTCGACGTCGGGCGCGTGCAGCACCAGCGCGTCCGGCCGGAACGCGACCAGCTCCTCCGCCGTCGGGTCGATGAACATCGTGCGCGCGAAGAGCGCGTGGTACGGGTGCGCCGTCACCACCCGCACGGCGATCCGGTGCTCGACGTCGGCGCCCGCGAAGGCGTCCACGACGTAGAGCGGATCCGCCTCGGACAGCCGCTCCGTCACCTTCTCGCGCAGCCCGGCGAAGTGCTCCTCGGAGAGCTCTTGGTTGACGTCGCCCCACCAGATCCGGTCTTCCGAGCCCGGCTCGCGCACGACGAACTTGTCCCTGGGCGAGCGGCCCGTGAAGGCGCCGGTGTCGACCACCAGCGGCCCGCCCTCCGCCAGCCGACCCTCGCCGCGCGCGAGCGCGTGCGTGTACAGCAGCGCGGTGGTCGGGTTGCGGTAGACGTCGCCGGTCGTCTCGATCCCGCCGGTCACGTCTCCGCCGGGCAGCTCGGTCGCGGTCATCCGGTGGCGCCTCCTCGCTCGTCGTGGCCGCGCTCTCGCGGCGGCCGGTTCGGATCCGAATGCTACGGGTCTTTCCGGGAATCGCGCCGGCCGAACCGTTGGATCCGTGTGCCCTCAGATCTGCCAGCTGCCGCCGCGCAGCACCGGCACGCGCGTCCCGTCGGCCGCGACACCGTCGACGTCCAGCTCCGGCGAGCCGATCATGAAGTCGACGTGCACGCCGCTGTCGTTGACGCGCGCCGCGTCGTCGCCCTCGACCAGGAAGGGGAAGCCGCTGCCGAGGGCGACGTGGCTGGCGGCGTTCTCGTCGAAGAGCGTCTCGTAGAAGACGGTGCCGAGCGGGCCGATGCGGCCGCGGCCGTCGACGAGCGCCAGCTCGCCGAGGCGGAGCGCATTCTCGTCGGCAGCGAGCGCCGAGCGGAGCGCGTCGACGTTCTCGTCGGCGTCGACCTCGACCGCGCGGCCGCCCTCGAAGCGCACGCGCAGGCCGCGGATGATCGTGCCGTCGCGCAGCACGAGCGGCTTCGTCGAGGTGACGTGCCCCTCGGTGCGCGCCGGGTCGGGGGTCGTGAAGACCTCCTCGGTCGGCAGGTTCGGATAGTGGCGCAGCCCGTCGACCGTCTCGAAGCTGGCGGCCATCCACGTCCCGCTGCCGAACAGCCCGACCGTCAGGTCGGTGCCGGGGCCGGTGAGCCGGATCGCGTCGAACCGCCGCTCGCTCAGCCGCCGGGCCGAGTCGACCAGCACCTCCATCCGCTCCTCCCAGGCGGCCTCCGGGTCGGGCTCGTCGAGCCGCAGCACGTGCTCGACCTCCTGCCAGAGCCGCTCGTACGCCTCGCCGGGCGCGAGCTCGGGGTGGGCGAGCGCCGCCCAGGCCGGGTGCGGGCAGGGGACGATCGTCCAGTTGCTCTTGCGCTCGGCGATCACGCGGCCGGTCTCCGCCAGCCACGGCAGCCGGTCGCGGCCGACGAGCGCCGGATCGAGGCCCGCGAGCGCATCGGGCGCGGTGGGGCCGGCGAGCGAGACGCGGGCGCCGCGGCCCTCGGCGTGGTCGAGCAGCCGGGAGCCGTACCAGTCGGGGACGAACGAGAGCGTGTCCGGGTCGGCGTGCGCGACGCGCTCGCGCTTCAGACCCACGTCGAACCAGCCGACGTCGACGAACTTCGCGCCGCGCTCGTAGGCGGCGGCCGCGACCGCGATGGCGAGCTCCCGCTGCTCGAGCTCGGCCGTGACGATCACGACCTGGCCGGGCTGCACGTTGGCGCCGTGCACGGCGAGCCGCGCCAGCAGGCTCCAGCGGACGTCGTCCATGGGCAGGCTGTCCACCACGGGCAGGCGATCCTAACCGCACCGCGAACACGGGCGGGATGACAGCCGACGCGGCCATCGAGCATTTCGTCGCGGCGGCCGGCGTCGCCGACGCGACGCGGCGGGCCTACGCTTCCGACCTGCGCGCCTTCGCCCGCTGGTACGGCGAGCGACCGCTGGAGGAGGTCGACGTGCGCGTGCTCTCGGAGTGGACGGCCGAGCTCGGCCGCGGCCGGCCGGGCGGCCGGCTGGCGCCGGCGACGATCGCACGCAAGCTCGCCGCCGTCCGCTCGCTGCTGCGGTTCACGTTCGGCCGCTCGCACGTGCCGGACGTGCCGCTGAAGCAACGGCGCAGCCGCCGGCTGCCCGAGGCGCCGAAGCAGCAGGAGGTCGAGGAGATCGTGGACGCCTTCTCGAGCGACGACCCGCTCGCGCTGCGCAACCGGGCACTGCTCGAGCTCGTCTACTCGGCGGGGCTGCGCAGCGCCGAGGCCGTGGGGCTCGACGTCGGCGACGTCGACTGGGAGCAGGCGCACGTGCACGTGCGCCACGGCAAGGGCTCGAAGGACCGGGTCGTGCCGCTGGGCGAGGTGGCGGCGAGCGAGGTGGCCCGCTACGTGCACGAGGCGCGGCCGAAGCTGGTGCGCGGGCCCGAGAGCGCGCTCTTCCTCTCGGTGCGCGGCCGACGGCTCGACACCTCGACGCTACGCCGCATCTGCCCGCATCCGCACCGGCTGCGCCACTCCTTCGCCACGCACCTGCTGGAGGGCGGCGCCGACCTGCGCACGATCCAGGAGCTGCTCGGGCACGCCTCGCTGTCGACGACGCAGATGTACAGCCACGTCGACGCGAAGCGGCTCCGCAAGGTCTACGACAGCTCGCACCCGCGCTCGTGAGCGAGGTCGACCCCGACGTCGAGGGCTTCCTGGCGCTGCTGGCCGCGCGGCGGGCGTCGCGCACCGTCGAGGCGTACCGGCGCGACCTCGCCGACCTGGCCCGCCACCTCGACCGCCCGGTCGGCGCCGCGCGCGTCGAGGACCTCGAGCGGTGGGTGGCGGCGCAGCGCTCGGCCGGCCGCTCGCCGGCGACGATCGCCCGCCGCACCGCGGCTGCGCGCAGCTTCTTCCGCCACCAGCAGCTGCTCGGCGCGCGCCCCGACAACCCGGCCGCCGAGCTTGCCCTGCCGCGGCGGCCGCGCAAGCTGCCGCGGACGCTCTCGCCGGCCGAGGTCGTGCGCCTGATCGAGGCCGCCCGCGGCACCACCCCACGCGCGCTGCGCGACGGCGCGCTCGTGGAGCTGCTCTACGGCGCCGGCCTGCGGGTCTCGGAGGCGGTGGGGCTCGACCGCACGCGCGTCGACCTCGAGGAGAAGCTCGTGCGTGTGCTCGGCAAGGGCGACAAGGAGCGCGTCGTCCCGATCGGGACGCACGCGGTCGAGGCGCTGCGCCGCTACCTCTCTCGCGGGCGGCCCTTCCTCGACCGCCGACACCGCCCCGAGCTGTTCCTGAACGCCCGCGGCGGCGGACTCACCCGCTCTGGCGCCTTCCTCATCCTGCGCCGGCTCGCCGCGAAGGCCGGGCTCGAGCCCGAGCGGGTCCACCCGCACCTGCTGCGCCACTCCTTCGCGACGCACCTGCTCGACGGCGGCGCCGACCTGCGCTCGGTGCAGGAGATGCTCGGCCACGCCGACCTGACCACCACCGAGCTCTACACCCACGTATCCGATTCGCGCCGGCGCTCGTTGTATTTCCGAGCACACCCCCACGCTCACCGGATGAACCAACAGGAAGTGGGTGCTGTCGATGGACGTACACGTCGAGCTGATGATGGCGCTGGTGGCCGTCGCCGCATGGCTGATGACCCGCGCCGGCCTGGCGAAGAACGCCCTCGAGCTGAAGCGCCGTAGGGTCGTCTGCCCCTCGTGCGGCAGGCAGCCGTGCGACTGCGCTAGGCCGTAACGGCCTCGCCTCCGACGCGCCCTCGGGCGGCCACGCCGAGGGTCGCAGGGGTAGCGGTCAGGCGCGGCCCTTGCGGCGCAGCGCCTGCGCCACCTTCGCGGCGGCGTCGCGCAGCTCGCGCGGCTGCTCGTCGTCGTCGCCTAGCGCGGCCAGGATCTGGATCGTGTCGGGCCGCGCCGAGCCGTTCCGCAGCGCGACGACGCCCAACCGCCGCACCGCCTCGTTGCCGTCGTGCGCGACGAGCTCGTGCAGCAGCGGCCGCACGTCGTTGACGACGCCGGGATGGTCGCGCGAGAGCAGCTCGAGCGAGAGCAGCGCCGAGCCGCGCACGGCCGGGCTCTCGTCGTCGAGGCCGCGACGCAGCAGCTCGGTCTTCTGCCGGAAGCGGAACTGGCCCACGGCGCGGAACGCGGCCGCGCGCTCCCGGAAGTCGCTCGCGCGCGCCGCCGCCTCGAGCTCCTCGTCCCAGCGGGCGCGGAGGTCGGCGAGCGCGCGCTCTTCTCCCGCCTCGGCGAGGGCGGCGGCCTCGACGGCGGCCTCGGCGAGCGTGGTCATCGACCCCAACCTACCGTTGCCAGCGGGCCGGTGCGGCCGCCGCGTGTAGCCTCTTTCGACGTGGCGCACCGTGTGACCCTGGTCCCCGGCGACGGAACCGGCCCCGAGCTGACGGAGGCCACGCGTCGCGTCCTCGAGGCGACCGGTGTCGCCTTCGACTGGGACGTGCAGCACGCAGGCGTCGACGTGATGGAGGAGGCGGGCACCCCGCTCCCCGAGGAGACGCTCGCCTCGATCAAGCAGAACAAGGTGGCATTGAAGGGGCCGATCACGACCCCGATCGGCACCGGCTTCCGCTCCGTCAACGTGGCGCTGCGGCACGAGCTCGGGCTGTACGCATGCCTGCGCCCCTGCAAGACCTACCCCGGCGTGCGCTCGCGCTACGACCACGTCGACCTGGTGCTCGTACGCGAGAACACCGAGGATCTCTACGCCGGCATCGAGTACGAGGCGGGGACGCCGGACGCGGAGGCGGTGATCGCCGACCTGAACAAGCGGCAGTCCAAGCAGATCCGGGCCGGCTCGGGCATCTCGATCAAGCCGATCAGCCGAGAGGGCTCGGAGCGGATCATCCGCTTCGCCTTCGACTACGCGCGCGCCCACGGGCGCAAGCGCGTGTCGTGCGTGACCAAGGCGAACATCATGAAGTTCACCGACGGCCTGTTCCTGGACGTCTTCCGCCAGGTGGCGAAGGACTACCCCGAGATCGAGCCGTGGGAGAACCTCGTCGACGCGATCTGCATGGGTCTCGTGCAGCGGCCGGAGGAGTTCGACGTGCTCGTGCTGCCGAACCTGTACGGCGACATCGTCAGCGACCTCACCGCCGGCCTCGTCGGCGGGCTCGGCGTGGCGCCCGGCGGCAACATCGGCGAGGGCGTGGCCGTCTTCGAGGCGACGCACGGCTCGGCGCCGAAGTACAAGGGCCAGAACAAGGTGAACCCGACGGCCATGATCCTGTCGGGGAAGCTGATGCTCGACCACCTCGGCGAGCGCGACGCCGCCGACCGGCTCGAGGCCGCGGTCGCCGCCGTGATCGCCGAGGGCGAGCGGGTGACGTACGACATGAAGCCGACCCGCGACGACCCGACCGCCGTCGGGACGAGCGAGTACGCGGACGCGATCATCGAGAAACTGGAGGGCTAGAGCTGTGAGCGAGAGGCGCAAGGTCACCGTCGTCGGCGCGGGCAACGTGGGAGCGACCTGCGCGCAGGTGCTCGCAACGCGCGACTACGCGGACGTCGTGCTCGTCGACATCAAGGAGGGCCTCCCGCAGGGCAAGGCGCTCGACATCTGCCAGATGGGCGCCGTGCTCGGCTACGAGCCGTACGTGAGCGGCTCCAACTCCTACGAGGAGAGCGCCGGCTCGTCCGTGGTCGTGATCACCGCCGGCCTGCCGCGCTCGCCGGGCATGAGCCGCGACGACCTCGTCTCGACGAACGAGAAGATCGTCAAGGACGTCACCGAGAAGGTGATCGCCCAGAGCCCGGACGCGATCCTGATCGTCGTCTCGAACCCGCTCGACGCGATGTGCCACGTGGCGAAGAACGTCTCCGGCTGGTCGAAGCAGCGCGTCTTCGGCATGGCGGGGATCCTCGACACGGCCCGCTTCTCGACGTTCATCTCGTGGGCCACGGGCGCGTCCGTGAAGGACGTGACCGCGATGGTGCTCGGCGGCCACGGCGACCAGATGGTGCCGGTCGTCTCCGCCACCACCGTCGGCGGCATCCCGCTGCGGAAGCTGGTCGGCGAGGACGAGATCCAGGCGATGGTGGCGCGCACCGCGAAGGGCGGGGGCGAGCTCGTCAACCTTCTCGGCACCTCGGCCTGGTACGCGCCGGGCGCCGCGGCCGCGCAGATTGTCGACGCGATCATGCTCGACGAGAAGCGCGTCCTGCCCTGCACCGCCTACCTCGAGGGCGAGTACGGCATCGACGGCCTCTACATGGGCGTGCCCGTGAAGCTCGGCGCCGCCGGCATCGAGCAGATCGTCGAGCTCGACCTGGACGACGCGGAGAAGGCGGCGCTGAAGGCGTCCTCGGACGCCGTCCGCGACGTCGTCGACGTCCTCACCACCTGACCACCTCCGGCGCAGAGGCGGTCGGCTAGGCTAGCCGCCGCATGGACCTCGGTCTCGGCGGCAGGACGGCGATCGTATGCGGCGCCTCCTCGGGTCTCGGCCTCGCGTCCGCCGAGGCGCTCGCGGCCGAGGGCGCGAACGTGGCGATGTTCGCGCGGCGCCGCGAGGAGCTCGAGCGGCACGCGAACCGCATCGGGGCGCTCGCCGTCCGCGGCGACGTGACGAACGCCGCCGACCTGGAGCGGCTCGTGGAGCGCACGGTGCAGGCCTTCGGCGGCGTCGACGTGGTCGTCTGGAACTCGGGCGGCCCGCCGGCCGGGCCGCCCAGCGGGATCGACGACGCGCGGCTCGGGGAGGCGTTCGAGCTGCTGCTGCTCCCCGCCGTGCGGCTCGTGCGGCTCGCGCTGCCGCACCTCGAGCGCAGCCCGGCCGGGCGCGTCGTCTGCATCACCTCGGCGGCGGTGAAGGAGCCCACGCCGCACCTGGCGCTCTCGAGCACGCTCCGCCCGGGCCTGACCGGCTGGGCGAAGTCGCTCTCGCGCGAGCTCGGGCCGAAGGGGATCACGGTCAACTGCGTCGCTCCCGGCCGCATCGACACGCCGCGCATGACCGAGCTGTACGGCGACGGCGGGCCGCCGGCCGACGAGCTCCGGCAGATCCCGCTCGGGCGCCTCGGCACGCCCACCGAGTTCGGCGACGTCGTCTGCTTCCTCGCCTCCGACCGGGCGGCCTACGTGAGCGGCGTCACCCTGGCCGTGGACGGCGGCCTGCTCCGGTCGCTCCTGTGAGGCGGGTCGTCACCCCGGCGCGGCTCCTCGTGTTGGGGCTCGCGATCCTCGCCCTCGCCTTCGTCGCCTACGTCGCCCCCTCGAACGACTACATCTTCCTGCCCGACCGGGCGCACCCCGTGGCGCCGCTCGTCACCGTGCAGGGCGGCCACGACCCGAAGCACGGCACCGTCTACTTCGTCGACGTCGTCGTGCGCAAGGCGTCGTTCCTCGAGAAGCTGTTCGGCGGCCTGCACAAGGGGGCGACGCTCTACCCCGCCTCGGCGATCAACCAGGGCGTCAGCGACCGGGCGCGGCAGCAGATCGACCTGCGCGAGATGCAGCGATCGCAGCAGATCGCGGCGGCGGTGGCGCTGAAGGCGCTCGGGCGCAAGGTGACGATGCGGCCGACCGGCGTGCTGGTCGACCAGGTCGAGCAGGGCGCGCCCGCCGACGGCAAGCTGCACCCCGCCGACCTGATCACGGCGGTGGACGGCAAGCCGGTGCGCACGGCCGCCGCGCTGCAAAAGGCGATGCGCGCGCACACGCCGGGCGACACCGTGCGCTTCACGGTGCGCCGCGGCTCGCAGACGCTCGCGGTGCCGGTGAAGACGGTCGCGGCCGGCCGGCCGCCGCGGCCGATCGTCGGCATCGTGATCGAGACCTTCGTCGACATCCGGCTGCCGATCAAGGTGCGGATCGACGCCGGGAACGTCGGCGGGCCGTCGGCCGGGCTCGCGTTCGCCCTCGAGGTGATGGAGGAGCTCGGCAGCAACGTGATCGACGGGCACAAGGTCGCCGCCACGGGCGAGCTGACCGCGAGCGGGGCGGTCGAGCCGATCGGCGGGATCAAGCAGAAGACGATCGGCGTCCGCGAGGCCGGAGCGGACATCTTCCTCGTGCCCGCTGGGGACAACGCGGCCGAGGCGCGCAAGGAGGCGGGCGACCTCCGCATCATCCCTGTGAAGACTTTTCCACAGGCGTTGCACGCCCTGGAAACGCTCCCGGGAAGATAGAAAGATGCAGTAGGTTTCAGTAGTTTGGAAGTGGCCGGAAAATGCATAGTTTTCCGTTTGGGCAAGCCTGTTTCCGGGGCCGACGCGAGCATAGGATCCCCCTCCGTCAGCCACTCGACTCCCCGGAAGGACCGCCCCGACGATGAACGCTCCGACCTGTGACGACTGCTACTTCCGCCGCAACGGCCTCTGCGCCATGACCCCGGAGCGTCCCTGCCCCACCTTCCGCGCGGCCGCGCGTGTGCTGCGGCCGCCCCGCCAGCCGCGGCTCGTGCCGCTGACCGCCGTTTCGAGCGGCGCCGTCGCGTAAACATCCCTCCCGATGGAGGAGCCGGGGCCCAGCGCCGCCACACCGCCGTCCGCCGAGGCCGAGGCGCGGCCGAGTCTCGGGGCGCGGCTCGGCGAGGGCCGGCGGACGTTCCAGCCGGGGCTGTGGCTGCGGCTGCTGCTGATCGGCTTCGGGATCGTCTACCTGATCCTGTTCGTCGTCCTGAACGCGCGCACGGTGCGCGTGAGCTTCGTGTTCACGTCCACGCGCGTCTCGCTGATCTGGGTGATCGTCCTCGCCGGGCTCATCGGCATCGTGCTCGGCGTACTGCTCTCGCAGCTGCACCGCCACCGGTCGAGACGGGCGGCGCGGGCTAGGCGCTGACCGGGAGCGCGGCGGCGAGGCGCTCGACGCCGGCGTCGATCTCGTCGAGCGAGACGTAGCTGTAGGCGAGGCGAGCCGTCTCGGGGCCGCCGCCGAAGTCGCTGCCGAGCACGAAGGTGACGCCGTCGGCGCGGTCGGCGAGGTCGCGGGCGGCGACGCCGCCGGGGAGCTCGAGCCAGAGGAAGTAGCCGCCGGCCGGGTGGCTCCAGGTCGCTTCGGGCAGGTGGCGCTCGAGCGCGCCGAGCATGGCGTCGCGGCGGGCGCGCAGCAGGCCGACGATGCGCTCGAGGTTCGGCTCGAAGTGGCCGCGCCGGATGAACTCGTGCACGGTCGCCTGGCCGAGCAGCACGGGCGAGATGTAGGTGTCGTTCGCCGTCGCGGCCAGCTCGGCGGTGAGCTTCTCGGGGAAGACGAAGTAGCCGACGCGAAGGCCCGGCGCGACCGTCTTCGAGAACGAGGAGCTGTAGGCGACGGCGCCGCCGGAGAGCTCGAACAGCGACGGCTGCGGCTCCCCGTCGAAGCGGACGAGGCCGTACGGGTCGTCCTCGAGCACGAGCAGGTCGTGCTCGGCGGCGATCTCGACGATCCGCCGGCGCCGCTCGGTGGAGAGCGTGCGGCCGCTCGGGTTCTGGAAGGTGGGGATCGTGTAGAGGAACGCGGGCTTGTCGCCGCGGGCGAGCGCCTCCTCGAGCGCCTCGGGCAGCAGTCCCTCGTCGTCCATGGCGAGCGCGTCGACGGTCGAGCCCAGCGCGCGGAGGATCTTCAGCGGCCGGTCGTAGGAGGGATCCTCGACGAGCACGCGCTTGCCGGCGGCGAGCCGCTGCGCGAGGAAGACGAACCCCTGCAGGGAGCCGTTCGTGACGAAGACGCGGCCCGGCTCGACGCCGTGGCGCTCGGCGATCCACTCGCGCAGCGGGCCGTACCCGGCGCCGGTGCCGTAGGAGAGGATCGTGCGCCCGTCGCGCTCGAGCGCCGCCTGCGCGCAGGCGGCGAGATCGTCGACCGCGAGGCACTCGGGCGCCGGCACGCCGCGCGCGAAGGAGATGACCGCCATGACCCAACCCTAGCGGGCGCACCGGCGTGCCCGTTCGGGCGTGCCCCGGGAACAGGCCCCGGGACGACATTCCCGTACGCCGGCAGGAGTTCGAAGGCGACTCTTAGGGCCGACCGGCGATCATGTGGCCGTGCAGGTGCGCGTGCTCGTGGTGGACGACGACCCGGCCGTCCGGTCGGCGATCGCGCGCGCGCTGCGCGTGGACTACGCCGTCGACGAGGCCGTCGACGGCGCCGACGCGCTCGCCCAGCACGCGGCCCGGCCGGCCGACGCGCTCGTGCTCGACGTGATGATGCCGGAACTCGACGGCATCGCCGTCTGCCGCGCGCTGCGCCGCCGTGGCGACCAGACGCCGATTCTGGTCGTCACCGCCCGCGACGCGATCTCCGACCGCGTCGAGGGCCTGGACGCGGGCGCCGACGACTACCTCGTCAAACCGTTCGCCGTCGAGGAGCTGCGCGCCCGCCTGCGCGCGCTCCTACGCCGCGTGACGCCCAGCGATGGCCGCCTCCAGTTTGCCGACGTCTCGCTCGACCCGTCGACCCGTGAGGCCTACCGCGACGGGCGCCGCCTCCAGCTCACGCGCACCGAGTTCAACCTGCTGGAGCTGTTCCTGCGCAACCCGCGGCAGGTGCTCACCCGCTCCCAGATCTACGAGCGCGTCTGGGGGTACGACTTCGGCGCCACCTCGAACGCCCTGTGGGTCTACGTCGGCTACCTGCGGCGCAAGCTCGAGGAGGGCGGCGAGCCGCGGCTGCTGCAGACCATCCGCGGCGTCGGCTACGCCCTGCGAGAAGAACCATGAGCTTCAGGTTGAGGTTGACGCTTCTGGCGGCGATCGCGATCGCCGCGACGGTCGCCGGGGCCTCGCTCGCGCTGTGGCTCGTGGCGAAGCACGAGTTGCGCGGGCAGGTCGACTCGACACTCGTCACCCGCGCCGCCGACATCTTCTCCCACAGCGGCGGCGGGATGTTCGACAGCCAGACGCCGTACGAGATCATCGACGAGACCGGGCGGCCGGCGCGGGGCATCTCGCTTCCCATCACGAAGCGGATGCGCGAGGCGGCCGCCGGGCAGGCCGGCCCCTTCTTCACGGATGCCCACATCGAGAACGCGCACATCCGGGAGCTCGTCCAGCCGATCCAGGGCGGGGGCGCACTGATCGTCGCGCATTCGTTGAACGAGACGGACAAGGCCCTGCACCGGATCGGCTTCTGGATCTTCCTCGTCGGCGGCGCGGGCGTGCTCGTCGCGGCCGGCCTCGCGGCGTTCGTCGCCGCGGCCGCCCTCCGCCCGGTGCGACGCCTCACCGCGGCCGCCGAGAGCGTCGCGGCGACGGGCGACCTGCGCGAGCGCGTCGACGTCACCGGCCACGACGAGCTCGGCAGGCTCGCGGGGCGCTTCAACGCGATGCTGGCGGCCCTCGAGGAGTCGGTCGGCAAGCAGCGGCAGCTCGTCGCCGACGCCTCGCATGAGCTGCGGACGCCGCTCACGGCGATCCGCACCAACCTCGACCTGATCCGCGAGGGCCGGCTGCCCGAGGAGGAGGTGAAGGCCGCGCTCGCCGAGGCGGCCACCGAGCTCGACGAGCTGACGCGGCTGGTCGCCGACCTCGTCGAGCTCGCGCGCGGCGAGGAGCGGCAGCTGCGGATCGAGGAGGTGCAGCTCGACGACGCCGTCGCGGTGGCGGTGGAGCGCGCCCAGGCGCGCGCGCCGCAGGTGCGGTTCGTCTCGCAGCTCTCCCCCACGCTCGTCCAGGCCGACGCGGGCCTGCTCGACCGCGCGATCTCGAACCTGCTCGACAACGCGGTCAAGTGGAGCCCGGCGGGCGGCGTGATCGAGGTGACGGTGAACGGCGGCGAGGTGGTCGTGCGCGACCACGGGCCGGGGATCGCGGCGGCCGACCTGCCGCACGTGTTCGACCGCTTCTACCGGGCGGCGGCGGCGCGCTCGAAGCCCGGCTCGGGGCTCGGGCTCGCGATCGTGCGCGAGGCGGCCGAGCTGCACGGCGGCACGGCGACGGCCGAATCGACCGACAGCGGCGCGCGCTTCCGTCTGACGCTGCCCGCGGCCGCCGCGTAGAAGCTCGGAGCTAGACGCCCGCGTGGGCGGTGATGAGCTCGGCGACCTCGGTCGGCGTGGTGCCGACGCGGATGCCGACCGCCTCCAGCGCGTCCTTCTTCGCCTGGGCGGTGCCGGCGGAGCCGGAGATGATCGCGCCGGCGTGGCCCATCGTCTTGCCGGGCGGCGCCGAGAAGCCGGCGATGTACGAGAACACCGGCTTCGACATGTGCTCGGCGACGTACTGCGCGGCCTTCTCCTCCTCGTCGCCGCCGATCTCGCCCACCAGCACGACGACCTCCGTCTCGGGGTCGGCCTCGAACTTCTCGAGCACGTCGATGAAGCTGGAGCCGACGATGGGGTCGCCGCCGATCCCGACGATCGTGGAGTTGCCGAGCCCGCGCTGGGCCAGCTCGCTGCCGATCTGGTAGGTGAGCGTGCCGGAGCGGGAGACGAGGCCGATCGCGCCGGCGCTGAAGACCTCGGCCGGGATGATCCCGACGTTCGCCTTGCCCGGCGAGAGCACACCGGGGCAGTTCGGGCCGATCAGCGTGACGCCCTTCGGGCGCACGTACGTGTAGACGCGCAGCATGTCGTGCGCCGGGATGTGCTCGGTGATGCAGATGACGGTGCCGATCCCGGCGTCGACCGCCTCGTAGATCGCGTCGGGCGCGAAGCGGGCGGGCACGAAGATCATCGACGTGTTCGCGCCCGCTTCGGACACGGCCTCGGCGACCGTGTCGAAGACCGGCACGCCCTCGACGTCCTGCCCGCCCTTGCCGGGCGTGACGCCGGCGACGAGCTTCGTGCCGTAGTCGCGGTTCCGCAGGCCGTGGAAGCGGCCCTCCGAGCCGGTGAGGCCCGAGACGACGAGCCGCGTGTCGTTGTCGACGATGATCGCCACTAGTGCTCCATCCCGGAAGTGAGGTGATGATCCCGGCGCGCGAAAAGCGAGCCGGGCGAGGACGCAGGGAGCCTCGAGAGCGGTGTCCCGTCGGGGCGACCGAGGACGCGGCCCGGCGCAGCTTCGCAGCCGCCAGGGCGCGCCTGACCTCCGGGACGGAGCACTAGCTCTTCACTCCCTCGATGACGAGCGTCGGCAGGTTCATCCAGCCGTCCACGATCCGGTCGGCGAGCAGCTCCCGGACGCGCTCGCGATCCTCCGCGGGCGTGCCGGTGCGGTCGAGCCACGGCTCGATCTCGAGCGGGCGCTGCACGAGCTCCTCGCGGGCGACCCCGAGGCCCGCCTGCTGGAAGAGCTCGCGCCACTCGGCGACGCCGTAGTTGCGGACGTGCGTGGGGTCACGCAGCTTGTCGGCCTCCTCCGAGGCGTCGCCGACGAAGGTGTTGTCGCAGACCACGACGCGGCGCTTCGCGACGCGCGCCATCTCGCGCACCGCCTGCCGCACGTCGGAGAAGTGATGGGCGGCGACACGGCAGGCGACCGCGTCGAAGCTGGCGTCGGCGAACGGCAGCTCCTCGGCGGGCGCGGTCGCGTCGGCCTGCATGCCCGGCGCCGGATCGACCGTGACGACGGTCGCCCCCGCCTCGCGCAGGCGCCGTGCCACATGGCCGCCGCCGGTCGCGACGTCGAGCACCGTCACGCCCTCGCCCGGCTCGCACCACGCGACGGTCAGGTCGAGGTCCTCGCCCTGCGAATGGATCGCGCTCGTCCGGTAGAGCTCGGCGCGCTCGCTCCAGACCTCGGAGCTGCTCACGCGGCGAGCTCCACGGCCTTGCGCGCCGCGTCGAGCATGGTCGGCTCGACGTGCAGGTCGGGAGGCGCCGCCTCGGCGAGGATCGCGCGCCCGGCCTCGGCGTTCGTGCCGTCGAGGCGGACGACGATCGGAACCGAGATGTCGATCCGGTCGAGCGCCTCGAGGATGCCGCGCGCCACCTCGTCGCAGCGGGTGATGCCGCCGAAGATGTTGAAGAAGATCGAGCGCACCTGCGGGTCGCGGGTGATCACCTCGAGCGCGTCGACGACGCCCTGCGCGCTGCCGCCGCCGCCGAGATCGCAGAAGTTGGCGGGCTTGCCGCCGGCGGTGACCACCACGTCGACCGTCGACATCGAGAGCCCGGCGCCGTTGCCGAGGATGCCGACGGAGCCGTCGAGCTTCACGTACGTGACGTCCTTCTCGCGCGCCAGGGACTCGAGCGGGTCGGCGGCCGACGTGTCGCGGTACTCCGCGATGTCGGGGTGCCGGTAGAGCGCGCTGTCGTCGACGGTGAACTTGGAGTCGAGCGCCTTCACCTCACCCTCGGGCGTGACGATCAGCGGGTTGATCTCGCAGAGCATCGCGTCGGACTCGACGAAGCAGCGGTAGAGCTTCTCGACGATCGCCGCGATCTGCTTCTGCTCGCCCGGGTCCTCGACGCCCCCGCCGTAGACGAGCCGCCGCGCGACCCACGGCTGGAAGCCCTCCAGCGGGTCGACGTGCAGGCGCACGAGCGCCTCGGGGTTGTTCGCCGCGACCTCCTCGATCTCGACGCCGCCCTGCGTCGTGAACATGAAGAGCGGCCGCTTCGCGCCCCGGTCGAAAGTGACCGAGAGGTAGTACTCCTTCGCGATGTCGGACGCCTGCTCGATCCAGAGCTTGCGCACGACGTGGCCGCGGATGTCGAGGCCGAGGATGTCGTTCGCCTTCGCCTCCGCGTCGGCCGGATCCTCGGCGAGCTTCACGCCGCCCGCCTTGCCGCGGCCGCCGGTCAGCACCTGAGCCTTGACGACGACCTGGGTGCCGAGCTCCTCCGCCGCCCGCCGGGCCTCCTCGGGCGTCGTCGCGAGCCGGCCCTCCGAGACGGGGATGCCGAAGCGCCGGAAGAGCTCCTTCCCCTGGTACTCGTACAGGTCCACGGCGGCTGACTCTAGCGACGGGCTTCCGCACGATGCGGCAGCAGCGTCGCGCCCGCCGCGAGGCCGTTGCAAAGACATGACACACCTGTCACGGAACCGGCACGAAGCCGTCTCCCACCCGTGACGGTATGTGTGCGACGATCGAGCAGGGGCCCGCGCACCCCCGTCGGGGGGAGCGCTCGCGGGTCGGACGCCGCCTGCGCCGGGGCCGCTGCCTCCGATGAGTGCCGGTACCCTCGCGCACCGTGGACGCGATCGCGGTCGAGGGGATTCGCAAGCGCTACGGCGACGTGCAGGCGCTCGACGGCGTCTCGTTCCGCGTGCGCGACGGCGAGATCTTCGGGCTGCTCGGCCCGAACGGCGCGGGCAAGTCGACCACCGTCCGCGTGCTCGTGACGCTGACGCGGCCCGACTCGGGCACCGCCTCCGTCGCAGGCCACGACGTGACGCACGAGCCGAACGCCGTTCGCCGCACGATCGGCTACGTGCCGCAGGACTCCGGCGTCGACCGCTTCTCGACCGGGCGCGAGACCCTGACGCTGCAGGGGCGTGTTCAGGGCATGGGCGGCCGCGCGCTGCGGGCGCGCGTCGACGAGCTGCTCGAGCTGGTCGGCATCGCCAACGCGGCCGACCGCGTCGTCGACGGCTACTCGGGCGGCATGCGCCGCCGGCTCGACATCGCCCTCGGGCTCGTGCACCGCCCGCGCGTGCTCTTCCTCGACGAGCCCACCACCGGGCTCGACCCGGAGGCGCGCGTCGCGATGTGGGCGGAGGTGTCGCGGCTCGCCGAGGCGGAGTCGCTCACGATCCTGCTCACCACGCACTACCTGGAGGAGGCCGACCAGCTCACCGATCGGCTCGCGATCGTGTCGCAGGGCAAGGTCGTGGTCGAGGGAACGTCGGCCGAGCTGAAGGCGGGGCTGCGCGGCGATGCGGTGCAGGTGGAGCTGGCCGACGGCAAGCTGGACGAGGCGACAGCCGTGCTCGGCCGCGTCGGCGCCCCGGTCGACAACGTGCTCGACGGTCGCACGCTCGTCGCGCGCGTGCCCGACGGCGGCCGCGCGCTGCCCGGGATCCTCACCGCCCTCGAAACCGCCGGCGTCGGCGTCGCGTCCGTCAGCGTCTCGCGGCCGTCGCTCGACGACGTCTACCTGCACTACACCGGCCGCGACTTCGGCAGCGAGGATCGGGGCGAGCGGTGAACTCGGTCAGGCACACCGGCTTCATGATCATCCGGCAGACGCGCAACCTGATGCGCGAGCCGATCTGGATCGTCCTGATGATCGTGCAGCCGATGGTGTGGCTGCTCCTCTACGGGCAGCTGTTCAAGAACGTCACGCGGCTCGGCGGCTTCGGCACCACCTCGTACGTCACGTTCCTCGCGCCGGCGATCGTCGTCATGAACGCGTTCTTCGGCGCCACCTGGAGCGGCATGTCGATGATCACCGATCTCGACCGCAAGTTCGTCGAGCGGTTCCTCGCCACGCCCGTGTCGCGGCTCGCGCTCGTGCTGTCGCAGATCGTCCGCTCGGCCATCACCGCGGCGCTGCAGGCGCTGATCATCCTGCTCGTCGCGCTCGCGCTCGGCGTGCGCGTGCACACCGGGGCGCTCGGCTGGCTCGTGATGATCGCCGCCGCGATGCTCGTCAACTCCGCCTTCGCCGGCATCTCGCAGGCGATCGCGCTGCTCACCCGCCGCGAGGCGACGATGATCGCGGTCGCGAACTTCATCGGGCTGCCGCTGCTCTTCCTCTCCTCGACGCTGCTGGCGACGACGCAGATGCCGCACTGGATGCGCGTCGTCTCGCGCTACAACCCGGTCAACTGGGGTGTCGAGGCCGCGCGCGACGTGGTGCTGCCCGGCACCGACTGGGGCTCGGTGGGCCGGTACCTCCTCTTCCTCGCCGCGCTCTCGGCCGCCACGGCCGCGCTCGCGACCTGGACGTTCCGCGCCTACCAGCGCTCGCTCTGAGCAAGGGCCTGCCGCGCCGCCTCGAGCACCGACTCGAGCGTGCCCGGCGGCACGAGCGGCGCCGGGAGCGCCTCCAGCGGGAACCAGCCGAGCTCGGCCGTCTCGGCGGGATCGGGCTCGCCGGGAGCTTCGCCGTCGGCGAGCTCCGCCAGGTAGTAGGCGACGGTGATCGTGGACGCCTCTGCATCGCCGGGATCGTCGGCGTAGGCGTCGAGCCAGATGCCGAGCAGCCGCGTCACGCGCGCCCGCACGCCGGTCTCCTCGAGGACCTCGCGCTCTGCGGCGTCGGCGGGATGCTCCACCGCCTCGCAGAAGCCGCCGGGCGCCGCCCAGCCGCCGCGCCACGGCGCGCGGGCGCGCCGCGCCAGCAGCACCCGCCCGTCCGAGACGACGAGCGCGTTCGCACACGGCTTCGGGTTGCGCCAGTGCTCGACGCCGCACGCGTCGCACCGGGTCGGCGGCGGCTCGCGCAGCGGCGCACCGCACGCGGAGCAGAAGCGGGCGATCACTCGCCGGCGGCGGCGATCACGCAGATCGTCTGGCCGATGCCCACCGCGTCGCCGGCGGCGACGGCGAGCGAGGCAACGGTGCCGGGCCGGTCGGCGGCGACCTCGTTCTCCATCTTCATCGCCTCGACGATGCACAGCACCTGTCCGGCCGTGACCTCGTCGCCGTCGGCCACCTTCACGTCGAGGACGGTGCCCTGCATCGGGCTGACGACGGCGCCGCTGCCGGCGCCAGCGCCTGCGGCGGCCGCCCGCTCGCGACGCCGCCGGGCGAGCGCCCGGTACGGCGGTTCGGGGACGAGCACCCGCACCTCGACGCGCCGATTGTCCACTTCGGCCACTGTCGCCTTTTCGGACAACGATCCGTCCGAGGCGGCGGCTACCGTCGACGGGCGATGCTGCGAGCGCTCTTCCGCCTGCTGCGCGAGCTCCTCGGACTCGACCAGCCCGTGGCAGGTCTCGCCCGCCACGAAGCAGGGGTGCTCGAGCAGCGCCTGGTGGAACCCGACGAGCGTCTTGACGCCGCCGATCTCGAACTCGCCGAGCGCGCGCAGCATGCGCCGGCGCGCACGCTCGCGATCGACGTCGTGCACGATCAGCTTCGCGACCATCGGGTCGTAGAGCCCGCTGATCTCCGAGCCCGCGCCGACCCCGGAGTCGACGCGAACCCCCGGGCCGGACGGCTCGAGGTAGGCCGTGATCCTCCCCGGGCTCGGCAGGAAGCCCGCCGACGGGTCCTCCGCGTTGATGCGGCACTCGATCGCGTGCCCTCGCAGCACGACGTCCTCCTGCCGCACCGAGAGCGGCTCGCCCCGCGCCACGAGCACCTGCTCGCGCACCAGATCCAGTCCCGTCACCAGCTCGGTGACGGTGTGCTCCACCTGGATGCGCGTGTTCATCTCCATGAAGAAGTAGTCGCCCTCGGGCGAGAGGAGGCCCTCGATCGTCCCGGCCGAGCGGTAGCCCGCCGCGCGCGCCGCGTCGACCGCGATCCGGCCGATCCGCTCGCGCAGCGCGTCGTCCACCGCCGGCGACGGCGTCTCCTCCACCAGCTTCTGGTGGCGGCGCTGGATGGTGCAGTCGCGCTCGCCGAGGTGGATGACGTTGCCGTGCCCGTCGGCGAGCACCTGGACCTCCACGTGCCGCGGATCCTCCAGGTAGCGCTCGACGTAGACGGACGCGTCGGCGAAGTACGCCTGTCCCTCCCGCTGGGCGGACGCGAACGCCTGCTCGGCTTCGGCGGCCGAGGAGACGACCTTCATCCCCTTGCCGCCGCCGCCGGCCGCCGCCTTGATCAGCAGCGGGTAGCCGATCTGCTCGCCGAGCGCGACCACCTCCGCGGCCGAGCCGACCGGATCGGTCGTGCCGGGGATGATCGGCACGCCGGCGGCCTGCATCGCCGTGCGCGCCGCCGTCTTCGAGCCCATCAGCTCGATCGCGGCGGGAGGCGGGCCGATCCAGACGAGCCCTGCCTCCTCGACGGCCCGCGCGAACGCGGCGTTCTCGGCCAGGAAGCCGTAGCCGGGATGCACCGCCCCCGCTCCCGACCGCCGCGCGGCCTGCAGCAGCTTCTCGACCACGAGGTAGCTCTCGGCCGCGGTCGCGCCGCCGAGCGCGAACGCCTCGTCGGCATAGGCGACGTGGGGCGCCGCGCGGTCGGCTTCCGAGTACACCGCCACCGACCCCAGATCGAGCTCGCGCAGCGTACGGAAGATCCGCAGGGCGATTTCCCCGCGGTTGGCGACCAGGACTTTGTCGAACACAGGTCGTATTCTCGTGTCTGGTGCCTCTCGCCGATCAGTTGACCGTCGCCCGCGCGATCGCCGTGCCCGTCGTGGTGCTGCTGTTCGCGCTGCCGTTCGCCAACCACGACTACTGGGCGACCGGCGTGTTCTCGGTCGCGATGGCGACCGACTGGTTCGACGGGCGGATCGCGCGGCGTGCGGGCCGCAGCACCTCGTTCGGCTCGCTGCTCGACCCGGTGGCCGACAAGCTGCTCGTGATGGCGACGCTCGTCGTGCTGCTCGACCAGCACGTCTTCCCCGCCTGGATGGTGGCCGCGATCGTCGCGCGCGAGCTGCTGATCACCGGCCTGCGCCTGGCGGCCCTCGAGCGCGGGGTCGTGATCGGCGCCCGCGACCTCGGCAAGCTGAAGACGTGGGCGCAGGCGCTGAGCGCGGGCATCGGCGGTCTCGCGGCCGCGGGCGCCTGGCGGCACGACGTGTCCTGGTGGGCGCTGCTGATCGCGCTCGCGCTGACGTGGATCTCCGGGCTCGACTACGCCCGCGCAGCCCCGGCGGTGCTGCGCGGCAGCGCCGCCGCGTCGTCGTGATCGACGGCTACGCGGCCGCCGCGGAGCCGCGCGACGCGCACCACGCGTCGAACGCCGCCCACGCACGCAGGTAGTCCTCGAGCCGCCGCAGCCCGTCCTCGACCTCCGCCCGCACGGCGAAGGTGCAGTGGACGCAGTAGTGCCGGTCGGGGGCCGTCTCGTGTTCGCCACACCGAATGCACATGACGCGGGTGCAACGGACGCGAGCGCCTACGGGTTACTGCGGCGTGCCTCCTCGTTGCCGGCCCGCCACCATGGGTCGACCGGCCTCCGATCGTCCAGCAGCTCCGCGAGCGCCCGCTCGACCTCCGGGGGCTGCTCGGGCCGGAGCTCGAGCTCCGGCGAGGTTCGCCGCTCGTCCATCGCGGGGGAGTATCGCCCTTCAAGCGAGGTGGGCGGCGCGCCGATGGACACGCGTGATGAGACGTCTGCTGCTCGCCGTCGCGGCCTGCGCCGCCGTTCTCGCCGCGCCCGCGTCCGCCGCGGCGGCCAGCTGGGCACGCGCCCAGATCGCCGCGGTGACCGAGGCCGGCGTGTTCACGGCGACGCCGCAGACCTTCCGCCCGGACGCGCCGCTGACCGCCGGCACGCTCGCACGGGTCGTCGCCACGCTCGACCGGCAGCCGGCGGCGCCGCCCGCCGACCCCGCTGCCGGCGTCAGCATCGCGGAGCTCGACGCCGCCCTCGTCCGCGCCGCCGGGCTCGGCGACGCCGCCCATCGCTTCTACCTCGGCGCCCGCGCCGCCGGTCTCGCGCCGCCCGGACGCTTCGGCACCGAGACGGTGGCGCGCCTGCTCGGCCTGCGCGTCGACCACCCGCCCGCACAGGAGTCGCTCGAGCTGCAGCCGCAGGAGACCGCCACCCGCGCCGAGGCCGCCTACTCGGTGGCGGCGCTGCTGCGGCTGGACGCCGGCGCCGCGCAGGCGATGGAGGAGGCCTCGCACGCGTTCGTTCCGCCGGCGCTCACGCCGGCGCAGCGGGAGGTGCTGCACACGGCGCTCTCGCTGATCGGCTACCCGTACGTGTGGGCCGGCACCGACGAGCGGACCGACCGCGGATTCGACTGCTCGGGCTTCGTCTGGCGCGTCTTCAAGGTCGCGACCTATCCCGACCTGCCGGGGCTCGCCGACGCCATCGTCGGCCGCACGACGATGGAGATGAGCGCGCAGGTTCCCCGGGGCGAGCGCATCCCGCTCGAGCGGCTCGCGCCCGGGGACGTCCTCTTCTTCGGGCACGGCCCGTCGTCGAAGCCGAGCGCGATCGACCACGCGGGCATCTACCTCGGCGACGGCTGGTTCGTGCACTCCTCGGGCGAGGGCGTCGCGCTCGCGCCGCTGTCCGGCGGCTACCGCGACGGCTTCGCCTGGGCCGACCGCCCGCTCGCCCGCGCCCAGCAGGATCCCCCGAACGAGTGAAAACGCCGCGATTCACCCATCCGGGTGATGCCCCTCCCCCCGACCACGACCCAAGATCCGCAGCGTTGCGGCCCCCGTCCGGAGGTAATCGACCTTCCATGCACTCCACTACGAAGACCCTCGTCGCGCTGCTCCTCGCAGTCGCGCTCGCCGTCGCTCTCGGCCGATTCGGCTTCTCTGCGCTGAACATCACCTGGTAGCGCAGCGACCCTGACCAGAGGTTCCCGGGAGCGCACGCCCGCGAGGCTGCTCGCGGTCGTCGCCCCCGTCTCCATCATCGGCGTGGCCGCCTACGCGGCGGCCGCGGTCAGCTTCGCGCGCGCGCCGGGCGACGCGATGACCATTGCGGGCGTCGCCGCGTTCCTCGCGGCGTCGGCGTTCGCCGAGCGCTTCCCGGTTCCGCTCGAGGGCACCGACGCGAACGGCGTCTCGCTCGGCTTCGTGTTCGCGGTGGCGGGGCTCGTGCTGTTCGGCTGGGGCCCGGGGACGTTCCTCTACGCGACGGCGCCGACCCTGGTCGGGCTCGCGCAGCGCAAGCCGGCGATCCGCACCGTCTTCAACGCGGGCGTCTTCGGCCTCGTCGGGACGGTGGCGGCGGCGATCCTGACGCGCTTCCCCGGCGGCGGCATCGTCGACGAGCTGATCCGGGTCGCGCTCGCCGCGGCGACGCTCTACGCCGTCAACCTCGTCCTCGTCAGCGCGGCGATCGCCGCCTCCGGGTCCGGGGGCGTCGTCGACCTGATCCGCTCGAACGCACGCTGGACGCTGCTGCCGTTCCTGATGATGGCGTCGACGGCGTTGATGCTGGTGGTGCTGTGGCAGCGAACGCCGTACCTGTTCGTGTCGCTGCTCGGCCCGCTGCTCGCGATCTCGCTCTACCAGCGGTCGACCCACCGCGCCCTCGACGCCGTGCGGCTCTCGCTCACGGACCCGCTGACCGGGCTCGGCAACCACCGCCACTTCCACGAGCGCCTGCAGCGCGAGCTGTCCGCCACCGACGACGGGACGCCGATCTCGCTCTGCCTGCTCGACGTCGACGACTTCAAGCGCATCAACGACGGCTACGGCCACCCGGCCGGCGACCGCGTGCTGTCGCACGTGGCGGCGCGACTACGGCAGGGCGGCGAGGCGTTCCGGCTCGGCGGCGACGAGTTCGCGATCCTGCTGCCGGGCGTCGACGAGGAGGGGGCGCTGACGATCGCCCGCTCGATCGTCGCGCGCGCGGCCGAAGGCGAGTTCGAGGACGTGGGCGGGATCACGGTCAGCGCCGGGGTCGCGACGTTCCCGCACCACGGACGCGAGCGCGACTCGCTGATCCGGCTCGCCGACGGCGCGCTCTACTGGGCGAAGGACCACGGCAAGAACCAGGTGCGGCTCGCGCGCGCCGACTCGACGCACCTCACCGAGCTGCGCCGCCACGCGGCCGCGGCCGAGCACGGCACCGGCCTGCGGGCCGGCGCGTCGCTCGCGCACGCGGTCGACAGACGCGACGGCTACCCCGGCAGCCACTCGGAGCGCGTCGCCGACCTCGCCGAGCGGATCGCCGAGCAGCTCGGGCTCGCCGACGAGCAGCTCGAGTTGGTGCGCCTCGCCGGACGGCTGCACGACGTGGGCAAGCTCGCGATCCCCGAGGAGCTGCTGCGCAAGCCGGGCCCGCTCACCTACGCCGAGCGGGCGGTGCTCGAGCGACACCCGCAGCTCGGCCATCGCATCCTCGTCAGCCTCGGGCTGGAGCAGGTCGCGGACGTGGTGCTCCACCACCACGAGCGCTGGGACGGCGGCGGCTACCCCGGCGGGCTGAGCCGCAACGAGATACCGCTCGCCTCGCGGATCGTGCTCGCGGCCGACGCGTTCGACGCGATCACCTCCGATCGGCCCTACGCGGGCGCCCGCAGCGCCTTCGAGGCGCAGCGCGAGATCGAGCGTTGCGCCGGCACGCAGCTCGACCCCGAGGTGGTCGAGGCGGTGCTCTCCGCCCTCGACGGGCACGCCGTCGGCGTCTAGCCGCCCACGGCGAGGCGGAGCCCGACCCGCGCGCGAAGAGCTTCGGGCACGGCGAGAACACCGCCGACACGTGGAACCGGCAGCGGCTCAGGGAGCCGTGGCGGTGGCGCCCGCGCCGGGCTTGGCGGCCGGCGCCGACGCGTAGGTGACGAGCTCGCAGCCGACCAGCTTGTCGTCGCGGTCGACGATCGCGTGGTCGTGGCCGGTGCCGCAGTCGATCGTGTCGACCGCCCCGTCGGCGGCGCGGATCGTGTCGCCGCCCGGGCCGCCGAAGATGCGGTCATTGCCCGGGCCGCCGTCGATCACGTCGTTGCCGGCGCCGCCGCGGAGCACGTCGTCGCCGGCCCCGCCGAGGATCGTGTCGTTGCCGCCGCGCCCGTCGATCGTGTCGTTGCCGCCGCCGCCCGGCAGGTAGTCGGCCTTCGCGGTGCCGACGATGTGGCGCGGCCGCGGCAGCGGCTTGCCGAGCGCGATCGCGTCGGTGATCGCCGAGACGGCGGTCTTCTTCCCCGCCTTGTTCGAGGCGGTGACGGACACCCGCAGCGTGAAGCCGATGTCGGCGGCCCTGGGCACGTACGACGCCCTGCGGGCGCCGCGGATGGCGTGGCAGCGCGAGCCGAGGGCGTCGCAGCGCTGCCACGAGTAGCGGTAGTGGAGCGGCGCATCGCCGGTCCAGGTGCCGCGCGAGGCGAGCAGCGTCGCGCCCACCGTGGAGTCGCCGGTGACCGCGGGCGGCCTTGCGTTCGCCGGCTCGGGCGAGGGCTTCGCGGCCTGCGGCGCCGGCAGCGTGGGGAACGTGTGGTTGGTGAAGATCGTGACCGGGCCGGTCACGTTCGTCGCCGTGATGTACACCCGGATCGTCACGCCCACGTCGTTCGCGCCGAGCGTGTAGCTCGTCGTCGTCGCGCCGGGGATCGCGACGCAGCTGGGCAGCGTCCCCTGCGGGTCGCAGCGCCGCCACTCGTAGGTGAAGACGAGCGGCGCGGTTCCCGTCCACACCCCGGGCCCGATCCGGAGCGTCCGCCCCTCGAGGTTCTGCCCGACGATCTGCGGCGTGTCCTTCGACACCGGCGGGTCGGCGGTGACGACGCCGGTCGGCAGCGAGTTCATGCTGCGCGAGCCCGAGTCGTTCGTCGCCGTCACCTGCACGCGCAGCTGCCAGCCGTAGACGTCGTTCGTCGGCGCGTAGAAGGAGGAGGTCGCGCCGGCGAGGTCGTAGCAGGACGTCGTCTTCGGATCGCACTTCTTCCACTGGTACGTGTAGGTGTTGCCGAGCCCCGTCCAGGTGCCGAGGGTCGAGGTGAGGAAGCTGCCGACGTGCGGCTGGGTGAGCGGGACGCCGAGCAGGCTGCCGAGCACGACGGTCGGCGCCGTCAGGTTCGTCGGGCCGGGGCCGATCACGACCGGCGTGCGGTTCGACGACTCGACCGCCTGCCCATCGCCGGCGCTGTCGACGCCCTGCACCTTGGCCTTGATCGTGAAGCCGACGTCGTCGCTCGTCAGGGTGTAGCTGCTCGTCGCCGAGGCGGACCCGAGCGAGGTGCAGTCGTTGCCGTCGGTGTCGCAGCGCTCGAACTCGTAGAGGTAGCTGCTCGCGTTCGACCAGGTTCCGGGATTGACGGTGACCGTGTCGCCGGCGGCGGGGTTCGCGACCGTCGAGACGGTCGGCGCGGAGCTGTTCGTCGGCACCAGCGTCTCCCAGTCGGCGACCAGGTCGCCGGCGCCTCCGACATCAGTCGGCGTGCCGCCCGAGGCGTCGACCATGTAGACGTCGCCGCCGGTGCGTGAGAAGGCGATCGTGTCCGAATCGGGCGAGAAGACCGGGTTCGTCGCGTCGCCGACGGTCGTGACCTGGGTGACGGAGCCGCCGCTCGCGGAGACGGTGTAGACGTCGGTGCCCGAGCCGCGATCCGACTGGAACGCGATCGTGTCGCCGTCCGGCGACCAGGCCGGGTTCGTGTCCTGGTCGGGGTCGGAGTTGGACGTGATCTGCGTCTGCGCCTGGGTGCTCACGTTGACGCTCCAGATCTCCGTGTGAGTGCCGCGGACGCTCGAGAACGCGATCGACGTGCCGTCCGGCGACCAGGCGAGCCGCGTCGCCGCCTTGGCCCCGGAGGCGATCTGATCTCCCGGCGCGGACTGGCTGCCGTCGGCCTTGATCGTGTAGACGTCGGTGCCGTCGAGGTAGGCGATCGTGTCGCCGTCCGGCGACCAGGCGGGATCGGTGCCGGTGGCGAGGTCGGAGTCGCACGAGCCGTCGAGGCAGTGCACGTGCACGCTCCCCGAGTCGACGTAGGCGACCTTGGTCGCGTCGGGCGAGAGCGAGGCGCCGTCGGCGGCGGTCGCGCCGCTCGCGATCGTGTCGGAGCCGCCGCCGCTCGTGTGCAGGGCGACGATGTCGCCGCCCGTCTCGATCGCGATCACGCGCCCGTTGACGCCCTCGAAGCCGCCGCCGCTCGACAGCGGCACGAGCACGAGCGCCACCGCAGCGGCTGCGATGAGGAGCACACGACCCATCGGCGGGAGCGGATCGTAGCGTCGCTTCGTAAAATCGACCTCCGCCGCGCCGGGCTACAAGGGGATGTTGCCGTGCTTGCGGGGCGGGGTCCGCTCGCGCTTCGTGATCGCGGTGCGGAGCGCGTCGATCAGCACCGGCCGGGTGCGGCGGGGCTCGATCACCTCGTCGACGTAGCCGCGCTCGGCGGCCGTGTAGGGGTTGGCGAAGCGCTCGCGGTAGTCGGCGATCAGCTCGGCCCGCCGCGCCTCGGCGTCGTCGGCGTCGGCGAGGTCGCGCCGGAAGACGATGTTGACGGCGCCCTCGGGCCCCATCACCGCCACCTCGGCGGTGGGCCACGCGAAGTTGAAGTCGGCGCGGATGTGCTTCGAGCTCATCACGTCGTAGGCGCCGCCGTAGGCCTTGCGGGTGATCACCGTCAGCTTCGGCACGGTCGCCTCGCAGTAGGCGTACAGCAGCTTGGCGCCGTGGCGGATGATCCCGCCCCACTCCTGCGCCGTCCCCGGCAGGAAGCCGGGCACGTCGACGAACGTGACCAGCGGGATGTTGAAGGCGTCGCAGGTGCGGACGAAGCGGGCCGCCTTCTCCGACGAGGCGATGTCGAGCACGCCGGCGAGCGCCTTCGGCTGGTTGCCGACGATGCCGACGCTGTAGCCGCCGAGCCGCGCGAACCCGCAGACGACGTTCTCGGCGTAGAGCGGCTGGATCTCGAGGAACTCGCCGTCGTCGACGACCGCGGCGATCACCTGCTTGATGTCGTAGGGCCGGGTCGGCTCGTCGGGCACGAGCGTGTCGAGCTCGGGCGCCTCGCGGTCGACCGGGTCGGAGGGCGGGTCGTACGGCGTCGGCTCGGCGTTGTTCTGGGGCAGGAAGCTGAGCAGGTAGCGGGCGTCCTCGAGCGCCGCCTCCTCGTCGGGCGAGACGAGGTGCGCGACCCCGGAGCGCGTGGCGTGGGTGTGCGCGCCGCCGAGCTCCTCGAAGGAGACCTCCTCGCCGGTGACGGTCTTCACCACGTCGGGCCCGGTGATGAACATGTACGAGCTGCCCTCGACCATCAGCACGAAGTCGGTCATGGCGGGCGAGTAGACGGCGCCGCCGGCGCAGGGGCCCATCACGAGCGAGATCTGCGGGATGACGCCGGAGGCCTGGACGTTCCGCCAGAAGATCTCGGCGTAGCCGGCGAGCGAGACGACGCCCTCCTGGATGCGGGCGCCGCCGGAGTCGTTGATGCCGACGACCGGGCAGCCGTACTTGGCGGCCAGGTCCATCACCTTGCAGATCTTCTCGGCGAACACCTCGCTGAGCGAGCCGCCGAAGACGGTGAAGTCCTGGCTGAAGACGAAGACGCGGCGGCCGAGCACCTGTCCGTAGCCGGTGACGACGGCGTCGCCGTAGGGGCGCCGCTCGAGCATCCCGAAGTTCGACTCGCGGTGGCGGACGTAGCGGTCGAGCTCGACGAACGTGCCGGGGTCGCAGAGCCGCTCCGCGCGCTCGCGCGCGAGCAGCTTGCCCTGCTCGCGCTGCCGCGCGACCGCGCGCTCGGCACCCGAATGGAGCGCCTCGTCGCGCAGCTCCACGAGCCAGTCGAGCTTCTCCTGCGTGGTCGCGTGCGTGCGCCTCTCGGTGCCGGCCATCCGCGCAGAGCCTACTTCGCAGCCTCGCGGGCATGGCCGTCGAGGCGACGCGGCGTAGAGTCGGGGCGTGCAGCCGATCGACCGCTCCACCGTCTGGCCCTACGAGCAGGGCGAGCCCGGGCGCTTCTACTACTCGCGCTACGACCACCCGACCGGCGTCGCCGCCGAGACGGAGCTCGGCGCGCTCGAGGGCGGCGACGCGCTGCTCTACGCCTCCGGGATGGCCGCCGTCACCACCACCCTGCTCGCGCTCACGGCCCCGAGCTCGCGCGTCGCGCTCGCGGCCGGCATCTACTTCGGCACCGGCAAGCTGCTCGAGGAGCTCGCCCGCTTCGGCGTCGAGACCGCCGAGTTCGACCAGACCGGGTCGCCGCCCGACGCCGACGTCGTCTTCGTGGAGGCGCCCGCGAACCCCGTGCTGACCATGCCCGACTGGGAGGCGCTGCGCGCGCACCGCGGCCTCGTCGTCTGCGACGCCACCGTCGCGACGCCCGTCTACCTGCGCGCGCTCGACGAAGGCGCCGACGTCGTCGTCCACTCCGCGACCAAGTTCCTCACCGGCCACCACGACGCGTTGCTCGGCGCCACCATCAGCCGCGACGCCGAGCTGACGAAGAAGCTCCGCACCCTTCGCGGCCTCGCCGGCACCGTCGCCGCGCCCGACGCCGCCGCCTCCCTGCTCCGCGGGCTCGAGACGCTCGAGACCCGCATGGCCCGCCACACCGAGACGGCCACCGAGCTCGCCCGCCGGCTCGCCGCCCACCCGGCCGTGGAGCGCGTCCGCTACCCCGGCTTCAGCGGCCTCGTCTCCTTCGACGTCGCCGGCGACCCGCGCGCCGTCGAGACCGCCACGCGCCTGATCGCGAACCAGACGAGCCTCGGCGGCGTCCGCTCGTCGATGGAGAGCCGCCACCGCTGGGAGGGCGACCGCATCCCGGTGGGGCTGCTGCGCCTCTCGGTCGGGCTGGAAGACGTGGACGCGCTCTGGACCGATCTGGCACAAGCGTTAGGCCGGTCGGCCTAGTCTGCCGCTACAGAGGCCCACGTTTCTAACTAGGATTCGACGGTTTCGCCCGGAAGGGACACCGGACGACCGTCACCCCGAAGACAGGCATTTCACCCCGCGAAAGGAAGCCCTGTGGCCACACAGACCAGACAGCGCGCGGCGCGCGACGCCGCCGACGGCGCCGTCATCCCGGTCGCCGACCTGGAGCCGCTGCTCGAGGCGATGCACGCCTCCGTCCGCGGCGAGTCCGGCATCCACCTCGACACGCGCCGCCGCGACATCGTCGGCCAGCTCGCCCGCGCGTTCAACCAGTTCACCCAGCAGCACGACCGCACCACCGACGAGCTCCTGCGGCTCGCGAACGTGGTCGGCCGCGAGGGCCGCCTCACCGACCGCGCCGACGTGCGGGGTGCCCGCGGCGCGTGGCGCGCGAAGCTCGAGGCGGTCAACTCGATGATCGACGACCTCGTCCGCCCCACCACCGAGGTGGCTCGCGTGATCGACGCCGTCGCCGAGGGCGACCTGACGCAGCGCATGCAGCTGAAGATCGAGGGGCGCGCCGTGAAGGGCGAGTTCCTGCGCATCGGCACGACGGTGAACGCGATGGTCGACCAGCTGTCGTCGTTCGCCGACGAGGTGACGCGCGTCGCGCGCGAGGTCGGCACCGACGGCAAGCTCGGCGGCCAGGCTCGGGTGAAGGGGGTCTCGGGCACCTGGAAGGACCTGACCGACAACGTCAACGGGATGGCGTCGAACCTCACCTCGCAGGTGCGCAACATCGCCGAGGTCACCACGGCCGTGGCCAGGGGCGACCTGACGGCGAAGATCACCGTCGACGCCCGGGGCGAGGTGCTCCAGCTGAAGAACACCATCAACACGATGGTCGACCAGCTCTCGACCTTCGCCGACGAGGTCACCCGCGTCGCCCGCGAGGTCGGCACCGAAGGCCGCCTCGGCGGCCAGGCGAACGTCAAGGGCGTCTCGGGCACCTGGAAGGACCTCACCGACAACGTCAACTTCATGGCGAGCAACCTGACCACGCAGGTGCGCGGGATCGCCAGCGTGGTCACCGCCGTCGCCGACGGCGACCTGAATCGCAAGTTCACGATCGAGGCGCAGGGCGAGGTGGCCGCCCTCGCGGACACGATCAACACGATGGTCGACCGGCTGCGCGTGTTCGCGGCCGAGGTGACGCGCGTCGCGCGCGAGGTGGGCTCCGAGGGGAAGCTCGGCGGCTCGGCCGAGGTCGAGGGCGTCTCCGGCGTGTGGCGCGGCCTCACCGAGTCGGTGAACGGCATGGCGGACAACCTGACCAGCCAGGTGCGGAACATCGCCGAGGTGACGACCGCGGTGGCCCGCGGCGACCTCACCCGCAAGATCGACGTCGACGCGAAGGGCGAGATCCTCCGCCTCAAGAACACGATCAACACGATGGTCGACCAGCTCTCGTCGTTCGCCGACGAGGTCACCCGCGTCGCCCGCGAGGTCGGCACCGAGGGACAGCTGGGCGGCCAGGCGAACGTCAAGGGCGTCAGCGGCACCTGGAAGGACCTGACCGACAACGTCAACTTCATGGCGACGAACCTGACCGACCAGGTGCGCGGCATCGCCAAGGTCGTGACCGCGGTCGCGGGCGGCGACCTGAACCGGAAGCTCGAGATCCAGGCCCGCGGCGAGGTGGCGCAGCTCGCGGACACGATCAACACGATGGTCGACACGCTGCGCGTCTTCGCCGACCAGGTGACGAGCGTGGCGCGCGAGGTGGGCACGGAGGGTCAGCTCGGCGGCCAGGCGGACGTGCCGAACGCCGCCGGCACCTGGAAGGCGCTCACCGACAACGTCAACTTCATGGCGAACAACCTGACGACGCAGGTGCGCAACATCGCCGAGGTGACGACCGCAGTCGCCCGCGGCGACCTGAGCCGCAAGATCACCGTGCAGGCGAAGGGCGAGGTCGCCCAGCTCGCCGACACGATCAACACGATGGTCGACCAGCTCTCGTCGTTCGCCGACGAGGTCACCCGCGTCGCCCGCGAGGTCGGCGTCGAGGGCCGCCTGGGCGGTCAGGCCGAGGTCGAGGGCGTCAGCGGCGTCTGGCGCGGCGTCACCGACAACGTCAACCTGATGGTGCGGAACCTGACCGACCAGATCCGCAACACGGCCGAGGTGACGACCGGCGTGGCGCGCGGCGACCTGACGCGCAAGATCGACGTCGACGCGGTCGGCGAGTTCCTCGCGCTGAAGAACACGATCAACACGATGGTCGACCAGCTCTCGTCGTTCGCCGACGAGGTGATCCGCGTCGCCCGCGAGGTCGGCACCGAGGGCCGCCTCGGCGGCCAGGCCGAGGTCGAGGGCGTCAGCGGCGTCTGGCGGCGCCTCACCGAGTCGGTCAACGGCATGGGCGACAACCTGACGAACCAGGTGCGGAACATCGCCGAGGTGACGACCGCCGTCGCCCGCGGCGACCTGAGCCGCAAGATCACCGTGCAGGCGCGCGGCGAGGTCGCCGAGCTGGCGGAGACGATCAACACGATGGTCGACCAGCTGAACGCGTTCAGCTCCGAGGTGACGCGCGTCGCGCGCGAGGTCGGTACGGAGGGCCGCCTCGGCGGCCAGGCCCGCGTCGAGGGCGTCAGCGGCGTCTGGCGCGACCTGACGGAGAACGTGAACACGCTCGCCGACAACCTGACCAGCCAGGTGCGCAACATCGCCGAGGTGACGACCGCGGTCGCCCAGGGCGACCTGAACCGGAAGATCACCGTCGACGCGCGCGGGGAGATCCTCGCGCTGAAGAACACGATCAACACGATGGTCGACCAGCTCTCGAGCTTCGCCGCCGAGGTGACGCGCGTCGCCCGCGAGGTCGGCACCGAGGGCCAGCTCGGCGGCCAGGCCGAGGTGGCCGGCGTGTCGGGCACCTGGAAGGACCTGACCGACTCGGTGAACGTGATGGCCGAGAACCTGACGACGCAGGTGCGGAGCATCGCCGACGTGACGACGGCGGTCGCCCAGGGCGACCTGACGCGCACGATCACCGTCGAGGCCCGCGGCGAGGTGGCCGCGCTCGCGGAGACGATCAACACGATGGTCGGCCAGCTGTCCAGCTTCGCCGCCGAGGTGACGCGCGTCGCCCGCGAGGTCGGCACCGACGGCCAGCTGGGCGGTCAGGCGAACGTCGAGGGCGTCAGCGGCACGTGGCGCGACCTCACCGACAACGTGAACACGCTCGCCGACAACCTGACGACGCAGGTGCGCAACATCGCCGAGGTGACGACGGCCGTCGCGAACGGCGACCTTTCGAAGAAGATCACCGTCGACGTCCGCGGCGAGGTGCTCGCGCTGAAGGAGACCATCAACGCGATGGTCGACCAGCTGCGCGCCTTCTCGTCGGAGGTGACGCGCGTGGCGCGCGAGGTGGGCTCGGAGGGGATCCTCGGCGGCCAGGCGCGCGTCGAGGGCGTGAGCGGCGTGTGGGCCGACCTCACCGACAACGTCAACTTCATGGCATCGAACCTCACCACCCAGGTGCGGAACATCGCCGACGTGACGACGGCGGTCGCGAACGGCGACCTGACCCGCAAGATCACCGTGCAGGCCTCCGGCGAGGTCGCCGCGCTGGCCGACACGATCAACCGGATGGTCGACCAGCTCTCGTCGTTCGCCGACGAGGTCACCCGCGTCGCCCGCGAGGTCGGCACCGAGGGCCAGCTCGGCGGCCAGGCGAACGTGAAGGGCGTCTCGGGCACCTGGAAGGACCTGACCGACAACGTCAACACGCTCGCCGACAACCTGACGAGCCAGGTGCGCAACATCGCCGAGGTCACGACCGCGGTCGCGAACGGCAACCTGACGGCGAAGATCACCGTCGACGCCCGCGGCGAGATCCTCGAGCTGAAGAACACCATCAACACGATGGTCGACCAGCTCGCGACGTTCGCCGACGAGGTCACCCGCGTCGCCCGCGAGGTCGGCACCGACGGCCAGCTCGGCGGCCAGGCCAACGTCGCCGGCGTCTCGGGCGTGTGGCAGGGGCTCACCGACAACGTGAACACCCTGGCCGCCGCCCTGACGACGCAGCTGCGCGCGATCGCGCAGGTGACGACCGCGGTCGCCCAGGGCGACCTCACGCGCTCGATCACCGTGGAGGCGCGCGGCGAGGTCGAGGAGCTGCGCGACAACATCAACCAGATGATCGGCAACCTGCGCGAGACCACCGAGGTCAACGCGCAGCAGGACTGGCTGAACACGAACATGGCGCGGTTCAGCGGCATGCTCCAGGGCCAGCGCGACCTGAAGCAGGTGAGCCGGCTGATCATGGGCGAGCTGACGCCGCTCGTCGGCGGCCAGCACGGCGCCTTCTTCATGGCCGAGACGAGCGCCGACGACGAGCTCCAGCTGCGGCTGATCGCGAGCTACGCCTACCGGCGCCGCAAGGGCGTCGCGAACACCTTCGCCCTCGGCGAGGGGCTGGTCGGCCAGGCGGCGCTCGAGCGCAAGTCGATCCTCGTCATGCGGGCGCCCGAGGACTACATCGCCATCGGCTCCGGCCTCGGCGAGTCGGCGCCGGTGAACCTCGTCGTCATCCCGGTGCTGTTCGAGGACCAGGTGATGGCGGTGATCGAGCTGGCGTCGTTCGAGCCGTTCTCGGAGACGCACCTGAGCCTGCTCGAGGCGCTCGCCGAGACGCTCGGCGTCGTGCTGAACACGATCGTCGCGACGATGCGCACCGAGGAGCTGCTGCAGCAGTCGCAGGGCCTCACCTCCGAGCTGCAGAGCCAGTCGGAGGAGCTGCAGGCCCAGCGCGACGAGCTGGAGCGTACGAACCGCGAGCTCGAGGAGCAGGCGCGCAGCCTGAAGGCCTCCGAGGAGCTGCTGCAGCAGCAGCAGGAGGAGCTGCAGCAGTCGAACGAGGAGCTCGAGGAGAAGGCGGCGCTGCTCGCCGAGCAGAACGCGCGCATCGAGCAGAAGAACTCCGAGGTCGAGACGGCGCGCGCCGAGCTCGAGGAGAAGGCCGAGCAGCTCGCGCTCTCGTCCAAGTACAAGAGCGAGTTCCTCGCCAACATGAGCCACGAGCTGCGCACGCCGCTCAACTCGCTGCTGATCCTGGCGAAGCTGCTCGCCGACAACGCCGAGGGCACGCTGACCGAGAAGCAGATCGACTTCGCCCGCACGATCCACACCGCGGGCGCCGACCTGCTCGAGCTCATCAGCGACATCCTCGACCTGTCGAAGGTGGAGGCCGGGAAGATGGACGTCTCGCCGGCCGACGTCGCACCCGACGCGATCGGCGACTACGTGCGGCGGAACTTCGAGCCGATCGCCGACCAGAAGGGGCTCGCCTTCGAGGTGGTGCTGGCGGACGGGCTGCCGGCGACGGTGCACACCGACGAGCAGCGGCTGCAGCAGATCCTGAAGAACCTGCTCTCGAACGCGTTCAAGTTCACCGAGCAGGGCGGCGTGACGCTGACGGTCTCCCCCGCCGACCGCGACCTGCGCTTCCAGACGGAGGCGCTGCGCGCGGCGGCGTCGGTCGTCCGCTTCGACGTGACCGACACCGGCATCGGGATCCCGGCCGACAAGCTGAAGCTGATCTTCGAGGCGTTCCAGCAGGCCGACGGCACCACATCCCGCCGCTACGGCGGCACCGGCCTCGGCCTCTCCATCTCCAGGGAGATCGCCCGGCTCCTGGGCGGCGAGATCCGCGTCGTCTCCGAGCCGACGAAGGGCTCGACGTTCACGCTCTTCCTGCCGGATCGCGCGCCGGCGGTCGACGCCGACGACGAGACGGACGACGAGGAGCTGCTGCTGCCGGCGGCCGAGCCGAACGGCGGCTCGGAGAACGGCGGCTCGGAGAACGGCGGCTCGACGTTCGACCCGGCGGTGCTCGAAGCCGAACCGGCGTTCGACGACGACCGCCCCACGATCGCGGACGGCGACCGCGTCGTGCTGATCGTCGAGGACGACCCCGACTTCGCGCAGACGGAACTGGCGGTCGCGCGCGAGCGCGGCTTCAAGGGCGTCGTCGCCACCCGCGGCGATCTGGGGGTCGCGCTCGCGCACGAGCTGCAGCCGGACGCGATCGTGCTCGACCTGAAGCTGCCCGTGCAGGACGGCTGGTCGGTGCTCGACCACCTGAAGCGCCACCCGGAGACGCGGCACATCCCGGTGCACATCGTCTCGGGCGGCGTCGCGAACGGCGGCGTGCAGGACGCCCTGCGCGCGGGCGCCGTCGCGGTGCTCGAGAAGCCGGTGGCCCCTGAGAAGCTCGACGAGATGCTGCAGCGGATCGCCGACTTCGCCGAGCGCGACGTACGCCGCCTGCTGGTCGTGGACGACGACGAGGAGCAGCGCACATCGATCGTCGAGCTCACCGCCGGCGACGACGTCGAGGTGACCGCGGTCGGCTCGTCGGAGGAGGCGCTGGCGGCGCTCGACTCCGACACCCGCTTCGACTGCATGGTGCTCGACCTGAAGCTGCCGCGCATGAGCGGCTTCGCGCTGCTCGAGAAGGTGAAGACCGACGAGCGGTTCCGCGGGCTGCCGGTGATCGTCTACACGGGCCGCGACCTGACGCGGCGCGAGGAGACGCGGCTGAAGCGCTACGCCGAGACGATCATCGTCAAGGACGTTCGCTCGCCCGAGCGGCTGCTCGACGAGACGGCGCTCTTCCTGCACCGGGTCGAGTCGAAGCTGCCGGCCGAGAAGCGGCGGATGCTCGAGCAACTGCACTCCACCGACGAGGTGTTCCGCGGCAAGCGGGTGCTGATCGCCGACGACGACGTGCGCAACGTGTTCGCGCTCGCGTCGGTGCTGGAGCGGCAGGGCATCGAGGTCGAGTTCGCCGAGAACGGCGTCGAGGCGGTCGAGAAGCTGCGCGACGGCGAGCCGTTCGACCTCGTCCTGATGGACGTGATGATGCCCGAGATGGACGGCTACGAGGCCACCCGGCGCATCCGCGAGCAGCCGGAGCTGGCGAAGCTGCCGATCATCTCGATCACGGCCAAGGCGATGAAGGGCGACCGCGAGAAGTCGATCGCGGCGGGCGCCTCCGACTACGTGACGAAGCCCGTCGACACCGACCAGCTGCTCTCGCTGATGCGGGTGTGGATGTATCGATGACGTCGGCGGACTCCGCCCGACTCGCGACCGTGCCGGCGGCGCCGGAGCGCCTCGACCTGGAGTCGATCGAGCTCGCCCTCCTGCTGGAGGGGATCTACCGCCAGTACGGCTTCGACTTCCGCGAGTACGCGTCGGCGTCGTTGAAGAGGAGGGTGTGGCGCCGCGTGCACGCGGAGCGGCTGGACACGATCGCGGCGCTGATCGGCCGCGTCCTGCACGACCCCGACGTGATGGAGCGGCTGCTGCTCGACCTGTCGATCAACGTCACGTCGATGTTCCGCGACCCGAGCTTCTACCGCGCGCTGCGCGAGAAGGTCGTGCCGCAGCTGCGGACGTATCCGTTCACGCGGATCTGGGTGGCCGGCTGCTCGAGCGGCGAGGAGGTCTACTCGCTCGCGATCCTGCTCGCCGAGGAGGGGCTGTACGAGCGCACGCGCATCTACGCGACCGACATCAACGAGGTGGTGCTCGACCGCGCCCGGTCGGGCGTCTTCCCGCTCGACAAGATGCGCGAGTACACCGACAATTACATCCGCGCCGGCGGCACCCGTTCGTTCTCGGAGTACTACCTCGCCCGCTACGACGGCGCGCTGTTCGACCGGGCGCTGACCGAGAACGTCGTCTGGGCGCCGCACAACCTCGTCCAGGACGGGCCGTTCAACACGTTCAACCTGGTGCTCTGCCGGAACGTGATGATCTACTTCGACCGGCAGTTGCAGAACCGGGTGCACCGCCTCTTCCTCGACAGCCTGGAGCGGCTCGGCATCCTCGCGCTCGGCCACAAGGAGTCGATCCGCTTCACCGAGGTGGAGGGCGCCTACGAGGAGCTCGACGGCGAGGAGCGCATCTACCGGAGGGCGCGGTGACGGGCGAGCCGGGCCGGTTGGTGGCGATCGGCGCGTCGTGGGGCGGGCTGAACGCGCTGCGCGCGGTGCTCCGCGGGCTGCCGGCCGACCTGGACGCCGCGCTCGTGGTGGCGCAGCACCGCGCCGCGGGGGCGCCGTCCGCCGGCTACCTCGACCTGCTCGGCGCGGCGACCTCCCTCCGCGTCTGCGAGCCCGGCGACAAGGACCGCCTGGCGCCCGGAACGGTCTACGTCGCGGCGCCCGACTACCACCTGCTCGTGGAGGGGACGCATCTCGCGCTCTCGCTCGAGGAGCGGGTCGTCCACGCGCGGCCGTCGGTCGACGTGCTGCTCGAGTCGGCCGCCGAGGCGTTCGGCGCCCGCTGCGTCGGCGTCGTGCTGACCGGCGCGAACGAGGACGGCGCGCGCGGTCTCGCCCGCGTGCTGGAGCTGGGCGGCGCCGGGATCGTGCAGGACCCGTCCGAGGCCGAGCGCGCCGAGATGCCGTGCGCGGCGATCGCGGCCGCCCCGGAGGCGACCGTCGCGCCGCTCGCCGAGATCGCCGGGTTGCTCGTCGACCGCTGCGGCCGCCTCGGAGCGGCGGCATAGCGATGGCCCGGCTGCTCCTCGTCGACGACCGCCCGCAGAATCTCGTCGCGCTGCGCGCGATCCTCGAGCCGCTCGGCCACGAGCTCGTCACGGCGAGCTCCGGCGCGGAGGCGCTGCGCGCGCTGCTCGGGAAGCACGACTTCGCCGCGATCCTCCTCGACGTGCGGATGCCGGACATGGACGGCTTCGAGGTGGCGTCCGTGATCAAGCAGCGCGAGAGCACGAGCACCATCCCGATCATCTTCCTGACGGCGCTCTCGAAGGACGACCGCAACGTCTTCCGCGGCTACGAGATCGGCGCCGTCGACTACGTCTTCAAGCCGTTCGCGCCCGAGATCCTGCGCGCGAAGGTCAACGTCTTCGTCGAGCTGTGGCAGAAGAACCGCCAGATCCGCGAGCAGGCCGAGCGGCTCGCCGAGCAGGAGCTGGCCCAGCTGCGGCGCGAGAGCGACGAGCGCTACCGCCAGCTGGCCGACGCGATGCCGCAGATCGTGTGGGCGGCGGACGAGCGCGGGCGGACCACCTACTACAACCGCCGCTGGTTCGAGTACACCGGCATGGAGGACGGCGACGGCAACGGGGACGCCTGGTCGCGGTTCGTCCACCCCGACGACCTCGCCGCCGCGCTCGGCCGGCGGGTGGCGACGCTCGCGGACGGCAGCGTCTTCGAGATCGAGTACCGCCTCCGCGCCGCCGACGGCACCTACCGCTGGCACCTGGCGCGCGCCGTGCCGATCCGGCGCGAGGACGGCTCGATCGACTTCTGGATCGGCACCGCCACCGACATCGAGGAGCGCAAGCGAATCGAGGAGGGGCAGCGGTTCCTGCTCGACGCGGGCACGGTGCTGTCGGAGTCGCCCGACGCACGTGCCCACCTGGCGACCGTGGCCGAGCTGGCCGTGCCGCGGGTGGCCGACTGGTGCACGATCGACCTGCGCGAGCCCGACGGCGGCGTCGTCCAGGTCGCGACGGCGCACGCCGACCCGGAGAAGGTCCGCTTCGCGCTCGAGCTGCGCGAACGCTACCCGCCGCGGCTGGACGACCAGCGCGGGGCCGCCCGCGCGATCGCGACGGGCGAGCCGGAGCTCGTGCCGGAGATCCCCGACGAGGTGCTCGCGGCGGCTGCCGTCGACGACCTGCACCTGGAGCTGCTGCGAGAGCTGGGCCTGCGCTCGTACCTGTGCGTGCCGATCCGCGGCCGCGGCGAGCCGCTGGGCGCGATCACGCTGGTCACGGCCGAGTCGGGCCGCCGCTTCGAGGAGCGCGACGTGCTGATGGTCGAGGTGCTGGCGCGCCGCGCCGGCGTCGCGATCGAGAACGCGCAGCTGTACGAGGAGGTCCAACGGCGGGCACGCGCGTCGCGGGCGCTGGAGACGATCGCCGACGGCGTCGTGCTGCTCGACCGCGACGACCGGGTCCTGCTCTGGAACCGGGCGGCGGAGGCGATCACCGGTCTCCCCGCCGAGGCGGTCGTCGGCCGGCCGGCGAGCGAGGCGCTGCCGGGCTACACCGACAACGTCGCCCACGGCGACATCTCGGGCGGCTCCCGGCCGGAGACGCTGCCGCTCGAGATCGGCGGCCGCGAGCTGTGGCTGTCGTTCACGGGCGTCCGCTTCGACGAGGGGACGGTGTACGCGTTCCGCGACCTGACCGAGGAGCGCGCGCTCGAGCAGATGCGCGCCGACTTCGTCGCGACGGTGTCGCACGAGCTGCGGACGCCGCTGTCGGCGATCTACGGCGCGGCGATCACGCTGCGCCGGGAGGATCTCGACCTGGCCGACGAGCTGCGCGACCGCCTGCTCGCGATGATCTCCGAGGAGTCCGACCGGCTCGCGCAGATCGTCAACGACGTGCTGCTCGCGAGCCACCTCGACTCGGGCCGCCTGCAGTTGCGGATCGCCGAGGTCGACGCGGGCAAGGTGACGCGCAGCGTCGTCGACGCGGCCCGCACGCACGCGCCGGAGGGCATCACGCTCTCGCTCGACGTCCCGAAGCGGCTGCCGCCGGTCGCGGCCGACGAGCAGCAGCTGCGCCAGGTGCTGGTCAACCTGGTCGAGAACGCGGTCAAGTACTCGCCCGACGGTGGGCCGGTCGAGATCACCCTCACCCAGAGCCCGCGGCACGTGCGCTGGGCGGTCAGCGACGAGGGGCTCGGCATCCCGGCGGCCGAGCGGCGCCGGATCTTCGAGAAGTTCTACCGCCTCGACCCGAACATGACGCGGGGCGTGGGCGGCACCGGGCTCGGCCTCTACATCTGCCGCGAGCTGGTGCAGCGCCTCGAGGGGCGGATCTGGGTGGAGCCGCGGCAGGGCAAGGGCTCGACCTTCTACGTCGAGCTGCCTACGGCGAGCCGGCGCGCGACGGTGGCGGCGCCGACGACCGCCGCAGCGTGAGACGGAATCAGAACGAACGCTTCGTCGATCGGGTGCGATGGGCGGCCGGGCGACACAAGGCTTCATTCCGATTCCGTCTCTCTGAACGCGTGACAAACGCCGCCGGATGAGCCATCATTCGAGCGTCGCCTCCGCGGCCCGGGCCGTCCATGTAAACCTGGACTGACGGCAATCAGCAAGGGCCGGGTCGCGGAGGCCTCAACTTCGTGCGTCGTGTGTCGAAAACGATCGGCATGCGAGGCATCGTCGTCGTCACCGGCGCCCTCGCCGCGACCGCGACGGTGCTCGCCGCGGCCGCACTCGCCCTGGTCGACTTCGGCCTCGGCGGCGGCGCCCACCAGGTCGTCTACCCGGCGGCCAAGGAGGCCGGGGTGACCGAGGTGCGGACGACGAAGCACTACCTGATCGTGCTCAACGTCGTCCCGCCGGAGCACATGTACCCGCCGGCGGTGGCGAAGCGCATCCACCCGACGGAGGGCGAGCTGAACATCCGCGGGACGATGGCGCCGATCACGCCGATCGCACGCCACTTCGAGGCGCACATCTACTCGCGCCGCACCGGCAAGCCCGTGCACGGCGCGCACCCGACGATCACCGTCGTCGACCACACCACCGGCACGACCGAGCAGGTGCGCGTGACGATCATGCAGGACGTCGTCGTGGGCGCCCGCGACTACCACTACGGCAACAACGCCAACATGGCGTACGGGCACGACTTCACGATCACCGTCCGCCTGAACGGCGAGCAGGCCGTCTACCCGGTGCACCTCGTATGACGCGCCGCCTCTCCCACTCGCTGTCCGTCCGGGCGAAGCTCGTCGCCGGCTTCGGCGCGGTCTCGGCGCTGCTCGTGCTGACGCTGGTCGTGTCGCTGCTCGCGCTCGACCGGCAGCACTCGGCGACGCGCACGCTCGCCGAGCGGAACGCGCTGCAGGTGCAGGCCGCCGACGACGTCTCGAAGGCCGCCTCCGACCTGGCAGCCTGGGAGGCCGCGAACGCCCTCGGCGGCGGCGACCAGACCGGCGACCTCGACGGCGCGATCTCCGAGTTCCGCGACGCGCTGCGCACCCTCTCGGCGCGCGCGGCCAATCCCGAGCAGGTCTCGCTGGTCACCAAGATCCGCACCCAGTTCACCGCCTACCTCGCGCTCGACGGCCTGATCCGCTCGTCGCTCGCGAGCGGCGCGACCGGACGGGCGCGCGAGCTGGCGCTCGGGCCGGTGCTGCTCGACTACGGCAACATCTCCGAGGACGCCGGCACGTTCGCCGAGGTCGCCCGCCAAGCCGAGGCCGCCCAGGTAGCCGCCGCCGACGGCATCGCCTCGAGCGCCCGCTGGATCCTCGTCGCGCTCGCGGCGGTCGCGCTGGCGCTCGCCGCGCTCGTCGCGACGGCCGTCTCGCGCGGCATCCTCGGCCGCACCCGGGAGCTGCTCGAGGCCGCGGAAGCGGTGGCGCACGGCGACCTGACCCGCACCGTCGAGCCCTCGCCCGACGAGCTCGGCCGGCTCGCGGCCGCGTTCAACGCGATGGTCGGCGCGCTGTCGTCTCTCGTCCGCGAGATCGACACGGTCAGCGACGGCCTCGTGGTCACCTCCTCGCGCCTCGCCTCCGGCTCCGACGAGACGCACCGCGCGGTCGCCGAGATCTCGCGCGCGATCGAGGACATGGCCTCGGGCACCGAGAAGCAGGTCGAGCTCGTCTCGCAGACCCGTGCGAACGCCGGCGGCGTCGTCGACGCGGCGCGGACGAGCTCTGCGAGCGCAGCCGACACCGCCGAGGACGCTGCCACGGCCCGCCGGCTCGCCGCAGAGGGCGTCGAGGCGGCCGAGCAGGCGCGCGTCTCGATGGCGAGCCTCGCCGAGTCGAGCAGCCAGCTCACCTCGGCGATGGCCCAGTTCACCACCAAGTCCGAGCAGATCGGCGGCATCGTCGAGACGATCACCGGCATCGCCGGCCAGACGAACCTGCTGGCGCTGAACGCGGCGATCGAGGCCGCCCGCGCCGGCGAGCAGGGCCGCGGCTTCGCGGTCGTCGCCGAGGAGGTGCGCAAGCTCGCCGAGGAGTCGCAGCAGGCCGCCGCGACGATCTCGGGCCTCGTCGACGAGATCCAGGCCGAGACCGAGCGCACGGTCACGGTCGTCGAGCAGGGCGTGCAGCAGACCGCCGAGTCGTCGGAGACGGTCGAGGCGGCCCGCGACGCGTTCTCCCGGATCGGCACGGCCGTTCAGGGCATGCGCGAGCGGATCGACCAGATCGTCGAGGCGACCGGCGACGTCGCCGCCGTCGCGGCGCAGTCGTCCGCCTCGACCGAGCAGGTCTCGGCCTCGACCGAGGAGACGAGCGCGTCGGCGCAGGAGATCGCCGCGTCCGCGCAGGAGCTCGCCCGCACCGCCGAGGAGCTCGACGGGCTCGTGGGCCGCTTCCGGCTCGCGACCGCCTAGGAGCGACGTCCAGGATCGGTGTCGCCGCGCCCCGCGGCGGCACCGATCTATATTCGGACGGTGAACGTCACTCCATCTGCCCAGTACTCGCTGACCATCCGGGTCGAGATCGACCACCGGCCGGGGATGCTCGGTCAGGTAGCGACCGCGATCGGTGAGGCGGGCGGGACGATCGGCGCGGTCGACCTGGTCGAGGTGTCGGACGCGCACACGCTGCGCGACATCACCGTCGACGCCGCTGACCAGAACGACTGGGAGCGCATCCTCGCGGC
>DASVDV010000013.1:0-101260 GCA_036380895.1 Gaiellaceae bacterium | reverse complement strand
CTCAGCTCGCGCTCGGCGCGCGGCTCGCCGAGACGCACACGCTGCCGCAGGGCGAAGAGGCGAAGAGCATCCTCGCGCTCGACCGGCTGTGGCAGGAGCTCCGCCTCGACCGCGGCGGGACGATCGCCGCGCTCGGCGGCGGCTGCACGACCGACGCCGCCGGGTTCGCCGCCGCGACGTACCTGCGGGGCGTTCCGTGGGTGCCGGTGCCGACGACGCTCGTCGGCCAGGTCGACGCGGCGATCGGCGGCAAGACGGCGATCGACCTGCCGCAGGGGAAGAACCTCGTCGGCGCCTTCCACTGGCCGGCGCGGGTGATCGTCGACGAGAGCCTCGTCGAGACGCTGCCGGAGCGCGAGCGGCGTCAGGGCGAGGCCGAGCGGCTGAAGACGGAGCTGCTCGCGGGGCGCCCGGTCGACGTGCGCGGGGCGGCCGCCTACAAGGCGGCGCTCTGCCTGCGCGACCCGCGCGACCGCGGACCGCGCAACTGGCTCAACCTCGGCCACACGTTCGCGCACGCGCTCGAGGCGGCCGCGGACTTCGACCTGCCGCACGGCGAGGCGGTCGCGATCGGCCTGCTCGCGGCGCTGCGGCTGTCGGGCCGCGACACGGAGCCGGTCGAGGACGCGCTCGCGCCGCGGCCGGTGCGGGTCGACCGCGAGCGGGCCTGGCAGGCGCTCCTGCGCGACAAGAAGCGCGCCGGCGGCGAGATCAACCTGGTGCTGCTCGGCGACGACGGGCCGCGGCTGGAGGCACGTCCCGCGGACGAGGTGCGCGCGGCGCTCGATAGCCTCATCGTCCAGGAGCACTGAGTGCAGGTCTCGATCCTCAACGGCGTCAACCTCGACCAGCTGGCGCGGCGCGACCCGTCGCTGTACGGCGGGCTGAGCCTGAACGAGCTGGAGAGCCGCATCTACGAGTGGGCGCACGCGCTCGACGTGACCGCGCGCTGCCGGCAGACGAACGACGAGGGCGAGTTCATCGGCTGGATCCACGCGGCCTACGACGACGCCGACGGGGTGATCGTCAACCCGGGGGCGTGGAGCCACTACAGCTGGGCGATCCACGACGCGCTGGAGGTGCTGCGGGTGCCGATCGTCGAGGTGCACCTCTCGAACATCCTGGAGCGCGAGGAGTGGCGGCGGAACAGCGTGATCGAGGACCTGGTGGCGCACCGCGTGATCGGCAAGGGGCCGGACGGCTACCGCGAGGCGCTCGTGTACCTGGCCGGGCAGGTGGAGGAATGAGCGCGCGGCTGGAGGCGCTGGCGGCGCGGCTGGAGGAGCCGCTGCTCGTCACCGACCTGACGAACGTCGCCTACCTGACGGGCTTCCACAGCTCGAACGCCGCGGTGCTGGTGGAGCCGCGCGGCGGCGCGACCGTCTACACCGACTTCCGCTACATCGAGGTCGCGCGCGGGCTCGACGGCGTGGAGGTCGAGCTGGTGGCGGGCTCGCTCATGCGGCACCTCGCCGGGAAGCTGAGCGGGCGGGTGCGGTTCGAGGCCGGTGCGCTGACGTACGCCGACTGGCAGATCCTCGACGGGGGCGGCGCGGAGCTCGTCCCGGCGGGCGGCCTGGTGGAGGAGCTGCGGGCGGTGAAGGACGAGGAGGAGATCGCGGCGATCCGCCGCACCGCGCGCATCGCCGACCGCGCGTTCGAGGCGCTGACGGCCGAGACCTGGGTGGGGCGGACGGAGCGCGAGCTGGCCTGGCGGCTGCGGGAGCTGCTGCACGCGCACGGCGCCGACGAGCTTTCGTTCGACACGATCGTCGCGTCGGGGCCGAACGGAGCGCTGCCGCACGCGGTGCCGACGGACCGGCTCGTCGAGCCGCGCACGCTGGTGACGGTCGACTGGGGCGCCCGCGTCGACGGCTACTGCTCCGACTGCACGCGGACGGTGTCGACGGGCGGGCTGCCCGATCGGCTCCGCGAGATCTACGACCTGTGCCTGGCGGCGCAGGAGCGCGCGGTGGCGGGGATCCGGCCGGGCCTGAGCGGCGTCGAGGCCGACGCGATCGCCCGGGACGTGATCGAGGAGGCCGGCTACGGCGCGTGCTTCGGCCACGGCCTCGGCCACGGCGTCGGCATGGCGATCCACGAGGCGCCGCGCCTCTCGCGCGACTCGGAGAGCACGCTCGCCGCGGGCCAGATCGTCACGATCGAGCCGGGCATCTACCTCGAGGGCGTCGGCGGCGTGCGGATCGAGGACCTGGCCGTCGTCCGCGACGGCGGCGTCGAGCTGCTCACGAGCTTCCCGAAGCAGCTCGTCACGGTTTCCTAGGCCGCCGCGGCTAGACTGGCGCGCCGATGGCCGAGGTCGTGTCGACGAATCAGTTCCGCAACGGGATGCACATCGAGCTCGAGGGCCAGACGTGGCGGATCGTCGAGTTCCAGCACGTCAAGCCGGGCAAGGGCGGCGCGTTCGTCCGAACGAAGCTGAAGTCGCTCGGCAGCGGCTCCGTCGTCGACAAGACCTTCCGCGCCGGCGAGAAGTTCCCGCGCGTCCGCACCGAGCAGAAGAACATGCAGTACCTGTACGACTCCGGCGACGAGGTCGTGTTCATGGACGAGGGCACGTTCGAGCAGCTCTCGATCCCGCACGGCGACCTGGAGGACGAGCTGCCGTTCATGCTGCCCTCGTCGAGCGTGCAGGTGATGTTCGTGGGCGGCAACCCGTCGGGCGTCGAGCTGCCCGCCTCGGTCGTGCTCGAGGTGACCGACACCGAGCCGGGCATCAAGGGCGACACCGTCTCGAACGTGACGAAGCCCGCGACGCTCGAGACGGGCGCGATCGTGCAGGTGCCGCTGTTCGTGAACGTGGGCGACAGGATCAAGGTCGACCCGCGCGAGAAGCGCTACATCCAGCGCGCCTGAGCCCGCACCGTTCCCGGGAGCGCCTCGCCGGGACCCCGGTAAGGTCATAGCCCCATGCCGCGCCTCGTCGACACCACCATCCGCGTCCTCGGCCAGGAGCCGCTTGCCGGCCTGATGCCGACGGCGGCGCTGCTGCGGCTCGCCGAGCTGCTCGACGGCGCCGGCTTCGCGTATCTCGAGGTCTCCGGCGGCGGCGTCTTCGACAACGCCGTCCGGCGCGGCGTCGAGAGCCCGTGGGAGCGCATCCGGGCGCTGAAGGCGCGCACCAAGACGCCGCTCGGCCTGGCGCTGCGCGGCCGCTTCCTCGTCGGCACGCGGCCCGTCGGCGGCGACTTCGCCCGCCGCTTCGTCGCCACCGCCGCCGCCAGCGGCATCGACGTCTTCCGCCTGCACGATCCGCTCAACGACGTCGACAACCTGCGCGAGGCCGCCGAGGCGATCGTCGCCGCGGGCAAGGAGTTCGACGCCGGCCTGCTCTACGGCAGCGGCCGCCACGAGGCGCTCGTCGAGGCGGGACGGCGCCTGCCCGAGCTGGGCGCTGCGCGCATCATGCTGCACGACCCCGCCGCTCTGCTTCAGCCGCACCGCGCGAGCGAGCTCGTCGCCGAGCTGCGCGACGTCTCGAAGCTGCCGGTCGGCCTCGTCGCGCAGGGCGCCGGCGGCAACGGCCTCGCCACGTCGCTCGAGGCCGCGCGCGGGGGCGCCGACCTGATCGCGGCGGCCGTCTACCCGGTGGCGCTGACCCTGCACCGCGTCTCGGCCGAGTCGGCCGCGCAGGCGCTGGCCGGGATCGGCCTGGACCCGGGGGTCGACGTCGACCGCCTCTGGCAGGCGTCCGATCTCGTCGACGAGCACATCGGCGACGAGCCGGTGTCGCCGCTCGCGCCGCGGATCGCCGTGCGGGCCGCCGAGCACAAGGTGCCGGTGGGGCTCGTCGCCGCCATGGACGAGCAGCTGCGCAGCATCGCGGCCCCTGGGCGGCTCCCCGAGGTGCTCGCCGAGGTCGACCGCGTGCGCGTGGAGATCGGCTCGCCGCCGCTCGCCGCGCCGATCGGGCAGATCGTCGCCTCGCAGGCGCTGCTCAACGTGCTGTCCGCGAACCGCTACGGGACGATCGTCGACGAGCTGCGCGACCTGGTCGCAGGCCGCTTCGGCCGCACGCCGGGCCCCGTCGACCCGGGCCTCGTCCGCGCCGTCGAGCTGCTCGGCGACGACCCCGACGACCCGGTCGACCTCGACGCGCTGCGCGACGGGGCCGAGGGGCTCGCGTCGAGCGACGAGGAGTTGCTGCTGCTGGCGCTGTTCGGCGAGGAGGCCGAGCCGCTCCTGCGCTCGATCCGCGACCGTGCCGGCGGCGAGGACTCGTTCGGCGCCGCGGGCGTCGAGCAGCGGCGCGCCGAGCGGATCCGCGAGGTCGTGCGCATCGTCCAGGAGACCGGGGTGGGCGAGATCACGATCGAGGAGGAGGGCATGCGCGTCAGCGTGCGCCGCCAGTCGGACCCGGCGCCGGTCGCCACGCCGGTCGCGGCCCTCGCCGCCCTCGAGAGCGAGCCCGCGCTGGCGCCGGTCGCACCCCGCGACGCCTCGCTCGTGCGGGTCGAGAGCCCGATGGTCGGCACCTTCTACCGCGCGTCGTCGCCGGGCGCCGCACCGTTCGTCGAGGAGGGCGACGCCGTCTCGCCCGGCCAGACGCTGTGCATCCTCGAGGCGATGAAGCTGATGAACGAGGTGAAGGCCGAGATCGAGGCGATCGTCCGCCGCGTCCACGTCGACAACGCGCAGGCGGTGGAGTACGGCCAGCTCCTGTTCGAGCTCGAGCCGGTCGGCGGCCGCCCGCTCGACGCGGTCTAGGCGTGTTCAACAGGGTCCTGGTCGCGAACCGCGGCGAGATCGCCGTCCGCGTGATCCGCGCGCTGCACGAGCTCGGCGTGGAGGCGGTCGCGATCTACTCGACGGTCGACCGCGACGCGCTGCACGTGCGCCTCGCCGACCATGCCGTCTGCATCGGGCCGCCGCCCGCGGCCGAGAGCTACCTGCGCATCCCGAACGTCGTCGCCGCGGCCGTGACGGCGGGATGCGAGGCGGTGCACCCGGGGTACGGCTTCCTCGCCGAGAACCCGGCCTTCGTGGAGGCGTGCGTCGACAACGACCTCGTCTTCGTCGGCCCCCCGGCGGACGTGATGGCGACGATGGGCGACAAGATCTCCGCCAAGCAGGCCATGCGCGCCGCGTCGGTGCCGACCGTGCCCGGCACGGAGGGCGAGACGGCCGTCTCCGCGGCCCGCGACGCCGCCGAGGAGATCGGCTACCCGGTGCTGCTGAAGGCGAGCGCCGGCGGCGGCGGCAAGGGCATGCGGCTCGTGCACGAGCCGGACGACCTCGAGGACGCGTTCGCCACCGCCGCGGCCGAGGCGCAGGCGGCGTTCGGCGACCCGCGCCTCTACGTGGAGAAGGCACTCGTCCCGGCCCGCCACGTCGAGATCCAGGTGCTCTGCGACGAGCACGGGAACGTGCTGACCCTCGGCGAGCGCGAGTGCTCGATCCAGCGGCGCCACCAGAAGCTGATCGAGGAGTCCCCGTCGGCGGCGCTGAGCCCCGAGCAGCGCGAGGCGATGGAGGCGGCCGCCGAGCGCGCCTGCCGCGCCGTCGGGTACCGCAACGCCGGCACGTTCGAGTTCCTGCTCGGACCCGACGGCAGCTTCTACTTCATCGAGCTGAACGCGCGGCTGCAGGTGGAGCACCCGGTGACGGAGATGTGCACCGGGCTCGACATCGTCCGCGAGCAGCTGCGCGTCGCGAGCGGCGAGCCGCTCGGCGTCACCGGGCGTGCGCCGCGGCGCGGCCACGCGATCGAGATCCGCCTGAACGCCGAGGACCCGGAGCGCGACTTCATGCCGGCGCCGGGCCGGGTGGCGCGCTTCGAGCCCGCGCAGGGCCCAGGCGTGCGCGTCGACACCTTCGTGGAGAACGGCACGATGATCCCGCCGTTCTACGACTCGCTGATGGCGAAGCTCGTGGTGTGGGACGTCGACCGGCCGGCGGCGATCGCCCGCGCCGAGCGCGCGCTGCGCGAGACGGCGATCGACGGGGTGCCCTCGACCCGCGACCTGGCGCTCGACGTGCTCGCGAGCGAGCCGTTCGCGAGCGGCGACTACTCGACCTCCACGCTCGAGGCGCTCCGGGCGGTCACATGATGGTCCTGTCGCGCCGCCAGGCGAGGCGGCAGGCGATCTTCCTGCTCTACCAGTGGGACCTCTCGGGCCAGGAGCTCGGCTCGCAGTACGCCGGCGAGATCGACCCGTGGGCGCGCGGCGTCGCGTCCGCGGTGGCCGAGCGGGCGCCCGAGCTCGACGCGCGGATCACCGACGCGGCCGAGGGCTGGACGGCCGACCGCCTCGGCGTGGTCGAGCGGAGCGCGCTGCGCGTGGCCGTGCACGAGCTGCTCGGGAACGACGTCCCCGCCGAGGTCGCGATCGACGAGGCGGTGGCGTTCGCGAAGCGCTATGCATCCGACGAGGCCGCGAGACTGGTGAACGGCATCCTCGGGCGCATCCAACGAGAGGAGGGCGCATGACGGCGGAGGAGTCGCTGAACCGAGCGGAGGACCTGCTGGCGCGACTCGAGGCCGCGCGCAGCCGGCTCGACGAGACGCAGGAGCCCGACCAGGCGATCGAGCTGCTCCAGGAGCTGGCCGACCTGGCGAAGGAGGTCGAGGCCGAGCTGCAGCGCGCGAAGCGCGCCGCCGAGACCGAGGCCGCTGCCCCGCTGCCGAAGGAGGAGATCTGATGGCGATGCAACCGGATCGACTCCGCGCGCTCATCGAGGCGTACCTGGAGGAGCTTGCCCTGGAGCCCGAGCTGGGCAGCCTCGCCGAGCCGATGCGCTACGCGCTCGGCGGCAAGCGCGTGCGGCCCGTGCTGTGCCTCGCCACCGGCGACGCCGTCGGCCATCCTGTCGAGGATCTGCTGCCGGCCGCCGCGGCCGTCGAGCTCGTCCATTCGTTCTCGCTCGTGCACGACGACCTGCCCTGCATGGACGACGACACCGAGCGCCGCGGCCAGCCGACCGTGTGGGCGCGCTTCGGCCAGGCGGCCGCGCTGCTCGCCGGCGACGCGCTGCTCGCCGAGGCGTTCCGGCTCGCGCTCTCCTACGGCACCGCGGCGGTCGCGCGCGAGCTGTGCGGGGCGACGCTGGGGATGATCGGCGGCCAGTGGCGCGAGCTCGAGGATGACGGCACGCGCGAGGAGATCCACAAGCTGAAGACCGGCGCGCTCTTCTCCGCGTCGATCGGCTGCGCGCTCGAGGCGATGGAGCTGCCGGCGGCCCAGCAGCCGCCGTGGCGGGCCTTCGCGGGTGAGCTGGGGATGCTCTTCCAGGTGGTCGACGACATCCTCGACGGCGACGGCTACGTGCTCGACGTGGGCGCGGACGGGGCGCGGCGGCTGGCCGACGAGGCCGCCGAGCGGGCGCATGCCCGGCTCGCCGAGATCGACGCCGACACCGACGTGCTCGCCGGCATCGTCGACGGCCTCGCCGCGCGCACCGTCTGAACCGCGCCCCTACGCCGCCGCCCGTCTGAACAGGCCGCGCCCGAGCGCGACCAGCGCCAGCACGATCAGCGCGACCGCGCAGAGCAGGAAGCCGAACCAGCCGATCCCGCCGAGCACCCAGCGGACGCCGTGCTCGTCGTCGCGGAAGGGATAGCTGCCCGCGAGCAGGATCGCGCCGAGGACCGCCGTGCCGACCATCGCCTTGCCGATCGAAATGGTGGAGAAACGCATCGCTGCCTCCGTTCGAGTTGACGCGTTCGACGGTAGGGCGGCCGCGTCGGCGTGTCGTCGGCGTACGGATGGATTCGGATCGACCTGCGGGTTGATGCGCGAGCGACTCCGCGGCGTTACGTTCCGCTCCATGCAGCGGACACCCGTGCTGGACGTCGCCGTCGCCGCGGCCTTCACCGCGTGGATGCTCGCGGAGGTGCCGCTCGAGCACCTCCGGCCGGCGTGGGTCGACGCGCCGACCTTCGCGCTGGTCGGGGTCGCGCTCGCCTGGCGGCGATCGAGGCCGGTGCCGGTCGGGATCGCGTTCGTCGCCGTGATGATCGTCCAGGCGGCCGCCGGGACGTCGCTGCACACCGCCGTGGCGCCCGTGATGGCGCTGCTGCTCGTCTCCTGGTCGATCGGCGCCGGCGAGACCCCGCGGCGCGCCGTGCTCGGGCTGGTCGTGCTCGCGTGCGGCGTCTGGGTCGCGATGGGCATCGACATCCTGCGCGGGACCGATCACTACGCCGGGACGGACGTGCCGTGGATCGGCGGGCTCGTGCTCGCCCCGGGGATCGCCGGGCTGGCGTTCGGCTCGCGGGCATTGCGCGAGGAGCTGCGGCACCGGACGGCGGTCGCCGAGGAGCGGGCCAGGATCGCCCGCGAGCTGCACGACGTCGTCGCCCACTCGGTCGCCGTGATGACGGTGCAGGCCGGCGCGGCGCAGGCGATGCTCGAACGCGACCCTGCGCGCGCCGCCGATCCGGTGCGCGCTGTGCAGGAGACCGGCCGGCAGGCGCTCGCCGAGATGAAGCGGCTCGTCGGGATGCTGCGGGAGGGCGACGAGGAGATCGGGCTCGACCCGCAGCCGGGCCTGACGCAGGTCGGGGAGCTGCTCGGGCCGGTGCGGGAGACCGGCGTGGACGCCGAGCTCGAGGTGTCCGGCGAGCGGCGGCCGCTGCCGCCGGGCGTCGAGCTCTCGGCGTACCGGATCGTCCAGGAGGCGCTGACGAACGTGCTGAAGCACGCGGGCTGCGGGCGCGTGCGCGTGGCCCTCCGCTACGCGGCGAGCGAGCTCGAGGTCGAGGTCGCCGACGACGGCCGCGGCCCGGTCGCGAGCTCCCGCGGCCACGGGCTCGCGGGCATGCGCGAGCGGGCGGCCGTCTTCGGCGGCTCGCTCGAGACGGTCGCGCCCGAGGCCGGCGGGTTCGTCGTGCGCGCCCGGCTGCCGCTCGAGCCGCCGTCGTGATCTCGCTCGTCCTGGCCGACGACCAGGCGCTCGTGCGCGGAGGCCTGCGGATGATCCTCGAGGCGCAGGACGACCTCGAGGTCGTCGGCGAGGCCGAGGACGGTCGCGTGGCGATCGAGCTCGCGCGGAGGCTCCGTCCCGACGTCGTGCTGATGGACGTCCGCATGCCCGGGCTCGACGGCATCGCAGCCACGCGCACCGTCGTCGAGCACGGCCTCGCCGGGCGGGTGCTCGTGCTGACGACGTTCGACGAGGACAGGCTCGTCTACGACGCGCTGCGCGCCGGCGCCAGCGGCTACCTGCTGAAGACGGCGCCGCCGGGCCAGCTCGTGGCGGCCGTGCGGACGGTGGTGGCGGGCGAGGCGCTACTCGCCCCGACCGTGATGCGGCGCCTGATCGAGGACTTCACCCGCCGCCCGCCTCCCGGCGTCCGGCCGGAGCCGCTGGCCGAGCTGACCGAGCGCGAGGTGGAGGTGCTGACCCTGATCGCGCGCGGACGCTCGAACGGCGAGATCGCCGGCGACCTCTTCCTCAGCGCGGCGACCGTCAAGACCCACGTCAACCGGGTCTTCGCGAAGCTGAACCTGCGCGACCGCGTGCAGGCGGTCGTGCTCGCCTACGAGACCGGGCTCGTGCGCCCCGGCGACTCCGAGGCGTAGCGCTCGCGCATCTGCTCCAGCGACAGCGGCTCGTAGTCGCCGGCGTGGCCGGCCTGGCCGAATTGCTGCATCCGCTGGGTGTAGACCGCCTTCATCGCCTCGCGGGCCGGCTTCAGGTAGCTGCGCGGATCGAACTCCTCCGGGTGCTCGACGAAGACCTCGCGGATCGCGGAGGTCATCGCCAGGCGCGCATCGGTGTCGACGTTGATCTTCCGCACGCCGTGCCGGATCCCGAGCTGGATCTCCTCGACCGGCACGCCCCAGGTGGGCGCGATCTTGCCGCCGAAGCGGTTGATCTTCTCGACCAGGTCCTGTGGCACCGACGAGGAGCCGTGCATCACCAGGTGCGTGTCGGGGAGCCGCTCGTGGATCTGCTGGATCAGGTGCATGGCGAGCACCTCGCCGGTGGGCGGCTTCGTGAACTTGTAGGCGCCGTGGCTGGTGCCGATGGCGACCGCGAGCGCGTCGATGCCGGTGCGCTCCACGAACTCGACCGCCTGGTCGGGGTCGGTGAGGTGCACCTCGCCAGAGCCGACGCCGTCCTCGATGCCGCCGAGGGTGCCGAGCTCGCCCTCGACGGTGACGCCCTTCGCGTGCGCCTTCTCGACCACCTCGCGGGTGACGGCGACGTTGTACTCGAAGTCGGAGGGCGTCTTGCCGTCCGCCAGCAGCGACCCGTCCATCATCACGCTCGTGAAGCCCTGCTCGATCGCCGAGAGGCACGTCTCGGGCGAGTTGCCGTGATCCTGGTGGAGCGCCACCGGCACCTCCGGGTACAGCTCGGCGCCGGCCTGCATCAGATGGATCAGGAAGCGGTCGTTCGTGTAGGAGCGGGCGCCGCGGGAGGCCTGGACGATGACGGGCGACCGGGTCTCGCGTGCCGCCTCGAGCACCGCCTGGATCTGCTCCATGTTGTTCACGTTGAAGGCGCCCACCCCGTAGCCGCCCGCGGCGGCCTCGTCGAGGAGCTGGCGCATCGAGACGAGTGGCATGCGCCGAGCGTACCGTTCCCGTCGTGATCGGGCGGTGAAGAAGCGGCTGGACGTGCTGCTCGTGGAGCGCGGGCTGGCGGAGTCGCGTACGCAGGCGCAGGCGCTCGTGATGGCGGGGCGGGTGCCGGGGCACGCGAAGCCCGGCGAGCAGGTCGACGAGGCGGCGCCGCTCGAGGTGGAGGCGCCGCCGCCGTACGTCTCGCGCGCGGGGCACAAGCTGGCGAACGCGCTCGACGCGTTCGGCGTCGATCCCGCCGGGCTCGACTGCCTCGACGTGGGCGCCTCGACGGGCGGCTTCACGGACGTGCTGTTGCAGCGCGGGGCGGCGCGGGTGATCGCGCTCGACGTGGGCTACGGCCAGCTGCACGGCAAGCTGCGCGGCGACCCGCGCGTGACGGTGCTGGAGCGCGTGAACGCGCGCTCGCTGACGGGGCTGCCGTTCGCGCCGCAGCTCGTCACCTGCGACGTCTCGTTCATCTCGGTGCGGCTCGCGCTGCCGCCGGCGCTGCGGCTGGCGGCTCCCGGCTGGCGCGCGCTCGTGCTGGTGAAGCCGCAGTTCGAGGCGGGGCGGGCGGAGGCGCCGAAGGGCGTCGTGCGCGAGGCGGCGGTGCGCCGGCGGGTGGTGCGCGAGGCGGCCGCGGCGCTGCTCGAGGTTGGAGGCGAGACGGTCGGGGTCGTAGACTCCGGCCTCCCCGGCCCCAAGGGCAACCATGAATACGTCCTCCACCTCGTCCAGCGAACCCGGCCAGAGCTCCCTGCCGGCCTCGAACGGTGGATCGCCGATGCGGTCGGTTGAGGCGGTCTCGCTCGTCACGCACGGGCGGGCCGAGGTCGTCGCCGACGCGGTCCAGCGGCTGCGGCGGCTCGCGGACGAGGCGGGCGTCGAGGTGCTCGTCGACGAGGACGAGGCGCACAAGCACGGCCTCGAGCCCGCCAACGATCGCAAGCCCGACCTGGCGGTGGTGCTCGGCGGCGACGGGACGATGCTGCGCGCGCTCACGCGCTTCCTCGGCGCCGGCGTGCCGGTGCTCGGGATCAACTTCGGCCGGGTCGGCTTCCTGACCGCGTTTCGCAGCGACTACCTGGAGGTGGGCCTCCGCCGCGTCTTCGCCGGCGGCTACCGGACGGTCGACCTCGCGACGATCGAGGTGGAGGTGGGAGGGCGGCGCACGGCGGCGATCAACGACGCGGTGATCACGAGCGCCACGATCGGTCGCATCGTCGAGCTCGGCTACGCGCTCGGCGGCGAGGACCTCGGCTCGCAGCGCTGCGACGGCCTCGTCTGCGCGACCCCGGCCGGCTCGACCGCCTACAACCTCTCGAACGGCGGCCCGGTGCTGGTGTGGGGGCTGGACGCGATGGTGCTGACGTGGGTCGCGCCGCACTCGCTCTACGTGCGGCCCCTGGTGGTCCCGGCGGGCGCCGAGCTGGAGGTGACGAACCGCTCCGACGGCGTGCCGACGACCGTGATCGTCGACGGGCACGCGTTCGGCGGCCTGCTGCCGGGCGAGTCGGCGCGCGTCCGTGTGGGGGAGGAGCGGAGCCTGCTCGCGACCCTCCCCGAGATGACGTTCTTCCGGCGCTACGCGGCCACCTTCGGCCGGTAGCGCGGGGCGGACCGTCTCAACCGGGGTCAGACCCGGGTCTGACCCCGGGTTTGGCTCTGGCACGGCGTTTGCCGCACGCTGTCACGCTTTTGTGTCGATTCGGTGGAAAACCGGTCGCGCATCGCGGCACACGCTCGTGGCGCTTCTGCGACAGAGAGGCCGGTCCTCGCGGGACGCGGCCGCCCGGGCCGTGGGCGCGCGCAGGCCCGCGCCGTACGATGGGCGGATGCTCCGCCGGCTCCGCATCGAGAACCTCGTCCTGATCCGCACGGCCGACCTCGAGCTCGCCGAAGGGTTGAACGCCCTCACGGGCGAGACGGGCGCCGGCAAGACGATCTTCGCCGGCGCGATCGGGCTGCTGCTGGGCGCGCGCGGCGACGCGGCCCTGATCGGCGCGGCCGGATCGGAGGCGTACGTCGAGGCCGAGTTCGACCCGGTCGACGAGGAGCTGCTCGGCCCGCTCGCCGACCTGCGCCCGGAGGGGGAGGAGTCGCTGCTGCTGGCGCGGCGCATCTTCGCCGACGGACGGACGCGCGCCTACGCCTGGGGTCGCGCCGCGGCCCGGGAGGATGTCGCCGCGGCGGCCGAGGCGCTGATCGCCATGTCCGGCCAGTTCGAGCAGCGGCGCCTGGCGCGGCCGTCGTACCAGCTCGAGGTGCTCGACGCGTTCGCGGCGGCCGGGGAGCTGCGCCGCCGGGCGCGGACGGCGTGGCGCGAGCTGCAGTCGGCGCGGCGCACACACGACGAGCTGACGCGCGACGCGGCGGCGGTGCGGGAGCGGCTCGAGGGCTTGCGGGCGCTCGCCGCCGACGCGGAGGGATTGACGGTCGAGCAGGAGGACGAGCTGCGCCAGGAGCGCGGGCGGCTGCGCCACGTGGGCGAGCTCGCGGCCGGCGGCGTCGCGGCGGTGACGGCGCTCGCTCCCGAGGACGGCCGCGGCGCCGGCGACCTGGTCGCCGAGGCGGAGCGGGCGCTGGCGCCGCTGGAGCAACTGGCGCCCGAGCTGGCGGCCGCGGCCGGCGCGCTGCGCGAGACGGAGGTGCAGCTGCGCGAGACCGCGAGCGAGCTGCGGGCGTTCCTGCTCGGCCTCGAGGCGGAGCCGGGACGGCTCGAGCAGGTCGAGGCGGAGCTGGACCGGCTCGCCGATCTGCGCCGCCGCCACCGTGCGCAGACGCACGCAGAGCTGTTGGAGCGGGCGGCGGCCGCGCGGCAGGAGCTGGCGGCGCTCGAGGAGGGGCACGATCCCGTCGCGGCCGCCGAGGAGGCGCTCGCCGCGGCGCAGGCGGAGGTCGATCGCCTCCACTCCGAGCTGCGCGAGACGCGCCGCGAGGCGGCGGGCTCGTTCGCCGAGGCGGTGGCGCAGGAGCTGCGCGGCGTCGGGATCGGCGAGGGCGAGTTCCGGGTCGAGCTGCGCGAGCGCGACGCGTCCGTGACCGGCGGCGACGAGGTGGTGTTCCTGATCCGCCCGAACGCCGGCCTGCCGTTCGGGCCCGTCGCCGAGACCGCCTCGGGCGGGGAGCTGTCGCGTGTCGCGCTGGCGATCGCCGCGGTCGCCGGCGGAGAGACGATGGTCTTCGACGAGATCGACGCCGGCATCGGCGGCACGACGGCGCACGCGGTCGCCGACACGCTGCGCCGGCTGGCCGAGCGGGCCCAGGTGGTGACGATCACACACCTGCCGCAGATCGCCAGCCTGGCCGACCGGCATTTCCGCGTCGAGAAGGTCGCCGGCGACCCGACGCACACGAGCATCGTCGCCCTCGAGGACGAGCAGCGCCGCGAGGAGCTGGAGCGGATGCTCGGCGGGCGCGAGTTCCTCGCGACCCTCGATCGGTGAGCGTCGCCCGACCCGGCGACGCTCGTGACAGCGCCGGAGGCGGCGGGCGCGTTGTGGTCCTTCCACGGGACATCGTCCGCAGGAGACGGCCCCGGCGCGCAATCGTCCCTCCGAAACGCTCCCTGGACATGTCCCCGCGGTGGACGGTCCGCGACGGTGGCTGCCGCCGTCCATGGATCGCCGGGGCATGGCTCTTGGGGACCGTTCGTGACCCGGCATTCGGCGCCGGCGAGCTGGTTCGATGAGCGGCGTCTGGATCGTCACCGGCGTCTCCGCGAGCGGCAAGACGACCGTTGCGCGGCTGCTCGCGGACCGGTACGAGCGGAGCGTGCTCGTCGAAGGGGACGCGATCCGGCTGATGGTGCGCGGCGGCCGCGTCGAGATGACGCCCGATCCGGGGCACGAGGCGCTGGCGCAGCTCGACCTGCGCCACCGCGCTGCCGCGCAGCTGGCCGACCTCTACGCGGGCGCCGGCTTCACGGTCGTGGTCGAGGACGTGATCGTCGGCCCGACGCTGGGGCCGTTCCTCGATCGGCTGAGCGCGCGGCCGCGCCGTCTGGTCGTGCTCGCACCCGACGCGCACGCTGTCGCGGCGCGCGAGGCGCACCGGGAGAAGGACGGCTACCGGCGGTTCTCGATCGAGCAGCTGGATCGGGTGCTGCACGAGGAGACGCCGCGGCTCGGCCTCTGGCTCGACAGCTCCGACCTCGCAGCAGAGCAGACGGTCGACGAGCTCCTCCGCCGCGAACACGAGGCGCTCCTGTGAGGGAAGCGTCTCTCGACCTGCTCGCCTCGCGCGCCGACGTCTGGGGCTTCCTGGCCGAGCCGTACCACCTCACCGACTGGTGGCCCGGGCTGACCGGGGTCGAGCCGGATCGCCGCGGGTTCGCGCCCGGCGCCCGCTGGAAGGCGATCGTGCGCGCCCGCAACGTCCTGCTCGGCTCCCGCCCGAAGGAGACGCTGCTGCTCGTCCGCGAGGTCGACCCGTACGAGCGCTTCGCCTTCCACGTGCTCGCGACCAAGCTCGACGTCGAGGTGCGCCTGGCGACCGTCGGCGAGGACCGCACCCGCGTCACGGTGGCGACGAGCCGCGGGCCCGCGAGCCTGCCGCGGACCGCGGTGAAGCGCCTCTACGACCTCGTGCAGACGGCCGCGGGGCTGTAGCTGTCTGACCCCGTTGCTACAGTGAAGTCCCGTGAGTGGGGTCACGGGATCGGGGCTGCGGTGAGCACGAAATACGTGTTCGTCACCGGCGGCGTCGTCTCCTCGCTGGGCAAGGGCATCACCGCCGCGTCGCTCGGCCGGCTGCTGAAGGCGCGCGGGCTGAAGGTGCAGGTCCAGAAGTTCGACCCGTACATCAACGTCGACCCGGGGACGATGAGCCCGTTCCAGCACGGCGAGGTGTTCGTCACCGAGGACGGCGCCGAGTGCGACCTCGACATCGGCCACTACGAGCGCTTCATCGACGAGAACCTCTCGCGCGCCGCCAACCACACGGCCGGCGCCGTCTGGGATCGCGTGCTGCGCAAGGAGCGGAAGGGCGAGTACCTCGGCTCGACGGTGCAGGTGATCCCGCACATCACGAACGAGATCAAGTCCCGCATCCGCTCGGTCGCGCAGTCGAGCGACACCGACGTGGTGATCAGCGAGATCGGCGGCACCGTCGGCGACATCGAGTCGCAGCCGTTCCTGGAGGCGATCCGCCAGTTCCGGCGCGAGGCGGGGCCGGAGAACGTCATCTACCTGCACGTCACGCTCGTCCCCTGGATCGAGACCGCCGGCGAGCTGAAGACGAAGCCGACGCAGCACTCCGTCAACGAGTTGCGCCGCATCGGCATCCATCCCGACGTGCTCGTCTGCCGCTCCACCGAGCCGCTGCAGCGCGAGATCCGCGAGAAGATCGCCCTCTTCGCCGACGTCGACGTCGACGCGGTGATCTCGAACGCCGACGTGCCCGACGTCTACCTGGTGCCGCTCGACCTGCAGCAGCAGGGCCTCGACGAGCTCGTCTGCCGGAAGCTCGGCATCGACGCGCCCGCGCCGGACATGGCCGCGTGGCACGAGCTGACCGAGCGGATCGAGGAGCGCCGCGAGACCGTCGAGATCGCGCTCGTCGGCAAGTACGTGAAGCTGCACGACGCCTACCTGTCCGTGCACGAGGCGCTCAAGCACGCCGGCATCGCGAGCGGCAGCCGCGTCCGCGTCCGCTGGGTCGACGCCGAGAACATGACGCTCGAGGAGGCGCGCGCCGAGCTCGAGGGCGTCGACGGCGTGCTCGTCCCCGGCGGCTTCGGCTCGCGCGGCTGGGAAGGCAAGATCCTCGCCTGCCGCGTCGCGCGCGAGGACGGCATCCCGTACCTCGGCATCTGCCTCGGCATGCACGTCGCCGTCTCCGAGTTCGCCCGCCACGTCTGCGGCCTCGACGGCGCCAACTCCACCGAGATGGACCCCGAGACGCCGCACCCGGTGATCGACCTGCTCCCGGAGCAGAAGGAGGTCGAGGACCTCGGCGGCACGATGCGCCTCGGCGCGCAGGCGGTCGAGCTGGCCGGCGACACGCGCACCCGCGAGGTGTACGGCGGCGAGCCGGTGATCACCGAGCGCCACCGGCACCGCTACGAGGTCAACAACGCCTATCGCCAGCAGATGGTCGACGCCGGCCTCGTCGTCAGCGGCACCTTCCAGGAGGGACGGCTCGTCGAGATCGTCGAGCTGCCCGACCATCCCTGGTTCGTCGCCTCGCAGTTCCACCCGGAGTTCAAGTCGCGGCCGACGCGGCCCGCGCCGCTGTTCCGGGAGTTCGTCGCCGCGGCGCTCGACCGCGCCCGCCGGCGCGCGCACGCAGCCGTCGCCTGAGCGCCGCCCGAGGCGCCGCTCGCGATCCGCGGCCGGATGTGCGATCATTGCTGCCTCATGGCAACGTTGCCGCAGGGTGGGACGGTACTGGTGGTCGACGACGAGGAGGTCGTCCGCCACGTGGCCGGGCTGTTGCTCGAATCGGCGGGCTACCGGGTGTTGACCGCGGGGAACGCCGACGAGGCGCGCGTGCTCGCCGCCTCGGCCGACGAGCTGGACGCGGTGCTGCTCGACGTGATGCTGCCGGGCGAGGGCAGCGGCGCCGTCGCGGCCGACCTGCGGAGGATCCGCCCAGGGGTGCCGATCGTCGTCTCGAGCGGCTACGACGAGGTGACCGTGAGCGAACGCGTCGGCGAGCTCGCCGACGTGCAGTTCCTGCGCAAGCCCTACGCGGCCGACGACCTGATGGCCGCCCTCGCCGCCGCGATCGCCGCGTAGAGTCCCCCGTCGGTGCCAACCGACGTCGTCGACCTCTTCTGCGAGCTCGCCGCCCTGCCCAGCCCGCCCGGCGAGGAGCGCGCCGTCGCCGACGCCGTCCTCCGCTATCTCCGCGACCTCGGCCTGAGCGCCGACGAGGACGCGACCGGCGCCGAGACCGGCTCCCAGATCGGCAACCTCTACGTGCGCCTCGACCCGACCGTCGAGGGCGAGCCGCTGCTGCTCTGCGCGCACCTCGACACGGTGCCGCCGACCGCCGCGATCGAGCCGGTCGTCGACGACGGCGTCGTCCGCAACGGCGCAGGGACGATCCTCGGCGCCGACGACAAGGCCGCCGTCGCCGTCATCCTCGAGGCGACCCGCCGCCTCCTGGCCGAGAGTCGGCCGCACGCCGGGATCGAGCTGCTCTTCACGCCGAAGGAGGAGGTCGGCCTCGTCGGGGCCTACGCCTTCGACCACACCCGGCTGCGCGCCCGGACCGGCTACGTCTACGACCAGGCGGCGCCGATCGGGACGATCATCCTCGGCGCGCCGTATTCGCAGTCGATCGAGGTGACCTTCCACGGCCGCGCCTCGCACGCCGGCATGTACCCGGACGAGGGCCGCTCCGCGATCGCCGCCGCCGCGCGCGCGATCTCCGAGCTGCGCCTCGGCCGCGTCGACGAGCACTCGACCGCGAACGTCGGCACGATCTCGGGCGGTACCGCGACGAACATCGTCCCGGAGTGGTGCACGTTCGTCGCCGAGGCGCGCTCGCAGGACGAGACCCGGCTGGCCGACCTGGTGCAGGAGATGCAGGACGCGATCACCTACGCCGGCACCGTCCACGACTGCGAGACGCGCACCCGGGCGCGCAAGAGCTACCGCGGCTACCGTTTCGCGCGCACCGACCGCGCCGTCGCGCTCGCCGCCGAGGCGCTCCGCCGCCGCGGCTTCGAGCCGACCTACGAGCTGTCGGGCGGCGCGGCCGACGCGAACGTGTTCAACGAGCGCGGCCTGGAGGTGGTCAACCTGGCGAACGGGATGACCGACATCCACACGCCCGACGAGCGCATCGCGGTCGGAGACCTGGAGGCGATGGTCGACGTGACGCTCGCGCTGATCGAGAGCGCCTGCACATGACCGACAGCCGTCTCGTCGAGGAGCTCGCGCCGGGATGACCAGGCGCACCGAGTTCGCAGGCAAGCTGATCGAGGTCGTCGTCGACGACGGCAAGGAGATCGTGCTGCACGGGCCGGCGGTGGCGATCGTCGCGGTCGACCGCGAGGGCGTCGTCACGCTCCTCCGCCAGCCCCGACCCGCCGTCGGCGGCCCGGTGCTGGAGCTGCCCGCCGGCGGCCTCGAGGCGGGGGAGACGCCGCTCGAGAGCGCGCAGCGGGAGCTGCGCGAGGAGACCGGCCTGCACGGCGGCGACTGGGTCGAGGCGGCGACGGTGTTCAGCACGCCCGGCTACTGCGACGAGCGCGTGCACCTGTTCCTCGCCACGGCACTGGAGCAGGGCGAGGCGAGCCCGGAGGGCAGCGAGGAGCTCGAGCTCGTCCGCGTCCCGGTCGCGGACCTGCCGGATCTGCTGCCGGAGATCGAGGACGCGAAGACGCTCGCGGGCCTCCTGCTCTACCTGCGCACCCGCCGGTCACCGGGGTAAGGTTGCGCCCGCATGAGGATCGGCGTCGCCAAGGAGATCAAGCCGGACGAGTACCGGGTCGCGCTCACGCCCGCCGGGGCGCTGGAGCTGATCCAGGCCGGACACGACGTGCAGGTCGAGACCGGCGCCGGCGCCGGCAGCGCGTTCCCCGATGACGCCTACCAGCGGGTCGGCGCCTCGATCGTCTCGGTGGACGACGTCTGGGAGCGGTCGGACATGGTGCTGAAGGTGAAGGAGCCGATCGCCTCGGAGTACGGGCGGCTGCACGAGGGCCAGATCCTCTTCACGTACCTGCACATCGCGGCCGACGAGCCGCTCACGCGCGCGCTGCTCGACTCGGGCACGACCGCGGTCGCGTACGAGACGGTCGAGGTGGGCCGCTCGCTGCCGCTGCTCGCGCCCATGTCGGAGGTCGCCGGTCGCCTCGCCGCGCAGGCGGGCGCGTACTTCCTCGAGAAGCCGCTCGGCGGCCGCGGGCTGCTGCTCGGCGGCGTGCCCGGCGTGGCGCCGGGGAAGATCGTGATCGTCGGCGGCGGCGTCGTGGGCTACAACGCCGCGGTGATCGCGCTCGGGCTGGGCGCCCAGGTGACGATCCTGGAGCGGTCGATCGACCGGATGCGCCACCTCGAGGAGGTGCTGTCGGGTCGCGTGACGCTGCTGATGAGCTCGAGCCTCCAGATCGCCGCCTCGGTCGAGGAGGCCGACCTGGTGATCGGCGCCGTGCTGATCCCGGGCGCGCTCGCGCCGAAGCTCGTGACGCGCGAGATGATCGGCGGGATGAAGGAGGGCGCGGTCGTCGTCGACGTGGCGATCGACCAGGGCGGCTGCTTCGAGACGTCGCACGCCACGACGCACGCCGATCCGGTGTACGTCGTCGACGGCGTCACGCACTACTGCGTGGCGAACATGCCGGGAGCCGTGCCGGTCACGTCGACGAAGGCGCTGACGAACGCGACGCTGCCGTACGTGGAGGCGATCGCCAACCACGGGCTCGCCGCCGCGGTCGGGGCCGACCCGGCGCTCGCGAAGGGCGTCAACGTCGTCGGCGGCAAGCTGACGTACGAGGCGGTCGCCGAGGCGCACGGCCTCGACTACACGCCGCTCGGCGACCTGGTCGCCGCCTAGGCGTCGGCTCGACGGAGCCTTCGATCGATCAGGACTCGGCCGCGCGCTTCTTCTTCGACCCGGGCGCGGGGCTGATCTTGACGACGAGCCACGTCACGCCCATCGCGATCGCGATCACGCACACGATGAACACGGCGATGCCCAGCAGCCCGAGAACGTCGAGAACCACGGACGTAGGATAGCTCCGTGGCTCGCGCGTGCGTGATCGTCCTCGATGCCGTCGGCGCCGGCGAGCTGCCCGACGCGGCGGACTTCGGCGACGAGGGCAGCGACACGCTCGGAAACGTCGCCCGCGCGGTGGGCGGGCTCGACCTGCCGACGCTGGAGGCGCTCGGCCTGGGCAATGTCGAGCCGCTCGAGGGGTGCGCGCCGCAGCCGGGGGCGCCGGCGATCGCCGGCCGGCTCGTCGAGCGCTCGAAGGGCAAGGACACGACCACCGGCCACTGGGAGCTGATGGGCGTCGTCACGCCGCAGGCGATGCCCACGTACCCGTACGGCTTCCCGGACGAGGTGATCGACCCGTTCATGAACCGCACCGGCCGCGGCGTGCTGGGCAACCGGCCGGCGAGCGGCACGGAGATCATCCAGGAGCTGGGCGAGGAGCACCAGCGCACCGGCAAGTGGATCGTCTACACGAGCGCCGACTCGGTGTTCCAGATCGCCGCGCACGAGGAGACGGTCCCGCTGGAGGAGCTGTACGACGCGAGCCGCACGGCGCGCGAGATCCTCACCGGCAAGCACGCCGTCGGCCGCGTGATCGCGCGCCCGTTCGTCGGCGAGCCCGGGTCGTACGAGCGGACGCCGCACCGGCACGACTACTCGCTCGAGCCGAGGCGGCCGAACTACCTGTCGCTCGTGCGCGACGCCGGCCACAAGGTCTACGGCGTCGGCAAGATCGGCGACATCTTCGCCCACCAGGACATCGACGAGGAGCTGCCGACCAGCTCGAACGTCGACGGGATCACGAAGACGGAGCAGCTGCTGCGCTCCGTGGACGACGGTCTGATCTTCGTCAACCTGGTCGAGACGGACATGCTCTGGGGCCACCGGAACGACCCGGTGAACTTCCACCGCTGCCTGCAGGACTTCGACCGGCGCCTCCCCGACCTGCTGGACGCGCTGCGGCCCGGCGACCTCCTGATCCTGACCTCCGATCACGGCTGCGACCCGACCACGCCGTCGACCGACCACTCGCGCGAGCACGCCCTGCTGCTCGCGTACGTGGAAGGGCGGAACGCGGGCGGCCGGCTGCACGAGGGCGAGTTCGCCGACGTGGGGGCCACCGTGAGCGCGTGGCTCGGCGGCAAGGCGGCGCCGCGCGGCGTGCCCGGCACGCCGATCGTCGAGCCGTGATCCGCCTCGACGATCCGTCGCTGGTCGCGAGGGAGTACGCCGACGATGCGCGCCTGCGCCGGCGGGCGAGCGCATACACCGGCGTCCATACGGGCGTGGATGCGCGCGGCCCCGCTGTCGCCGCGGTGGTCGATACGAAGCCGCGACGCATTCTCGAGGTTGGCTGCGGATGGGGTGAGCTCGCCGAATGGCTCGGCCGCGAGACGGCGGCAGAGGTGGTCGCGATCGATACCTCGCCGAGGATGGTCGAGCTTGCGCGGGAGCGCGGTGTCGCCGCACAGGTCGGCGATGTCCAGGCGCTGCCGTTCGACGACGGCTCGTTCGACTGCGCGGTCGCGGCCTGGATGCTCTACCACGTGCCCGATCTCGACGGGGGAATCGCCGAGCTCGCGCGTGTGCTCCGCCCCGGCGGCACGCTCGTCGCGATCACGAACTCCCGGTTCCATCTGACCGAGCTGCGGGAGCTCGTCGGGAGCGGCCCTTCGACGCTCAGCTTCAGCCGCGAGAGCGGCGAAGACCAGCTCGGCCGGCATTTCGCATCGGTCCGCCGTCTGGACGTGGACGGAACGCTGACGTTCGCCGATCGGGGAGAGGTCGAGGAGTACGTTCGTGCGTCGATCTCGATGTCGCCGTTCCTCGCCAACCTGCCCGCGGACATCGAGGAGCCGTTCTCGGCTCGGCGGGCGAACTCGATCTTCGTCGCCACCAAGTGATCCGCCCGGCCGAGCTGATCGCCCGCAAGCGCGACGGGCACGAGCTGGCGGCGGACGAGATCCGCGAGCTGATCCTCGGCTACGCGCGGGGCGAGATCCCCGACTACCAGCTGGCCGCGTTCTCGATGGCGGTCTACTTCCGCGGTCTCTCGGCCGCCGAGACCTACGCGCTGACCGAGGCGATGATCGCGAGCGGCGAGACGCTCGACCTGAGCGCGGCGCTCGGGCGGAAGGTGGTCGACAAGCACTCGACGGGCGGCGTGGGGGACAAGACGTCGCTGGCGGTCGGGCCGATCGTGGCCGCGTGCGGGGTGCCGTTCGGGAAGATGAGCGGCCGCGGGCTCGGCCATACCGGCGGCACGCTCGACAAGCTCGAGTCGATCCCCGGCTACCGAACGGAGCTGGGGCTCGACGAGTTCGTCGCGCAGGTGCGCGACGTCGGCCTGGCGATCGTCGGGCAGACGGCCGACCTGGTGCCGGCCGACAAGCTGCTCTACGCGCTGCGGGACGTGACCGCCACGGTCGACCAGCTGTCGCTGATCGCCGCCTCGATCATGTCGAAGAAGCTCGCCGGCGGCGCGCAGGCGATCCTGCTCGACGTGAAGGTGGGCGACGGCGCGTTCATGAAGACGCTCGAGGACGCACGGGCTCTCGCCGACACGATGCTGGCGCTGGGCCGGCATGCGGGGCGCGAGGTCGTCTGCCTGCTCACCGACATGGATCAGCCGCTCGGCGCGGCGGTCGGCAACGCCCTCGAGGTGCGCGAGGCGCTCGGGACCATTCGCGGTCGCGGGCCGGCCGACTTCACCGAGCTGGTGCTGGACGCGTGCGCGCGGCTGCTCGCGCTCTCGGACCTCGGCGTCGACGAGGTAGAGGGCCGGCGGCGCGCCGAGGCGGCCGTCGCGGACGGCTCCGCCGAGAAGGCCTGGCGCCGCTGGATCCAGGCGCAGGGCGGCACGAGCGACGAGGCGGCGCTGCCCGCCGCGCCCGTCGTGCGCGAGGTGCGCGCCGAGTCGGGCGGCCACGTGGCGCGGCTCGGCGCGATCGCGGTCGGCAATGCCGCGCTGCACCTGGGCGCCGGCCGGCGGACGAAGGAGGACGCGATCGATCACGCCGTCGGCGTCGTCTGCCGCGCGAAGCGCGGCGACGCCGTCGAGGCGGGCGACGTGCTCGCAGAGGTGCACGCGCGCGACGAGGGGTCGGCCGCCGAGGCCGCCGCCGAGGTGCTCGCGGCCTACGAGCTCGCGACCGAGCCGCCGCCGGCGCGTCCGGTGCTGCTCGAGGTCGTCTCGTAGCGCGTCAGTCCTCGCCCTCCCAGTAGTCGAGCTGCTCGAGCCGGCCGATCACGCCGAGGCCGCGGAAATAGACCTTGCCGGAGCGAGGGTAGAAGCAGGCGTCGTTCGGGTCGCGCGTGCCGTAGGCGAGCATCGTCAGGCCCTCCGCGCCGGCGCGGAAGCCGTGCGCGACGCGCGTGCCGGCGGGGCGCGCGACGACGTGCCCGCGGCGCACCGGGTGCTCCTCGTCGCCGAGGCTCAGCACGCCGTCGCCGCCGAGGACGACGAACAGCTCCTCCTCGGCCGAGTGGCAGTGCGGCGGCGTGGCGAGCATGCCCGGCGCGACGTCGTAGTAGGTCATGCCGGTGGTGAGCGAGCCGGCGGCGCGGCCGAGGTCGCGGCGGCTGCGCGAGACCGTCGCGCCGCGGTGCTCTCTCGCCGGCACCTCCGGGATGCGGACGATGGAGGGCGGCCGCCGGCTCGGCGGCGCCAGGTCGGGCTCTCCCGCGCGGCGCTCGCGTTCGTCCGGGTGGACGTCGTCGACGCGGAACGAGGCGGCGCCCATGCGCACGACGCCCGCACGCGGCAGGTAGCCGGGGTCGTTCGTCGGTCGCGGCCCGAAGACGAGCACGTCGATCCCGTCGGCGCCCGCGCACAGCGAGTGCGGCGCACCGCCGGCGAGGTGGACGATCAGGTCGCCGGGGCCGACCTCGAACACGTCGCCGTCCTGCCACGAGAAGCCGTCGCCGGCGAGCACGACGAACATCTCCTCCGAGCGCCCGTGCACGTGCACGGGGGTCGACCAGCAGCCGGGCGCGACGCGGACGCGGTTCAGGCCGACCGTGGCCGAGCCGGCGGCGCGGCCGAGCGCCTGCCACAGCCCGTCGACGTGGCCCGCCGAGCGGTGGGCGGCCGGGACGTCGTCCCAGTGCGCGATCGGAGGTCGTTTCGGCTCGCCGGTCACTGCGCGCCCGACGGTACACCGCGGTTCACGGGTGCTCCCGGGCGGTAGGTTTCGCAGGACAACGAGATATCGAGCAAGGGGAAGAACACGGTGCCGGACGAGACCCTGACCGTCGTCGACAATCGCACGGGGAAGGAATACACGCTGCCGATCGCCGACGGGGCCATCCGGGCAACCGACCTGCGGCAGCTGAAGCTGAACGACGACGACTGGGGGCTGAAGTCGTACGACCCCGCGTACCTGAACACGTCGTCGTGCCGCAGCGCGATCACGTTCATCGACGGCGACCGGGGCATCCTCCGCTACCGCGGATATCCGATCGAGCAGGTGGCCGAGCAGGCGACGTTCCTCGAGACCGCGTACCTGCTGCTGGAGGGCGAGCTGCCGACCGCCGAGCAGCTCGCGAAGTGGGAGGACGACGTGCGGCTGCACACCTACGTGCACACGAACGTCGTCAAGTTCATGGAGGGGTTCCGCCACGACGCGCACCCGATGGGGATGCTGCTCGGCGCGGTCGGCGCGCTGTCGACCTTCTACCCCGACGCGAAGGAGATCGCCGACAAGGAGAGCCGCTACCTGCAGCGGACGCGCCTGATCGCCAAGATGCCGACGATCGCGGCGTTCGTCTTCCGGCACTCGCGCGGGCTGCCGTACGTGTTCCCGCGGAACGACCTCGACTACATCGGCAACTTCGTCAACATGACGTTCGAGATCGGCGGCCGGCACGAGCCGAACCCGGTGCTGCAGCGGGCGCTGCAGATCCTGCTGATCCTGCACGCCGACCACGAGCAGAACTGCTCCGCGAGCGCCGTCCGCAGCGTCGGCTCGTCGCAGGTCGACCCGTTCTCGGCGGTCTCGGCCGGCATCGCGGCGCTGTACGGGCCGTTGCACGGCGGCGCCAACGAGGCGGTGCTGCGGATGCTCGACGAGATCGGCGACAAGAAGAACGTCCCGGCCTTCATCGAGAGCGTGAAGGAGGGCAAGGGCCGTCTGATGGGCTTCGGCCACCGCGTCTACAAGAGCTACGACCCGCGCGCGAAGCTGATCAAGTCGGTCGCCGACCAGGTGTTCGAGCAGACCGGGCTGAACCCGAAGCTGGAGATCGCGCTCGAGCTGGAGCGGATCGCGCTCGAGGACGACTACTTCGTCTCGCGGAAGCTCTACCCGAACGTCGACTTCTACTCCGGCCTGATCTACCAGGCGATGGGCTACCCGACCGACTACTTCACCGTGCTGTTCGCGCTCGGCCGGCTGCCCGGCTGGATCGCGCAGTGGGAGGAGATGCTCGAGGACCCGGAGCAGAAGATCTCGCGTCCGCGGCAGACGTACGTCGGGTACGACGAGCGGGACTTCGTGCCGCTCGGCAAGCGCTCCTAGGCTTGCCGGAGCTGCCCGAGGTCGAGACCGTCCGCCGCGCCCTCGCGCCCGCCCTCGAGGGGCGGACCTGGCAGCGGGTCGAGATCTCCGATCCGCGGCTGACCCGGCCGCTCGAGCCGGTCGAGGTGTCCGCCGAGCTCGACGGGGAGCGGGTCGAGCGGCTCGACCGCCGCGGCAAGTACCTGATCGTGCGCTTCGCCTCGGGTCGCGCGCTCCTCGTGCACCTCCGGATGACGGGCTCGCTGCTGCACTTCCCCGACGGCGCGCTCGGCGACGACCCGCACCGGCGGGCGGTGGTGGAGCTCGACGACGGCTCGGCGCTCGCCTACCGCGACGTGCGCCGCTTCGGCACCTGGCTGCTGCTGGAGCCGGAGGACGTCGACGCGTACGTCGACGCGCGGGTCGGGCGCGAGCCGCTCGAGCCGTCCTTCCGGGCGCGCGATCTGGCGGAGCGGCTGGCCGGCCGGCGGGCGCCGATCAAGGCGGCGATCCTCGACCAGCGGACGGTCGCCGGCGTCGGGAACATCTACGCGGACGAGGCGCTCTGGCGCGCGCGTCTCCACCCGCTCGAGCCGGCCGAGGCGCTCGGCCCCGAGCAGGTGCGGGCACTGCACCGGGCGCTGCGACAGGCGCTGGAGGCGGGGATCGCCCGGCAGGGGTCGACGCTGCGCGACTACCGGCTGCCGGACGGCGGCAGCGGCTCGATGCAGGACGAGTTCCGCGTCTACGGGCGCGGCGGGGAGCCGTGCGAGCGCTGCGGCACCCCGATCGACAAGATCCGGGTCGCGGGGCGCGGCACGTGGTACTGCCCCCGCTGCCAGGCGCTCGGTTCCGCTTACGCGGCGAGCAGCTCGTCGAGCCGGCCGTCGCGGTCGAGGCGCCACAGCTCGGTGTAGCCGCCGATCGGCTGGCCGTCGATCAGGATCTGCGGGACGGTCCAGCCGCCGGTCAGCTCGTTCAGGCGGGCGCGGAAGCCCGGGTCGTCGCCCATGTCGATCTCCTCGTAGTCGAGGCCCTTGCCGTCGAGGAGCGCCTTCGCCCGGACGCAGTAGCCGCACCAGCGGGTCGTGTACATCGTGATCTCAGCCATATCGTTTCGTATAACGGCAGAACGGCCCCGAAGATTCCGTTCAGGCCGGTACATACACTGCGCGCGTGGCCGGACGCAGCGTCAAGACCGAGGCGATCGTGCTGCGCTCGATCCGTTTCGCAGAGGCCGACCGGATCCTGCACCTGTACACCGAGCAGCGCGGCCGGCTGGGCGCGATCGCGAAGGGCGTGCGGAAGACGAAGTCGCGCTTCGGCGCGCGCCTGGAGCCGCTGTCGCACGTGGAGCTGATGCTGCACGAGGGCTCGGGCGAGCTGCTGACGATCACGGGCGTCGAGCTGCTCGCCTCGCACCGCGCCGCGCGCGAGCAGCCGTACCGGCTCGACGTGGGGCTGATCGGCGCCGAGGCGATGCTGCGCCTGTTCGGCGAGCCGGAGGCGAACCCGCGCGCGTTCGCCGCGCTCGCGCGCTTCCTGGAGCTGCTCGACGAGGCGCCGGTGCTGGAGGCGCGCGCGGCGCTCGACCCGCTCGCGTTGTCGTTCCAGCTGAAGCTGCTCTGGCTCGCCGGCTACCTGCCGCACCTGACCGGCTGCGTGGAGTGCGGCGAGGCGGCGATCGTCGGCTTCTCGGCGCGTGCGGGCGGCGCCGTCTGCGTCGCGCACGCGGCGGGTGCCCTGCGGCTGTCGCCGGAAGGGCTGAGCGGCATCGAGCGGCTGCTCTCGACCCCGCTCGCCGACGCGCACGCCGCCGAGCTCTCGGAGCGCGCGCGCCGCGACGCGCTCGCGGTCGTCACCGGGTCGTACGAGGAGCACGGCGGCTTCCGCCTGCGGACGCTCTCGGCGTGAGCCGTGGCGGGCCGTGTGGAGCGATTGACACACAATTGTTTCGCTTGGGCCGAAAACCGGGGTCAGACCCGGGTCTGACCCCGGTTTTGGGGCCGGCAGGGCGTTCGCGCGGCACGGTTTCACTTCCGTGGCATCTCGGTGAAAAGTCGAGCGCGCATTGCGGCACGCGCTCGTGACGGTTCCGACACGCGTCAGACGCCCCGAGGTGGGGACTCAGCCGAGCCGCTCGACGAGCCAGGCGAGCGACAGGGGATAGCGCCACGACATGCCTCCGTGGCCCCCGTCGAACAGCTCGAAGCGGAACGCGTCCTCGGGCACGCCCGCCGCGACCAGCGCGTCGCGCAGCGCCACCGCGCCCAGATCGAGGAAGTACTGGTCGCGGTTCCCCGCATCGAGCCACGCGGCGCGCAGGCCGCGCACCGTCTCTGCGTGCTCGGCGACGAGCCGCACCGGGTCCCAGGCGAGCCAGCGCTCCCAGATCTCCGGCACGAGAGCGCCCGTCCCGGGCTCGAACGGCAGCTCGCCGCTCGAGAACGCCAGGGTCGCCGCCCACACCTCGACGAGCGTCACGGTCTCGCCCGAGTCGAGCCCGCGGAACCCCTCCCAGAACTCCTCCCACGACCGGCCGCGCAGCGCGCGCACCGCCTGGGGGAAGCTGCGCGTGTGCGTCACGTCGAACGCGGCATCCGGCGCGTGCGCGGCGAAGCCGCCGAACACGTCCGGCCGCAGGAGCGCGTTCACGACCGCGCCGAACCCGCCGGACGACTTCCCGTGCAGGCCGCGATGCGCCGGCTCGGCCAGGGTGGGGAAGCGCTCGTCGACGAACGGCACGACCTCGTCGCAGAGATAGGCCCCGTAGCGGCCGACGCCCTCGGAGTCGATCCACTGCGAGCCGCCGACCGACGTCCAGCCGTCCACGAGCACCACCACCGCGTCCGGGGCGACTGCCTCGATCGCCTCGGGGAACGAGCGCTCGAACGGCTCGACGTTGAACCACGAGCGCGCGGAGCGCATGTGCGCGTTCAGGACGTACACCGCCGGATGCGGCCCGCCGCCGGCCGGCGCCCACACGAAGACCGGCCGCTCGTGCGGGTCGCCGAGCGGGTTGCCGCGCAGCGCCTCCGACGCGAGCGTCAGCTCCTGCCAGCGACCTAGTCTCGAGGAGACCATGGCTGCTCGAGACGGTCGAGCAGCAGCTGCCGGACGCCCGCGAGCGGCACGCGCTCCTGCTCCAGCGTGTCGCGGTCGCGCAGCGTCACCGTGCCGTCGGCGAGCGTCTGCTCGTCGATCGTCAGCGCCCACGGCGTCCCGATCTCGTCCTGACGGCGGTAGCGCTTGCCGATCGCCGCGGCCTCGTCGTACTCGGTCTGCATCGCGCGGCGCAGGTCCTCGAAGAGCGCGCGCGCCTTCTCGACCATCTCGCTGTTCTTGCCGATCAGCGGCAGCACCGCCGCCTTCACCGGCGCCATCCGCGGGTGGAGCCGCAGCACCGTCCGCGGCCGGTCGGCGACGACCTCCTCGTCGTAGGCGTCGCAGAGGAACGCCAGCATCGCGCGGTCGACCCCGAGCGCCGGCTCGATCACGTACGGCACGTAACGCTCCTCGTGCCCGACCCACTCCAGCTTCGTGCCCGAGTGCTCGGCGTGCTGCTTCAGGTCGTAGTCGCCGCGGTTCGCGAGCCCCTCCAGCTCCATCCAGCCGATCGGATAGAGGTACTCCAGGTCGCTCGTCGCGCTCGAGTAGTGCGACAGCTCCTCCGCGTCGTGGGCGCGCACGCGCAGGTACGACGGCCGCAGCCCCAGGCGGAGGAACCAGTCGCGGCGCTGCTCGATCCAGTAGCGATGCCACTCCTCCGCCTCGTCCGGTGGCACGAAGAACTCCATCTCCATCTGCTCGAACTCGCGCAGCCGGAAGATGAAGTTGCCCGGCGTGATCTCGTTGCGGAAGCTCTTGCCGATCTGGGCGATCCCGAACGGCGGCTTCACCCGCAGCGAGGACGTGACGTTCTTGAAGTTGACGAAGATGCCCTGCGCCGTCTCGGGCCGCAGGTACGCCTTCGAGCCCTCGTCCTGCACCGCCCCGATCGTCGTCTCGAACATCAGGTTGAACTGGCGCGGCTCGGTGAGGTCGCAGTCGGGCGTCTCGCCGGGATGCTTCGACGGCCGCCTGCCGCAGGCGCTCTCGCCGATGTGGTCGGCGCGGAAGCGCAGCTTGCACGTGCGGCAGTCGACGAGCGGGTCGGCGAAGTTGACGAGGTGGCCCGACGCCGCCCACACCTGCGGGTTGAGGATGATCGACGAGTCGAGCAGCACCACGTCCTCGCGCTCCTGCACGAGCGCCCGCTGCCACTCGTTCTTCACGTTCTGCTTGAGCAGGACGCCGTAGTGGCCGTAGTCGTACGACGAGCCGAGGCCGCCGTAGATGTCCGACGACGGGAACACGAAGCCGCGCCGGCGGCACAGCGCGGCCACCTTCTCGACGGTGGCGACTCCCTCGTAGGCCTCGAGCATGGCCTGAACCTAGCGGTTAGTCCTCGGGCTCGCCGTCGTAGTAGTCGAGCGCCTCGACGCGCCCGATCACGCCGAGCCCGCGCCACGAGATCTTGCTCGAGCGCGGGTAGAAGCACATGTCGTTGGGGTCGCGCGTGCCGTAGATGAGCATCGTCACGCCGTCCGGCCCCGCGAGGAACGAGTGCGAGACGCCGGTGCCGGCCGGCCGGGCGACCACATGGCCCGGACGGAGCGCGACCTCCTCGTAGTCGCCCGGCCCCCGCGGCGAGGGGCGGAGCTCGAGTGTCGCCGACCCGTCGAGGATCACGAAGAGCTCCTCCTCGGCGGAATGGCAGTGGGGCACCGAGCCGTGGCGACCCGCCTCGATCGTCTCCCAGCCGAGGCCGGCGAGCAGGGTGTGCTCGAGGTCGGCGAGCATCACGCACCGCTGGGCGCGGAAGCTCTCCGGCTCGACCTCGTCGACGTTGCGGATGTTCGCCGGCCGGGGCGACGGCGCGCCGACCTCGAGCGGCTCCCCGGCCGCCTCGACGTCCCACGGGTCGTCGTCGCGCCCCTGCACCCACGGCCAGCCGAGGCGGATCGCGCGGGAGCGGGGGAGCCAGCCCAGCTCGGTCGGATGGCGCGTGCCGAAGACGAGGTACTCGAGACCGTCCGGGCCCGCGACGAAGGTGTGCTCGAGTTCGTTCGCACGGTGGATCACGCAGTCGCGGGGCCGGACGTCGTGCACCTCGCCGTCCTGCCAGGCGAGGCCGGAGCCGGCGAGCACGTAGTAGAGCTCCTCGGAGGCGCCGTGCGAGTGCGGCGGCGTCGGGAGCCGCCCGGGCGCGACGCGCACGCGGTTGAGGCCGACGGCGCGCGCGCCGGCCGCGTCGCCGAGCCGCTGCCACTCCGCGTCCATCTCGCCCTTCGCGTTGCGGCGCCACTCCAGGTCGTCCCAGTGCGCAACTCCCATCCGGCAACTCTAGAGTGGCCCCGTGAACCAGGTCGAGCTGCACGTGATCTCCGACTCGACGGGCGAGACGGCGGCCCGGCTCGTGCAGGCACTCGAGGCGCAGTTCCCCGACCAGGAGTTCCTCGAGATCCGCCACCCTCGCGTCGAGTCGGTCGCCGACCTGCAGCTGGCGGTCGACCGCATGAAGGGCCGGCCCGCCGTCGTCGTCTACACGCTCGTCGAGCCGGAGCTGCGCGAGGAGATGCGCGTGCTCTGCCGCCGGGCGAAGCTGCACTACTGCGACCTGCTCGCCCAGCCGCTCGAGGCCGTGGCGAAGGTCTCGGGCCAGTCGGCGAAGATGAAGCCGGGCGCGCGGCCGCCACTGAACGAGGCGTACTTCCGGCGCATGTCCGCGATCGAGTTCGCGGTCAAGCACGACGACGGCGTCGGCCTCGGGCTCGGCGAGGCCGACGCCGTGCTCGTCGGCATCTCGCGCACCTCGAAGACGCCGCTCTCGATCTACCTCGGCTACCTCGGCTACAAGACGGCGAACGTCCCGCTGGTGAAGGGGATCGACCCGCCGGCCGAGCTGTTCGTCGCCGAGGCGTGGAAGGTGGTGGGGTTGACGATCGACGCGCAGCGGCTGTCGGAGATCCGCAGCGAGCGGATCCGCTGGATGCGCGGCGACCGCAGCTACGCCGACCTGGTCGAGATCTACGAGGAGCTCGACTACGCGGCGCAGGTGCACCGGCGGCTGGGCTGCCCGGTGATCGAGGTGAGCGAGCTGTCGATCGAGGAGGTCGCGCTGCGGATCGTGCAGCTCGTCGAGCGCCGCCGGGCCGAGGCCGGCGTGCCCGCGTGAAACCGAAGGAACCCGTGCCCCTCTGGCGCTGGGGCGTCTGGTACGCGGCGCTCGGCGCGGCGCTCCTCCTCTTCTACGGGTTGTTCACGCCGTTCTGGTTCGGCCTGCGCTCGCTGGCGTGGATCGCCGAGTTCCGGGCGCGGCGCCGGCGCGCCCCCGCTTAGACTTCGCGGCGCATGCCGGAGCGCTACGTCTACGACTTCGACGAGCCCTCCGACGGCGGCCGTGAGCTTCTCGGCGGCAAGGGCATCGGGCTCGCCGAGATGACGCAGATGGGCGTGCCGGTGCCGGCCGGGTTCACGATCACGACCGACGCCTGCCGCGCGTTCATGCGCTCGCGCGACCTGCCGGAGGGGCTCGAGGCGGAGGTCGACGAGCACGTGCGGCGGCTCGAGCAACGCACCGGCAAGCGCTTCGGGTCGCACGACGACCCGCTGCTCGTCTCGGTGCGCTCGGGCGCCGCGATCTCGATGCCGGGGATGATGGACACGATCCTCAACCTCGGCCTGAACGACGAGGCGGCCGAGGGCCTGGCGCGCCGCACCGACAATCCGCGGTTCGCGTTCGACAGCTACCGGCGGCTGATCCAGATGTTCGGCGAGGTCGTCGAGGGGATCGACGGGCACCGCTTCGAGGAGGCGCTCGCGCAGCTGAAGCGGGAGCGGGGGGTGGTGCAGGACACGGATCTCTCCGCCGACGATCTGCGCGAGCTCGTCGGGACGTTCGAGCGCATCTACCGCGAGGGCACCGGCGCCGACTTCCCCGCCGACGCGCGCGAGCAGCTGCTGCGGTCCGTGCGCGCGGTGTTCGCCTCCTGGGACACCCCGCGCGCGCAGGTGTACCGGCGCGCGCACGACATCTCCGACGACCTCGGCACGGCGGTCAACGTCGTCCAGATGGTGTTCGGCAACAAGGGCGACCGCTCCGGCACGGGCGTGTGCTTCACCCGCGACCCCTCGACCGGCGAGCAGGGCCTGTACGGCGAGTTCCTCGCGAACGCGCAAGGGGAGGACGTCGTCGCGGGCATCCGCACGCCGCAGCCGCTCGAGGCGATGCGCGAGTCGCTGCCGCGCGCGTTCGAGCAGCTGGTCGAGACGATGCAGCGCCTCGAGCAGAACTACCGCGACATGCAGGACATCGAGTTCACGGTGGAGGACGAGCAGCTCTACCTGCTGCAGACGCGCGCGGCGAAGCGCACCGCCGCGGCGGCGCTGAAGGCGGCGGTCTCGATGGTCGAGGAGGGGTTGATCGGGCGTGAGGACGCGATCGCGCGGATCGACGGCGCGCAGCTCGACCAGCTGCTCCATCCGACGATCGACCCGACCGCCGACCTGGAGCCCGCCGCGAAGGGCCTCAACGCGTCGCCGGGGGCGGCGTGCGGCGCGATCGTCTTCGACGCCGACTCGGCCGTCGAGCGCGCGAAGCAGGGGCCGGTGCTGCTCGTCCGCTGGGAGACGACCCCGGACGACATCCACGGGATGATCGCCGCCGAGGGCATCCTCACCGTCCACGGCGGCATGACCTCCCACGCGGCGGTCGTCGCGCGCGGCATGGGCAAGCCGTGCGTGGCCGGCTGCGAGGAGCTGCACATCGACGCGGCCGCGAAGACGATCGGGCTCGGCGACCACCGCCTGCGCGAGGGCGACATCCTCACGATCGACGGCGGCACCGGCCAGGTGTTCGTCGGGAAGGTGCCGCTCGTGCCGCCGCAGATCAACGAGGACTTCCAGCAGATCCTGGGCTGGGCCGACGAGGTCCGCCGGCTCGGCGTGCGCGCGAACGCCGACAACCCGGAAGACGCGGCGCGGGCGCGCGAGTTCGGCGCCGAGGGGATCGGCCTCTGCCGCACCGAGCACATGTTCTTCGGCGAGGAGCGGCTGCCGGTGGTGCAGGAGATGATCCTGGCCGACAGCGTCGCCGGGCGGAAGGCGGCGCTCGACCGGCTGCTGCCGTTCCAGCAGGGCGACTTCGAGGGGATCTTCGAGGCGATGGCCGGCCTGCCCGTGACGATCCGGCTGCTCGACCCGCCGCTGCACGAGTTCCTGCCCGACGAGGAGCAGGCCGCCGACGAGCGGATGCGGGCGCGGATCCGGGCGCTGCGCGAGCAGAACCCGATGCTCGGCACCCGCGGTTGCCGCGTCGGGTTGCTCTTCCCGGAGATCTACGAGATGCAGATCCGCGCGATCGCCCGCGCCGCGCGGGCCGTGCAGGAGCGCAGCGGCGACGCGCCGCTCGTCGAGGTGATGCACCCGCTCGTCGGCTTCGAGGAGGAGCTGCGGCGGCTGCGGGCGCTCACCGAGGAGGTGTGGGCCGAGGAGGCGCCCGAGGTCGAGCACCTGGTCGGGACGATGATCGAGGTGCCGCGCGCCGCGCTGCGCGCCGACCGGATCGCCGAGGACGCCGACTTCTTCTCCTTCGGCACCAACGACCTGACGCAGACGACGCTCGCCTTCTCGCGCGACGACGCCGAGGGGAAGTTCCTGACGCGCTACCTGGAGGACGGCGTGCTCGAGCGGAACCCGTTCGAGGTGATCGACGTCGACGGCGTCGGCGACCTGATGCGGATCGCCGTCGAGCGGGCGCGGCAGACGAAGCCGCGGATCAAGCTCGGCATCTGCGGCGAGCACGGCGGCGAGCCGCGCTCGATCGCGTTCTTCAACACGCTCGGGCTCGACTACGTGTCGTGCTCGCCGTTCCGCGTGCCGCTCGCCCGGCTGGCCGCCGCGCAGGCGGCGCTGCGCGAGGCGGGCGCGGGGCAGTACGTCTCGGCCGGCGGCTGACCCGCCGGCTCAGGTGTAGCCGCGCGTCTTCGAGTACGCGAGCGCGACGCTCACGATCACCACGGCCACGCCGGCGGCGACGCTGGAGATCGGCGAGCGGCGCGTGCGCAGCAGCAGCCACATCAGGATCACGCCCGCGACGAGCCCGCCGAGGTGACCGCCGACCGAGATGTTCGAGACGGCGAAGGTGAAGACGAGGTTCAGCACGATCAGGCCCGCGACCTGCCCGCCCGTGGCGATGTGCCGGCTCCGCTCGAGCACGAACAGCGCGCCCAGGATCCCGAAGATCGCGCCGGAGGCGCCGGCCGTGACGCTGTCCGGGCTCAGCCAGAGCGCGCCGGCCGCGCCGGCGATGCCGGAGGCGAGGTACAGGAGCACGAACCGCCAGCGGCCGATCACGTGCTCGAGCAGCGTGCCGGCGAAGTAGAGCGAGTACATGTTGATCAACAGATGGAACGGGCCGAAGTGCAGGAACGCCGAGGTGAGGAGCCGCCACCATTCGCCGTGCGCGACGCCGATGAGGTGGAATTGCGCCGGCACGTTCACGTGCTCCGGGATCGTCCCGACCGATCCCTGCGTGTACACGCCGTCGGCGAAGAGCGCGCCGTGGTTGAAGATCCAGTTGCGCGTGCCGTCGACGGAGCCCCCCGCGGCCAGCTCGGCGAGGTAGACGGCGATGTTGATCGCGATCAGCGCCATCGTCGCGCCGTTCAGCCGCCGCGAGCCGACACCCGTCACCGTCCGCTGCGCGGGCCGCGTCACCTTCCGCACCCCCTGCGGCTTCCCGGAGTGCTCGGGGCAGCGGAGACCCACCGGGGCGGGCGTCATGCACTCGTAGCAGATGGGGCGCTCGCACTCCGAGCACGAGAGCCCCGTCTCGCGGTCGGGATGGCGGTAGCAGTAGCGGGGGGCGTCGAGGGTGGCCATTCGGGGCAGGGTATCCGCGTGCGGCGGCGCGTCGTCTACGCCGCGTAGTAGCTGCGCAACCAGCGATGGCCGCGCAACGTCTCGAGCTCGCGCTCCGACAGCGGGCCGTTGTCGACCGCGGCGGCATTCGACTCGACGTTCCGTACCGTCCGCATGCCGGCGATCACGGTCGAGACGGCGGGGTGCGAGAGGCAGAAGCGCAGCGCGTACTCGGGCAGCTCCGGCGTCGCGATCGCGAGCCCGCGGGCGATCGCCTGCACGCGCTCCCACACCTCGACCTTGCGGTCGCCGCCGAAGTACTCGTTGCGGAAGTCGCCCTCGGGGAACTCGGTGTCGGGCGTGACGCGGCCCGTCAGCGCGCCCTCGTCGAACGGCACCCGCACGATCACGCCGACGTTCGCCTCCTGGGCGGCCGCGAACAGCTCGTCCTCGGGGCTCTGGTCGAAGATGTTGTAGATCACCTGGACGGTGTCGACGAGGCCCGACTCGACGAGCCGGATCGCGTTCGCCGGCTCGTGGTCGTTGATCGAGACGCCGAAGAAGCGGATCTTGCCGTCTGCCTTCAGCCGCTCGATCGCCTCGAGCCAGTCGCCCTGGTCGACCCACTCGTCCGACCAGACGTGCATCTGCTGCACGTCGATCGTGTCGAGCCCGAGGTTGCGGAGGCTGCGCTCGGTGCAGCTCACGACCCAGTCGGCGGGGAACGCCTCCTCGGCCCGTACGCCCGCCTGCGCCGGCCACTGCATGTTCTTCGGCGGCATCTTCGTCGCCACGCGCACCGTCTCCGCCGCCTCGCGAACGCTGCGGCCGACAAGCTCCTCGCTGTGCCCGTTGCCGTAGGCGAGCGCGGTGTCGACGAACGTCACGCCGAGCTCGAACGCCCGGCGCAGCGCCTGCAGCGACTCGCCGTCGTCGGCGCCGACCCACATCGTCTGCCCGATGCCCCACGCGCCGTAGCCGAGCTCCGAGACCTCGATCCCCGTCCTGCCGAGCGTGCGGTAGCGCATCCGGGGACCCTAACCCGCGACGGCGAGCACGAGCCGGTTGTCCGACGGATCGCACACGACGTCGCCCTCCGCGGGCAGCCCCGCCGCGTCCACGCGCGCCAGCACGCGATCGCGCTCGCCCGCCGACGGGAGCACGATCGTCGCGGCGCGGAGCGCTGCCGTTCCCGGCGGCGCCGGCGGTGCGCCGCGGCTCTCCCAGACGTTCGCGCCGAGGTGGTGGTGGTAGCCGCCGGCGCTCAGGAACGCCGCCTGCGGGCCGAGCTGCGCCATCAGCCCGAACCCGAGCACGTCGCGGTAGAAGCGGATCGTCGACTCGACCTCGGCGACGCGCAGGTGCACGTGCCCCATCGTCGTGCCGGACGGCAGGCCGGCGAACGGCGCGGCGGCGCCGCCGAGCTCGCCGAGCAGCCCGTCGAGGTCGAGCGGCCACGTGCCCATCCGGTGCACCTGCCCCTCCCACAGCTCGCGCGGGCGATCCCAGTAGATCTCGATGCCGTGGTGGTCGGGGTCGCTCAGGTAGATCGCCTCGCTGACGAAGTGGTCGGAGGCGCCCGTCAGCGGCACCCGTTCGCGGGCTGCGTGGGCGAGCCAGCGGGCGAGGTCGACCCGCTCGGGCACGAGCAGCGCGAAGTGGTAGAGGCCGGTGCAGCCGTCGGCGGGGCGGGCCCCGGGCAGCTCCGCGAGCTCGAGCAGCTCGACGCCACCGGCGCCGAGCCAGGCCGTGCCGGCCTCCTCGCGCAGCAGCTCCAGCCCGACCGCCGTGCGGTAGTAGTCGAGCGAGCGCGCGAGGTCGGCGACGGTCAGCTGCACCGCGCCCATGCGGGTCGCCGCGTCGATCTCGGCGGCGGGGGTGCCGAGGGCCTCCAGCTCCTCCGGGTCGCGCGGAGCGTCCACAGCTCGGCATTCTGACGCCCGTGAGGATCGCGGTCGTGGGGGTATCCGGCTGGATCGGCGGCACCGTCGCGCGCGAGGCGCTCTCCCGCGGGCACGAGGTGCCCGCGATCGGGCGCGTCGCGGCTCGGCTCCGGCGACGACGCGGCGGCGCTCGTAGACAGCGGCGTCAGCGGGGCGCGACGCCGACGTAGCGCGCCCGCGGCCGGATCAGGGCGCCGGTCTCGGCCGCCTCGAACGCATGCGCGACCCACCCGACCGAGCGGCCGAGCGCGAAGACCGCGAACGGCGCGTCCGCCGGCCAGGCGGCGCAGTGGGAGAGCGCGGCGAGCGCGAAGTCGAGCGAGGGGAAGCTGCCGAGCTCGCGGCCGAAGGCGACGACGCGGGCCACGTAGTCGCTCTCGGGCAGGTGGAGGCGGTCCAGGATCTCGCGGGCCCGCGGGTCGCCGTCGGGATAGAGCGGGTGGCCGAACGCCGGCAGCCAGCCGGTGCGGGCCACGGCGCGGCGGCAGGCCTGCTCGGCGCCGCGCCGCTCCGCGTCGTCGAGCAGGTCTTCGGCGGCGCGACTCGCCCCGCCGTGGCGGCGTCCCTCGAGCGCGCACAGGGCCGCGAGGAGCGCGTTGCCGATCGGCGCGTCGGTCGAGGCGACGCAGCGCGCGGTGAACGCGCTCGCGTTCAGCTCGTGGTCGGCGCAGAGGACGAGCGCGGCGCGCAGCTCGTCGACGTGCTGGCTGCGCCAGCCGCGCGCGAGCCGTTCCGCCAGGTCGCCGCCGCCGGTGGCGCCGAGCGCGTCGAAGAGGCCCGAGACGGTGCGTCCCGCCGCGCGCAACGCGGCCGGGCCGGCGCCGTCGAGCGAGAGCGGGGAGGCGGCGCGTTCCTCGACGAGGCGCGCGACCAGCCGGTCGGCGAACGGCCCCGCGTCCTCCGGTCGCTCCGCCGCGGGCGGGAAGAGCTCCGCGGCGCCGGCGGCGTCGCCGGTCCAGAGCAGCGCGGCGACCTCTTCCAGCGTCGCCGTCCGCGAGAGCTCGCAGGCGTCCCGACCACGGTAGAAGAGCCGGCCGTCGCGGATCAGCGTCAGCGCGGACTCCAGCACCGGGGCGCCCCAGCGCAGCGCGCCCGACGCGGGGTCGCGCCGCTCGGCCCGCTGCGCCTTCAGCCGGTCGAGGCTCGCCCGCGGATAGCGGCGCGCGCGGCGAGCCGGATCGTCGCCGGGCTCGGACGCGACCAGGCCGCGGCTGACGTAGGCGTAGAGCGTCGCGCGCGAGACGCCGAGATAGGCGGCGGCCTCGTCGGCGGTGAGCGAGGTCGTGTCCTTCTGCATGTATTGATTATAATGATCAAGATTGACGACACAAGCCCGCGGCGCTACCGTCGTGGCATGGGTGTCGAGCGGCTACCGGATCCGGCCGAGCCGGAGCTCTTCGAGACGGCGTTCCCGCCCGACCGCTTCCCGGTCTACGACTGGACGGAGCGGCCGGCCGACCTGCCGGCGGCGGTCTGGACGACGGAGACGACGCATCGCGACGGCCAGCAGGGCGGGCTGCCGCTGACGGTCGAGCAGGGGGTGCGGCTCTACGAGCTGATGTGCGCCTTCACCGGCTCGAGCGGGGCGCTGCGGCAGGCCGAGTTCTTCGTCTACCGGGAGGCCGACCGGCGCATGCTCGAGGCGGCGCTGGAGCGGTATCGCGACGGCGCGCCGGTCGAGCCGACCACCTGGATCCGCGCCAGCCGGGCCGACGCCGAGCTCGTCGGCGGGCTGGGCGTGCGCGAGACGGGGATGCTCGCGTCGGCGAGCGACTACCACACGTTCCACAAGTTCACCCCGGCCGGGCGCCGCAGCGCGGCCGCCAGCTACCTCGACGCCGTCCGCGCCGTGCTCGACGCGGGCCTGCGGCCGCGCCTGCACCTGGAGGACGCGACGCGGGCGCCGCGGGAGTTCGTGCTGCCGTTCGTCGAGGCCGTGCAGGAGCTGGCTGCGGGCTACCCCGAGATCGCGCCGCCGAAGTTCCGCATCTGCGACACGATGGGGCTCGGGCTGCCGTACGAGGACGTCGCCTGGCCGCGCTCGGTGCCGAAGCTGGTGCGGGCGCTGCGCGAGGCTGGGGTGGCGGCGGAGGAGCTGGAGTTCCACCCGCACAACGACCTGCACCTGATCGTGGCGAACTCGCTCGCCGCGCTGCGGGCGGGCTGCTGCGCGATCAACGGCACCCTGCTCGGCAAGGGCGAGCGCAGCGGCAACGCGCCGCTCGAGCCGGTGCTCGTGCACGCGGCCGGAATGGGCTGCCTCCCCGAGCTGCCGGACTTCCGCGTGCTGAACGACCTCGTCGAGCTGTACCGGGAGCTCGGCCAGCCGGTGCCGGTGAAGTACCCGCTGTACGGCCGCGACGCCCACCGCACCCGCGCGGGCATCCACGCCGACGGGCTGAACAAGTTCTGGCGGATGTACGCGCCGTTCGACGTGCCGACGCTGCTCGGCCGGCCGCTCGAGCTCAGCTTCACGAAGGACTCCGGGATCGCCGGGCTCGTCTTCCTGGTCCGGCAGCACACGGGCGAGGAGCTCGCGAAGGACGACCCGCGCCTGCGGGCGGTGCACGACGAGCTGATGCGCCAGTTCGACGCCGGGCGGCAGACGGCCGCCGAGTGGGAGGAGATCGACGGGCTCCTCCGCGGCGCGGCGCGCGGCGTAGACCGCCCTACGCGGCCGGCTCGACGACCCGCGTGACCCAGCGGTGCTCGGGCGCGGCCTGGATCGGTGGCGCGGCCCTTGACATCGAACATGTGTTCGTGTAGAACATCTGTTCCCTTGATCGCCGCCATCGTCATCCAGGCCTTCGATCTGAGGGCCGCGCTCCGGCTCCGGCCGGGCCTGCAGGAGCGGCCGGCGGCGCTCGCGCCGCCGGCCGGGAAGGAGCCGCTGCTCGGGGCGGTCACCGCCGCAGCCGACGCGCAGGGCGTGCGTCCGGGGATGCGCCTGGGGGAGGCGCTCGCCACGTGCCCCGAGCTGGAGCTCGTGGAACAAGACCCGGCCACCGCGGAGCAGGCCTGGGAGGAGGTGCTCCGTCGCCTCGAGGACGCCGGCTTCGGCGTCGAGCCGGCCGAGGCGGGAACGGTGTTCTTCGAGACGGCGGGGGTCGAGCGGCTCTACGGCGGCCTGGAGCCGGCGCTGAAGCGGGCGCTCGCCGCCGTCGGGGCGGCGTGGGACCCGCGGGCGGGGGCGGCCGAGCGGCGGTTCGCCGCGCTCGCCGCCGCGAGCGTGGCGCGACCCGGGCAGGCGCTGATCGTCTCCGACGACCGCACCCGCTCGTTCCTCGCGCCGCTGCCGATGACGCTCCTGCCGCTCGAGCGCGACCGGTACGAGGAGCTGGAGGAGTTGGGGGTGAAGACGATCGGACAGCTTGCCGGGCTTCCGGGCGGCGCCGTGGCCGAACGATTGGGGCCGGACGGCCGGCGCGCCTGGGGCCTGGCGAGAGGCGAGCAGGACGAAGGCAGGGTTCGGCCTCGCAGGCCGGCGCATGCCCTGCACGAGACGCTCGAGTTCCCGGAGGCGGTCGCCAACGAGCTGACCCTCCGCCGGGGGCTCGCGGTGCTGCTCGAGCGCCTGCTCGCACGGCCGGAACGCGCGGGGCGCCCGCCGCGGAAGCTCGCCCTCTGGGCGCGGCTCGTCGGCGGCGCCTCGTGGCGCCGGACGGTGACGCTGCGCGAGCCGACGGCCGACCCGGCGCGGCTGCGGGCGGCGCTCGCGCCGAAGCTGGGGGAGCTGCCGGCGCCCGCGCTCAAGCTGCGCCTCGAGGTGGCGGGGCTGGCGGAACACACGGGCGAACAGCTGGAGCTGCTCGCCGCCGAGGGCGAGGTCGTGCAGGGCAGGTTGCGGGAGGGCCTGCGCCAGGTCCGGGCGGCGGTCGGCGCAGGAGGGGTCTCGACGGTGGTGGAGGTCGCGCCGTGGTCGCGCATACCGGAAGCGCGCGCAGTGCTCGTGCCGCGCGACGACTGAACGCTCGGCCTCTCAACCAACCGCGCCCCGCGCTCGTCGAGGCGCACGCGGACGGCACGCCGCGCCGGATCAACCGGCGCCAGGTGGCGGTGCTGCGCGAGGAGTGGCGGGTCGTCGACCGCTGGTGGACGGAGGAGCCGGTCGCGCGGCGCTACTTCGACGTCGTCCTCGAAACGGGGGAGAACGCGGTCGTGTACCACGACGGGGCATGGTTCACGCAGCGGGCCTGACGGGCCGCCGCCCCGGCTACGTCGAGCTGCATGCGCACTCCGCCTACTCGTTCCTCGACGGCGCGTCGTTGCCGGAGGAGCTCGCAGCGCGGGCCGCCGAGCTCGGCTACGACGCGTTCGCGCTCACCGACCACGACGGGGTCTCCGGGTCGCTCGAGTTCGCCCACGCCGCGAACCACTTCGGCGTCCGGCCGATCACCGGCGCCGAAGTGACCGTCGAGACGGGGCACGGGCCGGCGCACGTGACGCTGCTGTGCGAGAGTCAGCGGGGGTACGCGAACCTCTGCCGCGTCCTCACCCACGTCCACGCCGGCACTCGGCCGCCGGGCAGGGAGAGCCGCGAGCCGCTGCCGGCGGCGACCACGCTCGAGACGCTCGAGCGGCACGCGGAGGGGCTCGTGTGCCTGTCGGGTTGCGCCAGGCACGGGCTCGCGGTCGTCGACGCGAACGCGGCCGCCCGGCTCGCGCGGGCGTTCGCGGGCGCCTTCTACGTCGAGCTGCAACGGCCGTACGCGCGCGGCGACGCGCGGCGCAACGCGACGCTCGCCGAGCTGGCGGCGACGCTGCGCGTGCCGACGGTCGCGACCGGCGACGTGCACGCGCACCATCCGCGGCGGCTGCGGCTGCAGGACGCGCTGGTCGCGATCCGGTGCCGTACCTCGCTCGACGGCTGCGAGCGCGAACGGCGCGGCAACCACGAGAGCGTCCTGCTCGACCCGGCCACCACCGCGGAGCGCCTGCCGCCCGACGCGGTCGCCCGCACGCGCGAGGTGGCCGACCGCTGCGCGTTCGACCTGACGCAGGAGCTCGGCTACCGCTACCCCGACTTCTCCGACGGCGCCGACCCGGCCGACGCCCGGCTGCGCCGGCTCTGCGAGCAGCGGTTCGCCGAGCGCTACCGCCCCTCGAACGCCGCGGCGCGCGCGCGCCTCGACGAGGAGCTCGCGCTGATCGGCCGGCTGGGGCTCGCCGGCTTCTTCCTGCTGCACTGGGAGGTGCTCGAGCTGGCCCGGGAGTGCGCGCTCGAGGTGCGCGGGCCCGGCAGCCCCCGGCACGCGCTGCCGCCGGGCCGCGGCCGCGGCTCCAGCGTCGGCTCGGTCGTCTGCTACCTGACCGGGCTCTCGCACGTTGACCCGGTCGAGGCCGGCCTCTCGCTCGGGCGCTTCATCAACGACGAGATGGCCGCCGTTCCCGACGTCGACCTCGACTTCCCGCGCGACATCCGCGAGAAGCTGATCGTCCGCGTCACCGAGCGGTACGGGCGCGAGCATGCGGCGCTCGTCGCCAGCTTCGCCACCTATCGCTCGCGGGGCGCGATCCGCGACGTCGGCAAGGCGCTCGGGCTGCCGGCGGCGGAGCTCGAGCGGCTCGCCCGCGTCACCGACGGGTGGGACGCGACGCGCGTCGCCGAGGAGCTCGAGCGCGTGCCGGGGCGGCACGACGGGCCGCGCTGGGCGGCGTTCCGCGAGCTGACGCGCGAGATCGCCGGGCTGCCTCGGCACATCAGCCAGCACCCGGGCGGCATGGTCGTCTCGTCGCGGCCGCTCGTCGACCTGGTGCCGGTGCAGCCCGCGGCGATGGCCGGCCGCCAGATCTGCCAGTGGGACAAGGACAGCTGCGGCGACGCCGGCTTCCTGAAGATCGACCTGCTCGGGCTGGGGATGCTGAGCGCGGTCGAGGACTGCGTCGACCGGATCGCGCGCGAGCGCGGCGAGACGATCGACCTTTCCCGCGTGCCGCTCGACGACCCGGCCGTGTACGCCGAGATCCAGGCGGCCGACACCGTCGGCGTGTTCCAGATCGAGAGCCGCGCCCAGATGCAGAGCCTGCTGCGGACCCGGCCCGAGAACCTCGACGACCTGACGGTGCAGGTCGCGCTCGTCCGGCCGGGGCCGATCCAGGGCAAGGCGGTGCACCCGTACATCGAGCACCGGCAGCGGCGGCGCGAGGACCCGGCGTTCGAGCCGCCGGTCGAGCACGAGTCGCTGCGGGAGGCGCTGCGCGACACGCTCGGCGTCGTCGTCTTCCAGGACCAGGTGCTCGACGTGGCGATGGCCTCGGCCGGCTTCTCGATCGGCGAGGCCGAGGGGCTGCGCCGGGCGATGAGCCGCAAGCGCAGCGAGGAGGCGATCGAGGCGTACCGCCCCCGCTTCGTCGAGGGCTGCCGCGCGAACGCGATCGACGAGCAGACGGCGAACGCGATCTACGACAAGCTGGTCGGCTTCGCCGGCTTCGGGTTCCCGAAGAGCCACGCCGCCGCGTTCGCGCTGCTGGCGTACCAGTCCGCCTGGCTGCGGCGGACGTACCCCGCCGAGTTCCTGTGCGCGCTGCTGAACGCGCAGCCGATGGGCTTCTACCCGCCGGCCTCCCTGGTCCGAGACGCACAGCGGCGCGGGGTGGAGGTGCTGCCGCCGCACGTGAACCGATCGGAGGCGGCTTGCTCGCTGGAGGAGGGTGCGGTGCGGATCGGCCTCGGCTTCGTCCAGTCGGTGGGGGAGGCCGACGCCGAGGCGGTCGCCGGCGGGCAGCCGTACACCGACCTCGGCGACCTGGCACGGCGGGCGGCGACGCGGTCGGGCGTGCTCGAGGCGCTCGTCTCGGCCGGCGCCTGCGACGAGTGGGGGCCGCGGCGGCAGCTGCTGTGGCGGCTCGGCGTGACCGCGCGCGGCCGGCCGGCCGGCGACGGCAACCGCCAGCTGGCGCTGCCGCTCGAGCCGACCGCCGAGGTGCCGGAGCTGCCCGAGCAGACCGAGTGGGAGCGGATGCTGGCCGACTACCGGCACACGTCGGTGTCGGTGGGCGTGCACCCGCTTGAGCTGCTGCGCCCGCACCTGGCCGCGAGCGTGCTGACGACGGTCGAGCTGGCGGGGGCTCCCCACGGGGCCCGGGTCGAGCTGGCGGGGCTGGCGGTGGCGCGGCAGCGTCCGGCGACCGCGAACGGCGTCGTGTTCATGCTGCTCGAGGACGAGCACGGGCAGGCGAACCTGATCGTCGCGCCGCCGGTGTACGAGCGCCACCGCGGGCTCGTCCGCGGCGAGCCGCTGCTGCTCGCCGCCGGCCGGCTCGAGCGCCGCGACCGCAACGTGAACCTCGTCGTCGACCGGCTGGAATCGCTCGGCCCGCTCGCCCGCCGGGCCGCCAGCGAGGCCGAGGTGACGCGTGCGCTGCCGAAGGCGCACCACTTCGGCCACCGCTAGCCGGGACGGTCTATCGAGACGGCGTCGCTACGCCCGGCGGCCGCGGCCGTCCGACTTGGCGGCGGCGCGCTGCTGGTTCGGGCCCATGTGGTGCGAGAGGTTGTACGCCGTGTTGACGAGACCCACGTGCGTGAACGCCTGCGGGAAGTTCCCCAGCTGCCGCTTCGCGCCGGGGTCGTACTCCTCCGCCAGCAGGCCCAGGTCGTTGCGGATCCCGAGCAGCCGCTCGAACAGCTGCCGCGCCTCGTCCGTGCGGCCGACGAGCGTCAAGGCGTCTGCGAGCCAGAACGAGCACGGCAGGAACGCCCCCTCGCCGCCGGGCAGCCCGTCGACCTCGTTGTGCGACTGCTCGACCGCGTAGCGCCGCACGAACCCGTCGCTCATCAGGTGCTTCTGCACCGCGTCGATCGTCCCCAGCACCCGCGGGTCGTCGGGCGCCAGGAACCCGACCAGCGGGATCTGCAACGTCGAGGCGTCGAGCGCCTTCGACCCGTAGCTCTGCGTGAACGAGTTCAGCTCCGTGTCGAACGCCTCGCGGCACACCTCGGTCTTGATCTCCTCCCGTGCGCGGCGCCAGCGGTCGGCCGGGCCGGGCTGGTCGAACCGCTCGACGAGGTCGATCGCCCGGTCGAACGCCACCCACGCGAGCACCTTCGAGTGCGTGAAGTGCCGCCGCGGCCCGCGCACCTCCCAGATGCCCTCGTCCGGGTGCTGCCAGGCGCCCTCCAGGAACTCCATCATCTGCTGCTGCAGCGACCACGCATGGTCGTCCTCGGCGAGCCCGTGCTCGCGCGCCATGTGCAGCGCATCCATGAGCTCGCCGTACACGTCCAGCTGGAACTGCTCGTGCGCAGCGTTGCCGACCCGCACCGGAGCCGAGCCGGCGTAGCCGTCCAGCCAGTCGATCTCGTACTCCGGGATCCGCCGCTCGCCGGCGACCCCGTAGAGGATCTGCAGCTTCGAGACGTCGCCCGCGACCGTACGCAGCAGCCAGTCGCGCCAGCGCCGCGCCTCGTTCGCGTACCCGGCGTTGCCCAGGGCGTAGAGCGTGAAGGTCGCGTCGCGCAGCCAGCAGAAGCGGTAGTCCCAGTTGCGCACCCCGCCGATCTGCTCCGGCAACGACGTCGTCGGCGCGGCGACGATCCCGCCCGTCGGCGCGTAGATCAGCGCCTTCAGCGCGAGCAGCGACGTGCGCACCGCCTCGCCCCATTCGCCCTCGTAGCCGCAGTTCGCCACCCACGTGCGCCAGAAATGCTCGGTGTCGCGCAGCGCCAGCTCCGGGTCGACGCGCTTCGGCGGCTTCTGCGCCGAGTGGAACCAGGTGGCGACGAACGGCACCCGATCGCCCTTGCGCACCAGGAAGCGCGCGCTGTGCGACAGCTCCTCGCCCCGCAGCTCGACCGGCGTCCGCAGGCACAGCGCGTCCGGGCCGCCCTCGGCGATGAGCGTGTCGCCGTCCACCCGCCGCACCCACGGCACGATCGAGCCGTAGTCGAAGCGGATCAGCAGCTCGGTCCGCATCTCCACCCGCCCCTCGAGCCCCTCGACGATCCGCACGATGTCGGGCGCCGTCCCGCGCGGCGGCATGAAGTCGATGACCCGCACGCGCCCGGTCGACGTCTGCCACTCGCTCTCGAGCACGAGCGTGTTGTCGCGGTAGCGGCGCTCGGTCGCCGGCTCGCCCGAGGCCGGCGCGATCAGCCAGCGGCCGGCGTCGCGCGAGTCGAGCAGCGCGCCGAAGCACGAGCCCGAGTCGAAGCGCGGAAAGCACAGCCAGTCGACCGAGCCCGACCGTCCCACCAGCGCGGCCGTATGCAGATCGCCGAGGAGGGCGTAGTCCTCGATCCGCTCGGCCACGGAACGAGCCTATCCGAGTGGGAAGCGCGGGAACCGGCGACGCGCCGCCCGCGCGAACTCGTCCTCGTACCGCTCCGCCTCCGCCTCGCCCAGCGCGGCCGCGTAGGCGTCGCGCATCTCCTCGAGCAGGTCGACCACCTCGTCGACCGCGTCCGCGTAGTCGCCGTAGCGCTCCTCGGCCTCGTCGCGGTCGGCAGCGTCGTACGCCGTCAGCAGCTCCGCGGCCCGCTCCAGCTCGTGAGCGTGCTCGCGCTCGAACAGGTCGAGCTGGCGTGCGATCAGCTCCCCGAAGCGGGCGCGGCGGAAGATCAGACGAGCTCCCGGTACAGCTCCAGATGCTGCGCGGCGGCCGCGTCCCACGTCAGCTCGTCCCGCGCGCGCTCGGCGCCCGCGCGCGCCTCGGCCAGCGCGTCTCGGTCGTCGAGCAGAGCCCGCACCGCCTCCGTGAACGCGTCCACGTCGCCTGCCGGCACGACCCGGCCCGCGCCGAACGCGCGGATCGGCTCGCCGAGCCCCGCCACGTCGTAGACCACGGCCGGCACGCCGGCACCCAGCGCCTGCAGGAGCGCGCCCGACTGGTCGAGCTCGGCGCGGTAGGGGAACACGGCGACCGTCGCCTCCGAGAGCGCGCGGTCGAGCTCGGCCTGCGAGAGGTAGCCGAGGCGCCACTCGACGCGCGCGGCCTCGCGCAGCCCGTCCAGCGGCATCGCGGGGTCCCCCGCCACGAGCAGCTGCGCGTCGGGCAGCCGCCGCACCGCCTCGATCGCGTCCGGCAGCCCCTTGTACGGGCGGATCACCCCGAGCGAGAGGAGCGTGCGGCCGTCGTCGGCCCGCGCGGCCGAGCTGGGATAGACGGGGTGGGGGATGACGCGCGCGTCCACGCCGAGCTCGGCGAGCGTCTCGCGCCCGCGCTCGGTGTGGACGACCACGCGGTCGAACTTCTCGAGCAGCCGCCGCCACAGGTCGCGCCGCGACGCGGTCCGCCGCGGCAGCAGGTCGTGCGCCGTGAACACCGCCGGGGCGGCGAAGCGCAGGCGCGCGTCGAGCTGCGGCAGCGCGAGCCACTGCAGGTGCAGCACGTCCGGGCGCGCCGTCGCCAGCCGCCGCAGCACGTCGAGATGCTCGGCCGCCTTCAGCGGCAGCCGCAGCCGCGAGCGGCGGAACAACCGCGACGACAGCGGGTAGAAGGCCTCGCTGCGCCGGTAGCCGTCGGCGGGCGGCGGCGAGCCGAAGCGGAAGCGCGAGGTGGCGAGCTCCACGTCGGCCCCGGCGCGGGCGAGCGCCGCCGCCAGCTCGTGGTCGTACCAGGGGGTGAACGCGGGTGGGTCGGCGAGCTGGACGCGCACGCGAAGTAGCGTAGAGGCGGTGCTGGTGCGCAGCTGGAACCTGTTCCACGGCAACTCCGTGCCGCCGCAGCGGCGCGCCTTCCTCGACGAGATGCTGCGCCTGGCGACCGCCGACGACCCCGACGTGCTCTGCGTGCAGGAGGTGCCGGCGTGGGCGCTGCCGCGCTTCACGGTCGGCGACGTCGCGGCCCGGCCTCCCTTCGGCGCCACGCTCGGCCGGCTGCTCACGGCGCCGAGCCACGGCCTGATCCGCTCGGCCTTCTCGGGGCAGGGAAACGCGATCCGCCTCTCGCCGCGGCTCCGGCTGCTCGCGCACGCGGCGCTGGCGCTCAACCCGCCCGACTTCCGCCGCCGGAAGGCGCGCGAGCTGGGCCTCGACGCACTGGGACGGCTCGCCTGGGCGCGCGAGCGCCGCGTCGTGCAGGCGGTGCGGCTCCAGCTCGCCGACGGGCGAACGGCGACCGTCGCCAACCTGCACTGCACGAGCTACGAGGCCGTCCGCCGGCTCGCCGACGCGGAGCTCGAGCGCGCCGCGGAGTTCGCGCTCGCCACGGCGCGCGGCGACGAGCCCGTCGTCGTCGCCGGCGACTTCAACGTCCGCTACGCGGAGTCCGCGACCCTCGGCGGATTGGCGGAGCGCGGCTTCTCGGCGCCGGGGCCGGGTATCGACCACGTCCTCGTGTGCGGCGCCGACGTCTCGGCGCTGCGCGTGTGGCCCGACGAGCGGCGGTTGCACGACGGGGTGCTTCTGTCCGACCATGCTCCCGTGGAGGTGGACGTCGCATGACGTGGCATGACGAACGGGCGCGGTTCCCCGTCTGCGAGCGCTTCGCCTACCTGAACGCTGGCACGTTCGGGCCGCTCTCGGCGGCGACGCTCGCCGCGATGGGCGAGCTGCGCGACTGGGAGGGCCAGCACGGCCGCGGCGGGCGGGCGTACTTCGAGGCGATGCTCGACGCCCGCGAGCGGGTGCGGAGCCTGCTCGCGGCGCAGCTCGGCGTTCCGGCCGACCGGGTCGCGCTGACCGACTCGACCACGCAGGGCGTGCACGTGGTCGTCGCCGGCCTCGACCTCGGCCCCGGCGACGAGGTGGTCTCGACGGACGCCGAGCACTTCGGCGTCACCGGCCCGCTCGCGGCCTCGGGCACGCGCATCCGCGTGGCGAAGGTGCACGGGCTCCCCGCCGAGCAGGCGTTCGAGGCGATCCGCGCCGAGGTGACGCCGCGAACGCGACTGCTCGCGCTGTCCGCGGTCTCCTGGCTCGACGGCGCGCTGCTGCCCTGGCGCGAGCTGCGCGAGGCGACCGGCGTGCCGGTGCTCGTCGACGGCGCGCAGTCGGTGGGCGCGATCGCCGTCGACGCGACCGGGGCCGACTTCTACACGGTCAGCGCCCAGAAGTGGCTCTGCGGCCCCGACAGCACGGGCGCGCTCTACGTCCGCGACCCCGAGGCTCTGCGGCCGCGCCTCGTCGGTTACCCGGCGGCCGAGAGCTACGACATCGCCGCGGCAAGCTGGGAGCCGAAGGCGGGCGCGGCGCGCTTCGACCCGCTGTTCTCGCCGGCGACGTCACTGGCCGGCCTCGAGGCGGCGCTCTCCGACCTGCCGGAGGGGCGGTTCGAGCGGGCGCGGGAGCTGGTCGAGCGGCTCCGCGAGCTGCTCGCCGAAGCGGGCTACGAGGTGCTGACGCCGCCCGGCCAGGGGACGCTGGTCACGTTCGCCGCCCCTGGCGACGCGGCCGAAGCGGCAGCCGCCCTCTACGCCCGCGGGGTCGTCCTGCGCGACCTGCCCGCCACCGGGACGCTGCGCGCCTCCGTGGGCTGGTGGAACGACGAGAGCGACCTCGAGCGGCTCGTCGACGGGCTGAGTCAGCTCTCCTCGTAGATCCGCTCGCCGCGGTGCAGGCGCCGCGCGATGTCGAACGTCTGCAGCTGCGCGCGGCTGGTGGCGGCGTGCGCGGCCAGGTACCGCGCGGCGGCGACGAGGGGCAGCGCCTCCTCCTCCGTCCCGGCCAGCAGCTCGTGCTGGCGCACCGCCGCCTCGACGCACTGGATCGTGTGGAAGTTGCGGTCCTCGCGTACCAGCGCTCCGCCGAGCGCGGCGACGAGGCGGGCAGGATCGGCATCGGTGGCGAGGTACGAGGCGACGAGACGGCCCGCCGCATCGACCTGCTGCTGGCGGTCGAGCAGCGCCGGCAGCTCGGCCAGCAGCGCCTCGGGATCGGCGTCCGGGTTCGGCGCGGGGAGTCGTGCCGGCGGCACGTTCAGGAAGCGGTCGAGGTGGATGCTCGCGGCGGCGTCGAGGACGCCGCGCAGCAACTCGACGCTCGGGGAGCGGCGCAGGCCCTGCTCGACCGCGTTCGCGAACGTGAACGTGTGCAGGGCGGTGTCCCAGTCGCCGAACTCGTTGCTCGTCGGGAAGCGGGCGATGCGCGTCGCGGCCGCGAACGTCGCGGCCGAGGCGACCTCCACCTCGGTGGCGCCGGCTGCCAGCGCGGCCAGCACCGCGTCGAAGGCGGGGGCCGCGTCGTCCGCCAGCAGCGCCTCGACGAGCGCCGCGCGACCGCCCCAGCCGCCGCGTCCGGCGACGCCGGCCGCCAGAGCCTCCGGCAACCGTGCGAACGCCGCCTCGAGCAGCGCGACGAGGTCGACCGGGTTGCGCCAGGCGTTCGCCTCCTCCATCCGGTCGCTGCCCGCGAGCCGGGCCGGCAGCGACGCGAGCACCGGCTCGGCGTGGTCCCAGCCGGCGGTGTCGAGCGCCTCCAGCGCCTTGTTGACGAAGTCGAGGGTGTGCCCGCCGTCGAGGTAGCGGTGGTCGGTCGCGGCGGCGAAGAGCATGCCGGCGAGCTGGTCGGGCGAGGCGCCGTCGTGCACCGCCGAGACGAGCGCGCGCTCGGCGCCCTCGGCGTCGCGCACCTCGACGAAGCCGCGGAACCACTCCGCGAGCCGTGCCGGCGGCGCCGTGCGCCCCGGCAGCGGGGCGAGCGGGAAGCGGGGCGGACCGCCGGCGGAGTCGACGGCCACGTCGCTCAGTCCCTGGTAGAGCGCCGCCGCCCGGTCGGGCTGGTCGAGCCGCGGCACGAGGTTCATGAAGCACGTCAGCGTGGTGAGGCCGCGGAACCAGCCGCCGCCGCGGCGGGCGACGCCGAAGGCGAGCCCGTTCGCGAACACCTCCGCGCCGGTCGGGTCCTCGTCGAGCAGCGCGAGGCTCGTCTTCGCGAGCACGAGCGGGATCGACCGCTCGAGCCCGTCGAGCAGCCGCGTGCGGCGGTAGGCGGCGCGGTCGGCCGGCGGTGCGAGGTCGACGAGCACCTCGTCGCCGAGCACCTCCACCGGGAAGCGACGCAGCTCGTCGGCGAACTGGTCGAACGTCCCGCCGGTGCGCAGGTCGAAGCGGGCGTGGTGCCAGTGGCAGGTGAGGATGCCGTCGCAGACGGTGCCGCGGTGCAGCGGGAAGCCCATGTGCGGGCAGCGGTTGTCGACGGCATGCACCTCGTCCCCGTCGGCGATCAGGCACACGGTCTCGCGCTCGAGGGCGACGACGAGGCGTCCGGCGGCACGCAGCTCGGCGAGCGACGCAGCGCGGACGAGGCGGGAAGCGGCGGTAGCGGTCATGCGGGTCACCCTAGAACCTCGAGTAAGGTTGAAGTCAAGTGCCCGACGAGCTGACGATCGGTGAGGTCGCGCGGCGCAGCGGCATCGCCACCTCGGCGCTCCGCTTCTACGAGGCGGAGGGCCTGATCGCGGCCCGGCGCACGGACGGCAACCAGCGCCGCTACCACCGCTCGGTGCTCCGGCGGATCGCGCTGCTGCAGGCCGGCCGCGCCGCCGGCATCCCGCTCGCCGCGATCGGCGACGCGCTCGCGACCCTGCCGGCCGACCGCACGCCGACCCGCCGCGACTGGGCGCGCCTCTCGCGGGTCTGGCGGCTGGATCTCGACCGGCGGATCGCGACCCTGCAGGCGATCCGCGACCGTCTCGACGGCTGCATCGGCTGCGGCTGCCTCTCGCTCGACCGCTGCGGGCTGCTCAACCCGGACGACGAGGCGGCTGCGCTCGGGCCCGGGCCGCGCTACCTCGAGCGCGATCCCTAGGCACTGGAACTTCGCCCCGCGCCGCGGTGTAGTAGCGCGGTGGAGGGCCGTCCACCGGAGCGTGAGCTCGTGCTGCGGGCGCAGCGCGGGGACGAGCGCGCGTTCGCGGAGCTGGTGCGCTCGGAGTGGGAGGTCGCGTTTCGCGTGGCGGTGCTGACGACCGGAGACGCAGGGGAGGCCGAGGACGCGGCGCAGGAGGCGGTCGCGAAGGCGTGGCGCGCGCTGCTCCGGTTCGACCCGGACCGTCCGCTCCGGCCGTGGCTCCTGCGGATCGTCGGCAACGAGGCGCGGAACCGCCGCCGTTCCGCCGGACGCCGCGCGCGGCTCGCCCTGCGAGCGACGGCGGCAACACCCTCGGGGGACGCGGCCCCGTCCCCCGAGTCCACGCTGGTCGCGCGGGACGAGCGGCGGCGCCTGCTCGCCGACCTGGACGGCCTGCCCGACGACGCCCGCGCCGTCCTGACGTGCCGCTACCTGCTCGATCTGACCGAGGAGGAGACCGCCGCCGCGCTCGGACTGAGACGGGGAACGGTGAAGTCGCGCACCGCGCGTGCGCTCGACCGGTTGAGGGAGCTGCATGACCGAGGTTGAGCGCGCGCTGCTCGAGCTGGCCGGCGACGTCGCCTGGCCTCCGACGCCCGAGCCCTCCTTCCGTCTGCCGGCGCGCGGCCGCCGGGAGCTGCGGCGCCCCGTGCTCGCGGCGCTCGCGCTGGCCCTGGCCGGGCTGGCGATCGCGTTCGCCGTCCCCGCCGCGAGGAGCGCGATCCTGCATTTCTTCCGGATCGGCGGCGCGCGCATCGAGCGGGTGCGCACCCTGCCACCCGTGCGCGAGCGGCCGCTCGCCGCGTCGCTCGGGCGTCCGGTCTCGCGCGCGGCGGCGCGCAGGGCGCTCGGCGCGCCTGTCCGGCTCCCGGCGGCGTTGCAGCTCCACCTCTCGTCGAGCGGGATCGTCTCCGCGCTCGTAGCGACCTCCGACGGGCCGGTCCTGGCGAGCGAGTTCCGCTCCGTGCCGGCGGTCGTGCTCGTCAAGAAGGTGGCCGCGTCGGGAACACGCATCGAGACGGCGTCGATCCGCCCCGGAACCACCGGCTTCTGGCTCACCGGCTGGCCGCATGTCGTGCTCGAGCCGGCCCCGGCGCGCCTCGCGGGGAACGTCCTGCTCTGGGACGACGGCCGGGCCACCTACCGGCTCGAGGGCCGCCGGCTGCGCCTGGCGACCGCCCTCGAGATCGCGCGCCGCATGGGGCGGTGACGGAACCCGCACGCCCCGACCGGTGTAGGAGCGGCATACGCCATCGAGGAGGAGCCATGCGCACGTCCGTCGCCTGCCTGATCACCCTGCTCGCGCTCGCCGGGGCCCGCGAGGCTGCCGCGGTCGGGCCGGCGCTGTGGACGGTGCGCCAGGTCGCAGGCGCCGGCGGAGACGTCGAGTACGTGGCGCACGCGAAGCGCAGCGGCGTCACGACCATCGTGGCCAGACGCGCCGGCCGGGCGCTCCGGTCGGTCTCGCTGCCGGGGCGGTGGGGCTTCCAGGTCGTGACGCTGGCCGGCGACGCCGCAGGGCTCAGCGCGAACGGCCGCGTCCTCGTCGCGTCGTCGCCGTCGGCGGACCCGGCCGCTCTCGCCGGCGCCAGCCGCTTCGCCGTGCTGCACACCGCGCCGCTCGAGGTGGCACAGATGTTCGTGCTGCGCGGCGCCTTCACCGTCGACGCGCTCAGCCCCGACGGGCGCACGCTGTTCCTGATCCAGCACCTCCGGGTCGGCGACGACATCACCCGCTACCGCGTCCGCGCCTACGACCTGAAGACGAAGCGGCTGCTCCCGCGCGCGATCGCCGACAGGCGGCAGGCGGGGTGGACCATGCGCGGCTTCCCGATCGCCCGGGTCGCGACCGCGGACGATCGCAGTGTCTTCACGCTCTACCAGCCGAACGGCAACTACCCGTTCGTCCACGCGCTCGACACGGTGCGCCGGACGGCCGTCTGCATCGGCCTGCCGCTCTCCTGGACGGATCGGTCGCTCGACGGCGCCACGCTCGCGCTGCGCGATGCGGGCAAGCGGCTCGTCGTCTCGGGGCCGAACCTGGCGAAGCCGATCGCGATCGACACGACCGCGCTCCGGGTGATCCGCTAGTCCGGTAGGCCGAGCTCGGCCGAGATCGGCTGCAGCGCGGCCACGACGTTCCTGATGTGGTCGTCGAGCTCCACGCCCAGCTCCTCGGCGCCCTCGTAGACGTCCTCGCGCGAGACGCCGGCCGCGAACGACGGCTGCTTCAGCTTCTTCTTCACCGACTTCGGCTCGAGCCCGCCGAGCCCGGTGGGACGCACGAGCCCGCACGCGTGCACGAAGCCCGAGAGCTCGTCGCAGGCGAAGAGCGCCTTCTTCAGCGGCGTGTCGCGCGGCACGCCGAGGTGGTTGGCATGGGAGAGCACGGCCTCCACGACGACCTCCGGGTAGCCCTCCTCGCGCAGGATCGGCGCCCCGTCCTGCGGATGCTTGTCGAGCGTGGGGTGCATCTCGTAGTCGAAGTCGTGCAGCAGCGCGGTCACCCGCCACAGCTCCTCGTCCTCGCCGAACCGGCTCGCGTACGAGGCCGTGGACGCCTCCACGGCGAGCGCATGGCGCAGCAGCGCCTCGCTCTTCGTGTAGCGCGTGAGCGTCTCCCACGCCTGCTGACGGTTCGGCGCCAAGGCGCCCGCTAGCATAGTCCGGCCGGTGTCCTCCACCGTCGTCAGACACGCCGCCGAGTCGTTCGTGATCGAGGGCGGACACCCGCTCTCGGGACGCGTTCGCGCCGCGGGCAACAAGAACGGCGTGCTGCCGATCCTGGCCGCGACGCTGCTCACCGACGAGCCCGTCGAGCTGACGAACGTGCCGCGGATCCGCGACGTGGACACCATGATGGGGCTGCTCGCGAGCCTCGGGGCCGACGTCGAGTGGGCCGGCGAGAACGCCGTGCGGGTGCACGCCGCCGACCTCTGCACGCACGAGATCGACGCGCAGCTCGCGTCCAGCATCCGCGCGTCGTTCCTGCTCGCCGGGCCGCTGCTGGCGCGACTCGGGCGGGCGAGCGTGCCGCCGCCCGGCGGCGACGTGATCGGCCGCCGCCGCCTCGACCCGCACATCCACGCCTTCGGCGAGCTCGGCGCCGCCGTCGAGATCAACGGCCGCTACGAGCTGCGCGGGACGCTGCGCGGCGCGCACATCCACCTCGACGAGGCGTCGGTGATGGCGACCGAGAACGCCGTGATGGCGGCGTCGCTCGCGCCGGGGCGCACGACGATCTCGAACGCGGCCTGCGAGCCGCACGTCCAGGATCTCTGCCGCTTCCTCGTCGCGCTCGGCGCCAAGATCGACGGGATCGGCTCGAACGTGCTGCGCATCGTCGGCGTCGAGCGCCTCTTCGGCGGCAGCCACGCGATCGGGCCCGAGCACATCGAGGTCGGCAGCTTCATCGGCATGGCCGCCGTCACCGGCGGCGACCTGACGATCGACGGGATCGCCCCCGACGACCTCTGGCCGGTCGTGCCGGTGCTGGAGCGGCTGGGCGTGCAGGTGGAGATCGGGCCCGACTGGGTGCGCGTCCCGCCCGACCAGGAGCTTCTGGTCCGCGACGACCTCGGCGGCGCGATCCCGAAGGTGGAGGACGGCCCGTGGCCGGCGTTCCCCGCCGACCTCACCTCCATCGCCGTCGTCCTCGCCACGCAGGCGCGGGGGACGGTGCTGATCTTCGAGAAGATGTTCGAGAGCCGGCTGTTCTTCGTCGACAAGCTCGTCTCGATGGGCGCGCGGATCATCCTCTGCGACCCGCACCGCGTCGTCGTCACGGGCCCCGCGCGCCTGTACGGCCAGCGCATGTCGAGCCCGGACATCCGCGCCGGCATGGCGATGGTGATCGCCGCGCTCTGCGCCGAGGGCACGTCGACGATCGGCGACGCCCACCAGATCGACAAGGGCTACGAGCGCATCGACGAGCGCCTCCGCTCCCTCGGCGCGCACATCGAGCGCATCGACGGCTGATGGCAGACACGCACACGGTTGCGCGGGTCGCGCTCGCCGCGACCGGCGACGCGAACGTCGCCACCGGCCTGCCGGTGCTCGACCACCTCGTCGGCGCCCTGGCCCGCGCCGGGCGCCTGAAGGTGGCGCTCGAGGTGGCCCCCGACTCGGTCGACGAGCAGGCCGCCGCCGCCGGTCGCTCGTTCGGGCGCGCGCTCGGCGAGCTGGTGCGAGCCGACCGCGCGGCCGGCACGGGCTGGGCGATGGCGACCGCCGACGAGGCGTTCGCCGCAGCGTCGCTCGAGGCGGCCGATCGCCCGCTCCTCGCCGCGAACGTCGAGTTCTCGGGGCAGCGCGTCGCGGGCATCGCCACCGACGTCGTCTCGCGCTTCCTCGAGGAGCTCGCGGGCGGCGCGGGGCTGAACCTGCACGTGCGGCTGTTCGAGGGCGACGACCCGCAGCACGTCCTGCTCGCGCTGTTCAAGGCCGTCGGCGCCGCCGCCGGCCTCGCCTGCCGTCCGCCACACGAGGGAGGAGAAGGATGAAGGAGGTCGTTCGCACCGAGGCTGCCCCGGCGCCGTTCCAGGGTGCGCCGTACTCGCAGGCGATCAAGGCGAACGGGTTCGTGTTCGTCTCGGGTCAGCTCGCAGTCCAGCCGGGTGCGAAGGAGCTCTCGGGCGGCGACATCGCCGCGCAGACCGAGCAGGTGTTCGCCAACCTGCGCGCGATCCTCGAGGAGGCCGGCTCGTCGCTCGACCGTCTCGTCAAGACGACGGTGTTCCTGCAGCGCCTCGACGACTTCGCCGGGATGAACGAGGTCTACACGCGCCATGTCGGCTCGGCGCCCCCCGCGCGCTCGACGGTCGAGGTGGCGAAGCTGCCCTCGGGCGCGCTCGTCGAGATCGAGGCGATCGCGGCCCTCGACTGACGCCGCCGCCAGAATGGCGGCATGTCGAAGCGGGTCGAGGAGTACGTCCGCGGGCTCGGGCTCGACGCCTACCTCGTCGGCGGCGCCGTGCGCGACGAGCTGCTCGGGCGCGACTCCAAGGACGCCGACTTCCTCGTCCCCGGGGCCGACATCTCGACGCTGCGCGACCGGCTGAAGCCGCACGGCCGCACCGAGGAGCTCGTCGTCGCCGGCCGGGCGGTCGGCGTGCGCTTCTACCCGCGCGACCGCGAGGTGCGGGCGCTCGCGCCGGCCGGGATCGAGCTCGCGCCGCCCCGGCGGGAGGTCTCGACGGGCCCCGGCCGCCACGACTTCGCGATCGTCGTCGACCCGGACGCGAGCGTCGAGGACGATCTCGAGCGCCGCGACTTCACCGTCAACGCGATCGCCCGCCGGCTCGCCGACGGCGCGCTCGTCGACCCGCACGGCGGCCGCGAGGACCTCGAGCGCGGCGTGCTGCGCACGGTCAACGAGCGCAGCTTCGCCGAGGACCCGCTGCGGCTCGTGCGCGGGCTGCGGTTCGTGTCGCAGCTGGGGCTGGAGCCGGACGAGTCGACGCTGGCGCAGATGCGCGCCGAGGCCGACGGCGTGCGCCTCGTCTCGGGCGAGCGGGTCGGCGGCGGCCTCGCCGCGGACGGGCTGGGGGAGCTGTCGAAGCTCCTGCTGGGCGAGGAGCCGGCCCGGGCGCTGCGGCTGGCGCGCGACACCGGCGTCCTCGTCGCGCTGCTGCCCGAGTTCGGGCCGGCGATCGGCTTCGACCAGCGCAGCCGCTACCACGACCTGACCGTCGACGAGCACACCTTCGCGGTCGTCCAGGCGGCGGCCGACGCCGGCACGCCGCTGCGGGTGCGGCTGGCGGCGCTGCTGCACGACCTCGGCAAGCCGGTCGCGGCGTGGGAGGGCCTCGACGGGCGGCTGCACTTCTACGCGAAGCCGGGCGTGGCGGCCGTCGGGCACGAGCAGGCGGGGGCCGAGATCGCCGGCCGCGTGCTGCGCCGGCTGCGTTACCCGAACGAGCTGCGCGAGCGCGTCGTCAGGCTCGTGCGCCACCACATGCTCAACGTGGGCAAGGGCGACGCGCTGCGGGCGCGGAAGCTGCTCGCGCGCTTCGGCGAGCCGATGCTGCTCGACCTGCTCGACCTGCGCGAGGCCGACGTGCGCGGCAAGCGCGCGCCGGGCTCGACGGCGGCGCAGGGCGACCTCGACCGGCTCGCCGCGTTCCGGAGGGTGGTGGAGTCGGAGCGCACGGCGCCGCACCGGCTGCGCGACCTGGCCGTGGGCGGCGACGACCTGATCGCGGCCGGCTTCGTCGCCGGGCCCGAGCTGGGGCGGGCGCTGCAGGCGCTGCTCGACGAGGTCGTGCGCGATCCGTCGCTGAACCGGCGCGACGAGCTGCTGCGCAGGGCGGAGACGTTGAAGTGATTCGCTGGGAGCGGGAGGGGTACGTCGTCGCCTTCAGCACGCGCGAGGGCGGCGTCAGCGAGGGGCCGTTCGCGTCGCTCAACCTGGGCCGCCTCGCCGCCGACCCCTCCGCGAACGTCGACGAGAACCGCCGGCGGCTCTGCGAGGCGGTCGACGCCGAGGTGGGGGCGCTCGCGTTCAACCGGCAGGTGCACTCGACGCTCGTCCACCGCGCCCGCGCGGGTGGCCGCGGCATCGAGGGCGACGGGCTCTGGACGGACGAGCCCGGCGTGCCGATGCTCGCGTTCGCCGCCGACTGCGTGCCGATCGCGATCGCCCGCACCGACGGCGAGCGGCGGCTGGCCGTGCTGCACGGCGGCTGGCGGGGCCTCGCCGACGGGATCGTTCTCGAGGGGGTCGGCGCGGTCGGCGGCGAGACGGCCGCGGTCGTCGGGCCGGCGATCGGCCCCTGCTGCTACGAGGTGGGGCCGGAGGTGGCGGCGCGCTTCGACCCGGACCTGACGCTCGACGGCCGCCTCGACCTGTGGTCGGCCGCCGAGCGGCGGCTGCGCGAGGCGGGCGTCGCCTCCGTCGAACGCGTCGACCTGTGCACGGCGTGCCATCCCGAGCTGTTCTTCTCGCACCGCCGCGACCGCGGGGTGACCGGCCGCCAGGGGGTGATCGGTGCTCTCGCCTGAGGAGATCCGTATGCGCTACCAGCGGGTCGTGGACCGCGTCGGTCCCGGCGTCACCGTCGTCGCCGCCACGAAGTACGTGTCGCTCGAGGACATGGCGGCGCTGGTCGAAGCTGGGATCCCGGTCGTCGGCGAGAACCGCGCGCAGGACCTCGAGGCCAAGCACGCCGTCTACGGCGACGCCTTCCGCTGGCACTTCATCGGCAGCCTGCAGTCGAACAAGGCAAAGGTCGCGAACCGCATCTGCGAGCTCGTCCACTCGGTCGACTCGCACTCCACGGCGCGGCGGCTGCAGGTGCCGGCGCTGCTGCAGGTGAACCTCGCCGGCGAGGCGTCGAAGGCGGGGGTGCGGCCGGAGGAGGTGGACGACTACCTCGGCTACGGCGTCCGCGGCCTCTCGACGATGCCGCCGGCCTCCGCCGACCCCGAGGCGTCGCGTCCCTGGTTCGCGCGGCTGCGGGAGCTGGCCGCCGACCGCGGCCTCGCGGATCTCTCGATGGGGACGACGCAGGATTTCGCCGTCGCCGCAGAAGAAGGAGCGACCTACGTGCGGGTGGGGGCGATCCTCTTTCGCGAGTAGGATTTCCGATCGATCATGGCGCTGGGAGACCTCTGGACCCGAACGCTCGTCTACTTCGGCATCGCCGAGGAGGACGAGGACTACTGGGACGACGAAGACGGCCTCGTCGCCGAGGAGAGCCTCGAGCAGAGCTACCGCGAGCGCCCCAACGTCCGCCGGCTGACGCCGCGTCGCCGCGGCCTCGACTTCGACGACTGGACGGAGTCGGAGGCCGACCAGCCGACGCGCGCCGCGCACACGCGCCCGGCGCGCGGCGCGACCCGCGCGGCGCGGGCGGTGCCGATGCGGCCGCAGATCGAGGCGGTGCCGGGCGGCGGCTCGGTGCGCGTCCACCTCGTGCTGCCGCGCAGCTTCAACGACGCGCAGCAGATCGCCGACAAGTTCAAGCAGTCGATCCCGGTGATCCTCAACCTCCAGAACGCCGACACGGAGCTGTCGAAGCGGCTGATCGACTTCGCGAGCGGGCTCACCTACGCCCTCAACGGCGGCATGCAGCGCGTCGCCGACAAGGTGTTCCTGCTCACGCCCCGCAACGTCGAGCTGTCGGCGGAGCAGCGGGCGCAGGTGCTCGAGCGCGGCGGCTTCTTCAACCAGGCGTAGGAAACGCGCTTGCCGAATCGAAAGCGGCGCTGATGCTGTTCGACGCGATCAGCGCTGTTGTCAATTTCGTCTACGTGTTCACCTCGGTGTACGCACTGGTGATCATCGCGTACATCCTCACGTCCTGGGTCCAGCTGCCGTACTCGTTGCGCGGGGTGCAGCGGTTCCTGGCCGATGTGTGCGATCCGTACCTGCGCTTCTGGCGGCGTCTGCTGCCGTTCGCCGTCGGGCCGATCGACTTCTCGCCGATGGTCGCGATCATCGCGCTCGGTGTGTTCGCCGAGATCATCGCGACGATCCTCAACCGTTTCTAGGAGGGAGAGGCCATGCCGTACACGCCCGTAGAGCTGAGACACGTGAAGCTGGGCCGCGCCCTGCTGGGCTTCAGGCGCGACGAGACCGAGCGGCTGCTCGCCGACGTCGCCGACAGCTTCGAGGACGTCTGGCGCGAGCGAGGCGAGCTCGCCGACCGCGTCGAGGAGCAGGAGCGGCGGCTGGAGGAGCTGCGGCAGCGCGAGGCGCTGCTCGCCTCGACGCTCGTCAGCGCCGAGAAGGCCGCGACCGAGGCGAAGGAGCAGGCGAAGCGCGAGGCGGAGCTGATCGTCGCGGAGGCGCACGGCGAGGCGCGCTCGATCATGCGCGCCGCCCAGAACGAGCGCGAGCGGCTGTTCGGCGAGGCGCGCCGCGTCGAGTCGCTGCTGCGCGCCGCCCTCGGGATGGTCGTGGAGAGCCGGGTCGCGGAGCCGGCCGCCCCCGCCGAGCCTGCCGCCGCACAGGCGGCGGAGCCGTCCGGGCCGGCCGTGCTGCCGCCGGCCGCCGAGGAGCGCCCGGCCGTGCCGACGCTGCCGCCTGCGTCGCCCGACGAGCACTGGCCGAAGCGCTCGGACACGCGCGAGTTCCAGGTGATCAAGGGTCACGAGGGCAGAGACGAGGGCGCCGGCGAGCCGGCCGGGCCGGAGCAGGCGCCGCCGGCGCTCCCGGAGCCTCCCGCCGGCGAGGCGCGGGAGTTCGCCTGGGGCGATTAGCGCTACCGTTCGGAGACCGAGCTCTCGCGGCCGGGTAGCCGTTTCCGGCTCCGCGGCGCCGGAGAAAACCGGCGTGGCGGGCATGAGCTCGCGGCGACCGAAAGGACGGATGTGACGACGATCGACACCGAGGAGTTCCGGCAGCTGCTCGAGGCGGAGCGCGCCAGGCTGACGCACTCCGTCGCCTTCCTGGAAGGCGAGAACCCGGGCGCGCTCGAGGACGAGCTCGGCGAGGTCGGCGGCCGCGGCACGGACAATCACCTCGGCGACATGGCCAGCGCCACCTTCGACCGTGAGCTCGACGAGGGCCTGGAGGAGGGCGCGCGCCAGACGCTCGGCCAGATCGACGCGGCGCTGCGCCGTCTCGACGACGGCACCTACGGCACCTGCCAGATGTGCGGCAAGCCGATCGGCGAGGAGCGCCTGCGGGCGATCCCGTGGGCCTCGCTCTGCATCGACGATCAGCGGAAGGCATAGGCGTAGACGTGGCGGAGCCGAGAGGGACGGCGCAGCCCGCGCGTCCGGACGTCCGGGTCGGCTCGGCGACGAACGGGCTGGCGCCGGTCTCGGTCGCGGAGCGCTCGCTCGCCGCCGGGCCGCTGCAGTGGGCGGGGCTCGCCGTCGTCGCGCTCGCGGCCGTGCTGGCCGACCAGGTGACGAAGCGGGTGGTGACGCACGAGCTGTCGCTCGACGAGGCCGTGCACGTGCTCGGACCGCTCTCGATCCACCACGTCCAGAACTCCGGGATCGCGTTCGGGCTGTTCTCGAGCGCGACCGCGGCCGTCACCGTCGTCACGGGCATCGCCGTCGTCTGGATGGTCGTCTTCTTCGCGCGCTCCGGCGCGCGCCACCCGGTGCTGCCGGCCGCGCTGGGGCTGCTGATCGGCGGCAGCCTCTCGAACCTCGTCGACCGGATCCGGCTCGGGCACGTCACCGACTTCATCGACTTCCGCTACTGGCCCGCGTTCAACCTGGCCGACAGCTTCATCGTCATCGGCGTCGCGATCCTGCTCGCGGCGCTGGTCGCGACCGACCGCGCGCCGCGCGCGCCGCGGCGCCCGCTCGACGTCGCCGCCAGATAGTGCGCCTCACCGTCCCGGGCGAGGCGGCCGGCGAGCGGCTCGACCGCTTCCTGGCCGCGCATCTCGGCTCGCGCGCCGCCGCCGAGCGCGCGGTGGGTGCGGGCACGCTGGTCGACGGCGAGGCGCGGGCGAAGAGCTACCGCCTCGCGGGCGGCGAGGAGTTGGAGGTGCCCGAGGAGGACGGGGCCCCCGCCGTCGAGCCGCCGCCGCGGCCGCCGGTGCTCTGGCAGGACGAGCACCTGCTGGTGGTCGACAAGCCGGCCGGCCTGATCGTCCACCCGGGCGCGGGTCACACGGCCGGGACGCTCGTCGATGCGCTCGCCGGCGAGATCGCCGGCGGCGACCCCGAGCGGCCCGGGATCGTCCACCGGCTCGACCGCGACACCTCCGGGCTGCTCGTCGTCGCCCGCTCGGAGGAGGCCCACCGCCGCCTCGGGCTGCTCGTCCGCAGACGCGCCCTCGAGCGGACGTACCTCGCGCTCGTGCGCGGGCGGCCGCGCTCGCGCACGGGACGGATCGAGGCGCCGATCGGCCGCGACCGCGACGACCCGACGCGCGTCTCGCTCGAGACGGACACGCCGCGCGACGCAGTCACGCACTTCGAGGTCGAGCGGCTGTGGGACGACCGCGCCCTGCTGCGCGTCCGGCTCGAGACGGGGCGGATGCACCAGATCCGCGTGCACCTGGCGGCGATCGACCTGCCGGTGCTCGGCGACCCGGTCTACGGCGTGCCCGACCCGGCGCTCTCGCGGCAGTTCCTGCACGCGGCCGAGCTCGCGTTCCCGCATCCGTTCGGCGGCGAGCGCGTGCACGTGCGCTCCGAGCTGCCGGCCGACCTGGCGGCCGCGCTTCGCGACTAGCCCTTCGCCTCGTACTGGCGCGAGTCGGCGAGCCGCAGCAGGGCCTCGCCGTCGGCTGCCTCGTCGGGATAGTGGGCGGTGCCGGCGCTGAGGCCGAACGCACGCGGCAGCTCGCCGCGCAGGCGCAGCTCGTCGACGGCGCGGTGCAGGCGCAGCACGAAGCGGCGGCCGGCGTGCTCGCCCGACTCCAGCAGCAGCACGGCGAACTCGTCGCCGCCCATCCGGCCGGCGACGTCGGAGCCGCGCAGCATCGAGCGCGCCAGGTTGGCGATCCGGTGCAGCACCCGGTCGCCCTCGACGTGTCCGAGCGTGTCGTTGATCTCCTTGAACCGGTCGAGGTCGAAGAAGACGAGCGTCAGCCCGTGCCGGTAGCGCTCGGCGCGGGCGAGTTCGCGGGCCAGCACGTCCGAGAAGGCCTGGTGGTTGAGCAGCCCGGTCAGGGGGTCGCGGCGCGCCTGCTCGGCCAGCTCCGAGGTCGCGCGGTCGAAGTAGGCGACCACGGACTCGACGACGATCCGGTCGATCGTGTCGTTCAGGCGGCGCTCCACCTCGAGCACGTCGCCGCCGCCCAGCACGCGCCCCTGCTCGGCCACGAACCGCCACAGCACGCGCCGCATCAGCAGCAGCTCGGTCACCACCTCGCGCGGGGCGAAGCCGAGCGCCTCGCGGTTGCGGGCGTGGTCGCGGGCGATCGCGGCGAGCGGGCCGCCGACGCGCATCCGGTCGGGCGCCGGCTGCTCCACCTCGCGCCCGAGCTCGGCCACGAAGGTCGGCATGTCGCCGAGCTGCGCGATCCGGCCGAGGCGTCCCAGCGACGGGATCGTGTCGTCTCGCAGACCCTCCTGCACGATCTCGAGGGCCAGGTCCCAGCCGCGGGTGCGCAGCTCGGCGCCGAGCGCCGAGACAGCCGGCCGCCTCGCGTGAGCCGCCTCCACGGATCTGCAACGGATTTCGGCCCGCGGCCGGTACGATGCAGGCCGTACTCGTCCCTCCTCCCCGGTGGATTCCGCGCCGTGGCGGTGGCCGGCTCGCTGCGAGCCGGTCTCCACGGATGCGCCCACCGGCTGCACATCTCCATCTCTCAACCGTGAAAGGGGCTCGCATGCCCGTCGTCTCCATGAAAGAGCTGCTGGAGGCCGGAGTGCATTTCGGCCACCAGACCCGCCGCTGGAACCCGAAGATGAAGCGCTTCATCTTCACCGAGCGCGGGGGGATCTACATCATCGATCTGCAGCAGACGCAGTCGCTGCTCGACGACGCGCACGCCTTCGCGCGCGGCATCGCCGAGCGCGGCGGCTCCGTGCTGTTCGTCGGCACGAAGAAGCAGGCGCAGGACGCGGTCGAGGCGCAGGCGAAGCGCGTCGGCATGCCGTACGTCAGCCACCGCTGGCTGGGCGGCCTGCTGACGAACTGGCGCACGATCTCCGACCGGATCCAGCGGCTGCACGAGCTGCGCTCGCTGAAGCAGGAGGCGCAGCTCGACCTGCTGCCGGCGAAGGAGCGGATCTCGATGGAAGCCGAGCTCGAGAAGCTCGAGTCGAACCTGGGCGGCGTCGCCGACATGCGCCGCCAGCCGGACGCCGTGTTCATCGTCGACCTGCGCAAGGAGCAGCTCGCGGTGCGCGAGGCGAAGCGGCTGGGGCTGCCGGTGATCGCGCTCGTCGACACGAACTGCGACCCCGACGAGGCCGAGTTCGTCATCCCGGGGAACGACGACGCGATCCGCTCGTGCTCGCTGATCGTGAAGGCGATCGCGGACGGCATCGAGGCCGGCAAGCAGCGGGTCGCGCCGGGCGAGCTCCGCGGCGGCGGCCGCCGCCAGGCGGCCGAGCAGGCGCCCGCCGCCGCTCCGGCCGAGGAGCCCGCGGCCGCCGAGGCGGCCGAGGCGCCCGAGTTCGAGGTGGCCGCCCAGGGTGAGACGACCGCCGAGGTGCCCGCCGAGACCGCCGCCGAGCCGGCGGTCGAGACTCCGGAGACGCCCGAGACGACCGAGACGACCGAGGAGGAGAGCGCGTGACCGAGATCTCGGCTGCGCTGGTGAAGCAGCTGCGCGACGCGACGAGCGCAGGGATGATGGACTGCAAGCGCGCGCTGCAGGACGCCGACGGCGACTTCGACGCGGCCGTCCGGTTGCTGCGCGAGAAGGGCATGGCGTCGGCCGCCAAGCGCGCCGACCGCGCCACCAGCGAGGGCAAGGTCGGCGTGAAGGTCGACGGCGCCGTCGGCGCGATCGCCGCCGTCGGCTGCGAGACCGAGCCCGTCTCGAACAACGACGACTTCCTCGCGTACGCCGACAAGGTGCTCGAGACCGCGTTCGAGGGCGGCGACCCGGCCACGCTCGAGAGCGAGCGGGTCGAGCTGGCCGCGCGGCTCGGCGAGAACATCCAGGTCGTCGGCGCGAAGCGGCTCGACGCGAGCGGCGACGAGCGCCTCTCGTTCTACGTGCACGCGCCGGCGAACAAGGTCGGCGCGATCGTCCGCACCGCCGGCGGCGACGAGGCGGCCGCGCGGAGCCTGGCGCTGCACCTCACGTTCGCCCGGCCCACCTACGGGAGCCGCGACGAGGTGCCCGCCGACCTGGTCGCGGCCGAGCGGGCGATCCTCGAGAACTCCGACGAGGTGCGGAGCAAGCCCGAGAACGTGCGCGAGAAGATCGTGGAAGGGATGCTGAACAAGCGCTTCTACGCCGAGTCGGTGCTCAGCGAGCAGACGTGGTACCGGCCCGACGAGTCGACGGCGTCGGTCGGCCAGGTGTTGAAGGAGCGCGGCGTCGAGCTCCTCGACTGGGCCTGGTTCAGCGTCTCCTAGATGACGACCAGCGCGTTCCGGCGCGTCCTGCTGAAGCTCTCCGGCGAGGCCCTGATGGGCTCGCGCGACTACGGGCTGGACGCGGGCACCGTCGACACTCTCGCGCGCGAGCTGGTCCAGGTGCGCGCCACCGGCATCGAGCTGGCGCTCGTCGTCGGCGGAGGCAACATCTACCGCGGCATGGCCGCGGCCGCCGAGGGCATGGACCGCGCCACCGGCGACTACATGGGGATGCTCGCCACCGTGCTGAACGCGCTTGCGGTGCAGGAGGCGCTCGAGCGGCACGGCGCCGACACGCGGGTGCTGTCGGCGATCGAGGTGCAGGAGGTGGCGGAGCCGTACATCCGCCGCCGCGCGGTGCGGCACCTGGAGAAGGGACGGGTCGTGATCTTCGCGGCCGGCACCGGCAACCCGTTCTTCACCACCGACACGGCCGCGGCGCTGCGGGCGCTCGAGATCGGCGCGGAGGCGATCCTGATGGCGAAGAACGGGGTGGAGGGCGTGCTCGACGGCGACCCGCGCACCAACCCGACCGCGACGCTGATCCGGCGCCTCACCCACTTGCAGGCGATCGAGCGAGGGTTGAAGGTGATGGACACGACCGCGCTCTCGCTCTGCATGGACAACGACCTGCCCATCCACGTGTTCGAGCTCGCACCCGGCAACGTCGGGCGCGTCGTGCAGGGTGCCCGCGTCGGCACCATCATCTCGTCCCAGGACGACCAAGGAGGCGACCGGTGATCGAAGACCTCATCCGCGACGCGACCGACCGTATGGACAAGTCCGTCGAGTCGACGCACGAGCACTTCAACTCGGTGCGCACCGGCCGGGCGACCCCGGCGCTGCTCGACCGCGTGCAGGTCGACTACTACGGCACCCCGACGCCGCTGAAGAACCTCGCCACGATCGGCGCGCCGGAGCCGCGGATGCTGACGATCCAGCCGTTCGACCCCGGCTCGATCAAGCAGATCGAGAAGACGATCCAGGAGTCCGACCTGGGCCTGACGCCGTCGAACGACGGCAAGCTGATCCGGCTGCCGATCCCGCAGCTGACCGAGGAGCGGCGCAAGGATCTCGTCAAGGTGGTGCGGCAGATGGCGGAGGAAGGGCGTGTGGCGGTGCGGAACGTGCGCCGCGACGCGATCCGGCACCTCGAGGAGCTCGTCCGGAACGGAGACACCGGCGACGACGAGGAGCGGGCGGCGGAGGCGCGCGTGCAGAAGCTCACCGACGAGCACGTCGCTCGGATCGACGAGCTGCTGAAGCGCAAGGAAGCCGACATCATGGAAGTCTGAATGGCGTTCCCGTCGACGAAGCTCCTGTCGCGCTTCCGGACGCTGCGGCGGGTGCGGCCCCTGCCCGAGGTCGACCTTCCGGAGGTCGCCGGCTCGGTCGCGATCATCCTCGACGGGAACGGCCGCTGGGCGCGGCGGCGCAACCTGCCGCCGGCGGCGGGGCACCGCGCGGGTGCGCGGCGGGTGCGGCACATCGTGGAGGCGGCGATCGACGTCGGCATCCACGACCTGTCGGTGTTCGCGTTCTCGACGGAGAACTGGTCGCGGCCGCAGGAGGAGGTGGACGCGCTGATGGAGATCTTCGCCGAGACGATCGAGCGCGAGCTGCCCGATCTGGCCGAGCAGGGCGTGCGGGTGAGGTTCATCGGCCGGCGCGACCGGGCGCCGGAGGATCTGCGGCGGCGCATGGAGGCGATGGAGGACCGCACCGGCCTGAACACGCGGCTCAACCTGTGGGTGGCGTTCGACTACGGCGGTCGCGCGGAGCTGGTCGAGGCGGCCCGGCGGATCGTCGAGAGCGGCGTCGACCCGCACGAGATCGACGAGAACGTCTTCGCGGCGAACCTCTACAACGCGGAGCTGCCCGACCCGGATCTCCTGATCCGGACGAGCGGCGAGCTGCGGATCTCGAACTTCCTGCTCTGGCAGATCGCGTACACGGAGCTCGTGTTCGTCGACAAGCTGTGGCCCGACTTCGACGGCCGCGACCTCCGTGCCGCGCTCGCCGACTACGCGCAGCGGCGCCGTCGCTTCGGCGGCCGCAGCTAGCAGCGATGTCGAACACCGTGTCCCGGCTGCTGGTCGCCGCGATCGGCCTTCCGATCGTGCTGGGCGTCGTCTACCTCGGCGGCTGGTGGGTGTTCGCGCTGGTCGCGATCGCCGTCGCGGTGTCGCTGCACGAGTTCTGGCTGCTCTCGCGGAAGCTGCGGCCGCTGGCGCCGGCGGGGTGGATCGGCGCCGGCCTCGCGCTTCTGGGCGCGGAGACGGGCGGGGTGCGCTGGCTGCTCGGCGGCGCGCTGTGCGCGCTGGCGCTCGCGTTCTTCCTGAAGGCGCTCGCCGAGACGCGGACGGCGTCGACGATCGCGATCAGCGCGACCGTGATGGGGACGATCTGGGTCGGGGTCGGCCTGGGCTTCCTGATCCTGCTGCGCGAGCTGCCCGACCACGGCCGGCTGGCGCTGTTCACGGTGCTGCTCGCGGTGTGGGCGGGCGACACGTTCGCCTATGCGGGCGGGAAGCTGCTCGGCCGGCACAAGCTGGCGCCGTCCACGTCGCCCGGCAAGACGTGGGAGGGGCTGCTGTTCGGCACGGCCGCGACGATCTTCGTCGCGTTCGTGGCGCTCTACAAGCAGGACTTCCTGACGATCGGCGAGTCGATCGTGCTCGGGGTCGTGATCGCGGTCGCTGCGCCGGTCGGTGACCTGTTCGAGTCGCTGCTGAAGCGCGACGCGGGCGTCAAGGACTCGGGCACGCTCCTCGGCGGCCACGGCGGCATGCTCGACCGCCTCGACGCGTTCCTCTTCGCCGCCCCGGCCGCGTACTACTGCTTGGCCGCCTTCGGGCACGCGTAGCCGTCGGGAGGGGCACCTTCGGTTCCCCTCCCGAAGCCACCCCTTCGACGCTTTCGATCTCGCATGGGTGTTCGGACCGGTGCGACAGACGTGATGGCTGGCAGTTGCTCGGCACCCCGGCGAGCTCGGGCGCTCGCGAAAGGCGGCGGCACGCCGACCGTTTTCGAAGTCGGCACACGATTGTTTCGCTTCGGCGCAAAACCGGGGTCAGACCCGGGTCTGACCCCGGGTTTGGCCCCGGCGCAGCGTTTGCGGCGCACGGTCTCACTTCCGTTACACGTCGGTGGAGAACCTTGCGCGCGTTGTGGCACACGCTCGCGAATGCTCGTTGACAGGTCACTTGCGTCAGTCGACGAGCTCGATGCCGAGCGCGCCGGCGAACACCGGTGCGTTCGCGAGCACGTCGTCCCACGTCATGCGGACGCCCGCCAGGTGCTCGACTCCGCGCAGACCCGCCAGGTCGCAGCCGCGCAGCTCGCAGCGCTCGAACGTCGCGCCGGAGACCGTCGCCTCCCGCAGCCCGCACCGGTCGAAGCGCACGTCGACGAGCTTCGCGCCGTACAGATCGAGCTCCTCCAACCGGCAGTCGGCGAACACGACCCGCTCCAGCCGCGCCGCACGGAGCGCCGTCAGGTCGAGGCGGCAACCGGCGAAGGCCACGTCCCGCAGCGTCGACTCCCCGAGCTCCGCGCCCGTCAGGCGCACTTCGCGCAGCTCCACCCTCGACCAGGCGGCCCTCGGCGCGCGCAGGTTCGCCCAGTCGGCGGGCTCGACGCGCACGTCCGTCAGGTCGAGCGTGCGCAGCGACCGACCGACGAGGTCGCCCCGCACGACTCCCCCGCCGAGCTCCAGCCGCGGCTCGCCGGGGAGGCCGAGCTCCGGCGGATCGTCCGCGAGATCGGGCGGGTACGGCTCATGAAGCGAGGCAGCCACCGGGCGAGCGTAACGGGAGATTCACACGGCGCTCCGTACCCTGGCTCTCGTGCCGATGGCCGCGCCGACCGCCGTCCCCTCGGCGGCGGCCGGCCGGTCCGTCGGCACACTGTGCTGCGTGAAGCGGATCGCGCTCCTCGGCGCCACGGGGTCGATCGGGCGTCAGGCGCTCGAGGTGATCGCCGCGCACGACGACCTCGAGCTGGTCGCGGCCACGTCCGGCTCCACGCCGATCGACGGGCTCGCGCCGCACACGCAGGTGGGCGGCGACCCGACCGGGCTGCTCGAGCGGGCCGAGCCCGACGTCGTCCTGAACGCCACCGTCGGCTTCGCCGGCCTGCCCGCCACCATGTGGGCGCTCGAGAGTGGGGTGACGCTCGCGCTCGCGAACAAGGAGAGCCTCGTCGCGGCCGGCGACCTCGCGCTCGCCGCGCGCGAGCGCGGCGGGGGCGCGCTGATCCCGGTCGACAGCGAGCACTCGGCGCTCTTCCAGTGCGCGAAGCTCGGCGAGCCGCAGAGCCTGATCGTCACCGCCAGCGGCGGCCCCTTCCGCGGCCGCAGCCGCGACGAGCTCGCCGACGTCACGCGTGAGGACGCGCTCGCCCACCCGACCTGGAACATGGGGGCGAAGATCACGATCGACTCCGCGACGCTCGCCAACAAGGGGCTCGAGGTGATCGAGGCGCACTTCCTCTTCGGCGTGCCGTACGAGCGGATCGAGGTGGTCGTGCACCCGCCCTCGATCGTGCACGGGCTCGTCCGCTTCGCCGACGGTGCAACGATCGCCCACCTCGGGTACCCGGACATGCGGGTGCCGATCTCCTACGCGCTCACCTATCCCGACCGCACGGCGACGCCGATCCCGCCGCTCGACCTGACGGCCGGGCCGCTCGAGTTCTTCGAGCCGGACACCGAGACGTTCCGGATGCTGGCGCTCGCCCGCGAGGCCGGCGAGCGCGGCGGCACCTACCCATGCGCGTTCAACGCCGCGAACGAGGTCGCTGTCGCCGCCTTCCTGGAGGGTCGGATCGGCTTCCTCGACATCGCCGCGCTCACCGAGGACGCCCTCGGCCGCGTCGACGGCGCGCCCGCGCGCGATCTCGGCGAGCTGCGCGAGGCCGACCGTCGCGCCCGCGCGCTGGTGGAAGAGGTGGCTGTCTGAGCCTCCTCGCGGCGATCGTCGGCCTGGCCGTGCTCGTGCTGATCCACGAGGCGGGCCACTTCGTCGCGGCCCGCGCGGTGGGCATGACGCCGCGGAAGTTCTACCTCGGCTTCGGCCCGCCGCTCGTCAAGCGGGTGCGGCGCGGCGTCGAGTACGGGATCGGCTCGATCCCGCTGGGCGGCTACGTGAAGATCCCCGGGATGAACCGCCCGTCGGCGGGCGAGCTGCGCAAGCTGCTCTCCCCGGCCGACCAGGAGCGGCTGCGCGCGCCCCTCGCCCGGCTCGACGTCGCCCTGGAGGCGGAAGACGACGACGCGGCGCGCGCGGCCTGCGCGGAGCTGGAGCCCGACCTCGGGGAGAGTCGTGCCTGGCAGGAGCTCGACATGGCGCTCGCGTCCGACGCCTACTGGCGGCAGGACACCTGGCGCCGGCTCGTCGTGATCTCCGCCGGGCCCGCGATCAACCTCGTCTTCGCGATCGTGCTCTTCACGGGCCTGTTCATGGTCTCGTCGGTGGAGTCGACGCGCACGATCGCCGGTGTCGTGAAGGGGACGCCCGCGGCGGCCGCGCACCTGCACGCCGGCGACACGATCGTCGCGATCGGCGGCCGGCCCGTCAGCGCCGACCAGGTCACCGGCCGCATCCGCGCCACCGCGGGCAAGCCGTTCACGATGACGGTCGACCGGCACGGACGGCGCGTGAAGATCGGCCCGCTGAGCGCGCGGCTGGACGGGGGCGCCTACCGGATCGGCGTCGAGATCGTCGCCCGCTCCGGCCCCGGCCAGGCGCCCGGCGCCGCGTTCCGGAACGCGCTCGGCACCACCTGGGGCGTGACGCGCGACACCGTCGTCGGGATCGCCCACCTCGCCCGCGGGCGCGACACGAACCAGGTGTCGAGCACGGTCGGCATCGTCCGCGCCTCGCAGCAGGCCTGGCGCGACGGCGTGCGGCAGTTCCTCGGCGTGCTCGGGCTGATCAGCCTGGCGCTCGGACTGCTGAACCTGCTGCCGCTGCTGCCGCTCGACGGCGGCCACATCCTGATCGCGCTCGTCGAGAAGCTGCGGGGCCGCACGTTCCGCCAGGGCGTCTACATCCGCTACTCGGTCGTCGGCCTCGCGCTGCTCGCCGTCGTCATGTACATCGGCCTCAACAACGACCTGCGCAACCTGGGCGGATAACCTACGAAGCGATGGCCAGCGAGCGCTTCGTCAAGGTCGGGGACGTCCAGGTGGGCGGCGGGGCCCCCGTCGTCGTCCAGTCGATGACCACGACGAAGACGCACGACGTGCCCGCGACCACGGCGCAGATCGCGGCGCTGGCGAGCGCCGGCTGCGAGATCGTGCGCGTCGCCGTCCCGAAGACCGAGGACGCCGAGGCGCTCAGCAAGATCGTGCGCTTCTCGCCGGTGCCGATCATCGCCGACATCCACTTCAACGCCTCGCTCGCGCTGAAGGCGATCGCGCAGGGCGTCGCCGCCGTCCGCATCAACCCCGGCAACATCGGCGGGCCCGACAAGGTCGCCGAGGTCGTCCGCGCCGCGAAGGCGAAGGGCATCCCGATGCGGATCGGCGCCAATTCGGGCTCGCTGCCGAAGCACCTGGAGGACCTGGCCCACAAGGATCAGGCCGAGGCGCTCGTGGAGGCGGCGCTCGAGGAGGTGCGTCTGCTCGAGTCGCTCGACTACCGCGACTTCAAGATCTCGGTCAAGTCGAGCCACGTGCCGACGATGATCCGCGCCTACCGTCTGCTCTCGGAGAAGGTGCCGTACCCGCTCCACCTGGGCGTCACCGAGGCCGGCACCGTCTTCGCCGGCTCGATCAAGAGCGCGGTCGGCATCGGCACGCTGCTCGCCGAGGGGATCGGCGACACGATCCGCGTCTCGCTCTCGGCCGACCCGGTCGAGGAGCCGAAGACGGCGTTCGAGATCCTGAAGGCGCTCGGGCTGCGCGAGCGCGGCCCGGTGATGATCGCCTGCCCGTCGTGCGGCCGCGACAACGTCGGCGTGCACATCCTCGCCGAGGAGGTCGAGGAGCGGCTCCGCGCCTACCCGCAGGCGTTCGAGGTGGCCGTGCTCGGCTGCGCCGTCAACGGGCCGGGGGAGAGCGGCGACGCCGACTTCGGCATCGCCGGCGGCCGCGACGTCGGCTTCATCTACGCGCACGGGCGCGTGCTGAAGAAGGTCTCGTCGGAGATCCTCGTCGACGAGCTCTTCCGCGAGATCGACCAGTGGATCGCCGACGGGATGTTCCGTCCGAAGCGCCTGAAGATGGCGAAGCCGGCCGCGCTCGCCATGGCAGAGGCGTCCGCCATCCCGCTCGAATAGCACCTGCGGCGCGCGCGGACGCGCGCCGGTAGCCTCACCGGACAACGATGATCGTGCGCGCCTCGCAGCTCTGGTTCCCGACGCTCCGCGACGCCCCGGCGGACGCCGAGGCGGCGAGCCACAAGCTGCTCGTGCGCGGCGGCTTCATGCGCCAGGTGTCGGCGGGGCTGTGGACGCTGCTGCCGCTCGGCTGGCGCGTGCATCGCAAGGTCGAGCAGATCGTGCGCGAGGAGATGGACGCGATCGGCGCCCAGGAGTGGCTGGCGCCGGTGCTGACGCCCGTGGAGCTCTGGGAGCAGACCGGGCGCGACCGGATCCCGGAGATCTTCCACGTCACCGACCGCACCGGCCGGCGTTTCGTCTTGCCGCTGACGCACGAGGAGACGTTCGCGTTCCACGCGCTCGAGATCCAGAGCTACCGGCAGCTGCCGCAGGCCTGGTACCACTTCCAGACGAAGGACCGGGACGAGCCGCGGCCGCGCGGCGGGCTCCTGCGGGTGCGCGAGTTCATCATGAAGGACTCCTACTCGTTCGACCGCGACGAGGCCGGGCTGGACGTCAGCTTCCGCGCGCACGGCCGCGCGTACGACCGGATCTTCGAGCGCTGCGGCCTGGAGGTGCACGCCGTCCAGGCCGAATCCGGAATGATGGGCGGGAGCGAGTCCGTGGACTATCTGGCGCCCTCCGGATCCGGCGAGAACACCCTGGTCACCTGCGAGAACGGCGACTACGCGGCCGACCTCGAGATCGCGCGCGGCATCCCGCGCGCGCCCGAGTTCCCGCCGCGGCTCGACGTGCCCGAGGAGGTCGAGACGCCCGGGTCGACGACGATCGAGTCGCTCGCGGCGTTCCTGGGGATCGACCCGGCCGCGACCTCGAAGGCGATGCCGGTGGTCAGCGGCGACGGCACGGTGGTGCTGGCGCTCGTGCGCGGCGACGACCGCCTGGAGACGGCGAAGCTCGCGGCGGTGCTGAAGCAGGACGTCCGGCCGGCGACCGAGGACGAGATCCGCGCCGCGTTCGGCGCCGAGCCCGGCTCGCTCGGCCCGGTCGGCTTCTCCGGCCCGATCGTCGCCGACGAGGCGCTCCGCGAGGGGCAGTTCGTCGCGGGCGCGAACCGCACCGGCTGGCACCTCCGGGGCGTGGAGCACGGGCGCGACTTCCAGGCGACGATCGCCGACATCCGCGAGTCGGCCGAGGGCGACACGTGTCCTCGCTGCGGCGGCCGGCTGCGCTTCCAGACCGCGATCGAGGTGGGGCACATCTTCAAGCTCGGCACCCGCTACACGAAGCCGATGAACGCGACGTACCTCGACGAGGACGGCAAGGAGAAGCCGATCCTGATGGGCTCGTACGGCATCGGCCCCGGCCGGATCGTGGCGGCGGCGGTCGAGCAGGGCCACGACGAGCACGGGATCGTCTGGCCGCGCGCGATCGCGCCCTACGACGTGCACGTGGTGGCGCTCCCCGGTGTCGACGAGCAGGCGCTGGAGGCGGCGACCGTCCTCTCCGACGCCGGCTACGAGGTGCTGCTCGACGATCGCGACCAGCGGGCGGGGGAGAAGTTCGCCGACGCCGACCTGATCGGCCTGCCGATTCGCGTCACCGTCGGCCGCAAGACGCTCGAGGACGGCAAGGTCGACGTGCGCGACCGCAAGACGGGTGAAGAGGCACGTGTAGCCGTTGCCGACCTGGGCAAGGACCTTCCCGACTGATGCCCCCTCGCCGCCGCAAGTACAGCTCGGAGCCGTTCGGCCCCTCGGTCGAGCGGCTGATGGAGGAGTCCGGCGTGACCTACCGCGCCCTCGCCGCGAAGACCGACCTCTCGGCCGGCTACCTGAACCACCTGGTGCACGGCAACCGGCCCGTCCCGTCGAACGAGGTGGTCGAGACGCTGTCCGGCGCGCTGGGGGTCGAGCCGGAGTTCTTCCGCGAGTACCGCCTGCGGGCGATCACCGAGCGGCTCGAGGAGATGCCCGACCTCGTCGACCGGCTGTACCGCCGGCTGACGGGTTGACAAACCGTTTCGGGTTCGCGTCGTCTCAGTGGACAAGGCCGGTGGGGTCCCGGCAAGCGACCACTGGGGGGTTAGGGACCCCACCGTCCTCTCTCGTCCACCCGCTACGGTTGGGGTAGACGGCGATCGATGCCGACTCTCGACACGGGTGAGGTGAGCGAATTGGCGATCAGCGAGGTGACGGAGTACGGGGCCGTCGTCGGCGGTGAGACGCTGCGGGGCGGGGACGCCTACGAGGTGCGCAGCCCCTACGACGGCGCACCGGTGGCCACGATCAGGCGTGCGAGCCGCGCCGACGTCGAGCGGGCGATCGACCTCGCGGTGCGCGCCTTCGACACGACGCGCAAGCTGCCGTCGTGGAAGCGCGAGGAGGTGCTGAAGCGGATCAGCGAGGGCATCGCCGCGCGCCGCGACGAGCTCGCCGAGACGCTCGCGGCGGAGGCGGGCAAGCCGATCAAGATCTCGCGCGGCGAGGTCGACCGCGCCGTCTTCACGTTCCGGATCGCGGCCGAGGAGTCGAAGCGCATCTACGGCGAGCTCGTGCCGCTCGACTGGCTGCCGGGCCTCGACGGCCGCACCGCCCAGGTGCGCCGCGTCCCGCTCGGGCCGATCGCGGGGATCACCCCGTTCAACTTCCCGCTCAACCTGGTCGCGCACAAGGTCGCGCCGGCGCTCGCCGCCGGCTGCCCGATCGTGGTGCGGCCTGCGAGCCAGACGCCGGTGAGCGCGCTCAAGCTGGCCGAGATCGTGCTGGAGGCCGGCTGGCCGGAGGACGGGTTCGCCGTCGTGCCGTCGAGCGTCGCCGACGCGTCGCCGCTCGTCGAGGACGACCGGATCAAGCTGCTCACCTTCACCGGCAGCCCGGCCGTCGGCTGGGCGATGAAGCCGCGCGCCGGCCGCAAGCGGGTGACGCTGGAACTGGGCGGCAACGCGGCCGTGATCGTGCACGAGGACGCCGACCGCGACTACGCCGCCGAGCGGATCGCCTGGGGCGCCACCGTCCAGTCGGGCCAGACGTGCATCTCCGTGCAGCGCGTGTACGCGCACGAGTCGCTGGACGGGTTCGCCGAGGAGCTCGCGGAGCGGTTCAAGGGGCTCGTGATCGGCGACCCGCTCGACGACGCGACCGACATCGGGCCGCTGATCGACACCGAGGCGGCCGACCGCGTCGAGGCGTGGCTCGCCGAGGCCGTCGACGCCGGCGCCCGGGTGCTCACCGGCGGCGGCCGCGAGGGCAACACGATCGAGCCGACCGTGCTCGTCGACCTGCGCGAGGACATGAAGGTGTCGTGCGAGGAGGCGTTCGCGCCGCTCGTGGGCGTCTACCGCTACGGCGACGTCCGCGAGGCGATCCGCGCCGCCGGCGACTCCGAGTTCGGGCTGCAGGGCGGCCTCTTCACCAACGACCTGCGGGTGATCGACCGCGCCTTCGACGAGATCGAGGTGGGCGGCCTGATGGTGAACGACGTCTCGACGTTCCGCGTCGACCACATGCCGTACGGCGGTGTGAAGAGCTCCGGCGCGGGCAGAGAGGGTCTGCGGTACGCGATCGAGGAGATGACGGAGATGAAGCTGCTCACGTTCAACAGCCGCGGCGGGCTCTGACCGCCGTCTCCGAGAAGCTCTCGTTCGCGCCGGGCGGCGCGTTCATCGCGGAGACGAGGCGCGAGGTCGACGAGTACCTGGCGGCGCCGGGCGTGCGGCGGCGGGGGCGGCTGCGGCTGTACGCGAAGACCGCGGTCGCGTTCGCGCTGTTCGCCGTGTCGTGGACGTCCCTGATCGTCGTCCGGCCGGGCGTCGCGCTCGAGGTTCTCTCCCTGGCGGGGCTGAGCGCCGCGGCGATGCTGATCGGCTTCTGCGTGCAGCACGACGCGAACCACGGCGCGTACTTCGGCTCGCGGCGCTCCAACCACCTGATGGGCTGGACGGCGGACGCACTGCTCGGGATCTCGAGCTACACGTGGCGCGTGAAGCACAACGTCGCCCACCACACGTACACGAACGTCGACGGCTACGACGACGACGTCAACCAGACGCCGTTCGCGCGGCTGATGCCGAGCCAGGAGCCGCGGCCGTGGTACCGGCTGCAGCACCTGTACATCTGGCCGCTCTACAGCCTGATGGTGATCCGGTGGCAGACCGGCGCCGATGCGGCGGCGCTCGTCCGCGGCCGCATCGCGCGGAGCGCACTGCACGTGCCGCGCGGCTGGGACCTGGTCGGCCTCGTCGCCGGCAAGGCGGTCTTCGTCGGCTGGGCGGTGGTCGCTCCGCTCCTCGTCTACCCCTGGTGGGTCGTGCTGATCGGCTACGCCGCGTTCGCGCTGTCGACCGGGCTGGTCACCGCCACGATCTTCCAGCTCGCCCACTGCGTCGAGGAGGCGTCGTTCACCACGGCCGAGCAGGTGGCGGCCGAGAAGCGCGCATGGGCGGTGCACGAGGTCGAGACGACGGTCGACTTCTGCCCGCGCAACCCGGTCGTGACATGGCTGCTGGGCGGGCTCAACTTCCAGATCGAGCACCACCTGTTCCCGCGCGTGGCGCACACGCACTACCCGCGGATCGCCGAGATCGTCGCGCGAAACGCGCGGCGCCACGGCGTCCGCTACACGGTGCACCCGACGCTGCGGGCGGCGCTGCGCTCGCACCAGAACCATTTGCGCCAGCTCGGCCGGATGGGCGTGCCCGTGCAGATCGAGATGGGCTGATCCGCCGGCGGCTTGGTACCGTGCGGGGGTCGCGGGACGTGGCGCAGCCTGGTTAGCGCGTCGGTCTGGGGGACCGAAGGTCGCGAGTTCAAATCTCGCCGTCCCGACTGAGTTTCCCGGCCGCCGCGCGGGTACGCGGAGAGCGCCGACGCCCGATAGCCCGTAGGCCGCGGTCCGCTTAGATCGGGCCGAACGGCCCATTGAGCGCGTCCGGCCGGGCGAGGATGATGCGCTTGCCTCCATGCGGCGCCTCCTCCTGTCCGTGCTCGTCGCGCTGTGCCTGCCTGCCTGTGCCCAGGCCGCGGTGCGCGTCTCGGCGTTCTACTACCCCTGGTACGGCAACACCGCCGACGACGGCGCCTACCTGCACTGGTCGCAGGACGGGCACGTGCCGCCCGACGACATCGCCTCGTCGTACTACCCGGCCGCCGGCGTCTACTCGTCCGGCGACCGGCTGATCGTGGCGGAGCAGATGCGCGAGATCCGCCGGGCCGGCATCCAGGAGATCGCCGTGTCGTGGTGGGGCCGCGGCTCTCGGGAAGACCAGCGTCTCCCGGGGGTGATCGCCGCCGCGCGCAAGCAGGGGATCGCCGTGGCCGCGCACCTCGAGCCGTACGGCGGTCGCACCGTGGCGTCGACGGTCGCCGACGTCGCCTACCTGCACCGGCTCGGCATCCGCGCCTTCTACGTCTACCGCACGTTCGACCTGCCGGAGGACGAGTGGGCGAGCGCCAGCCCCGCGCTGCACGCCGGCGGGAACGTCCTCTTCGCGCAGACGGCGCTGGTGGGGACGGCGGCGGCGGCCGGCTTCGACGGCGTCTACACGTACGACATCCTCACCTACGGCGGCGACAAGTTCGCGCGCCTGTGCAGCGAGGCGCACGCGCTGCACCTGCTCTGCGCGCCGTCCGTGGGGCCCGGCTACCTGGCGAAGCGCGGCGACGGCGACCCGCGCGTGAAGCCGCGCCGCAACGGCGCCACCTACGACCACATGTGGCGCTCGGCGATCGCCGCGCACGCCGACCGGGTGACGATCACCTCGTTCAACGAGTGGCACGAGGGGACGCAGATCGAGCCCGCCGCGCGCGCCGGGCGGCGCGGCGCCTACCGCTACCTCGGCTACGACGGCGCCTGGGGGCTGCACGGCATCGCCGCGGAGAACGCCTATCTGATGCGCACCGCCTACTGGTCGCAGGTCTTCCGCAGGACGCTCGACGCGCAGCCGAGGATCACCGCGTCGTAGAGCCCCGCCTCGTCGACGCCGCGCAGCTGCGGGTCGTCGAGGTCGACAAGCGCGTCCGGCCAGCGCTCCAGCCCCAGCGCGGCGGCGCCTTCCGACGTCCCGATCGCGAGCAGATCGTCGATCGGGAACACGCCGCGGCGGCCGCTCTGCCGCCGGCCGATGCCCTCCAGCTCGCGCAGCTCCTCGAGCGGATCGATGCGCACGTTCGAGTCGGAGCCGATGCAGAGGCGGATCGAGCGGTGCCGCACGCGCGCCACCGGCAGGAACCCGTCGCCGAGGTTCGCCTCCGTGGTCGGGCAGGCGCAGATGCGGGCGCCGGCGTCGCGGAGCAGGTCGAGCTCGCCGCCGTCTGCATGCGTGGCGTGCACCACGGTTGCGTGGGGGCCGAGGCAGCCGGTGTCGGCGAGCAGCTCGATCGGCCGCCGGCCGTGCTCGGCGAGACACTCCTCGATCTCGCGCGGCTGCTCGTCGGCGTGCACGTGCAGCGGCAGCCCGTGCTCCGCCGCGTAGCGGCCCAGCTCGCGGAGCGCCTCGGCGGGACAGGCGCGGACGGAGTGGGGGGCGACGGCGACCGCGATGTCCGCGTCGCGCAGGCTCTCGAGCTGCCGCAGGTAGTCGGCGACCGACGCCTGCCGGAACCGGGCGGTGCCGCCGCGCAGGTAGCAGGCGTAGACGCAGACGAAGGCGACGCCCGCCTCCCCGGCGGCCTCGGCGGCGGCGCGCGCCTCGTCGAGGCCGAGGTAGTGGAACTCGCCGACCGCCGTGTAGCCGGCGGCGCGCAGCTCGCGGTAGACGTGGACGTACTCCGCGCGGATCTGCTCGACGCTCAGCGACTCGGCGAGCGCGATCATCCCGTCCCGCCACGTCCAGAAGTCGGCGCCCTGTCCGCGGCCGCGCAGCAGTCGCTGGAAGGCGTGACAGTGCGCGTTCACGAAGCCGGGGATCGCGCGCGTCGCCACGGGCGCGACGCTAGCAACGGCCGCGAGTTGCACGGCGGCGTACGACGATGTGCAACCGAAGCACGGAAACGTACAGCGCAGGCGAGGCGCGCCGTCACGTACCCGTCCGATCTGCCCGAGCCCGAGGCTCGCGCCGCTCGCCGCATATCCTTGGGAGATGGACGACCGCACCGTCTCCGGGCCGCTCGCTCAGCTCCCGAACGCGTTGACGGTCGCCCGGCTCCTGCTGATCCCGGTCTACGTCGTGCTGATCCTGGTCAGCGACGCGGGGCACTCCTGGCCGGCGGCGGTCGTCTTCGGGGTGGCGGGCGTCACCGACCAGATCGACGGGTTCCTGGCGCGCCGCTGGCACGTCGAGTCGGCGTTCGGCAAGATCGCCGACCCGCTCGCCGATCGGCTGATGATCGACGCGGCCGTGATCCTGCTCTGGCACGCGGGGCGGCTGCCGTGGATCGGCCTCGCGATCCCGCTGCGCGACCTGATCGCTCTCGTGGGCACGCCGATCGCGATGGGACGCGGCTACGCGTTTCAGGTCAACCTGGCGGGCAAGATCGCTACCTGGCTGCTGTACCTCGCCCTCGCGATGATCATGGTCACCCACCACGGGGCGCAGTGGCCGCTGTGGATCTTCTGGGTCGGCGTCGCCCTGGCGCTGGCCGCGCTCGCCGACTACGCCGTCCGCGTGCGGCGCGAGGTGCTCGCGTGAGCTTGCTCACGTTCCCGGGGCGCCGCTGGCAGCATGCGGCCGGGGGTCACAGTGCGTCGCACGGGGCCGGAAGGCGGCCGGGGACGTGAGGGCGGTCGTCATGGCGGGTGGGGAGGGGACCCGGCTCCGGCCGCTCACCTCGAACCAGCCGAAGCCGATGGTCCCGATCGTCGGCAAGCCCTGCATGGAGCACATCCTCGAGCTGCTCCGCACGCACGGCTTCGAGGACGTGATCGTCACCGTCGCGTTCCTGCCGCAGGCGATCCGCTCGTACTTCGGCTCGGGCGAGACGCTCGGGCTGAACGTCGAGTACTCCGTGGAGGAGAGCCCGCTCGGCACCGCCGGCTCCGTGCGGCTCGCGAGCGGCCGGCTCGACGACACGTTCCTCGTCATCTCGGGCGACGCGCTCTGCGACATCGACCTGACGAAGATCGTCGACTTCCACCGTGAGAAGGGGGCGGCGGTCACGATCGGGTTGAAGTCGGTCGACAACCCGCTCGAGTTCGGGATCGTCGTCACCGACGAGGACGGCCGCATCGAGCGCTTCCTCGAGAAGCCGTCGTGGGGGCAGGTCTTCTCGGACACGATCAACACCGGCATCTACGTGCTCGAGCCGGAGGTGCTGCGGCACATCCCGACCGACCGGCCGTACGACTTCTCGAAGGAGCTCTTCCCGCTGCTGCTCGAGATGGGCCGGCCGATGTACGGCTACGTCTGCGAGGGCTACTGGCAGGACATCGGCAACCTCGACCAGTACCGGCAGGCGAACTTCGACGCGCTCGACGAGAAGGTGCAGCTGAACGTGGCGGGGCTGAAGATCCGCGGCGACGTCTGGATCGGCGAGGGCGTCGAGATCGACGACGTGGAGGGGGTGGAGGGGCCGGCCTTCATCGGCAACTACTGCACCGTCTCGCCCGAGTCGTCGGTGGGCCCGTACAGCGTGCTCGGGCCGGGCACGACGCTGCGCGAGCGCGGCCGCATCGCCCGTTCGGTGATCGACGCGTCGACGTACATCGGCCGCAGCGCCGTCGTCGAGGGGGCGATCATCGGGCGCGGCTGCGACATCCGCGCCCATGCGCGCGTGCACGAGGGCGTCGCGATCGGCGACCAGGTGATGCTCGGCGAACAGTCGGTCGTCTACCCCGGCGTTCGCATCTACCCGTACAAGGAGGTCGAGTCGGGCGCCCAGATCCACGAGAGCCTGATCTGGGAGTCGCGCGGCACCACGCGGATCTTCCACAAGGACGGCGGCGTCGTCGGGCTGGTCAACGTCGACCTGACGCCCGAGGTGGCGGTGCGCTTCGGCGCCGCGCTCGGGACGGCGCTGAAGCGCGGCGCCCGCGTCGTCGCCAGCCGGGAAAGCTCTGCCGCCTTCCGGATGATCAAGCGGGCGATGATCTCCGGACTCAACTCCACCGGGGTGCAGGTGGCCGATCTCCGCACGCTGCCCGCGCCCGTCGGCAAGCACCTGCTGAAGACGCAGGGCTATGACGCGGCGTTCCACGTCGGCGCCCACTCGGCCGACCCGGAGGCGGTGCAGATCCGTCTGTTCGAGCACCCTGGCATCTCGCTCTCGGAGTCGCTCCGGAAGGAGATCGACAAGCACTACACGCGCCAGGAGCTGCGCCGGGTGCCGTACGCCGAGGTCGGCTCGATCACCTACCCGGCGCGCGCGCGGGAGGGCTACGCCGCCGACCTGCTCGGAGGGCTCGACGTGCCGGCGATCCAGCAGCGGGGCTTCCGGATCGTCGTCGACTACGGCTACTCGGCCAGCAGCTTCGTGCTGCCGCTCGTGCTGGGGCCGCTCGGGGTCGAGGCGGTGACGGCGCATGCATTCGAGTCCGACTCCGCCGGGAACCCCGTGCAGCTGCACGAGACGATCGGTCAGGCCAAGCGCCTCGTCGCCGCGGTCAACGCCGACCTCGGCGCCGTCTTCGACCGCTCGGCCGAGCGGCTCTACCTGATCGACGAGCGCGGCCGCGAGGTCCCGGTCGACCAGGCGCTGCTGCTCTACGTCCGCCTGCTCGCCGAGCACGGCGGCCGCAGCGGCAGGATCGCGGTGCCCGTCACCGCGACGAGCCAGGTGGAGCACATCGCCGGCGACAGCTTCGAGGTGGTGCGCACGCCTGCCTCGCTCGGCGCACTGACGAACGCGGCCGCCCAGGAGGGAGTCGTCTTCGCGGGCGCCGTCGGCGGCGGCTACGTCTTCCCGGAGTTCCTGCCGGCGTACGACGCCAGCGCCAGCCTGGTCAAGCTGCTCGAGGCGCTGTCGGGCGTCGACCGCCCGCTGTCGGAGCTCGTCGCCGACCTGCCGCACCCGACGCTCGTGCACAAGCAGGTGCAGTGCCCCTGGGCGTTGAAGGGTACGGTCATGCGCATCCTGAACGAGCGCTTCGCCGACGCGAACGTCGACCTGCTCGACGGCATCAAGGTGTTCGACGAGCGCGGCTGGGTGCAGGTGCTGCCCGACCCGGACGAGCCGCTGATCCACATCTACGCCGAGGGCTCCAGCGAGGAGGGCTCGGCCGAGCTCGAGTCGGAGCTCCGCGAGATGGTCGTGGGCACGATCGACCGGGAGGAGATCGGCGCCCGAACGTGAACCCTTGACCTGAGGTTGACTGTTTTCGCCTCCTCTGCTGGAATGGGAGGCACCGGCCCCGACGAAAGGCGGCATCGTGGAACCCTTGCCCGACCTCGGCTCGCTCTCCGACGGCGAGTTGAAGAGCCTGATCGAGGAGCTCGAGCGCTCCGAGCGGGAGGTCAGCTACCAGCGCCGCCTGCTCCACGGCAAGATCGACATCCTGCGGGCCGAGCTCGTGGCGCGCCTGCAGAGCTCGGGGGGCCGCAGCGTGCTCGACCAGGTCGACGTCGACCGGCTGACGCAGATCCTCACCGGGAAGGCCTCGCCGCCGTCGTGAATGTCATCTATTGCGGTGAATGCGGCTTCCAGAACCCGGAGGCCGCGAACTACTGCTCGCGGTGCGGTGCGCTGCTCGCGAAGGGCGAGTCGCCGACCGAGACGACCCAGACGCTCTCGCCGGAGGAGCTGGGCGACCTCGAGCACGAGCTCGTCGCGGGCCTGGAGGGGCCCGCGCTCGTCGTGCGCGCCGGCGGCGGGCGGGCCGGCGAGAGCTTCCGTCCGGCCGGCGAGCGCACCCGCATCGGCCGGTCGCCCGACTGCGACGTGTTCCTCGACGACGTCACCGTGTCGCGCAACCACGCCGTGCTGATCGAGCGCGACGGCCAGTGGCTGGTGGAGGACCAGGGCTCGCTCAACGGCACCTTCGTCAACCGCCGCCGCATCGACAACGCCGCGCTGCACAACGGCGACGAGCTGCAGATCGGCAAGTACCGGATGACCTTCATCGCATGACGCGGATCCTCGGATGACGCAGACCGCACGCCAGCAGCAGCCGCAACAGCCGCGCGAGCGCTACCTGCGCATCGGCGAGGTCGTGCGCCGGCTGAGCGACGAGTTCCCCGACGTCTCGATCTCGAAGGTGCGCTACCTGGAGGACGAGGGCCTGCTGCAGCCGCGGCGCACGCAGGGCGGCTACCGCCTGTTCGGCGCCGCCGACCTGGAGCGGCTGCGGACGATCCTCCGCCTGCAGCGCGACGAGTTCCTGCCGCTGCGCGTGATCCGCGACGAGCTCGACGGGCCCGGCATGAAGGAGCGCAAGCGGCGCAAGCCGACCGCGCTGGGCGCCGCCGAGGACGAGCTCACCTTCGACGAGCTCTGCGAGCGCTCCGGCGTGCCGCCCGACCTGGCCAAGGAGCTGGAGGAGTACGGCCTGCTCGCCGCGCGCGGCCACGGGGCCGAGAAGCGCTACTCCGAGTCCGACGTCGACATCGCCGCCGCGTGCGCGCAGCTGACGCGGTTCGGCGTCGCGCCGCGGCACCTGCGAACCTTCCGCACGGCGGCCGACCGGGAGGCGGCGCTGCTCGAGCAGCTGGTGGCGCCGTCGCTCCGCGCCCGCAACCCCGAGCGCCGGGCCCAGGGCCTGCGCGACCTGCAACAGCTCGCCGATCTGGCGGGCGAGCTCCTGTCCCTGCTCTTCTGGCGCGACCTGAGGGAGGTGGCCGCGCGATGACGGCCGTTGATCTGCGGTCCAAGATCCGCGAGGTACCCGACTTCCCGACCCCGGGAGTCGGTTTCAAGGACATCACGCCGCTGCTGGCCGATCCGTCGGCGCTGCGGCAGACCGTCGGCTCGCTGGCCGACTGGGTGCGCGAGCGCGAGCCGAACCTCGTGCTCGGCCCCGAGGCGCGCGGGTTCATCCTGGGCGCCGCGATCGCCGCCGAGGCGGGCGTCGGCTTCCTGCCCGCGCGCCGGCCCGGGAAGCTGCCGCCGGAGACGGTCAGCGCGAGCTACGCGCTCGAGTACGGCCAGAACTCGCTGGAGCTGCACCCGGAGCTGATCCAGCCGGGAACGCGGGTGGTCGTGCACGACGACGTGCTCGCCACCGGCGGGACGGTGGAGGCGATCTGCCGGCTCGTGCGCCAGCTGGGCGGCGAGGTGGTGGGGGCGTGCTTCGTGATCGAGCTGACGTTCCTCGGCGGCCGCGAGCGGCTCGCCGGGCTCGACCTGCACGCGCTGATCGCCTACTGATCGGCGCTCAGAACGCCGCGAGCGCGAGAATCGCCTCGCGGACGCGGTCGACCGACGGGAGCGTCTGCTCCTCGAGCGGCGGGCTGAACGGGATCGGCCAGAAGCGCGCGCCGACGCGCCCGACGGGTGCGTCGAGGTCGGAAAAGCACTCGGAGGCGACGCGCGAGGTGATCTCGGCGGCGACGCCGTACTCCGCGTAGTCCTCCTGGACGACGATGCAGCGGCTCGTCTTCGCGACCGACCGCGCGACCGTCTCCCAGTCGAGCGGGCAGAGGACGCGCAGGTCGATCAGCTCCGCGTCGACGCCGTCGCTCTCGAGACGCCCGCAGGCCTCCGCCGCCAGGTGCAGGGCCGCGCCGTACGAGACGACGGTCACGTCTCGTCCGGAGCGCCGCACGACGGCGCCCGCCAGCGGTGCGGCTGGGTCGTACACGAACTCGCCCCGGATTCTCGTGTAGAGGCTCTTCTGCTCGAAGAACAGCACGGGGTTCGGGTCTGCGATCGCGGCCGCGAGCAGCGCGCCGGCGTCCTCGGTCGTGGCGGGGCAGGCGACCTTCAGCCCGGGCGTGCGCAGGAACCAGGCCTCGGGGCTCTGCGAGTGGAACGGCCCGCCTGCGAAGCCGCCCGCCGCCGGCGCACGGATGACGAGCGGGACCGGCGTCCGGTGGCGGAAGTGCATCTTGGCCGCGGTGTTGACGATCGCGTTCATGCCGCTCGTGAGGAAGTCGGCGAACTGGAACTCGACGACGGGGCGGAGGCCGGCGAGCGCGTAGCCGACTGCGACCCCGGTGAACGCGGACTCCGAGATCGGCGTGTCGACCACGCGCTCGGGGCCGAACTCGTCCTGCAGTCCCTCGGTGGCGCGGAAGGCGCCTCCGCCCCGGCCGACGTCCTCGCCGAGGACGAGGACGCGGGGATCGTCGGCGAGCGCCTGCCGCAGCGCCTGCCTGATCGCCTCGACGTACGTGACCTGCCCGGTCATGCGAAGACGCTCGCGCCGAGCTCGTCCGCAGGGGGATAGGGCGCCGAGGTCGCGTCCGCCACGGCGGCCGCGACCTCGGCGCGGATGCCCTCCTCGAGCTCCTCCTGGTCGGCGTCGCTCCAGCCGTGCTCGGCCTCGGTGCGCCGGCGCCAGGCGACGAGCGGGTCTCGCTCGCGCCACCGCTCGAGCTCGTCTTCGGGCACGCCCCGCTGCGGATCGTGCGCTCCGTGACCGTGCATGCGGTACGTGAACGCCTCGACCAGGGTCGGACCGCCGCCGGCGCGCGCCCGCTCGAGCGCGAGGGCGACGGTCTCGTGAACGGCGAAGACGTCGTTCCCGTCCACGGTCGCGGCGGCGATCCCGTACGTCGCGGCTCGGTCCGCGAGCCGGTCGACCGGGAGGTAGTCGCGCTCCGGCGTCATGTACGCCCAGCGGTTGCGCTCGAGCACGACGACGAGGGGAGCGTTCCAGAGGGCGGCGAGGTTGAGCGTCTCGTGGAAGACGCCGCCGGCGGAGGCGCCGTCGCCGCAGAAGCCGAGCGCCGCGGACGGCTGCCCCTGCCGGCGGCGCCCGAGGGCCACGCCCATCCCGACGGGGAGCATCTCCGGGATATGGCTGATCATCGGGATCGTGCCGCGGTCGAAGGCTCCAAGGTGGATGTTGCCGTCCCGGCCCTCCATCGGGCCGCCGGCCTTGCCGAGGTAGTGGCGGAGCATCTCGGCCGCCGTGACGCCGCGGACGAGATGCACGCCCATGTCGCGGATCAGCGGCGTGGCCACGTCGGCGGGGGCCATCGCCAGGGCGGCGCCGACCGACGTCGCCTCCTGGCCGCGCCCGTCGTAGAACGAGCCGGGCAGCCGGCCCTGCAGGTACAGGCGCAGCCCGGCCTCCTCGACGGCGCGGGTGAGGTGCAGGAACCGGCCGGCGGCACGGGCCAAGCGCGGCCCGTCGAGGGGTGTCACCCCACGGGAGTCGTCGCACGGACCTTGACTTCCGAGCTCCACCGGTTTAGGAACACCCTAACTCTTTGGATCCAGTATGTCGGGATACGATCGGTGGTGGAGTTGGAAACGCGGCAGCACGGAGTGAAGTGGCGCAGTCGAGTTCGACTCGTCGACGAGGTCGCCGACGTGCTGCGGGAGCGGATCTACGAGGGGCACTACGCGCTCGGGACCCCGCTCCGGCAGGAGCAGCTCGCAGCGGAGCTGGACGTGAGCCGGACGCCGCTGCGGGAGGCCCTGCGGATGCTCGAGCAGGAGGGCCTCGTCACCGTCCTGCCGGGACGGGGGGTGCGGGTCATCCCCGCCGACCGCTGGCGGCTCCTGGACGCCTACCGGCTCCGCGAGGTGGTCGACGGGCTCGCGGCGCGCCTCGCCGCCGACCACGTCGACCGGACGCTCTCGGGGCGGTTCGACGAGATCCTGGCGCGGCAGCTCGACGCGGTGACCGACTGGGACGCGGCCGGCTACACGGCGGCCAACGTCGAGTTCCACACGGAGGTCGTGCGGGCGGCGCGCAACGGCTACGTCGAGGCGCAGCTCCCGCTCATCCGGATGACCTCCCAGGTCTTCACGCCGATGAAGCTCGTCGACCGCCAGCGCGCCGAGCAGGCGGTGCAGGAGCACCGGGCGATCGTCGGCGCGATCTCCGCGGGCGAGGCCGGCCGCGCGGAGGAGCTGGCCCGGCTGCACATCCAACACACGATCGCGTCGCTGTCGGCGCAGGCGTTCGACGAGGAGCCGCCCGACGACAGCGACGCGAGCGAACGAGAGGAGCCGTCGGAGTAGTCATGGGCACATTCGTCGTCGCATCCGACATCGGAGGCACGTTCACGGACACCGTCACGATCGACGAGTCCGGCACGGTTGCCCGCTACAAGTCGCCGACGGTCCCGGGGAGCCCCGCCGACGGCGTCGCCGCCACGCTCGAGCTCGCGGCGGCGGCCCGCGGCATCACGCTGGCGGAGTTGCTCGGGCAGGTGTCGCTCTTCGCCCACGGCACGACGGTGGCGACGAACGCGATGATCGAGGGTCGCCGGGCGAAGGTGGGCCTGCTGCAGACCCGCGGGTTCGGCGACACGCTCTCGATCATGCGCGGCTTCAAGTCGTTCGGGCTCGACGAGGAGCACGTCAAGAACTTCCGCTCGCTCGTCAAGCAGGAGCCGGTCGTCCCGAAGCGGCTGATCGCCGAGGTGAGCGAGCGCATCGACTACCTGGGACGGGTCGTGATGCCGCTCGACGAGGACGACGCCCGGGCGGCGATCCGCTCGCTCCGGGAACGGGGCGCCGAGGTCTTCGCCGTCTCGTTCCTGTGGTCGTTCAAGAACGACGCGCACGAGCGCCGCCTGGCCGAGCTGATCGAGGAGGAGGCGCCCGGGTCGCTCGTCACGCTGTCGTCCGAGCTGCTCCCGCGCCTTGGCGAGTACCGGCGCTCGTTGACGAGCGCGGTGAACGCCAGCCTGCGCCCGACGATCCGGGACGCCGTCGCGAACCTGGCAGAGCGGTTGAGCTCGTCGGGGCTGCGGACGGAGCCGCTGCTGATGCAGTCGAACGGCGGGCTGGCCCCCGTCTCCGAGATCGAGCGCGAGGCGGCCTCGACGGTGATGTCGGGGCCGGTCGGGGGCGTGATCGCGTGCGACTTCATCGGCTCGCTTCGCGGGAACCGCAACATCGTCACGACCGACATGGGCGGGACGAGCTTCGACGTCGGGCTGATCCTCGACGGCGAGCCGCGCATGTCGAACGCGACCAGGATCGGCCGCGACGACATCGCGCTCCCGTCGGTCGCCGTGCGCACGGTCGGCGCCGGGTCGGGCTCGATCGCGACGGTGAGCAACGGCCTCCTCACGGTCGGCCCGGAGAGCGCCGGCGCCGAGCCGGGCCCCGCCTGCTACGGGCGCGGCGGAACACGGCCGACGGTGGCGGACGCGGACCTCGTCCTCGGCTACGTCAATCCCGACAACTTCCTCGGCGGGCGGCTCCGGCTGGACGTCGCGAAGGCGAAGGCCGTCATCGAGGAGCACGTCGCGCGACCGCTCGGGTTGAGCGTCGAGCAGGCGGCCGAGGGGATCAAGACGATCGTCGACGCCCGCATGGCCGATCTGATCCGCCAGATGACGATCGAGGCCGGGTACGACCCGACCGACTTCGTCCTCTTCGCGTACGGCGGAGCCGGGCCGACCCACGCGTTCTCGTACGGGGACGAGCTCCGCATCTCAGAGATCGTCGTCCCGCACACGGCGTCGGTGCACTCGGCCTTCGGGGTCGCGTGCTCCGATCTCACGGCCGTCGAGGAGGTCTCGCACCCGATGCAGAGCCCGCCGGGCCGGGTCGACTACTCCGCCTTCATCTCCGCCGACGAGCTGAACGCCATCTTCGACGACCTGACCGAGCGCGGACGGGCCCGGCTCGCCCGCGCCGGGGTCGACACCTCGCACGCGACCGCCACGCGGTTCATCGAGATGCGCTTCCGCTTCCAGATCCACGTGCTGACGGTGCAGGTTCCCGCCGGCCCGCTCGACGGGCCCGGAGTCGACGCGGCGGTCCACCGGTTCATCGACGCGTACGAGGCGCGGTTCGGCGAGGGCTCGGCCTTCGACGCGGCCGGCGTCGAGCTGACGACGTTCCGCGTCGTCGTGAAGGCGCCCACCGTGCGGCCGGAGTTGAGGAGGGCGTCCGGGAACGGGCGCGCCGCCCCCGGGCCGATCGGCGAGCGGCGGATCTTCCAGGAGGGCGAGTGGCGCAACGCCCGGATCTACGACGAGAGCGCCGTCGTCCCCGGCGCCGTCATCGACGGCCTCGCGGTCGTGGAGCTCCAGGACACGACGATCGTCGTCGGGCACGGGCAGAGGGCCGAGGTCGACGACTACGGCAGCGTCGTCATCACGCTGCCGGCACACGAAGGAGGCGAGGACCTGTGAGCGTCGCGAGGGAGCAGCGGATCGACCCCGTCACCTTCGAGGTGATCCGGCACAAGCTGTGGTCGATCAACGAGGAGGGCTCGGCGACGATGATCCACGTCTCCGGGTCGCCGGTCGTCCACGCGACCGATTACAACTTCGGGATCTACACGGCCGAGGGCGAGATGGCCGTGATCGGCGTCTACCTGCTGGTGCCGATCTACACCGGCTACATGGCGATCCGCGAGTTCATCGAGCGGTTCCACGACATCGAGCCGGGCGACATCTTCATCATCAACGACCCGTACCTCGCGGCCGAGCACCAGAACGACGTGCAGTTCTGCGCGCCCTTCTTCCACGAGGGCGAGCTGGTCGCGTGGCTCGGCTGCATGGCGCACCAGGTCGACCTCGGCGGGATGGACGCCGGCAGCTGGTGCCCCACCGCCACCGACGTGTACCAGGAGGGCCTGCGGATCCCGCCCGGCCGGATCGTCCGCCGCGGCGCGAAGAACGAGGAGCTCTGGGACCTGATCGTCGCCAACTCCCGCATGCCGTTCACGGTCTCGAACGACTTCACCGCGTTCCTGGCCGGGTTGAAGGTGGCCGGCGACCGGATGACGGAGCTCTGCGACCGCTACGGCGGCTCGACGGTGCGGGCGGTCATGCAGCAGTCGATCGAGTCGTCGGAGCAGGGGCTGCAGGCGCTGCTCACGGAGCTGCCGGACGGCGTTTTCGAGCACGAGAGCTACCTGGACCGGCCGAGCGCGACCGGCGCCGGCTCCGAGCTCGTCACGGTGCACTGCCGGATGGTGAAGCAGGGGGATCGCCTGACCTTCGACTTCAACGGCAGCGACCCGCAGTCGGCCGCCTACGGCATGGCGACGCGCGCGGGGACGGTGGGGGCGGTCGCGACCCTGATGCTCTGCCTGTTCGGATCGGAGCTCCCCTGGAACCACGGGCTGATGCGCCCGGTCGAGGTGGTGGCCGACGACGGGCTCTGCGTCACCGCGATCCCGCCGGCCCCGGTCAGCGGAGGGGCGGCCGGCGCGAACTGGGTGGCGATGAACGCGGCGGCCGGCTGCATCGCCAAGATGGTCAGCTTCAGCGATCGCTACGAGAGCTTCGCGTTCGGCCCGGGCGACGGCTCCTGGCAGCTCGCGCAGTTCGGCGGCCTCAACCAGTACGGCGAGCCGTTCGCGAACATGTACCTCGACTCGCTGCTCTGGGGCGGGCCGGCGTTCTCCTTCCGCGACGGCGTCGACTCCGGCGGCGCGATGGTGATCCTCGGCGGCGGCACCGAGGACGTCGAGCAGCAGGAGGTGCGCTGCCCGCTGCTGTACCTGTGGCGCCGCGAGGTGCCGAGCTCGGGCGGGGCCGGCCGGAACCGCGGCGGGAACGGGATCGAGTTCGCCATGACCCCGATCGACACCGATGAGGTGAGCGGGGTGCTGGCGACGCACGGGGTCGAGCTGCCGAACAGGACGGGGATCTTCGGCGGGTATCCGGGGTCGTGCGCGCGCTTCGAGTACGTCCGCGACGTCGACGTGCTGGAGCGTCTCGCCGCCGGCCGGCCTGTCGAGCGCCTCTCGGAGCTCGGCGGAGGCTACGAGGAGCTGCCCGGGGTGACCGCGGGCGCCCGGGTGCGGCGCGGAGAGGTCGTGAACATCCGCCTCCAGAACGGCGGCGGCTACGGCGACCCGATCCTGCGCGAGCCGGAGCGCGTGCTCGCCGACGTGCACGACGGCGCCGTGACCGCCGAGTCGGCCGAGCGCCTTTACGGCGTCGTCGTCCGGGACGGGGCACTGGACGCCGACGCCACGAGCCGCAGGCGCGAGGAGATCCGCGACGGGCGCCGCGCCCGGATGCGAACGGGAAAGCGCGGGGAAGTCGCGGCCGCCGGGAGCGGCGCCGTCGCCGGTCGGTGGGGCGAGTCGCTCCGGTTCCGCGACGGAGACGGAGGCGGCACGGTCGAATGCGCGCATTGCTCCACGCTGCTCGGGCCCTCCTCGGAGAACTGGAAGTCGCTCGTGGGAGCCATCGAGCTCGACGCCGCCGAGCTCGGCCCGCTGCTGCAGGTGCACGAGCAGCTGCGGGCGCGCCAGTACGTCTGCCCGGCCTGCGCCACGTCGCTCTGGGTCGAGGTGGAGCCGGCAAGCGGGGAGCGGTGGAACGACTTCGCGCTCGAGACCTCCGACGAGGCCCGGCGCGTGTGAGGCGGGGGACAGCCAACTGGACGTCATCACGGATGAGGAAGGTGAGGTCGACGATGAGGAATCGCAAGCTCGCAGGTGTCGTGGCCGCCGGTGCGCTGGCGGTCGCGCTGGCCGCGTGGGGATCCAGCGGAGCGCTCGCAGGGAAGGGGACGTCGGCGACGGCCGGCGCGGCGGCCGCGGGAACCGCCCAGGCGGCCGATGCGAAGCCCGCACCGATGATCTTGCCGCCGAAGGCGAGCGGCAAGAAGTACACGATCGTGCTCAGCAACAACTACATGGGGAACGAGTGGCGCCCGCAGATGGAGAACGCGGCGAAGCACGTCGCCCAGCTTCCCGGCTATCGCAACCGTGTCGACCTGAAGATCGAGAACGCCCAGCTGACGCCGACGGCGCAGATCTCGTCGCTGCAGAGCATCATCCGGCAGCGGCCGGACGCGATCATGATCGACGCGGCGTCCGCGACCGCGCTCAACCCGACGGTCGAGCAGGCGTGCAAGGCCGGGATCCTCGTGTTCACCTTCGACCAGACGGTGACGGCGCCGTGCGCCTACAAGCTGCCGGAGCAGTACGCGGTCCAGGGCAAGGACATGATCGAGTGGCTCGCCAAGGTGCTCCACGGCAAGGGCAACATCCTCATGGACACCGGTCTGGCGGGGATCCCGATCTCCGAGGAGTTCGTCCAGCAGTGGAAGAGCACGATCAAGAAGGAGTACCCGGGGATCCACGTCGTCGGGACCTTCTCGAGCCAGTACGCGCCCGGCCCGGAGCTCCAGGCCGTGTCGTCGCTCCTCGCACAGCACCGCGACATCCAGGGGATCCTCAGCGGCGGCTACTGCTCGAGCGACCTGAAAGCGCTCAAGCAGGCCGGTCTGAAGGCGGTGCCGATGACCTGCCTGGACGTCAACGGCAACGAGATCGACTGCGCCAAGGCGAAGCTCCCGTGCTTCTTCTTCGGAGCGCCGTCGTTCGTGAGCGGGATCGCGATCAACCACATCATCAACCTGCTCGACAAGCGGGCCACCTACCCGAAGTCGCAGCCGTTCTGGAAGACCAACTTCGTCACGAAGCAGGGCAACATCGCCTTCAAGCACAAGCAGAAGGTGCAGCCCTTGACCGTCGGCGTGAACTACTACCCCACCGAATCGCCGTCGCTGATCACGCCGGTCGACTTCGACGGGTTCAAGCTCACGCCTAAAGCAGCGCTTGGAAAGTAGAGACCACACGGCCGGGGCGCTCGCGAGCGCCCCGGCCGGCCCGGCCGCACCGGCCCTGATCGTCGACGGGCTGCGGAAGCGATTCGGCGAAGCGGTCGCGCTCGAGGACGCCGGCCTGCGAGCCGCGCGCGGGGAGATCCATGCCTTGCTCGGCGAGAACGGCGCCGGCAAGTCGACGCTCATCAGGATCCTCGCCGGCGTCGTGACGCCGGACGGCGGCTCGGTGACGCTCGACGGGAGCGAGCTGTCGCTCGGCGAGCCGGCTCGCGCCCGCGCCGCCGGCATCTCCACGGCCTTCCAGGAGCTGAGCCTGCTCCCCGACCTCGACGTCGCCGAGAACCTGCTCTTCGGGCGCGAGCCGCTCGGGCCGGTCGGCCGGATCAGCACCCGCGCTCTGCGTCGCGAGGCGCGGGCCCTGCTCGAGAGCCTGGACGTGCACGACATCGACCCGCGTGCGCCTCTCCGCTCCCTCGACCTGAGCCAGCGCCAGGTGCTCGAGATCGTGAAGGCGATCTCGCGCGAGCCGTCGGTGCTGATCCTCGACGAGCCGACGTCCGCGCTCTCCGCCGCGGCGACCGACTGGGCGCTCTCCCGGGCCCGCGACGTCGCCGACGCCGGCGCCGTCGTCCTCTTCATCTCCCACCGGCTGTCGGAGGTGCGGTCGATCGCCGACCGGATCACGATCCTCCGCGCCGGGTGCACCGTCGCCGAGGGATCTCCCGGCTCGCTCGACGACGACGCGATCGTCGCGGCCATGCTCGGGCGCCGCATCGAGCACCTCTATCCGAAACGCGCCGGCACGCCCGGAGCGACGCTCCTCGAGGCGCGCGACCTGCGGGTGGGGCGCCGGGTCGGCCCGCTCGACCTCGACGTGCGAGCCGGGGAGATCCTCGGCGTCGCCGGGCTCCAGGGGCAAGGGCAGCGCGAGCTGCTGATGGCGCTGGGAGGAGCGCTGCCGTGGAGCGGCGAGATCGCGCTCGACGGGCGGCCCTACCGCGCGCACAGCCCCCGGAACGCGATCGCCGCCGGCGTCGTGCTCGTTCCGGAGGATCGTCAGGCCGAGGGGCTCTTCCTCGCCCAACCGGTGCGCCCCAACCTGACCATCTCGAGCCTCGGGCGGGTGCGGTCGCTGCTGGGCGCGCTCGACCTCCGCCACGAGCGCCGCGTCGCGCACACGCAGGCGCAGCAGGTGAGCCTGCCCGCCTCCCGGCTGGAGGCGCCCGTCGCGACGCTGAGCGGCGGGAACCAGCAGAAGGTGGTGCTCGGCAAGGCGCTGTTCACCCGGCCCCGCGTGCTGCTGCTGTACGACTGCACGCGCGGCGTCGACGTCGGCACGAAGGCGGAGATCTTCCAGCTGATGTCGGATCGCGCCGCCGACGGCGTCGGGATCGTCTTCTACTCCAGCGACATCTCCGAGCTCGTGAACATGTCCGACCGTGTCGCCGTCCTCGCCGACGGCCGGCTGCGCGGCATCCTCGAGCGAGGGGAGCTCGGCGAGCAGGCTTTGCTCGCGCTCGCCGTCGGATCGACCCCCGGGGCCGCGCCGGACGCGTCGGCGGGACGCGCATGAGCAGCGCCGCGCTCATCCTGCGGTCCCGGCGGCTGCTCCCCGCCGCCAGTGCGAACTGGACGCCTCTGTCGACCGCGCTCATCCTGGCGGCGCTGATCGCGACCGACCTGGCGCTGCAGCCGGCGCTGCTCGACGTCTTCCAGATCGGCCTCGAGGTCGAGACCGCGCTGACGCTGGTGCTGCTCGGGCTCGCCCAGACGCTGGTGGTGCTCGTGCGCGGGATCGACCTCTCCGTCGGCGGCATCATGGTCGTGAGCAACGCTCTCGCGGCGACCTGGGTCGGGGGCGCAGGGGGGACGCATCAGTGGCTGCTGCTCGTCGTCCTCGGCTTCGGCTGCGCCATGGGCGCGCTGAACGGGACGCTGGTCGCGTTTCTCGACTTCCAGCCCTTCGTCGCCACGCTCGCGACCTGGACGATCTTCAACGGGATCGCGCTCTGGATCCTGCCGACCGACGGCGGCGCGGCGCCGCCGGCGCTGACGAGGGTCGTCAACGCCAGCATCGGCTCCGTCCCCGCCTCGTTCGTGATCCTGGCCGGGCTCCTGATCTTCTGGTGGTATCTGCGCGGGACGCGCTTCGGCCACGCGATCTACGCGATCGGAAGCGACGAGGACCGGGCGCAGCTCAACGGCGTCGACGTCCGCGCGGTCAAGCTGGCGGTGTACTCGATCGCCGGTCTGGCGTCGGCGGCGGCCGGCGTCTACCTCGCCGGCACGACGTCGACCGGCACGCCGACGGCCGGCGACGGCTACATCCTGCAATCGGTGGCCGCGGTCGTGATCGGCGGGACGAGCCTGCTCGGCGGCGCCGGCGGCTTCGGCCTCACCGTGATGGCCACCTTCGTCCTCACCATCATCGCGGACGTCGTCGCGGCCCTGAACCTCTCGGTCTGGGTGTCGGTGGCGGCGAGCGCCGGGCTGCTGCTCGTGGTCGTCGGCGCACGGTCGTACTTCGAGGCGCGCTGGCGGCCCGAGACGTGAGAGTCGCCGCGCTCCAGTCGCTGCTCCGCCAAAGGGCGCCCACCGTCAGCGCCTACGTCCTCAGCGCGGCGCTGTTCATCGCTGCGACGGCGTACACGCCGGGCTTCGCCGCGCCCACGCACGTCCGCCAGCTCCTCATCTTCGCCAGCTTCGTGGGCTTCGCGGCCCTCGGGCAGACGTTCGTGATCCTGGCCGGCGGCCTCGACCTCACCGTGCCCTGGCTGATGGCGTTCGGCGGCATCCAGCTGTCGCACTGGACGGGGACGACGGGCCTCCCCGGGTGGGTGAACATCATCCTCGCCGTGGCCGCCGGCTGCGGCGTCGGGCTCGTGAACGGCATCGGCGTGGCGTTCCTGCGCGTGCCGCCCATCATCATGACGCTCGGCGTCGGCGGGCTCGTGCAGGCGTACCTGCTCTCGATCGGCCTGCTGCAATCGCAGGGGAACAGGATCCCGCAGATCGCGGTCACGGTCGCCTACGGGAAGGTCGGCCCGGTGCCGGTGATCCCGCTGATCTGGCTCGGAGTGGCGATCGGCGCCAGCGTCATCCTCTCGCGGACGGCGTTCGGGCGGCGTCTCTACGCGGTCGGCAGCAACGACGTCGTCGCGCGGTTCTCGGGCGTGAACGTCATGGGTGTCCGCATCGCGACGTACGCCGTCTCGGGGGCGACGTCGGTGTTCGCCGGGATCCTCCTGTCCGGCTACATCGGCACCGCCTACCTCGACATCGGCGCGCCGTACCTGTTCGCGTCGATCGCGGCGGTCGCCGTCGGCGGCGCCTCGATCCTGGGTGGTCGCGGCTCGTACTGGGGCAGCGTCGCCGGGGCGCTGACGCTCACCTTCCTGAGCGCGATGTTGCCGCTGTTCAACCTCAACAACGCCGCGCTCGACATCGTCTACGGCGCGGTGATCATCGTCGGCGTGTACCTCTCCCGACTCAGCGTCCTCTTCGCGAGGCGGGGAGGGAGCGCCTCGTGACGGGGGCGGAGGAGCGCGAGCGCCGGCCGCTGCGGGTGGCCGTCGTTCCGGGCGACGGCATCGGGCCCGAGGTCGTTCGCGTCACCGTCCCGCTGCTGGAGCAGGCGGCGGCGCTGGAGCGTCGCACGGTCGAGGTCACGGAGCTCGACTGGGGCGGGGACAGGTATCTCGCGTCCGGCGAGGCCATGCCGCCCGACGGCGCCGACCGGCTGCGGGCCTTCGACGCGGTGCTCTTCGGCGCGGTCGGCCGTCCCGACATCCCCGCGCACGTCTCGGTGTGGGGGTTGATCCTCGCGCTGCGCCAGCAACTCGACCTCTGGGTCAACCTGCGGCCGGTCTGGTCGTGGGAAGGGATCCCGACGCCGCTTCGCGACGGCACGGGAGTCGACTTCGTCGTGATCAGGGAGAACAGCGAGGGCGAGTACGCGGGCATGGGCGGGCGTTCGCACGCCGGCCTGCCGGACGAGGTGGCGATCGAGGTCGCTCTCCACTCGCGCCGGGCGATCGAGCGCATCGCCGCCTACGCCTTCGCGCAGGCGCGTGCGCGCCGCGGGCTGGTCACGCTGGTCACGAAGTCGAACGCCTCCCGCTACGGCTACGTGCTCTGGGACGAGGTCGTCGTCGCGACCCACCGCAGCTATCCCGACGTGCGGCTCGAGTTCGAGTTCGTCGACGCGATGGCCGCCCGCATGATCCAGCGGCCGCAATCGCTCGACGTCCTCCTCTGCAGCAACCTCTTCGGCGACATCCTGTCCGATCTCGGCGCACCGCTGCAGGGCGGCCTGGGCATGGCGCCGAGCGCGAACATCCGGCCCGGGGGCGACGTGCCGGGGATCTTCGAGCCGGTTCACGGGTCCGCGCCCGACATCACGGGGCGGGGCATCGCCAATCCGGTCGGGTGCATCCTCTCGGCGTCGCTCCTGCTCGCGGACTGCGGCCTCGACACGGCCGCCGCGCACCTGCGAGAGGCCGTTCGGCTCGCGCTGCGCGACGAGGCGGCCCGGACGCCGGACATCGGTGGCGACGCGCAAACGACGTCGCTGGCGGCCGCCGTCGGCGAGCGGCTCGCCCTGGAAACGGTCTGAGAACAGGTGTAATTCTGGTGCGTTCGTCCGATAACGCACGAACATGTACGACGCGCTGACGACCTCGTACACGTTCGCGTGCCCCGTCCACGGGGAGACGCACGTGCGGCTGTCGCGCTTCCGCCGGCTCGACCGGCTGCCGGGAACGTTGCACCCGAGCGTCTATCGCGTCGAGTTCGCGTGCGGCTGCGGCGGCGAGCACGCCGGCCTCGTGACGCACGACGACCTCGACTGGGCGCCGCTCGGGCTCGGCGAGGAGACGCGCTTCGTCAACCTGATGACGTCGCGGCTCGAGGCGGCGTCGCTGGAGCTCGGGGACGCGTCGACCCGGCACCTCGAGGCGGGGGAGTGGCCGTGGAGCTTCTTCTGCTGGCCCGAGGACCGGCCGCGCCCGGTGTTCCCGTCGGCGTTCCGGCTGCTGCAGCCGAGCGGCGGCGACCGCGTGGGCGTGGCGGTGCGCTGCCCGGTGTGCGGCCGGGTGTCGCTGAACCTCGTCTCGCCGCACCACGTCGACGTGCCGTTCGTGAACGACCGCGAGGTGGGGGTGGTGGAGCACCTGTTCGACGCCGGCGAGGAGGCGACGATCGAGGCGTTCCGCAGCGAGCTCTCGTCCGCGTCGTTCGACGCGCGCCGCCTGGCCCTTTAGGCGCTGCGTTCCCTGGCGCCAGGGATGGCGGCGTCGCGACCGCCGTCCGATGGTAGGGCGACCATGTCCCCGGTGATCGTGAACGAACGGCCGAAGCGGGGCGAGCAGCTGCTCCTCCGGCACGTGCTGGCCGAGCTCAGGCCGGAGCGGGCGCCCGCCTCGGTGCGCCTGGAGCGCGAGCTGGGGCCGCGGCTCGCGCGGCTGCTCGTCAGCGCACTGGGTCGGTAGGAGGGCGTGACGCTAGACCGGCCGGCGAGGCTCGTCCTCGCCGTAGATGCGGACGAAGAGGAAGATCCCGAAGCCGCACACGCAGCCGACGATGAAGGCCGTCGCGCCGCTGACGCCGACCGCCACGGAGCCCCACCAGATGAAGGCGCCGAGGACGACGGCCCAGATGAAGGCGAGGATCCCGTGGGCGATCGCTGGCGGGCGCAGGTGCATCGGGCGTGATCCTAGCTGCGGGGCCGGTGGGACCAGAGGCCGTACACGCTGAACGGCACGGAGCGATGCGACGCACTGCTTCTGGACACGCGACTCGCGCCTTCGGGACGTGGCACGCCGAATCGGCGCCGCGGCCTGAGCGGGACCAGAAAATTCGCCGAGCCGGTGGCGTCTTCGTCCACAGCCTCCGGTGACTTTCCGCTTCCGCGTACGACCGCCGGGTGCTGCTTCGACCTACTCACGCTCCGTGCTCGGCGCAGGACGCAACCTACGGATCGCCGCCGCCCGAGGCAAGGGGGCGAGGCACGTCACGGCCGCTCTTTGCGACATTTCCTTCAACTCGACATAACACGCATTCTCGCGCATAGGCGGAGGGATGCGGTTTTGCCCGGGTCAGACCGTGAAGCCGGCGATGAGCTGCGTCAGGTCGTCGGCGGTCGTCGCGAGCGACTGGGCGGACGCGGCGATCTGCTGGGCGGACGCCGAGGTCTGCTCGGTCGACGCCGAGACCTGCTCGGTGGACGCGGACGACTGCTCGGCCACCGCGGCGACCTCGTTGGTCGCCTCGACGATCTCGCCGATACGGGCGCGCATGTCCTCGACGGCCGCGCCGATCTGCTGGAACGCGTCACGGGCCTCGGCCACCGTCGTCGACGACTCCTCGGCCGTCCGGGCTCCCGCCTCGACGGCCTGCACGGTGCGGCCGGTCTCGGACTGGATCTCCGCGATCAGCGACGAGATCGTCGTCGCCGCCTGCTGCGACTCCTCGGCCAGCTTGCGCACCTCCTCGGCGACGACGGCGAAGCCCTTGCCCTGCTCGCCTGCGCGCGCGGCCTCGATGGCCGCGTTCAGCGCCAGCAGGTTCGTCTGGCCCGCGATGCCGGTGATCGTCTCGACGATGCCGCCGATCTGCTCCGACTTCGCCGCGAGCGTCCGGATCGCCTCGTTGACGGCGGCCGAGGCGGCGCGCACCGACTCCATCGCCTGGCTCGCCTGCTCGGCGGCCGCCACGCCCTCCTCGGACACCTCGCGGGCGCGCGTCGCCGCCTCCGCGGTCTCCTCGGTCGAGGCGCGGGCGTCGTCGACGACGCGCACCTGGCGCTCGGCGCCCTGCGCCACGTCGCCGACCGCGTGCGCGATCTCGCCGACCGCGCGGCCCGCCTCGGCGGAGGTCGCGGCCATCTGCTCCGATGCCGCCGACAGCACGCCGGCGCTCTGCGTCACCTGCGCGATGAGGCCCCTGAGCTGCTCGCGCGTGTCGTTGTACGCGGTGATCGACTCGAGCGTCTTCGAGCGGATCTCGTTGACCGACTGCGCGGTGTCGCCGATCTCGTCGTTCGTCCACGACTCGATCGCCGGCGTCACCGGCACGACCTCCTGGGAGAGGTCGCCGCCGGCCATCGCGGCGAGCGACGCGGAGAGGCCGGTGAGGCAGTGGTCCTGCAGGCTCCGCAGCCGGTCGCGGACGGTCTGCACGCCCCGGGCGATGCCGCGGGC
>DASVDV010000012.1:0-102436 GCA_036380895.1 Gaiellaceae bacterium | reverse complement strand
CCCGGTCGATGGTCTCGTGCTCGATGAGGATCGTCGAGATCTTGTGCAGCTCGTCCATGTGCTCGCGGAGCACGGCCAGAGCGAGCTCGTGCGCTTCCTCGATGACGCGCCGGATCTCGTCGTCGATTTCGCGCGCGATCTCCTCGGAGTAATCGGCCTCGGCGCCGTAGTCGCGGCCGAGGAACGGCTGGTCGTGGCCGCGGCCGAGGACGCGCGGGCCGAGCTTCTCGCTCATGCCGAAGCGCATGATCATCGACTTCGACGTCGACGTGACGCGCTCGAGGTCGTTCGCGGCGCCCGTCGTCACCTCGTGGAAGACGATCTCCTCCGCGGCGCGGCCGCCGAGCGTCATCGCCATCTGGTGCATGAGGGCGGTGCGCGTCGTGAGGTAGCGGTCCTCCGTCGGCAACGAGATCGTGAGGCCGAGCGCCTGGCCGCGCGACACGATCGTGATCTTGTGCACCGGATCGGTGTGCTCGAGGAAATGGCCGACGATCGCGTGGCCCATCTCGTGATACGCCGTGATCTTCCGCTCGTGCTCGGAGAGCAGGCGCGCCTTCTTCTCGGGGCCTGCGATGACGCGCATGATCCCTTCCTCGAGCTCGTCCTGCTCGATGATCTTCTTGCCGCGGCGCGCGGCGAGCAGCGCAGCCTCGTTCACGAGGTTCGCGAGGTCGGCGCCCGTGAAGCCCGGCGTCCCCGCCGCGAGGGTGCTCAGGTCGATCTCCGGCGCCAGGGGCTTGCCCTTCGTGTGCACCTCGAGGATCTTCTGGCGGCCGACCCGGTCGGGGCGGTCGACGACGATCTGCCGGTCGAAGCGGCCCGGGCGCAGCAGCGCCGGGTCGAGGATGTCAGGGCGGTTCGTGGCGGCGATCAGGATGATGTTGTCCTTCATCTCGAAGCCGTCCATCTCGACGAGCAGCTGGTTCAGCGTCTGCTCGCGCTCGTCGTGGCCGCCGCCGAGGCCGGCGCCGCGGTGGCGGCCGACGGCGTCGATCTCGTCCATGAAGATGATGCAGGGATTCGCCTGCTTGGCCTGCTCGAACAGGTCGCGCACCCGCGAGGCGCCGACGCCGACGAACATCTCGACGAAGTCCGAGCCGGAGATCGAGAAGAACGGCACGCCGGCCTCGCCGGCGACCGCCCGCGCGAGCAGCGTCTTGCCGGTGCCCGGAGGCCCGTAGAGCAGCACGCCCTTCGGGATCCGCGCCCCCAGCGCCTGGAACTTCTTCGGGTTCTCGAGGAACTCCTTGATCTCCTGCAGCTCCTCGACCGCCTCGTCCACGCCGGCCACGTCCTTGAAGCCGATCTTCGGCGAGTCGGGCGCCATCCGCTTCGCCCGCGACTTGCCGAAGCTCATCACCTTCGAGCCGCCGCCCTGCACCTGGTTCATCAGGAAGATCCAGAAGCCGATCAGCAGCAGGAACGGCAGGAACGAGCCGATCAGCGCCGTCCACGAGAAGCCGCCGGTGCCCTTCGAGTTCCACTTCACGTCCTGCTTCGCGAGCAGCTGCTGGATGTTCGCCGCGGCCTGGTCGCCCGGATAGTGGACGGTGGCGGTGTCGCCGGTCGCGTACTTGACGTTCAGCTCGAGCTTGCCCGGGTTGAAGTCGATCTCGTCGATCTTCTGCGGGTCGTTCTTGACGGTCGCGAGCACCTGCGACGTCGTCTTCTTGACGGAGTGGTGGCTCTTCGGGATCAGCGTCTGGCTCGCCAGCCAGACGAGCAGGACGATCACGATGAGCGGGAAGAACGCGCTGCGGAAGAAACGGTTCACGAGAAGTGTCGAGTCAGGGTAGCCGCTTGCATGTTCCAGGCGTCACGGAGATAACCCTCCTGCAACATGATCGGTTACGCGCCTTCGGGCATGAGGTCCGGGTGCAGGACGCCGACGTAGGGCAGGTTGCGGTACCGCTCGGCGAAATCGAGCCCGTAGCCGATCACGAAGCGGTTCGGGATCTCGAAGCCGACGTAGCGGACGGGCACCTCGATCTCGCGCCGCTCCGGCTTCGTCAGCAGCGCGCAGATCTCGAGGCTGGCGGGCTCCCGCGACTCGAGGTTGCGCAGCAGGTAGCTGAGCGTGAGGCCGGAGTCGATGATGTCCTCCACCACGAGCACGTGGCGGCCCTCGATGTTGATGTCGAGGTCCTTGAGGATCCGGACGACGCCCGACGAGTCGGTCGAGGCGCCGTAGCTGGAGATGGCCATGAAGTCGATCTCGCACGGCACGTCGAGGGCGCGCATCAGGTCGGCCATGAAGAACACGGCCCCCTTGAGCACGCCCACCAGCAGCAGCTCGCGGCCGGCGTAGTCGGCGGAGAGCTCGCGGCCGAGCTCGTGGATCCGCGCCTGCAGCCGGTCGGCGTCGATCAGGACCTCGCCGACGCCCGCTTCCAGCTCATTCACCGACACGGACGGCCCGCACCCCCTCGGCGTCGACGATGCCGGGCACCGCGACCACCTCGTCGCCGCGCACCACGAGCGGCCAGCCTTCGCGGTCGGAACGCGGGATCTTGGCGTCGACGAACACGTCCTGGATCTTCTTCGAACGGCCCGCGAGCCGGTCGCCGGGCCGCCAGCCTCGTACTGTAAGCCCCGGCAGGTCGGATTCGATCCGCCAGCCGCCCCAGTCGACCGGCGTCTCCAGGCGCACCGGCCCGCGCTCCAGCCAGATGCGCTCGTGCTCGCGCACCGCCTGGGTGCCGCCGCCGAGGTCGACGCGCTTGGAGCCGGCCGGCGCGTCGAGCAGCTCGGCCAGCGCGGGCGGCAGCGTGCGCCGCTCGTCGAGCACGCGCAGCACGTTCTCGCGCGCGTTCGGATGGATCTGCCGGAGCAGCGGGATCACCTGGTGGCGGATCAGGCCGCGCAGCGTGGCCGGGTTGGACGAGTCGGTGCGCCACTCGAGCCCGTTCGCCCGGCAGTACGCCTCGGTCTCCTCGCGCCACAGGCAGAGCAGCGGCCGCACGACGCCGTCGGCGCGCCGCACCTCGATCCCGCGCGTCGTGCCGCGGGCGGCGAGGCGGAAGAGGATCGTCTCGACCTGGTCGGAGAGCGTGTGCCCCGTCGCGCGCAGCCGGTCGGCGGCGAAGGAGTAGCGGACGTCGCGCAGCTCGGCCTCGTTGTGGCAGCGCGGCGCCGCCTGGACGACCTCGGCCCCGAGCCGCTCGGCGCAGAAGCGCGCGTCCTCGTCGGACTCGGCGCCGCGCAGCCCGTGGTCGACGTGCAGCGCCGAGACGCGGTAGCCGAGCGCCCCGAGGGCGTGGTGGAGGCAGGTCGAGTCGGCGCCGCCCGAGACGAGGCACGTCACCTCTCCCCCGGCCGGGATCAGCTCGTGGCGGCGGATGTGGGACTCGATGCGCTCGAGCAGCTCGTCCACCTGCTCAGTGTCGCACCTCCGGCCGCCGTGCGGGAACCCGTGGCTCGCCATCGCGAAGTCCCGGGTCAGAAGAGGACGCTGCGGTACTCGAGGCGGCGTTGCATGCCGATCGAGTCGTAGAGCGCGATCGCCGGCGCGTTCTCCGCGCGCACGAAGAGCGTCACCGTCGGCACGCGCTCCAGCAGCAGCCTGCACAGGTCGCGCATGCCGCGCCCGCCGTAGCCGCGGCCGCGCACCGCCGGGTCGACCCACACCTGCTGGATCTGCACCGCCTGCGGCGTCCACGCCGACGCCTCCGCCTTGAAGCGCACCACGCCGTCCTCGAGCCACACCCAGGAACGGCCCTCCTCGATCTGCGCGACCGTGCGCCAGCGGAAGCCGTCCGGATCGCGCACGAGCGGGTCGAGCCCCAGCTCCAGCCGATGGGCGGCGGCGCACGCCGGCAGCAGCGTCTCGACGTCGTCGAGCGTCGCGGCGCGCAGCCCGGTGCCGCCGGGCTCGGGCGGCTCCGTGATCGTGTATACCGGCTGGTGCGGCCGGTCGGCGCGCGGCGCCGGCAGCAGCGGCCGCGCCGCCTCCCACAGCTCGGTGACGGCGCCCGCCTCGCCGATGATCATCCGCGCCTGCCCGCGCGCCGCCGCGTCGGCGAACGCGCCGCACCCCTTCCCCGACGGCACCAGGTTCGCGCCGACGTGGCAGAGCGCGTGCAGGCCGCCCTGCTCGTCCGCCAGCCCGACGAACCGGCCGAGCCCGCGCCGCGCCACGTCCTCGAGGAACACGCGCTCCACGGGATCGACGGCGCAGAAGGCGAGGACCTGCTCGGTGGACGGCTCCAGGAGGATCACGTTCGGGGAGTCATATACAGTCCCCGCCCGATGCCGATCCACGTTCGTGCCGAGCCGGGCGACTACGCCGAGGCCGTGCTGCTTCCGGGCGACCCGCTCCGGGCCGAGTACATCGCCGAGACGTACCTCGACGACGTCCAGCACCGGAACTCCGAGCGCGGGCTGCTCGGCTACACGGGCACGTACAAGGGCAAGCCGGTCTCCGTGCAGGGCACCGGGATGGGCTGCCCCGGCGCGACCATCGTCTTCGAGGAGCTGATCCAGCTCGGCTGCAGGAAGCTGATCCGCGTCGGCACCTGCGGCGGGCTGCAGCCGCAGCATGCGCTCGGCGACCTGATCGTCGCCCTGACCGCCGTGCCGGCCGACTCGACCGCCATGCACCTGGTGAACAACGAGCCGCACTGCCCGACCGCCTCCTGGGACCTGATCCACGGCGCCGTGCACGCCGCCAAGGAGCAGGGGCAGTCGCTGCACGTCGGCCCGATCGTCTCGAGCGACCTCTTCTACAACCCGAACGAGGGCCAGTACGAGCGGTGGTCGGCGCGCGGGGTGCTCGCCGTCGAGATGGAGGCCTCGGCGCTCTTCACCGTCGCCGCGCTGCGCGGCGTGCAGAGCGCGTGCCTGCTCACCGTCAGCGACATCGTCGTCGAGGGCATCTTCACGCGCATCACGGACGAGGAGCTGCGCGCATCCGTCGACCGGATGACCAAGATCGCGCTCGACATCGCGATCGCCTGACGGCCACGTCCGACCTCCTGACCGACACCGTCTTCCTGGTCAACCCCGCCTCCGACAACGGAGCGACGGGGAGACGCTGGCCGGAGCTCGCCCACCGGGCGGAGCAGCTGGGCCTCCGCGGCGAGGCGCTGCTCTCCGAGCGTCCCGGCCACCTGATCGAGCTGACCCGCGCGGCCGTCGAGGACGGGGCGCGGCTCGTCGTCGCGGTCGGCGGCGACGGGACGCTGAACGAGGTGGTGAACGGCCTCGCGGGCGCCGACTGCGAGCTGGCGACGATCCCGCTCGGCACCGGCATGGACTTCGTCCGCACCTACGGGATCCCGACCCGCTTCGAGGACGCCGTGCGGGTGGCGCTCGAGGGGGCGCCGCGGACGATCGACGCCGGGCGCGTCCGCTTCCGCACCTGGGCCGGCGACGAGGCCGAGCGCTGGTTCGCGAACGTCGGCTCGGTGGGGATGAGCGGCGCCGTCGCGCACCGGGCGAACGGGATGTCGAAGGCGCTCGGCGGCCGCGCGACGTTCTTCTACGCCCTCACGCGCGTCTTCCTCGAGTGGCGGAACACCGAGGTGCGCGTGACGCTCGACGGGGCGGAGCGTCACGGGCCGATGCACGACGTGGTCGTCGCGAACGGCGCCTGGCACGGCGGCGGGATGATGCTCGCCCCCGACGCGCGCCCCGACGACGGCCTCTTCGACGTGGTGCTGATCGGCGACGTCTCGAAGCGCGACTTCCTCACGACGGCGCCGAAGATCTACAAGGGCCGCCACGTCGCGCACCCGAAGGTCGAGGTGCTGCGCAGCGCGCGCGTCGCGGTCGACGCCGACGAGCGGCTGCCGATCGAGCTGGAGGGCGAGCACGTCGGCACGACGCCGGTGACCTTCGAGCTCGTCCCGGGGGCGCTGCGCGTCCGTGCGCCGGCTCAGGTGTCGGGCTCGTCGGGGTAGGCCCGCTCGGCCTGCTCGCCCAGCTGGCGCTCCTTCCGGCGCAGGAGGACGAAGCCGCCGACGAAGACGAGGACGGCGGCGACCCCGAGCCCGACGTCGACGCCCGTCTGAGCGCCCTTCAGCGCCGAGCCGAAGTAGTAGTAGGCGATCCCGTAGATCGTCGCCCACACGATCCCGCCTGCCGCGTTGAAGCCGAGGAACCGCCGCCAGTGCATCCGCGTCGTGCCGGCCAGGAACGCCGCATAGGTTCGCAGGATCGAGACGAACCGCCCGAAGAAGACGACCTTGCCGCCGTGCGTGTCGAAGAGGAAGCGGCCGATCTTCAGCCGGTGCTCGTCGACGCGCACGTAGTGGCCGTAGCGGCGCAGCAGCCGGTACCCGCCCGAGCGGCCGATCCCGTAGCCGACGTTGTCGCCGACGATCGCCGCCGCGGCAGCCGCCACGATCACCCAGACGATGCTCAGCCTGTGCGTCGTCCCGGCGTAGATCGCCGCGAGCGTCAGCGTCGTCTCGCCCGGCAGCGGGACGCCGAGGCTCTCGGCGGCGACGATCGCGAACACCATCCCGTAGCCGTAGGTCGAGAGCAGATGGTCGAGCTCGTGGCTGCCGAAGAGGAGCGCGAGCGTCACGGAGAGGTGATCAGCCCCTCGACGGCACCTGCAGCTCCTGCTCGGCCGGCTCGCCGCGGCGCAGCTCGCGGCTCCGCTCGATCTCCGAGTTCAGCTCCGCCCCGAACAGCAGCGCCAGACCGGTCAGCCACAGCCACGTCAGCATCACGATCACCGCGGACAGCGATCCCCAGGTCTTGTTGTACGAGCCGAAGCTCGAGGTGTAGACGGCGAAGCCGCCGGAGGCGGCGAGCCAGATGGCGACCGCGACCGCGCTCCCGGGCGTGAGGAACCGCCAGCGCGGGTGGTCGACGTCGGGGCCGAGCCACAGCAGCGTCGCGAACGCCGCCAGCAGACCGCCGATCAGGAGCGGCCACTGCGCGATCCACCAGATCCAGACGAGCACCGGCTGGATGCCGAACGCGTCGCCGATGTACCGCTCGACGTGCGGCCCGAGGATGAGGAGCACCGCGATCAGCACGAAGGCGCCGCCGATGCAGCCCACCATCGCCAGCGCGATCAGGCGCCTCTTCACGAAGCCGCGCGTGTCCTTGCGGTCGTAGGCGAGGTTGAAGGCGGTCATGTAGCCCGTCATCGCGCCGGTGGTCGCCCAGATCGCCAGCACGATGCCGACGACCGTCATCGCGATCCCCGCCGACGGGTCGTCGTCGAGCCGCTGCAGGCTGCCGCCGAGCAGGTCCGTCGCCTGCGACGGCACGACCGATCCGAAGCTGTCCATCAGCGACTGGATCGCTCCGGGCCCGGCGATCAGCGTGAAGGCGCCGACCGCCACCAGCAGCACCGACGGGATCGCGAGGAACGAGCTGTACGCGAGCGCCGACGCGATCATCGTCATGTTGTCGTCGAGCATCTCCTTGCCCGACCGCTTGACCACGGCGATCCAGTCGCGGCGCGTCAGGTCGCGCATACGCGGGTCGGCGACCTGCGGCTCGTCCCGCTCCGGCTGCGGTGTGGGCGCCTCGCCCAGGTCGACGCTCTCGGGCGCCGGGCGCCCCTCGTCGCGCCGCCGCGCGCCGGCGGTCGCCTGCTCCTCGTCGCGGCTCATGCGGCCCTCCCTCCACCACGGGCGTCTCGGCCTGCACGCCGGCGCGCGACGGGTCGCAGGACGTAGTGGGCCGCCAGGACGACGGCGAAGATCGCCGCGGTCGCGAGCCCGAGCCCGAGCCCGAGGGCGTCGGGCCTGCTGCCGAACGCACCGAGGAGGACGGCCATTGGCCGTCGTTACCCCCGCCGCGCGCGGGCGAACCGCTACTTCTCCGCGGGCGCCTTGCGCTTCGGCTTCTCGGGCTCGTCGGTGCCTTCGAGGGCGTCGAGCCGCCGCTCCAGCGCCTCGATCCGCTGCTCCATCGCCTCCAGGCCGCGCACCCGCTTCGACAGCTCGTCGACGCGATCCCGCAGTTGCATGGCGCTGCCGAGCACGCGCGCGGCCGTGGGGTTCTGCGCGGCCTTGCCGAGGACCTCCTCGCCGAGGTTGGCGAGCTGCGAGATCGGGTTGCGACTCATGGACGTCTCCTTCCGAGGGGTGGGCCTACGACGAGATGATGACGGGCGTACCCGCGACGGCGAGGGGGAAGACCCTGCGCAGGGTGTCGTTCGGCAGGCGGATGCAGCCATTCGAGACGTCTCGGCCGATCGACCACGGCTCGTCGGTGCCGTGGATCGCGACCGGCCCTCCCTGCGCCCAGCCGGCGAGGACGTCCGAGAACGCCGAGATGCCGATCGCCGCCGGGCCGTAGGGGCCCGCCGGGTCGTCGGGGATGAGCCGCTGGTCGACGTAGTAGCGGCCGGTCGGCGTCGGCGTGCCGGGGGCGCCGACCGCGACCGTCGCCCGCAGCACCGGCCGGCCGCGGCGGTAGACCACCAGGCGGCGCTTGGAGAGCGAGACCTCGATCCGCGTCCGCACCGGTCGCAGCCGCAGGGCCCGGGCACGCACGTAGCCGACGCTGCCGTTCGGCCGCATCGGCAGCTCGACGCGGTACCAGGAGGGCGAGCAGTCCCGGCGCACGACCTTCCCGGTCACGCCGAGCACCGTGGGGTAGTCGTTGACATTCGTCCGGCCGAAGCGGGCGAGGACGCGACCGCCCGGCCGCTCGCGCGCCACCGCGCCGTGCGACGCGAAGCCGGCGTAGGCGATCCGCTCGCCGCCGAGCCGGTGGAGGCTGCCCGGCGCGCAGCGGTCGGCGTGCGCGGCCCGCACCGCGGCAGTCGTCGTGCGCGGGCGCAGTTGGGGGGCGGAACCGCGCCCGCCGCACCCGGCCGCGAGGGCCACCGAGGCGGCTCCGAGAACGGCCACCCGCATCACTACGCTCCGTTCATGATCGTCGCGCACCTCGACCTCGATGCGTTCTTCGCCGCGGTCGAGGAGCTCGAAAACCCGGCGCTGCGCCGCGTGCCGCTGGTCGTGGGGGGCGATCCGCACGGGCGCGGCGTCGTCGCGACCGCGAACTACGTGGCGCGCCGCTACGGGATCCGGTCGGCGATGTCGTGCGCGGAGGCGCTGCGGCGCTGCCCCCGGGCCACGTTCCTGCGGCCGCGGATGTCGCTGTACCGCGACTACTCGCGCGAGGTGTGGGCGGTCGTGCGCGAGATCGTGCCGACCGTGGAGCAGACCGGGATCGACGAGGGCTACCTCGACCTGGGCGAGGTGTCGGAGACGTTCGACGACGCGCGGGCGCTGGCGGAGGCGGTGCAGGCGGTCGTTCGCGCGCGGACGAGGCTGTCGTGCTCGCTCGGGCTCGCCACTTCGAAGGTCGTGGCGAAGGTCGCGTCCGACCGGCGCAAGCCGGGCGGCCTGACGGTCGTCCGCCCGGGCCGCGAGGCGGCGTTCCTGGCGCCGTTCGCGATTCGCCTGCTGCCCGGCGTCGGGCCGCGCGCCGAGGAGCGGTTGCGCGCCGCGGGCGTCGACACGGTCGGCGCGCTCGCTGCGCTCGACGACGCCGACCTGCGGCTGCTGCTGCGGGGCAAGGTCGGACGCGAGCTGCGCGATCGCGCGCGCGGAATCGACCCGCGGCCGCTGGAGATGTCGAGCGAGCGGATCTCGATCTCCCACGAGGAGACGTTCGCGCAGGACGTCGGCGACCCGGAGCGGCTGCACGACGAGCTGCGGCGCATGGCCGGGCGGCTGTCGGAGCACCTGCGCGGGCGGGGCCAGGCGGCGCGCACGGTGACGACGAAGCTTCGCTACCCGGACTTCGCCATCCGCACCCGCTCGACGTCGCTGCCGGTGGGCATCGACGACGGCGAGCGGATCGGCGAGCTCGCGTGCGGCCTCCTCGACCGGGCGCTGCGCGACCGGCCCGGACCGCTGCGGCTGGTGGGCGTCGGCGTCTCGGGCCTCACGGAGCACGCCCAACTTTCGCTGGCAGGGTTCGTCTGATCCGGCACGAACACCGTGGAGTCGAGATGACCGCCGAGCAGCCTTCTCAGGCGCACCAGCACGTCGCGACGCGCGTGCGCGTGGTGCTGCAGCGCCGAGGCGTCCCGTACGAGATCGAGCAGCAGGTGTGCCGCGACTGCCGCCGGATCCTCGACGAGAAGCCGCTCAGGCGCACGGCGGCCTGAGCCGCTTCGCCGGGTCGCCGACTCCGTAGAGTCCCCTCTTCATGGACGGCTTCGGGTTCTCGACCGACATCCGCGTGCGCTTCGCGGAGACCGACGCGCAGGGCATCGCGCACAACGCGAACTACGCGATCTGGTTCGAGGTGGCGCGCGTCGCCCACCTGGAGCGCTTCGCAGGCGGCTACCAGCGGCTGCGCGACCTCGGCCTCGAGGCGCTCGTGCTGGAGACCCACGTCCGCTACCTCCAGCCGGCCCGCTTCGACGACCGGCTGCTCGTGCACGCCCGCTGCCTCGACGTGCGCGGCGCCCGCTTCCGCTACGAGTACGCGGTCGAGCGGGAGGGCGTGGTGGTCGCGGACGGCTGGACCAGCCACGCGACCGTGGACGCGGTCAGCCTGCGGCCGACGCGGGTGCCGTCGTGGTTGGCGGAGGCGATCCAGCAGTCGCAGCCGGCGTCGTCTCCGTCGCTGTCGTCGTCGTAGCGCCGGGCTTCGCGGCGTCGCCGTTCGCGGCGCTCTTCGCCTTCTTCTTCTTCGCCTTCTTCGTGCCAACGTCGACGATCTTCGGCTGCGAGACGTAGTTCGAGACCCACGTCTCGTCGGAGAGCAGGGAGCCGTCGGGCGCGTAGACGCGGCGGTGCACCGAGGTGGTCGTCGCGGGCGTGCCGTCGTCGACGACCTCCTTCTTGCCGGCCGGCAGGGATGGATCGGGGTGCTTCTCGACCGCGGGCGGCGCCACCGTGCGCAGCGGCTGCGTCTCGGTCTCGACGCGCCGGTGCTGCGGCGCCCCGTACAGGGTCACCGTCAGCGACGACGAGCCGACGAACGTCCGCAGCAGCAGCCAGTGCGGCGTGTCGTTGACGAACTTCAGGTCGACGTCCGGGTAGTCGACCGTCGCGTCGCGGCCCAGCGGGTAGTGCGAGATGTAGAGCGAGTGGTTCGTCCGGTCGGTGATCCGCAAGCCTGCCTCGTACGCGGCGTTGAACACCGTCGTCGAGACCTGGCAGACGCCGCCGCCGAGCCCGGTCTGCAGTTCGCCGTTGATGATCACCGGCGCCTCCAGGAACCCCTTCGCGGCGCTCCGCTCCCCGGTCGCCTTGTTGAACGAGAAGATCGCTCCCGGCGCGATCAGCTTCCCGTCGACGAGCCGCGCCACGAGCTGCACGTTGTGGATGCGGTTCGCCTCGCCGCCGTAGATCGTCTCGTACGTGCCGACGACGCCGGTGATCCCCATCGCCCGTGCAGCCGCGGTGGTGCGCTCGGGCTGCTCCGACTGGACGACCAGCGCGGCCGTCCGCGCCTGCGGCCGCTCGGCGGCGGCGATCACGGCCGCAGCGCTGCGCGGCACGTCGAGCGTGACACCCGGAACCGCGTCGACGAGCTCGATCCCGCCCCCCGCCGTCGGCCGCCAGGTGGCGTCCTTCGGCTTGCGGTCGACCCGGCTCGCGAGCCGTGCGAAGTACGCGTCGGCGGCGGCGCCCGCCAGGCGCAGCCCCTGCCCCGGCGCCTGAGGCAGCGCCAGCATCGGCGCGAGCCGGTAGCGGGGGAGCCGCCAGCGCGTCGGCCCGAGCGTCAGCGTCACCGGCGCCGAGAGCACGCGGTTCGCGAGCCGCTCCGCGCCGGCGAGCGAGGCGGCGGTGACGCGCGGGCGGTCGACGCGCACGGGCAGCTCGATCGGCTGCCGCGAGAAGGAGGCGAGCGCCGCCACGATCACCTGTCGCGCCTGCTCGCGCGCGAGCACCCGCCCGGTCGCGGCGGGCTCGGCGGTCACGTGCAGCCCGTGGCGCACGAGCCGCGCCTCGCGGTGCGGCCGGTCGACCGCGCGCGCGATACGCCCCAGCTCGTAGGTGACCGCCGCGTCGTACGAGCGCACGGCGGGGGTCAGGTCGGCCGGCGAGAACCGCAGCTCGAGCCGCCGGTAGCCGCGAACGGGACCGAAGCCGCCGCCGTTCCGCTCGGCCTCCTGCACCGCGCCGGCCCAGTCGGCCGAGACGCCGAGCTCCTTGGGCGTCAGCCTGAAGGTGCGGTCGCCGACCGTGAACGCGACCGGAACGGTGGCCAGCCGGTCGGCGCGCCGCTCGAGCAGCGCCGTCGCCTTCTTCGACGAGAGCCCCCCGACGTCGACGCCGCCGATTTGCGTGCCGCGGGCGAGCGTGTCGGACGAGCCCGCGAAGACGAACCCGATGCCGAGCCCGACCACCACGGCGGCCGCGACCACCGCGAGCGCCAGGGAGGGCAGACGGGAACGCGCCGACGACCGGCGTCGCGTGCGGGCGACGGAGGAGGCAGCCACGAAGGCGGCATCGTAGCGGCCGATACGAACGGGCTCGGAGTCGCTAGCCGCGCGGGATGAAGAGCTCCTTGGCGATCACGAGCCGCTGGATCTGGGAGGTGCCCTCGTAGATCTGGAACAGCTTCGCGTCGCGCATGAGCTTCTCGACCGGGTACTCCTTCATGTAGCCGTAGCCGCCGAACACCTGCACGGCGTCGGTCGTCACCTTCATCGCCGTGTCGGCCGCGAAGCGCTTCGCGAACGACGAGTACAGCGTCGCGCGCTCGCCGCGGTCGAGCATCCAGGCCGCCTGCCAGGTGAGCAGGCGCGCCGCCTCGATCTCGGTCGCCATGTCGGCGATCATGAAGTTGACGCCCTGGTGCATGGCGATCGGCACGTCGAAGGTGACGCGCTCCTTCGCGTACTCCATCGCCAGCTCGAACGCGGCCTGCGCGACGCCGACGGCGCCGATCGCGGTGCCGGGCCGCGTGAAGTCGAGCGTCTGCATGGCGATCTTGAAGCCCTGGCCCTCCTCGCCGAGCCGGTTCGCCGCCGGCACGACCACGTCGGCGAGCGCGAACGCGGAGGTGTCGGTGGCGCGCTGCCCCATCTTGTCGAGGTGCTTCTCGACGTGGACGCCCGGCGTGTCCATCGGCACGACGAACGCGGAGATGCCGCGGTGGCCCTTCGACGGGTCGGTCTTCGCGAACACGACCGTCCAGCTCGCGTAGCCGGCGTTCGTGATGAAGGTCTTGGAGCCGTTGAGGACGTACTCGTCGCCGCGCCGCTCGGCCGTCGTCTTCAGCTTCGCCACGTCGGAGCCGGCCTCGGGCTCGGAGAGCCCGAACGAGCAGAGGATCGGCGCCTCGAGCAGCGGCGGCAGCCAGCGCGCCTTCTGCTCGTCGGTGCCGGCGATGATCACCGGCCCCGCGCCGAGCCCGTTCGCGCCGATCGAGGTGCCGATGCCGGAGCAGCCCCGGTTCAGCTCCTCCCCCACGAGCATCCCGTCGAACGCGTTCAGGCCGGGGCCGCCGTACTCGGCCGGCACGTGCACGTTCGTCAGGCCGATCTCGTGCGCCTTCGCGATCACGTCGGCCGGGTGGCGCATCTCGACGTCGTACTCGGCGGCGCGCGGGCGGATCTCCTTGTCGGCGAACTCGCGCGCGAGCGCCCGCAGCTCCTTCTGCTCGTCGGTGAGCGCGAAGGACACGCCCCTCTCGGTGCTCTCCTCGACCGCTGCCATCGGGCCCCTCCTCCCGGCCTCGATTGACTCGTCAGTCAATCGTAGCCGGCGCCAGCTCCACGGGCAAGGCGAGCGGCAGCCGGATCGTGAAGACCGAGCCCTGGCCGGGGCTCGAGGCCGCCTCGATCGAGCCGCCGCTCTGGTGCACGATCCCGTGCACGGTGGCGAGCCCGAGGCCCGGCGCCTCGCCGAGCCCCCTGGTCGAGAAGAACGGCTCGAAGATCTGCTCGCGCACCTCGTCGGTCATGCCGCGCCCCGTGTCGGCGACGGCGAGCACGGCGGCGTTGCCGTCGGCGCGCACCGAGAGGCTGAGGACGCCGCCGGTGGGCATCGCGTCGCAGGCGTTCGCGGCCAGGCTGAGGAGCACCTGGTCGAGCTGGGCCGGATCGGCGACCACCGGCACCGGGTCGGGCGGCGCCGCGGTCTCGAGCAGGACGTCGCGCGGCAGCAGCGGCCGCAGCAGCGACGGAGCCCTCGACGCGACCTCGCGCAGGTCGAGCTCGCGCACGTCGAGCACCTGCTGGCGGCCGAAGGCGAGCAGCTGCCGGGTCAGGTCGGACGCGCGCGCGGCGGCGTCGCGGATCGCCGCCACCTTGCGGCGCGGCGCCTCGTCCTTCAGCTCCCGCAGGAGCAGGTCGGCATAGCCCCCGACGGCCAGCATCAGATTGTTGAAGTCGTGCGCCACGCCGCCGGCGAGCGCGGCGACGGAGTCGAGCCGCTGCGCCTCGCGCAGCTCGGCCTCGAGCGCCCGCCGCTCGGTGACGTCCTCGACGATGCCGAGGTCGAGGTCGTCGTGCACGCCCGACGCCACGCGCACCCGCGCGTCGACGACGCTGCCGTCCTTGCGGACGTAGCGCTTGTCGACGGCGAACGAGCTGCGCGAGCCGAGGTCGAACGCGCGCTGCTCCTCGAGATCCGAGTCGGCGGGATGCGTGACGTCGAGGAAGTGCCGCGCCGCGAGCTCCTCGGCCGAGTAGCCGAGCATCTGCTGGAAGGCGGCGTTCGTCTCGGTCATCATCCCGCTCTTGCCGATCGAGAGCCCGATCGGTGCGCCGTCGAAGACCATGCGGAACTTCCGCTCGGAGGTCTCGGCCTGCACGCGGGCGCGGTCGAGATCGGTGAAGAAGAGGGCGAGGCGCGCGACCAGCGAGACCCGCACGACGAGCGCGAGCACGATCAGCAGGCGCACGTTCTCGATCCGGCCGAGGACGAACCACTGCAGCAGGAAGACCACGGGCAGCGCCGCCATCGCGGCGCCGTAGAACAGCCAGCGCCGGGCACGCGTCGTCAGCCGGGCGCCGTGCCAGGGCGCCGTCTCGCGCATCGACGGGTGCAGCGCGGCGAACCCGAGCAGCGCGTAGGCGGCGAGCCACGTCACGTCGCCCCCGGTCGCCGTGCCGGACGAGCCGGTCCCGTGCAGCAGATCGCCGGACAGCATCGTCGCGAGCCCGGCGACCAGCGCGAGCGTCGACGGCCCCCGCGCGCCGGCGAACGCGATCCACGCGGCCGCGCCGAGCAGGACGAGATCCCCGACCGGATACGCGAATGCCAGCACGTACGCCGTCGGCGACCAGATGTCGCTGTTCAGGATCGGCTCGAAGCCGGAGTGCCAGAGGACGAGCCACAGCAGCAGCACCAGCGTCAGCGTGTCGAGGGCCAGGCGTACCGCGCGGCGGCGCTCGACGCCGCGACCGATGCCGACCAGGCCGGCGCCGAGCAGCGGGTAGCCGAGAACGTAGAACGCGCCCGGCACGCCGCCGAGAGGCGCGAAGCGCCCGGCGAGGATCTCGCCGCTGCCGATCAGGTCGCCGAGCACCCAGGCCGCGACGCCGGCGAGCAGCAGCAGCCAGGCGCGCCGCCGCTCCGGACGGTTGTCGCGGATGCCGAGCGCCATCGCCGCCACCGCGAGGGCGGCGACCGCGTCGTAGACGAGCACGCGCGGCACCGTCCCGACGAACGGGAACAGGACGACGCCCGCAGCGCATGCCAGGGCGTAAGGGCCGGCCGCAGACCGCCTCACCCTCGCACTATCGGCCTCGGGGGCGGCCGAGAGCAGGTGATCGGGCCTACACGGTTCGGGGGACGCTGCTGGGGCCGCCCCGGCGGCACGCGCCGGGGTAGGCTCCGCCGCATGGACTTCGAGCTCAGCGACGAGCAGCGGCTGATCCAGGAGACCGTCCGGACGTTCGTGGACGAGCGCGTCCTCCCGGTCGCCGTCCGGAACGACATCGACCACAAGCTCGACCTCGAGCTGATCGCGGGGATGGCCGAGCTGGGCGTTCTCGGCGTCGTGATCCCGGAGGAGTACGGCGGCGCCGGCCTCGACTTCGTCTCGGAGGCGCTCGCCTGCGAGGAGATCGAGCGCGGCGAGGCCGCCTTCCGGACGCTGATCTCGGTGCACGTCGGCCTGAACTCGCTGTCGCTGCTGCGCTACGCGAGCGAGGAGCAGAAGCAGCGGTGGCTCGTCCCGCAGGCGCGCGGCGAGAAGCTCGCATGCTTCGGGCTCACCGAGCCGGGCGCCGGCTCGGACGTCGTCTCGATGCGCACGACGGCGCGCCGCGAGGGCGACGTCTACGTCCTGAACGGCCAGAAGAACTGGATCTCGTACGCGGCGGTCGCAGACCACGCGCTCGTGTTCGCGAAGACCGACCCGGACGCCGCGCACAAGGGGATCAGCGCGTTCGTGCTCGAGAAGGGGATGAAGGGCTTCTCGGCGCGCGACACCGAGAACAAGCTCGGCATCTGGGCGGGCTCCACCGGCGAGCTCTTCTTCGAGGACGTCGAGGTGCCGGCCGAGAACCTGATCGGCGAGGAGGGCCAGGGCTGCGAGATCGCCATGTACGGGCTCGACCAGGGCCGGTTCACGGTGGCCGCCGGCGCCTGCGGCGTCGTGCGGGCCTGCCTGGAGCGGTCCGTCGAGTACGCGCGCGAGCGGGAGACGTTCGGGCAGGCGATCGGCCGCTACCAGTTCGTGCAGGACATGATCGCGAAGATGGTGCTCGGCTACGAGACGTCGAAGCTGCTCGTCATGCAGGCGGCGTGGATGAAGAACCAGGGGAAGCGCAACACGCGCGAGACGTCGCTGGCGAAGTGGCACGCGACGGAGTCGGCGTTCGAGGCGTCGCACCTGGCGATCCAGGTGTTCGGCTCGTACGGCTACTCGGCCGAGTACGGCATCGAGCGGTATTTCCGCAACGCGCGCGCGCCGATCATCTACGAGGGCACGACGCAGATCCACAAGATGCTGAACGCCGAGCACGCGCTCGGCTACCGGCAGATGAACGGCCGCGGCGGCGAGGTGTCGCCGCTCTGCGCGTGGGCGCCGGCGCTGTCGCCGGTGCACGCCGGCCGGTAGACCACGGTTCCGGCCGTATCTCCCGGCGGCGCTCGGCCGTTTTTCTATCGTAATCCGATTGAAGAAACCTCGAGAGGAGGGGTCATGGCGACACGCAACAAGACGCGGACGCGCGACCCGAGACTCGGACGGTACGACGACCGGCGGCCGGCGCCTGACGAGGCGCCCGTGGAGATGCCGGTGGGGACGCCGCTGCATCGCGCCTCGTGGCGCGAGGAGGTGGCCGGTGTCAGCAGCCTGAACGTGATCGCGGGGATCTGGCTGATCATCTCCCCGTTCGTGCTCTCGTACGGGCCGCTCGACAGCATGTGGAACCCGATCGTCTTCGGCGCCATCGTCGGCGTCCTGGCGGCGGCGCGCGCCGCGGGGGCCTACCGGGCGGCCGTGCTCAGCTGGGTGAACATGGCGATCGGCGTCTGGCTGTTCATCTCGGCATTCTGGCTGGCGAGCACGCCGCGCGCCGAGTGGAGCGTCGGCATCAGCGGCATCGTCGTCTTCATCCTGGGCGCCTGGAGCGCCTCGGCGACGGAGGCCGCGCTGGCCCGGCGCGATTCGCGGCGGCCTCAGGTGTAGAGGCCTCCGCGCCAGGGCCGGCCGTCCGAGGGGGTGCACGGGTCGCGCGCGGAGCGGGTTGTCGAACACGTACTCGCACGCGCGCGACAGGTGCGCCTCGTCGCGGACGGCGCCGGAGTAGAAGCGCCCCCGGAAAGAGGTGGCCGGGCGAACGTGGCGCTTGTTGAAGCTCTGGGCGTGCCGGAGGTCGAGCCAGAAGGACAGCTCACGCTCGCGTCGACGCTCCCGCGGACGGCGGCGGCGTGCCGGTCAGGCCGGGGCGGCCGCCGGCTCCGGGGCGAGACCGCTGCAGACCATGTCCACCACCGTGTCGACGGCGCGCGCGACGTCGTCGCGCCCGTCCGGCAGGGCGCCCAGCACCCACGCGGTCAGGATCTCCTCCATCGCGCCGTAGAACATCCACGTCACGAGCTTCGCGTCGGCGTCGCGCCTCAACTCGCCCGTCCGCTGGCCGCGCTCCACCATCCGCGCGATCGCGTCGAACACGCCGCGGCTCTCCTCGACCCGCCGCCCCACCTCCGAGCTGCGCGCGATCTCGCGCACCAGCACGCGATCCAGGTCGGGATCGTCCAGCCACGAGCCGAGATACATGCTCGCGAACGCATGCAGCTGCTGCCGCACCGGCTCGCCCGTCGTCTCGATCCGCTCCGCCTCCTGCACCAGGTTCGACCAGGTGGCGCGGAAGATCGTCTCCAGCACCTCCTCCTTCGACCGGAAGTAGTGGTACAGCAGCCCGTGCGCGACCCCCGCCTCCTCGGCGATGTCGCCGACCCGCGACGCGTGGAACCCCTTGCGCGCGAACACGCGGATCGCCGCATGCAGCAGATCGCGGCGTCTGTCGGATGAACGCTCGCTCACCGTCTGCCCAGCATAATCCGGGATCGTGCCGCCGCTCCAGGACGTGGTCGTCGCCGACCTGACGCTGCTCCTGCCCGGCCCCTACGCCAGCCGCGAGCTGCTGCGCCTCGGAGCCCGCGTCGTGAAGATCGAGCCGCCGGGCGGCGACGGCCTCCAACAGACCGCGCCCGGCTGGTACGAGACGCTGAACGCCGGCAAGGAGATCGTCCGCTGGGACGCCAGAGCCGAGGCGCCGCCCGCCGTGCTCGCCGAGGCCGACGTCGTGCTCGAGAGCTTCCGCCCCGGCGTCTGGGAACGGCTCGGCGTCGAGCTCCCGCCGACGACGATCCTCTGCTCGATCACCGGCTACGGCGCCGCCGGCCCCCGCGCCGGCCATGCCGGGCACGACCTGAACTACCTCGGCTACGCAGGCGTGCTCGCCGACACCGCGCCCGCCGTCCCGCCGGTGCAGATCGCCGACCTGGCGGCCGGCGCGCAGGCCGCGACGATCGCCGTGCTCGCCGCCCTGCTCGAGCGGCAGCGCACCGGCGCCGGCGGCCGCACCGTCCTGTCGCTGACCCACGGCTCCCACGCCCTCGCCGCCCACCGGCTCACGGGCGAGCCCGTCCCGCGCCTGCTCACCGGAGGCGCCGCCTGCTACCGCCTCTACGAGACGGCCGACGGCCGCCACCTCACCGTCGCCGCGCTCGAGCCCCGCTTCTGGCGCCGCCTCTGCGAGCTGCTCGAGCGGCCCGACCTCCTCGACCGCGCCTTCGAGCCCGAGCTGCCGGAGCTGGCCGAGCTCCTGCGCAGCCGCCCGCTCGCCCACTGGCTCGACCTGCTCGAGGGCGAGGAGACCTGCGTCGGGCCGGTGCTGACGCTCGCCGAAGCCGCTCGCGAGCTGGGCCCCTGAGCGCGCTCGCGTCCCTGGCCTTCGCCCTCGCCGGCATCCACGTGGGCGCCGCCCAGGTCGTCCCGGTCGGCTATGCCCCCGCGTGGAGCGCCAACGGCGCCCGGCTCGCCTACGTCACCCGCGGCGACCTGTGGGTGGCCGACGCCGACGGCACCCACCGCACGCTGCTCGTGCGCGACGCGACCGATCCCGCCTGGGCGCCGAACGGCCGCCGGCTCGCGTTCGTCCGCGACGGTGCGGTCTGGACGGTGCGCGCCGACGGGCTCGACGAGCGGCGCCTGGCCCGTGGCGCCCACCCGGCCTGGGCGCCCAACGGCGCCCGCATCGCCTTCGACCGCGCCGGGACGATCTTCTCCGTCCGCGCCGCCGGCGGGGACGCGCGCAAGGTGACGAAGGGCGAGGAGCCCGCCTACGCGCCCGACGGCCGGCTCGCCTACGTCCGCGCCGGCGACGTCGTCGCCGGCGCGCGGACGATCGGCGAGGGCCGCTCGCCCACGTGGGCGCCCGACTCGCGCGAGGTCGCCTACGAGCGGGCCGGAACGCTCTACGTCGACGGCCGGAAGCTCGGGCCGGGCCGGCAGCCCGCCTGGCGCCCGCGCGTGCGGGTGCGCGAGCTGCTCCCCGACCTCGACCAGCGCGCGCCCAGCGGGCTCGTGATCGGCGTCGGCCCCGGCCCGGGCCGCTGGCTGCTCGGCTTCACCTCGCAGGTCGACAACGTCGGCCTCGGCCCGTCGGAGATCGCCGGCGAGCGCCACCCGGGCCAGCGGCGGATGCACGCGGTGCAGCTGGTGCGTCTCTCGAACGGGCGCTGGCGCACCTACCCCGACGCCGGCCTGCTGCGCTACACGAACTCTCCGCCGCACCATCACTGGCACCTGATGCGCTTCGACGTCTACGAGCTGCGGACGCTGCAGGGCGGCCTCGTCGTGCGCGACCGCAAGAGCGGCTTCTGCCTGGCCGACCACTGGGGCACGGCGCCCGGCGTCTGGCCGCACCGCAAGGCGCGCTTCCTGGGCGACTGCGCGCAGTACCGGCCCGAGGCGACCCGCATCGTCGAGGGCACGTCGCTCGGCTTCACCGACCGCTACCCGGCCTTCTTCCACGGCCAGAACGTCGAGATCACCGGCGTCGCGGCGGGCGTCTACGACCTGGTCCACCGGACGAACCCGCAGCTCCTGCTCCACGAGCTGCGCTACGAGAACGACACCGCCTCGGTGCGGATCCGCCTGACGTGGAAGCACGGCGAGCCGCACGCGAAGGTCCTCCGCCGCTGCCAGAGCACCGCCGTCTGCTGAGCTACGAGCGAACGAGCAGCGGCCGCAGCCGGCCCTCGGCGTGCCAGACGCCGAGCGCGAGCACGAACAGCGCCCCGGCCGCGATCACGGAGGCCTGCGCCGCGATCCCGAAGGCGATCGCCTGGTCGGCGTGGACGCCCGAGGCGATCAGGATCGCCGCGCCCGCGCCCGCCTGCGTGGCCGCGCCGGCCGGCGCGATCGGCAGTACCGCCGAGGCCGACGAGGCGCAGAGGAAGGCCAGTGCGAGCGCGAAGTCGGAGCCGAAGCCGAGCGCCCCCAGCAGCACGTAGACGGCGAGCCCGCGCAGCACCCACGAGAGGGCGACGCCCCCCCAGGCGAACACCGCCTGGCGCGGGGGCGTCGCGTGCTGCGCCACCCAGCCGGCCACGCGGAAGCGCGAGAGCAGCCGGAGGCGCGCGATCCGCGACAGCCCGAGCACCACACCCGCCGCGGCGACGCCCGCGACGGCAACGACGATCAGCCCGGCCTGCATCCAGCCGCCGACGTGGGTGACGCCGGCGGCGACCGAGGCGAGCGGCGTCAGCGCGACGCTGTCGAGCAGCCCGAGCAGGAAGAGCGAGAGCGCGACGGCTCCGATGCTGGCGCGCCGGTGGCGGCACCGCCGCACGACGGCGACCCGGATCACCTCGTCGCAGCGGCCGGGCAGGGCGAGCCCGCCCACCGACGCCGCGCCGCCCGCGGCGGCGAGCGCCAGCACCGACGGCCGCTGCCCGTGCGCGAACAGCCGCTGCCAGCCCCACGCCTTCGCCCCGTAGGCGACGAGGAAGATCGCCGTGGCCAGGCCGACGAGCGGCAGGTTCGCCCGGTGCAGCGGCCAGCCCGAGTCGGCGAAATGCCGCGCGACGAGCGCCGACACGACCAGGGCGGCCAGGACGAAGACGCTGTTGAGGAGGCGCTTGCGCTGCAACAGGGTGGACCGTTCATCGGCAGCGCCGCTGCCGCGTTCAGTCCGTCAACGTTGTATCAGGGTCTTCGGGTGCGGGCGTCAGCAGGTTCTGCGAGACGCGGCCGAGCGCCTGGGTCAGCTCGCTCGGGATCACCCACACCTTGTTCGCGTCGCCCTGGGCGATCTGCGGCAGCACCTGCAGGTACTGGTAGGCCAGCAGCTTGGGGTCGGGGTCGCCCTCGTGGATCGCCTCGAACACCGTCTCGATCGCCTTCGCCTGACCCTCGGCGGACAGGATCGCCGCCTGCTTCTGCCCCTCGGCCCGCAGGATCGCCGACTGCTTCTCGCCCTCGGCGGCCAGGATCTGCGCCTGCTTCACGCCTTCCGCCTGCAGGATCGCGGCGCGCTTCTCGCGCTCGGCGCGCACCTGCTTCTCCATCGTGTCCTTGATCGTCGCGGGCGGGTCGATCGCCTTCAGCTCGACGCGGTGCACGCGGATCCCCCACTTGCCGGTCGCCCCGTCGAGCGTGCCGCGCAGCTGGTCGTTGACCTGGTCGCGGGAGGTGAGCGTCTCGTCGAGCGTCATCGAGCCGATCACGTTCCGGAGCGTGGTGACGCTGAGCAGGTCGATCGCGTCGATGTAGTTGGCGATCTCGTAGGTGGCCGACTTGGCGTCGGTCACCTGGAAGTAGATGACGGTCTCGACGTTCACGACCACGTTGTCCTCGGTGATCACGGGCTGCGGCGGGAACGAGACCACCTGCTCGCGCAGGTCGAGCAGCGGCCGCACCCGGTCGACGAACGGCACGACCATGGCGAGGCCCGGGTTGAGCGTGCGGCTGTAGCGGCCGAAGCGCTCCACGACGCCCGCGCGCGCCTGCGGGATGACGCGGATCGTCCGCGCCAGCGTGACGAGCACGAACAGCGCGACGACGGCGATGACGATCAGTGCGACCATGACGAGCCTCCTACCTCATGACGAGCGCCGTGGCGCCCTCGATTTCGACCACGTCGACGTGGGCCCCTTCCTCGATCTCCTCGCCGTCGACGTAGCTGCGCGCCGTCCACTCCTCGCCGCCGATGCGCACGCGCCCACCGGCGCCGTCGACCCGCCGCGTGACCACCGCCCGCCGGCCGACCAGCGCCGCGGTGCCCGTCCGCGAGATCGCCGGCAGCCGCAGGTGCGCGCGGGCGATCGGGCGGAGGATGCCCAGCGAGAGCACCGAGCAGATCAGGAAGACGACCGCCCCGGCGAGGGTGCCGGCGCCGAGCGCGGTGGCGATCGCGGCTGCGACGGCCGCCAGGGCGACCGGGCCGAGGAAGAACAGACCGGGTGTCAGCAGCTCGCCGACGCCGAGCCCGGCCGCGACCACGGCCCAGACGATCCAGTCCACACCGAGGAAGATACGCCGTTCAGGCGAAGAGGCCGAGCGCCGCCGGCACCGATCTCAGGTCGTCGAGCGTCGCCAGCTCGGGGTGGCGTCCCTCGCGGTCGACGAGCAGCGCCTGCATGCCGATGCCGCGGGCGCCCTCGACGTCGTCCTCGATCGAGTCGCCCACCATCGCGGCCTCCTCGGGGCCCACGGCGAGCAGCTCCAGCACGTGCCGGAAGATCGACGCGTGCGGCTTCGTCTTGCCGTAGGCGCGCGAGGTGAGCGCTGCGTCGACCCGCAGCCGGTGGTGCTCGACGAACGCCGCGAGGTCGCGCGAGGTGTTCGAGAGCAACCCCACCTTGAGCCCGCGCGCGTGCAGGGCCTCGAGCGTCGGCAGCACGTCGTCGTACAGCTCGAAGTGCGCCGCGTGCTCCCAGGCGTGCGTCATCTCGACGGCGGCCTCGTAGGTGGCGCCGTTGCCGCCCATGCCGCGGATGATCCGCTCGGTGAACAGCACCCACATCTCCTCGTCGTGGTCGAGCTCGGGGTGCCGCTCGAGCGTCTCGAACGCGGCCCGGCGCGCCTCGCCGTACCGGGCGGGGTCGAGCACGAGCCCGTAGCGCTCGCCGAGGCGGCGGTAGCCGTCCGGGCCGAGGTCCGGTCCGGGCCGGGCGATCGTGAAGTCGACGTCGAACACGACCGCGCGCAGCATCGGCTGTCGAGGATAGCCTCCCGGCCGGTGGGAGCGACCGCGGCGAGGCCGAGCACGCTGGCGGCGTTCGGCAGCCGCGACTTCCGCCTGCTCTGGGGCGGCCAGGCGGTGTCGCTGGTCGGCGACGCGGCGTTTCTCGTCGCGCTCGGCTGGCGCGTGACGGAGATGACCGGCGACGCCGGGAAGCTCGGGTTCGTGCTCGCCGTCAACTCGGTGGCGCTGCTCGCGACGCTGCTGCTGGGGGGCGTGCTCGCCGACCGCTATCCGCGGCGGCTGCTGATGATCTGCTCCGACCTGGCGCGCGCCTGCGTCGCCGTCGCCTTCTTCGTTCTCGACGCAACCGGGCACCTCGGCTTCGGCGGCATCGTCGTGCTGGCGGGGCTGTTCGGCCTCGGCGACGGCTTCTTCTACCCGGCGTTCAGCGGCATCGTGCCGCTGGTGGTCGAGCAGCCGATCCTGCCGTCGGCGAACTCGTGGATCGGCATCGCCCGCCAGGGCAGCGCCGTCGCCGGGCCGGCGCTGGCGGCCGGGCTGTACGGCACGACGGGGCCGAGCGCGGTCTGGGCGCTCGAGGCCGGCTCGTTCCTCGTCTCCGCGACCGCGCTCGGGCTCGCCCGCCCGCGAGCGGTGCCGACCGAGCGGCACGGGCTGCGCAGCGAGCTCGCGACCGGCTTCCGCTACGTCGTCGGCGTGCCGTGGCTGTGGACGGGGATCGGCTCGGCGACGCTGATCCTGATGATCGCGATGGCCCCCTACAACGTGCTGCTGCCGCACGTCGTGCAGGACCACTACGGCCGCGGCGTCGGCTCGTACGGACTGCTCTTCAGCCTGATCGCGGCGGGGATGGTCGCCGGTTCGCTCTCGTGGGCGCGCTGGCATCCGCGCCGCGGCCGCATCGCGCTCTGCTTCGGCGCGTTCGGCGTCAACGACGTCGGGATCGTCCTCGTCGCGCTCTCGCCCTGGTACTGGCTCGCGTGCGTCGCCGTGGTGTGGCGCGGCTTCTGGATCGGGATCGGCCTCGCCGCCTGGACGACGCTCGTCACCGAGCTCGTGCCCGAGCACCTGCTCGCGCGCGTCTTCAGCTTCGACTACTTCGGCTCGATGGGCCTGACGCCCGTCGGCTACGCGCTCGCCGGGGCGGTGGCGGCGGCGGTCGCGCCGACGACGGTCCTCGCGGTGGGCGGCGCGGTCGCGTGCGTGCTCTGGTTCGTGCCGCTCGGCTGGCGCCGCGTCCGGCTCGCCGCCTGACGAGCGGCGAGGGCGGGCTTGCGCCCGCCCTCGTTGCCGCGTATCGGGGTGCCCAGATTTGAACTGGGGACCTCTCCGACCCGAACGGAGCGCGCTACCAGGCTGCGCCACACCCCGAAGAGGCGTCCCAAGCGTAGCTCATCGCCCGCAACCGTCCTGCCGATGTTCTAAGGTGTGAGGAAGATGAGACTGAGGCAGGTCGACTGACGTTGGACCACCTGCACCGTCAGGAGCGCCTGCATGGTGTCCCTGGAATCGAGCCCGCCTGCGCTCCGAGCGCGGCGGGCTCTTTTCGTTTTCCGGGACCGACGCGACCCGACCGGACGGAAGGAGCGACATGGCCAATCATCTGACGCCCGACGAGCTCTCGCACGAGGTGGGGCTCGACCGCGACGAGGTGATCCGGATCTGCATGGAGGAGCACGTGCCGATCTACCAGGGGAAGATCGACAAGACGCTGTTCCAGGCGCAGCTGGAAGCGCTCGGCGCGCTCCCGGCGCACCATTAGCCCGCGGCGGTCTTCTTCCGCGCAGGCTTCTTCGCAGCCGGCTTCTTCGAGGCCGGCTGCTTCCTGGAGGCGGCGACCGACGCGCGCAGCGCCTCCATCAGGTCGACGACCGGCGTCGCCTCGACCGGCTCCGGCGCGGCGATCTCCTGGCCCGCGAGCTTCGCCTCGAGCAGCTCGCGGAGCGACTCGCGGTACTCGCTGCGCAGCTCGGCCGGGTCGAACGGGCCCTGCAGCGACGCGATGATCTGCTTGGCCAGGTCGAGCTCCGGCCCGCGCACCTCGGCGGCCGACACGACCTCCTCGATCTCGTCGCCGGCCTTCACGTCGGCCTGCACGAACAGCGTCTCCAGCGCCAGGGCGTCCCCGAGCGGCCGGATCAGGCACAGCTTCTCCTTGCCGGCGAGCACGAAGCGTCCGACGGCGGCGACGCCCGCGTCCCTCATCGCCTCCAGCAGAAGCACGTACGGCCGCCGCGCCGCCTCGGCGCCCGCGGGGACGAGGTAGTAGGTGCGATCGAAGTAGAGCGGATCGACCTCGCCGGCCTGCACGAACCGGTCGATCTCGATCGAGCGCGACGTGTCGCGCTGCTCGATCGCCTCCAGGTCGGCGTCCTCGACGATCACGAACTGCCCCTTCGCGACCTCCCAGCCGCGCACGAGCTCGTCGCCCTCCACCACGCGCTCGTGCACCGGGCAGAAGCGCTGCTGGCGGATCGGCGTCCCGCACTCGCGGTGCAGCAGCCGGAACGACACGTCCGACTGGCGCGCAGACGGCTTCGTCGCCGGCGCGAGGCCGACGGGGATGTTGACGAGGCCGAAGCTGATCGATCCGTTCCAGGTGGTTCTCATGGCGAATGGGAAATCGTATCGGGACGGGGCGAATTCGCGATGCCCGCGCGGGATCCTGCACTACTCTGGGAGCGTGACGGACGTCGCGCCGGTCGGGGCAGTCGAGCGGGAGGACGCCGTCCGCCCGCGCACGATCGCGAACCTCTGGCGGGACGCCGTCGCCTCGCCGCCGGCCGAGCCCGCGTACCTGCACCTCGTCGACGGCGAGTGGCGGCCCGTCTCCTGGGCCGAGGCGGCGACGCGGGTGGACGAGCTCGCGAACGGGCTGCTCGCGCTGGGCGTGCAGCGCGGCGAGGCCTTCGCCGTGCTCGCGCGGACGACCCTCGAGTGGGCGCTCTTCGACTTCGCGCTTGCGCTCGTCGGCGCGGTGGGCGCGCCGATCTACCCGACGAGCTCGCCGCACGACGTGCGCTACGTGCTCGAGCACTCCGAAGCGGTGGGCGTGCTCGTCGAGGACGAGGAGGGCCGCGCGAAGATCGCCGGCGCCGAGCTGAGGCACGTGCTGGCGTTCGCCGACCTGCCGGCGCTGCGCGAGCGCGGCCGCGCCTGGGCCCGGCGGCATCCCGCCGCGCTCGAGGAGCGTGCCGACGCGCTCGACGAGGACGACCTGTTCACCTTCATCTACACGTCCGGCACGACCGGGCCGCCGAAGGCCTGCATGATCCGCCACCGCAACTACTACGCGATGGTGCAGACGGGCGACCGGCTCGCCGACCGGCTCATGCAGCCGGACGACCTGATGCTCCTCTACCTGCCGCTCGCGCACAACTACGGGCGCCTGCTGCACCTGTCGGGCCCGTACGTGGGCTTCACGATCGCGTTCCTGCCCGACCCGCTGCAGGCGGCGCGCGAGCTGCCGCGCGTGCGACCGACGCTGTTCCCGAGCGTGCCACGCGTCTACGAGAAGATCTACGCGACGATCCGCGTCGGCCTCGAGGAGCAGACCGGCCTCCGCGGCGCGATCGCGCGATGGGCGCTCGGCGTCGGCTACCGCGTCTCGCGCCTGCGGCAGGCGGACGAGCCCGTCCCCGCCGCGCTCGCGCTGCAGCACCGGCTCGCCGACCGCCTCGTCTACTCGAAGGTGAAGGACCGGCTGGGCGGCCGTCTCCGGATCGCGAACTCCGGCGGCGCCCCGCTCTCGCGCGAAATCGCCGAGTTCTTCCACGCGCTCGACATCCTGATCGTCGAGGGCTACGGGCTGTCGGAGATCACCACCGCCGCGACCGTCAACCGCTCGGACGCCTTCCGCTTCGGCACGGTCGGCAAGGCGCTGCCGGGGGTCGAGATCCGGATCGCCGACGACGGCGAGATCCTGATCCGCTCCGACACCGTCTTCGCCGGTTACTACAACGACCCCGAGGCAACCCGCGAGGTCCTCGACGCCGACGGCTGGGTGCACACCGGCGACGTCGGCCACCTCGACGAGGACGGGTTCCTCGTGATCACCGATCGCAAGAAGGACCTGCTGGTGACCGCCGGCGGCAAGAACGTGGCGCCGCAGAACCTCGAGAACGACCTGAAGGCGCACGGGATCGTCTCGCAGGCGATCGTCGTCGGCGACCGGCGGCCGTACGTGGCCGCGCTCGTCACGCTCGACCCCGACGCGGCGGCGGGGCTCGACGTCGACCAGGCGCAGGCCGCGGTGCAGGCCGCGATCGACGCCGTCAACCGCGACCGCTCGCGCTACGAGCAGATCAAGCGCTTCCGCATCCTCCCGCGCGACTTCTCCGCCGAGCACGACGAGGTGACGCCGACGCTGAAGCTGCGTCGCAAGGTGATCCTGGAGCACTTCGCGTCCGACGTGGACGCGCTCTACGACTAAGGGATCCGGCGCGCGCCGACGTAGTTCTCGGCGTAGTAGCCCGAGGTGAGGTCGGAGACCTGCACGACGGTGCCCGTGTGCGGCGCGTGCACGAAGGCGCCGCCGCCGACGTAGATGCCCACGTGGCCGAGCCCGTCGAAGAAGACGAGGTCGCCCGGCTCGAGCTGGTCCTTCGAGACCGGCACGCCCATGTTCCACTGGTCGTACGAGGAGTGCGGCAGCGAGACGCCGACCTGCGCGTAGGCGTACATCGTCAGGCCGGAGCAGTCGAACGACTCGGGGCCTCCCGCCGCCCAGACGTACGGCTTGCCGATCTCGGCCATCGCGGCCGCGACCGCGCCGCCGCCGACCGACGAGGTGGGCGCGGCGATGCTGACGGGGTCCGTCGAGGTGTCGTTCGAGAGGGCCGTGGCGGTGGCGCCGACGACCGTGCCCTGGTTGGCGATGGCCTGCTGGCGCTGCTCCTCCGCGAGCCGCGCCCGCGCCGCCCGCGCCATCTGCAGCGCGCGCGCCTGCTGCGCCGCCTCGATCCGGGCGATGTCGCCCTTGATCGACGAGAGCAGCCGGTTCTGCTGCGCCATCTGCGACTGGATCTGGCGCTTCTTCGACGCCTGCTCGTCGAGCAGCCGGCGCGCCTGCTTCCGCGCCTTCGCGAGGTGCTCGTGGCTCCGCTTGATGGCGGTCCGGAAATGCTCGACCTCGTGCAGCACGCTCGTGTCCTGCGCCGTCACCGACCTGGCGGTGTCCATGCGGCTGAGCATGTCGTCGAGGCTGCGGGCGCCGAGGATGACCTCGAGCGTCGAGTCCTTCGGCGTCGTGTAGAGGGCGACGAGCCGGGCGGCGATGTGCCGCTGGCCGATCTTCAGGTTCCGCTTCGCGACCCCGAGCTCGACCTTGTTGATGCGGAGCTCGTGCTCGATGTGCTGGTAGCGGACCTTCGCCTGGTCGTACTGCTGGATGGTCTGCTCCAGCGAGCCGTTGAGGCGCTGGATCTGCGCGTACACCTGCTGCGCCTGCGCCCGCTTCGAGCTCAGCGAGGGGTCGGCAAACGCCGGGACTGCCGCCAGGAGCGCGATGCAGATCCCCGCGAAAACGTACGGCGCCTGTCCCCTCCTACCGATGATCGCCCCCATGGCGGGGCCGGGACGGGCGCACCGGGTGGGGCCGGTACGTCACGAGTGCAGGAGGCTAGCAATGGTTTCGGACGACCGTCAAGGGAAAGGCTTCCCGAATCCATGCAAAATCTGAACAAACCTCGCGTTACTATCTGCATGAATCGGCGTGGTGTGGTAGGTTCGCCGCCGTGCTCGGGCAGGCACACACGCTGCGGCGTCGTCTCGTGCCGCTCGCAGTCGCCGCCGTGGCGATCCCGGCCGTCCTGCTCGCGCTGGCCGACGTCGGCGGCGCGGATCCGTCGCAGAGCGCCCAGGCGCTGCGTGCCCTCGACGCCCAGCTGGAGGCGAAGCAACGCTCGGCCGTGCTCGACCTGTACGCGCTCGACCGGCAGCTGGCCGCCTCGCGCGCCCGGCTCGACGCGCTGCACGCGCAGGCGCGCGCGCTCCGGGCTCAGCGCGCCGTGCTGGGCAAGGAGCTGACCGTCGCCCGCAGCGGCACGCGCATCGCGCAGGATCGCCTCAGCAAGCGGCTCCTCGCCCTCTACGAGCAGCGGAAGCCGACGCCGATCGAGATCCTCTTCGGTGCGCGCTCGCTCGACCAGGCCCTCAGCGACCTCGACAGCCTGAGCAGCGCCTCGGCTCAGAGCGAGGCGATCCTCCGGCAGGTGCACGCCGCGAAGCGGCACCTGAGCGCCGTCGGGCGCACCCTCGCCGCCCGCTCGGCGGCCCTCGCCGGCGCGACCCGGCGCGCCGAGGCGACGACGACGGCGCTGGCGGCCACCCGCGCGCGGCGGAGCACGTACATCTCGCAGGTGGCGGCGAAGCGGCGGCTGACCGAGCGGCAGGTTTCGACGCTCGTCGCGCAGGCGCGCGCCGCGGCCGCCCGCAGCGCCGCGCTCGAGCGGGCCAGCACCCGCAGCGTCGACGCCGTCACGGCCGCCCCGCCCGCACCCGTCTACGCCGACTCGGCCGGGCCGGCGGCGCCGGGCGGTCGCGAGCTGACCGTGACGGCGACCGGCTACTCGCTCGGCGGCACCACCGCCACCGGGCTGCCCGTCGGCTGGGGCATCGCCGCCGTCGACCCCGCGGTGATCCCGCTCGGCACGCACATGGTCGTGCCCGGCTACGGCGAGGCGGTCGCGGCGGACACGGGCGGCGCCGTCGTGGGCGCCGACATCGACCTGTGGTTCCCGACCGCGTCGCAGGCCGCCGCGTGGGGCCGGCGGACGGTCACGATCGAGCTCCCGTAAGAACGGGTTAGACTGGGGCGCCCTCCCCGGCGCCGGTAGGCCAGATCCTGAGCGAAGCCGCAGACACCTCGACCGCAACCCAGCCGCGCGTCCTGCTCGTCGACGACCACGACCTGTTCAGGACCGGTCTGCGGAACCTGCTGGAGGAGCAGGGCGTTCAGGTGGTCGGCGAGTGCGGGAACGGCACCGACGCGCTGCGCCTCGTCCGCGAGCTCGCCCCCGACGTCGTCGTCATGGACCTGAACATGCCGGGGATCAGCGGCGTCGAGGCGACCCGGCAGATCTCGATGATCGCGCCGCTCACCCGCGTGCTCGTGCTCACCATCTCCGACCAGGACTCGGACGTGATGGACGCGATCCTGGCCGGCGCCTGCGGCTACCTGCTGAAGGACGCGTCGATCGACGAGCTGCTGAGCGGGATCAACGCGGCCGCGATCGGGGAGTCGCTCGTGTCGCCGATCATCGCGGCGAAGGTGCTGCAGCGCGTGCGCGCGTCGAGCGCGTCCCTGCGCGACGCCGAGCTGATCCAGTCGGAGCTCTCCGACCGCGAGATCGAGGTGCTGAAGCTGATCGCGAACGGCAAGGACAACGCCCAGATCGCCGCCGACCTGCACATCAGCCCGAAGACGGTCAAGAACCACATCTCGAACATCCTGATGAAGCTGCAGATCGAGAACCGGATCCAGGCGGCGGTCTACGCCGTCCGTTCCGGGATCGTCTAGCTCGCCGCGCGGACCGCGTCGGCGTGCCGGCGCAGGTCGGCGAGCGCGCCGCGCAAACGGGCGAGGTCGCCGGTCGCGCCGTCGAGGCGCGCCGCGAGCGACGACAGCTCGGCGCCGTTGCCCGCGGCGCCCCGATGCACCGCCTCCGAGAGCCGCTTCTCGAGGCGCGAGCGCTCCGCTTCCAGCTCGAGCGCGTGCGCGTAGCCGTCGGTGAGCCGCCGCTCGATCTCGTCCAGGTCGGAGCCCGCGGCCGCCACGGCCGCGCTGATCTCGCCCACCACACGCTCGAGCTCGCTCATCCCGTCTACGTTCGCCACGCGCTCCCCCCGCGGCAAGGGCCGCGCGGCCCATCTTCGGCCCGTCCTGGACCCAGGGCACAATGACCTCCGTGCGCCGGGGTCTCGTCGCAGCGCTCGCCGCGCTCGCCCTCGCTGCGCCCGCGCAAGGGGCGTCGCTGCCGATCCGCCTCGGCAAGGCGATCGCCGTCCCCCACGTCGCCCGCTCCGCCACGGGCGCGGTCGCGGTCGACCTGCTCACCGGCAAGACGCTCTTCGCGCAGAACGCGAACCGCTCCCTCGCGCCCGCCTCGAACGAGAAGCTGGCGGTGAGCTTCGCGGCGCTCCGCGCGCTGGGGCCCGGCTACCGCTTTCGCACCGACGTGGTCGGCAAGGGCCGGCAGGACGGCCGCGTGTGGGTCGGCAACCTCGTCCTCAAGGGCTACGGCGATCCGACGCTGGACTCGAAGGGGCTCGGCCGCCTCGCAGCGCAGCTGCGTGCGCAGGGGATCCGCGAGGTGACGGGACGCGTGCTCGGCGACGAGTCGTGGTTCGACGGCGTTCGCACCGCGCCGGGCTGGAAGTCGTCGTTCTACGTGACGGAGTCCGCGCCGCTCTCGGCGCTCGTCGTCGACGGCGACTGGTACGAGCACCACGTCGCCACGAAGCCGGCCCTCGCGGCCGCCGGGCGCTTCCGGCAGGTGCTGCGGACGCACGGGATCGTCGTGGACGGCCCCGTCGGCACCGGCGTCGCCTCCGAGAACGGCATCCTGCTCGCCGAGGTGCGCTCGCAGCCGCTGCAGACCGTGCTGCGGTTCATGGATCGCGACTCCGACAACTTCACGGCCGAGGCGCTCCTGAAGGAGCTCGGCGCCGAGGCGGGCGCCGGCGGCACCACGGCCGCGGGCGTCGAGGTCGTCGTCCGCGAGCTGACCGCCGCGGGAATCCCGATGACGGGGGTGCGGATCATCGACGGCTCCGGGCTGTCGCAGTCCGACCGGCTGACCGCGCGGGCGCTGGGAGCGCTGCTCCTGGCCGTCTGGCGCGACCCGCATCTCCGCTCCGTGCTCTGGCGGGCGCTGCCGATCGCGGGCAAGAACGGCACGCTCGCCCACCGGCTGAAGAAGGGCCCGGCCCACGGCCTCGTGCGCGCGAAGACGGGCACGACCGACCTCGCGTCGGCGCTCTCCGGCTACGTCGGCGAGCGCTTCGCGTTCGCGGTGCTCGAGAACGGCCGGCCCGTCTCGTGGACGTGGGCCCGGACGGCGCAGGACCGGTTCGCGACCGTGCTGGCCTCCGTGGCGGCGGCCGCCTAGCGCCCGAGCAGCTCGCGAAGGTCCGCTTCGCTCAGCACCGGCACGCCGGCCTTCTCGGCCTTCGCCACCTTGCTGCCGGGCGACTCGCCGACGATCACGCCGGCGGTCTTCTTCGAGACGTTGTCGGAGACCCTGGCCCCGAGCGCCTCCAGCGCGTCCTTCGCCTGCTCGCGCGAGAAGCTCTCGAGAGTGCCGGTGATCACGTACTGGCGGCCCGTGAGCGGCCCCTCGACGGGGCGGTCGTCCTCGCCGGCCTCGAACGTCAGTCCCAGGGCGCGCAGCTCGTCGACGAGCCGCCGGTTCTCGTCGTCGGCGAACCACTCGGCGATCGCCTCGGCGCGCTCGGGGCCGATGCCCTCGCACTCGACGAGGTCCTCGGGCGTCGCGGCGGCGAGGCGGTCGACGTTGCCGAAGTGGCGGGCGAGGCTCTGGGCGGTCACCCAGCCGACGTCGGGGATGTTGAGGCCGAAGAGCACGCGACGGAACGGCATCGTCTTCCGCGACTGCTCGATCGACTCGATCGTGTTGGTCGCCGAGATGTCGCCGTAGCCGTCCAGCTCGAGTAGCTGCTCCTTCGTCAGCCGGTACAGCTCCGGCAGCGAGCGGACGAGCCCGAGCTCCCAGAAGCGGCGGGCGGCCTGCTCGCCGACGCCGTCGATGTCGGCGGCCGCCTGCACCCAGTTGATCAGCGTCTCGAGGCCTCGCGACGGGCAGGCGCGGTTCGGGCAGCGGTGCACCGCCTCGCCCTCCGGCTTGACGATCGGCGTGTCGCAGAGCGGGCAGCGCTCGGGCATCCGGAACTCGTGCGTCCCCGGACGGTGCGCGCCCGCGGGCCCGACGATCTGCGGGATCACGTCGCCGGCGCGCTGGACGACCACGTCGTCGCCCTCGCGGATCTCCTTGCGGTTGATGTCCTCTTCGTTGTGCAGGGTCGCCCGCGAGACGGTGACGCCGCCCACCTCGACCGGCTCCAGCACCGCCCACGGGTTGAGCGCGCCGGTGCGGCCGACGCGGATCCGGATCTCCAGCAGACGCGTCGTGGCGGTCATCGGCGCCCACTTGAACGCGCGCGCCCAGCGCGGCCGGGAGTGCAGAGAGCCGAGGCGCTCCTGCTGCGCGAGCGAGTCGACCTTGATCACGATCCCGTCGATCTCGTAGTCGAGCTCGGCCCGCTTGCGCTCCCAGGCGTGGCAGGCGGCGGCGACCGCCTCGGCCGACTCGACGCGCTCGGCGAACGGGTTGATCGGAAAGCCGTGGCTCTTCAGCCACTGGAGCGTCTCCCAGTGCGAGGCGAGCGAGGCGCCGTCGAGCGCGCCGACGCCGTACGCCCAGAACGAGAGCGGCCGCGAGGCGGTGATCGACGAGTCCTTCTGGCGCAGCGAACCGGCGGCGGCGTTGCGCGGGTTCGGGGTCGGCTTCTTGCCCTCGGCGAGGAGCCGCTCGTTGAGCGCGTTGAAGCCCGGGATCGGCATGTAGACCTCGCCGCGCACCTCGATCAGCGCGGGCGGGTCGTCGCCGAGCATCCGCAGCGGGACGGCGTTGATCGTGCGGAGGTTGACGGTGACGTCCTCGCCCTCCTCGCCGTCGCCGCGGGTGGCCCCGCGGACGAGCACGCCGTTCTCGTAGGTGAGGTTGATCGCGAGCCCGTCGATCTTGGGCTCGAGCACGAACGCGACCCGAGAGTCGTCGTCGAGCCGCTTCGCCACGTCGTCGGCCCACTTCACCACGGCCGCGTCGGTGGTGACCTTCTCGAGCGACCCCATCGGCGTCCGGTGGCGCACCTTCACGAAGCGGTCCGAGGGCGGCGCGCCTACGCGCTGCGTCGGCGAGTCGGGGGTGATCAGCTCGGGGTGGGCGCGCTCGAGCTCGACGAGCTCGTCGTAGCTGCGGTCGTAGACGGCGTCGTCGACGGAGGGGTGGTCGAGGACGTGGTACTCGTAGAGCCAGCGGTGGAGCTGCGCGCGCAGCTCGGCGGCGCGCTCGGTCTTGGAGGACCGCGTCTCAGAGGAGGGCAAGCAGCTCCTCCGGGCGGTCGACGACGGCGTCGGCTTCGTGCAGGCGGCCGCGGTCGTGGATCAGCCCCCAGGTGACGCCGACGGCGAACATGCCGGCGGCGCGGGCAGCCTCGACGTCGTAGGGCGAGTCGCCGACGTAGGCGGCCTCGGCGGGGGTCGCGCCGAGACGCTCGAGGCCGAGCAGCAGCGGTTCCGGGTGCGGCTTGTGGCGCTCGGTCTCGTCGCCGCCGACGACGGTCTCGAACAGGTGTGCGAGCGGCAGCCGGGCGAAGGCGAGCTCGACGGTGCCGCGCCGCTTGGCGGTGACGACCCCCAGCCGGCGGCCCTCGTCCTTCAGCTGCGCGAGCACGGCGGCGATGCCGGGGAAGGCCTCGAGCGTGTCGTGCAGCGGCTCGTTGTGGGCGCGGTAGACACGGACGAGCTCGTCGGCGCGGTCGGGCGCGAGCGCATGCATCTGCGCCTCGAGCCCGGGCCCGCCGACGTTCACCATCAGCTCGGCGTCGGTGTACTCGCGGCGGAGCACGGTCCGGGTCGCGTGCCGCATGGACGCGAGGATGATCGGCCCCGAGTCGACAACGGTGCCGTCGAGGTCGAAGAGGGCGACGGGGAAGCGCACGCAGCCGATCGTAGCCGCGCCTACCCGTCGTGCCTGGTACATCCTCGCGCGCGCTCTGCAGCCCCGGCCTGTTCGCTGGATGTACCAGGTACGGGAGGTTCGGTCCGCCCCCGGTAGACGACGTTGGTGAGGTACAGGCCCTGCGGCGGGGCGGTTCGGCCGGCCTCGCTGCGCGGGCGGCCGGCCAGGAGCCGCGCGAGGTCGTCCGGGCCGCGCTCGAGCATCGTCCCGACCAGGACGCGCACCATGTGGCGCAGGAACGAGTCGGCCTCGATCTCGAACGCCACCGTCTCCTCGTCGAGCTCCGCCCAGCCGGCCCGCTCGACGACGCGCACGAACACCTCGTGCTGCGTGTTCGTCGGCGTGAAGGCGCGGAAGTCGTGCTCGCCCGGCAGCAGCGCTGCGCACGCCTGCAGCCGCTCCAGGTCGAGCGGGCGCGGATGCCACAGCGCCCGCCCCGCCTCGAAGGGCGAGCGCTCGCGGCGGCGATGGATCCGATACCGGTAGGCGCGCGAGCGGGCGTCGAAGCGCGCGTGGAACCCCGCCGGGGCCTCGGCAGCGGCGACGACCGCCACGTCGGGCGGCAGCACCGCGTTCAGCGCCTCCGCCGCCCGCTCCGGCGGCGGCCCGCCCTCCGCCGCGACCGAGACGACGTTCGCGAGCGCATGCACGCCCGTGTCGGTGCGCCCGGCCACCGCCAGGTCGTCGACGCCGCGATACAGCTGCGACAGCGCCTCCCGCAGCTCGCCCTCGACCGTCCGCAGGCCCGGCTGCCGCGCCCAGCCGTGGAACGCGCCGCCGTCGTAGGCGACCGTCAGCCGCAGCCGCACTTCAGCCCTCGCAGGAGTACGCTCGCGCGATGCCGGACGAGCACCATTTCCTGCTCCAGCGCGTGCAGCCCGCCATGGTGGGGCTCATCGACGGCTCGCTCTCGACCCTGGCGCCGATCTTCTCCGTCGCCTTCGCCAGCCACAAGCCGCTGTACGCCTTCATCGCCGGCCTCGCCACCTCGGTGGGCGCAGGCATCTCGATGGCCTTCTCGGAGGGCCTCTCGGACACCGGCGAGCTGACCGGGCGCGGCAACGCCTTCGTGCGGGGCGGGATCACCGGCGTGGGCACGTTCATCGGGGGAATCCTGCACTCCCTGCCGTTCCTGATCCCCACCTACCACGCCGCGCTGCTGACGGCGTTCGCCGTCGTCGCGTTCGAGCTGATCGTGCTCGCCGCGCTGCGGTGGCGGTTCTTCGAGACGAGCTTCGTGAAGTCGCTCGCCGCCGTCTCGCTCGGCGGCGCGGTGATCGTGGCCGTCAGCGCCGGGCTCGGCTCGGCCGTGTGACGCTCAGGACGCGGGCGCGTCCGGCTGCGGCTCGTCCGCCGCCGGCTCGTCCGCCTCGGCCTCGGCAGCCGGCTCTTCCGCCGACTCCTCCGCCTCCTCGGCGGGCTCCTCGGCCTCCGCGACGGGCTCCTCGATCGCCTCGGCCTCGGTCTCGGGCGCCTCGACCTCCGCCTCCGCCGGCTCCGCCGGAACGGCGGCCTCCGCCGGCGCAGCCTCGGCCGCGGGCGCCGCTGCGGCGCGCGCGGGGCGCTCCCGCACCGGCTCGTCGACGAGCTCCAGGTAGGCCATGTCGGCGGCGTCGCCCGGGCGCGGGCCGATCTTGACGATCCGCGTGTAGCCGCCCGGCCGGTTCTCGAAGCGCGGCGCGACGACGGCGAACAGGTGGTGCACCACGTCGCGCGAGCGCAGGAACGCCGTCGCCTGCCGGCGCGCGTGCAGGTCGCCGCGGCGGCCGAGCGTGATCATCTGCTCGGCGATCGGCTTCACCGCCTTCGCCTTCGTGACGGTCGTCTTGATCCGCCCGTGCTCGATCAGCGAGCCGGCCAGGTTCGCGTACAGCGCCTTGCGGTGCGCCGAGTCGCGGCCGAGCTTCTTGCCTGCGCGCTGGTGACGCACGTCCCGCCCCTTACGCCTCGGCGCCGTTCGAGCCGTTCGAGCCGCCGCGCAGCGTCAGGCCGTGCTGCGCCAGCGTCTCCTTGACCTCCTCGATCGACTTCTTGCCGAAGTTCGGGATCGAGCCCAGCTCGTTCTCGGTCTTCGTCACGAGGTCGCCGATCGTCTCGATGCCGACCCGCTTCAGGCAGTTGTACGAGCGGACGCCGAGCTCGAGCTCCTCGATCGGGAAGTTCTCCATCCCGCCCGCGAGCACGACCCCGCCGTTGTCCGCGGCGCCGTCGCCCGCCGGGACGGCCGACTCGCCGAAGCCCTCGATCTTCTCGATGTCGGTGAAGATCGCCAGCTGCCGGATCAGGATCTCGGCCGCCTGCGCGATCGCCTCCTTCGGGTCGATCGAGCCGTTCGTCGTGACGTCGAGGATCAGCTTGTCGTAGTCGGTGCGCTGCCCGACGCGCGCGGCCTCGACGTCGTACGAGACGCGCGTGATCGGCGAGAACATCGAGTCGACCGGGATGACGCCGATCGTGTGCGCCTGCCCGCGGTTGCCCTCGGACGGCACGTAGCCGCGGCCGCGGCCGATCGTCAGCGTCACCTCGAGGCGGCCCTTCGCCGACAGGTTCGCGATCTCGAGGTCCGGGTTGAGGATCTCGAGGTCGGCGGGCGCCTCGATGTCGGCGGCGGTGACGACGCCCTCGCCGCGCTTCGTCAGGCGCACCTCCACCTCGGGCGACTCGCCGTGCAGGATGCACACGAGCTGCTTGAGGTTGAGGAGGATGTCGGTGACGTCCTCGCGGACGCCCGGCAGGGTGGTGAACTCGTGCGCGACGCCCTCGATCTTCACGGAGGTGACCGCCGCGCCCTCGAGCGAGGAGAGCAGCACCCGGCGCAGCGAGTTGCCGAACGTGTAGCCGAAGCCGCGGTCGAGCGGCTCGATCGCGAACACGCCGCGGTTCTCGGTGACCTCCTCGTGCGTGATCTTCGGAATCTGGAAATCCGTCGCGCGTACTGCCATCTTTTCCTCTCTTCGGCGCTTGAAGGTGCGGTCGAGCTACTTGGAGTAGAGCTCGACGATCAGCTGTTCGGAGACCGGCGTGTCGATCTCGGCACGCTCCGGCCACTTCAGGACCTTCCCGGTGAGCCCGTCGTGGTCCGCCTGGAGCCACGGGGCGACGGCCGCGGTCAGGTCGGTCGCGTCGCGGATGATCTGCTCCGCGCTCGACCCCTGCTTGAGCGTGACCACGTCGTCGGGCTTGACCTGGTAGCTCGGGATGTTGACACGGCGCCCGTTCACGGAGAAGTGCCCGTGACGGACGAGCTGGCGCGCCTGGGCGCGCGACGCGGCGAACCCGAGCCGGTACACGACGTTGTCGAGCCGCGTCTCGAGCATCCGGAGCAGGTTCTCGCCCGTGATGCCGCCCTGGCGGTTCGCCTTGTCGTAGTAGGTGCGGAACTGCGTCTCGAGCAGCCCGTAGTAGCGGCGCGCCTTCTGCTTCTCGCGCAGCTGCAGCAGGTACTCGGACTGCTTGATGCGACCGCGACCGTGCTCGCCCGGCGGGTACGACCGGCGCTCGATCGCGCACTTCTCGGTGAGGCAGCGCTCGCCCTTGAGGAAGAGCTTCATGCCTTCCCGGCGGCACTGCTTGCACTTGGGGGAACGATCTCTCGCCACCTACACCCTCCGACGCTTCTTCTGGCGGACGCCGTTGTGCGCCTGCGGCGAGACGTCCTTCACCCCGAGGATCTCCAGCCCGGCGGCCTGGAGCGAGCGGATCGCCGTCTCGCGGCCCGAGCCGGGCCCCTTGACGAACACCTCGACCTTCTGCAGGCCGTGCTCCATCCCCTTCCGGGCGCACGAGTCGGCCGTCACCTGGGCGGCGAACGGGGTCGACTTGCGGGAGCCCTTGAACCCGGCCGAGCCGGCCGACTCCCACGCGATCACGTTGCCGTCCTTGTCGGTGAGCGCGACGATCGTGTTGTTGAACGACGTCTTGATGTGCGCCTGGCCGATCGCGATGTTCTTCCGGACGCGGCGGCGCGTGCGACCCCGGGTCGCCTGACGACGAGGAGGCGCCACGCTACTTCTTCTTCCCGCGGCCGACGGTCTTCTTCGGGCCCTTCCGGGTGCGCGCGTTCGTCTTCGTGCGCTGGCCGCGCGCCGGCAGGTTGCGCCGGTGCCGCAGGCCGCGGTAGGAGCCGATCTCCTGCAGGCGCTTGATCGCCTGCGTGCGCTCGCGGCGCAGGTCGCCTTCGACCTGCTCGTTCGCGTCGATGTAGTCGCGGAGCTTCGCGACCTCGTCCTCGGTCAGGTCGCGCACCTTCGTGTCGGGCGCCAGGCCGAGCGCCGCGCAGATCGCCTGCGCGCGCGGCTGGCCGATGCCGTAGATGTAGGTCAGCCCGATCTCGAGCCGCTTCTGGTTCGGCAGGTTCACTCCGGCGATACGAGCCAACTCTCTCCTCTACCCCTGACGCTGCTTGTGACGCGGATTCGTGCAGATGACCATGGTGCGCCCGTGCCGCTTGATGACGCGGCAGCGCTCGCACATGGGCTTGACGGAAGGACGCACTTTCATTGGAGAAGGACGCGCGCGCAGGCGATCTGCCTCGCGACGCGGGTCGTCATGGTACCAGGACCTCCGACGTCCGGGTCAGGATGCGCGGGCCGTCGGCGGTGATCGCCACGGTGTGCTCGAAATGGGCGGCGAGCGAGCCGTCGACGGTGGAGATCGACCACTCGTCGTCGTGCACGAACACGTCCGGATCGCCGGCGGTGATCATCGGCTCGATCGCGATCGTCATGCCCTCCTTCAGCTCCGGGCCGCGGTGGGCGGAGACGTAGTTCGGCACCTGCGGGTCCTCGTGCATCGACCGGCCGACGCCGTGCCCGACGAGGCTGCGGATGACGCCGAAGCCCGCCTTCTCGGTGACCGTCTGCACCGCCCGCGAGATGTCGGCGATCGCGTTCCCGAGCCGCGCGGCGGCGATGCCCGCCTCGAGCGCCGCCTCGCACACGTCGAGCAGCCGCTGCGCGTCGGGCGAGATGCTGCCGACCGGGTACGTCCAGGCGGAGTCGGCCACGAAGCCGTCGAGCGTGACGCCGACGTCGACGGAGAGGATGTCGCCGTCGGCGAGCTTCACCTTGCCGGGGATGCCGTGCACGACCATGGCGTTCGGCGACAGGCACGTGGCGGCCGGATAGCCGCGGTAGCCCTTGAACGTCGGCACGCCGCCCTCCGCGCGGATGTGCTCGTCGGCGATCGCGTCGAGCTCGGCCGTGGTGATGCCCGGCTGCACGTGCTCGGCGACCAGCGCCAGCGTGTCCGCGACGACGCGGCCGGCCCGCGCCATCGTCTCGATCTCGGCTGCGCTCTTGCGGATGATCATGGGGCCTCCCCTGCCGCGGAAAGCGCGTCCTCGATCTCGGCCCACACCGCTTCGACGGTGCGGCCGGCGTGCAGCGGCACGAGCTTGCCGGTGGCGCGGTAGTGCTCGACGATCGGCTCCGTCTCGCCGTGGTAGATGGCGAGACGCCGCGCGATCACCTCGGGGGTGTCGTCGGGGCGGTTCTCCTCGGCGGCACGGCCGAGCAGGCGCTCGGTGGCGACGTCGTCGGGCAGGTCGAAGAACAGGATCGCGTCGAGGTCGCGGCCGACGCGGGCCAGCATCGCGTCGAGCGCCTCCGCCTGCGCGAGGTTGCGCGGGAAGCCGTCGAGCACGAAGCCGCCGGTCGCGTCCGGCTGGCCGAGCCGCTCCTCGATCAACGCGACGGTCAGGTCGTCGGGGACGAGCTCGCCCGAGGCGAGGATCGGGCCGACGCGCGCGCCCAGCTCGGTGCCGGCGGCGATCGCCGCCCGGAACATGTCGCCGGTGGAGACGTGCGGGATCCCGTGCTCGGCCGAGATGCGCTTCGCCTGCGTCCCCTTCCCGGCCCCCTGCGGGCCGAGGACCAGCAGGTTCACCGGGGGCTCACCTCAGGAAACCCTCGTAGGAGCGCATCATCATCTGCGACTCCATCTGGCGCATCGTGTCGAGCGCGACGCCGACGACGATCAGCACCGAGGTGCCGCCGAGGGCGCGCGAGGTGGCCTGCGAGAAGCCGAAGTGCGCGATGAAGATCTCCGGCAGCACCGCCACCACGCCCAGGAAGAGCGAGCCCGGCAGCGTCAGGCGGGTGAGGACGCGGTCGAGGTACTGCGCCGTCGGCGGGCCCGGCCGGATGCCCGGGATGTAGCCGCCGTACTTGCGCAGGTTGTCGGCCTGGTCGACCGGGTTGAACTGGACCGCCGTGTAGAAGTACGTGAAGACGATGATCAGGACGAACTCGACCAGCAGGTAGATGTAGCCGGACGGCGAGAAGTGGACGTTCACCCACGTCTGCGCGCCGGGGCTGAACGAGCCGACCGTCTGCGGGATCGCGAGCAGCGCGGCGGCGAAGATGACCGGGATGACGCCCGCCATGTTCACGCGCAGCGGCATGTAGGTGGAGCCGCCGCCGGTGGAGCGGCGCCCCATCATCTGCTTCGCGTACTGGATCGGGATGCGGCGCTGGCCCTCCTGCACGAACACGACCGAGACGACGATCCCGAGCGCGATCAGCGGGAAGAACAGCTTCTCCATGGGGCCGCCGTTGATCCAGGCGCTGATGCCCTGCGGCGCCGAGGTGAGGATCGAGGCGAAGATCAGCAGCGAGATGCCGTTGCCGATGCCGCGCTTCGTGATCAGCTCGCCCATCCACATCAGCAGCGTCGTGCCGGCGGTGAGCGTGATCACGATCAGCACCAGGCGCCCGCTGTTCACCGGCAGCGCGCCCGAGTGCTTGAACAGGTACGCGTAGCCCGCCGACTGCGCCGCCGCCAACGCGACGGTCAGGTAGCGGGTGTACTGGTTGATCTTGGCGTAGCCGGCCTCGCCCTCCTTCTGCAGCTGCTCGAGCGACGGCACCGCCACGGTCAGCAGCTGCAGGATGATCGACGCCGTGACGTACGGCATGATCCCGAGCGCGAAGATCGAGAAGCGCGACAGCGCCGAGCCGGAGAACAGGTTCAGCAGGCCGAGCAGCGAGCCGCCGCGGCCGTTGAAGTAGTTCTCGATCGTCGACGAGTCGACGCCCGGCGCCGGCACCCACGAGCCCAGCCGGTACGCGGCGAGGATCAGCCCCGTGAACAGCACCCGGCGCCGCAGGTCCGGGACCCGCCAGGCGTTGCCGAGCCAGCTCAGCATCGCTCGGCCATTACTCCGCCGAGTCGTCCGAGGCGGCCGCGTCGTCCGTGCCGGCGGCACGGTTCTCGGACGACCGGTTCTCGGGGCGGCGCTTCTGGTTCTTCGGCTTTCCGGGCTTGGGCTCGCGGAGCAGGGTCAGGGTGCCGCCGGCGCTCTCGACCTTCTCGCGCGCCGACGCGGAGGCGCCGTGCACGGTGATCTGCAGCTTCTTGGTCAGGTCGCCGACGCCGAGCAGCTTCACGTCCTTGCGGATCGAGCGGATCAGGCCCTTCGCCTTCAGCGACTCGGGCGTGACCTCCTCGCCGGCCTCGAACCGCTGCTCGAGGTCGCGCAGGTTCACCGGCTGGGTGACGGTGCGGAACGGCCCCACCGGCATCGCGTCGGCGGAGGTGTTGCCGCGCAGCTTCGCGGTGCGCATGTAGAGCGGCATCTGCCCGCCCTCGAAGCCGGCGCGCATCGCGTGCGAGCCCGAGCGCGCCTTCTGGCCCTTGATCCCGCGGCCGGAGTAGCGCCCCTTGCCGGAGCCCGGGCCGCGGCCGACGCGCTTGCGGTCGACGCGCTTCTGCGCGGGCTGCAGGTTCGACAGGCTCAGGTCGCCGGCCATCAGCGGTCACCTCCGTTGGAGATCGTGCGAGATAGAGCGGTGGTGGCCGCGTTCATACGTTCTCCACCTTCACGAGATGACGCACCTTCCTCAGCATGCCAGCGATCGACGGCGTGTCGTCATGCTCGACGGTGCGGCCGATCTTGCCGAGCCCGAGCGCCCGCAGCGTGCCGCGGTGGCGCTGCGACTGGCCGATCTGGCTACGCACCTGCGTCAGCTTGAGCCTCGCCATCGGTCGCCACCTCCTCCGACGGATTCGCAACTGCTGGAGCCTTGTAGGGGAGCACCTCGGCCACGGTCTTGCCGCGCGCCTTCGCGACCTCCTCGGGCCGGCGCAGCTGGCGCAGCGCGACCTCGGCGGCCTTGAGCATGTTGATCGGGTTCGTGGTGCCGAGCGACTTCGCGAGCACGTCGCGGATGCCGCCGAGCTCGAGCACGGCGCGCACGCCGCCGCCGGCGATCACGCCCGTACCGGGCGAGGCGGGGCGCAGCAGCACGCGCGCGGCGTCGAACTGGCCGAGCGACTCGTGCGTGATCGTCTGGCCGTGCTTCGGCACGGTGAACATGTTCTTCTTCGCGTCGTCGACCGCCTTCGAGATCGCCAGCGGCACCTCGCGCGCCTTGCCGTAGCCGACGCCGACCCGGTCGACCTCGTCGCCGATCACGACGAGCGCGGTGAACGAGAACCGCCGGCCGCCCTTGACGACCTTGGCGACGCGGTTGATCTCGACCACGCGCTCCTTGAGCTCGCGGGTCTCCTGCACGTCGACTGCCATCAGAAAACGAGTCCTCCTTCGCGCGCGCCGTCGGCGAGCGCCTTGACGCGACCGTGGTACAGGTAGCCGCCGCGGTCGAACACGACGGTCTCGATGCCGGCCTTCTTGGCGGCGGCGGCGAGCGTCTTGCCGACCTCGGCCGCCTGGGCGGTCTTGTCGCCCGAGAACGACTTCGGCAGCCCGGTCCACGAGGCGCCGGCCAGCGTGCGGCCCGTGTCGTCGTCGACCAGCTGGGCGAAGATGCCCTTGTTCGAGCGGAACACGGCCAGGCGCGGGCGCTCCGCGGTGCCGCGGACCTTGCCGCGCACGCGGCGGTGGCGGCGCAAACGCGCCTCGTAGGTAGTGACGCTCGTCATCTCTTGTCGCCTCCGTCAAGCCTACGGCTCATGCGCGCTTCCCGACCTTCCGGCGAACGACCTCGCCCTCGTAGCGGATCCCCTTGCCCTTGTACGGCTCCGGCGGGCGGACCTTGCGGATCTCCGCCGCCGTCTGACCGACGACCTGCTTGTCGATGCCGCGCACGATCACCTGCGTCGGGATCGGCACCTCGAAGGTGATCCCCTCGCGCGGGACGACGCGCACCGAGTGCGAGTAGCCGACCTGCAGCTCGAGGCTCGAGCCGGCGAGCGTCGCGCGGTAGCCGACGCCCTGGATCTCGAGGCGCTTCTCGAAGCCGTTCGTGACGCCCTCGACCATGTTCGCGATCAGCGTGCGCGTCAGCCCGTGCAGCGCGCGATCGTCGCCGCGCTCGGTGGGACGCGTCACGGTGAGCACGCCGTCGGTCTGCTCGATCTTCATCCGCTTCGGCACCGTCTGGCGGAGCTCGCCCTTCGGGCCCGAGACCGTGACGCGGCCGGGGTCGACCGCGACGATCACGCCGGCGGGAATCTCGATGGGCTGCTTTCCGATACGACTCATCGGGTCACCAGACGAAGCAGAGGACTTCGCCGCCGATGCCCTCGGCCTCGGCGGTGCGGCTCGTGACGACGCCGCGGGAGGTGGACAGGATGGCGATCCCCATGCCGCCCTGCACGCGCTGGCGGCGGCCGCGGCCCGCGTAGATGCGGCGGCCCGGCTTGGAGATGCGCTTCAGGTCGGTGAGCACGCGCTCGCGGCCGCGGCCGTACTTCAGCTCCACGACGAGCGTCTTGTGCGTGGTGCCGTCGACGTCCGCCACGTGGTAGTCGCGGATGTAGCCCTCCTCCTTGAGGATGCGGGCGATCTCGACCTTCAGCTTGGAGCTCGGCATCTCGGCGCGATCGTGCAGCGCCTTGTTGGCGTTGCGGATGCGCGTGAGCATGTCGGCGACGGGATCGGTGAGCACTTCAGCCTCCTACCAGGAGCTCTTGGTCATGCCGGGGATCACGCCCTGGTGGGCGAGCTCCCGCAGGCAGATGCGGCAGAGCCCGAACTTCTTGAACACGGCGCGCGGCCGGCCGCACTTGTTGCAGCGGGTGTAGTTGCGCACCTTGTACTTCTGCGGCCGCGCGGCCTTGACCACGAGCGACTTCTTCGCCATGTTTACCGGTTCCCTCCGTCGGTCGCGAACGGCAGGCCCAGCCCCACGAGGAGCGCGCGCGCTCCCTCGTCGTCCGCCGCGCTGGTCGTGATCGCGACGTCGAGGCCGCGGATCTGGTTGATGCTGTCGTAGTCGATCTCCGGGAAGATGATCTGCTCGCGGATGCCGAGCGAGTAGTTGCCGCGGCCGTCGAACGAGTTCGGGTTCAGCCCGCGGAAGTCGCGGATGCGCGGCAGCGCGATCGAGACGAGCCGGTCGAGGAACTCCCACATCCGGTCGCCGCGCAGCGTCACGCGCACGCCGACGGTCATCCCCTCGCGCAGCTTGAACTGCGCGATCGACTTGCGCGCCTTGCGCGTCTGCGCCCGCTGGCCGGCGATGATCGTCAGCTCATCGAGCGCCGCGTCGATCTGCTTCGCGTCGGTCTTGCCCTCGCCGACGCCCATGTTGAGCGTGATCTTCGTGATCGTCGGCGACTGCATGATCGAGCTGAGACCCAGCTGCTCGCGCAGGCCGGCGCGGAGCTCGTCGTTGTAGCGCGCCTTCAGACGCGGCACGTAGGTCTCCGTGGCCGTCACCGGTCGAGCTCCTGGCCGCAGTCGGCGCGCTTGCACACGCGGATCTTCACCTGCTCGCCCTTCACGTCCTTGAACGCGTGGCCGACCCGCGTCGGCCGGTTGCACGTGGGGCAGACGAGCATCACGTTCGACACGTCGACGGCCGCCGGCCGGTCGACGATGCCGCCGGGAGCGATCTGCGTCGCGCCCATGCGGTTGGAGTCGCGGATCGGCCGCGGCTTCTGGTGGCGCTTCATCATGTTCAGGTTCTCGACGACGACCTTTCCCTCGCGCGGGCGCGCGTCGAGGATGCGGCCCTGCTTGCCGCGGTCCTTGCCCGAGAGCATCTGGACCAGGTCGCCCTTCTTCACGTTCAACACGGTGTTTGCCACCAACAAGACTGAGTCACTTACAAGACCTCCGGAGCGAGGCTCACGATCTTCATGAAGTTCTTCTCGCGCAGCTCGCGGGCGACGGGCCCGAAGATGCGCGTCCCGCGCGGGTTGCGCTGCGCGTCGATGATCACCGCCGCGTTCTCGTCGAACGCGATCAGCGTCCCGTCGTCGCGGCCGAAGGGCTTCTTCGTCCGGACGACGACGGCCTTCACCACGTCCCCCTTCTTGACCGCCCCCTGCGGGGTCGCGGTCTTGACGGTGGCCGTGATGATGTCGCCGACCCTCGCGTAGCGGCGCTTCGAGCCGCCCGCGACGCGGATGCAGAGTAGCTCACGGGCCCCCGTGTTGTCGGCCACCTTGAGCCTGGTCTCCTGCTGGATCACAGACGATCACCTCCGGCACGGACCGTGCGCCGGGACGGCGAAACGCAAGCCAGGCTGGGACGCAGGGAGCGTTCGTAGCCGGAGGCCACGGGCGCGACCGAGGACGACGCATGGCGCCGCGTTGCAGCCGCTCCCGGCGTGCGAGATGTGTCGGTGGTGGTCGTCATCTGGCCTTCTCCACGATCTCCGCGAGGCGCCAGCGCTTGGTCTTCGACAGCGGGCGGGTCTCGACGATGCGGACGGTGTCGCCGATGCCGGCGGTGTTGCCCTCGTCGTGGGCGTGGAACTTCACCGAGCGGCGGACGACCTTCTTGTAGCGCGGGTGGGTCTTCATCACGTCGACCTTGACGACGATCGTCTTGTCGGCGCTGTCGGAGACGACCACGCCGCGGCGCTCCTGGCGGCGGCCCGGCTCGGACTCCGGCTTCGGCTGGCGGACGATCGGCTTGCGGGCCGCGGGCTTCTCGCGCGGCGGCTTCGTGCGCTGCCGGCGCTGCGAGCGCGGGACGTGCCGCTGCGAGCGCGCGCGCTTCGCGGGCGCCTCGGGCTCCGGCTCGGCCTCCGCCTCCGGCTCCACGGCGGCCTCCTCGGCAGCGGCCTCGGGCTCGGCGGCCTCCTCCGCGACAGGAGCCTCCTCCGCCGCCGGGGCCTCCTCGGCGACCGGGGTCTCCTCGGCAGCCGCGGTCTCCTCGACCGTGGGTTCCGCCGTTTCCTCGGTTGTCTCGTTCTTCTCGTCGTCCGCCATCGTCAGCTCTGCACTTTCTGTCCGGAGGTGCGGTCGTGCTGCAGGGTCAGGATCCGCGCGATCTCGCGCTTCGCGAGCTTCAGTCGCGCCGTGTTCTCGAGCGCGCCGGTTGCCGCCTGGAACCGCAGGTTGAACAGCTCCTGGCGGGTGTCGGCGAGCCGGTTCTCGAGCTCCTCGTCGGTCAGCTCACGGAGGTCTCTAGCTCGCAAAGAGGTCGCCTCCCTCGCGCTTCACGAACTTCGTCTTCACCGGCAGCTTCTGGCCCGCGAGGCGCAGCGCCTCCTTGGCGAGCGGCTCCGGCACGCCGGCGAGCTCGAACATCACCCGGCCCGGCTTGACCACGGCCACCCAGCCCTCGGGCGAACCCTTGCCCTTGCCCATGCGGGTCTCGGCCGGCTTCTTCGTGTACGACTTGTCGGGGAAGAGGTTGATCCACACCTTGCCGCCGCGCTTGATCTTGCGGGTCATGGCGATACGGGCCGCCTCGATCTGGCGGTTCGTGATCCAGCCCTCCTCGAGCGCCTTGATGCCGTACTCGCCGAAGTGGACGCTCGTCTGGCCGGTGGAGAGCCCGCGGCGGCGGCCGCGGTGCATCTTCCGGAACTTGGTCTTCTTGGGCAGCAGCATCAGCCTTCACCTCCCGACGAGTCGAGCTTCGTCGGGTCCTCGGTCTGGGTCTTCGGTGTCGTCGTGTCGGGCGCGTCGGCGACGGGAGCCGGGGTCTCCTCGACCTGCGGCTGCACCACCGGCTGCTCGCGACCCTCGGCCGAGACGCCATGCTCGTCCGTGCGCGGGCGCTCCACTGTCTCGTTGCCGCGCACGCCCTCGCCGCGTGCAGCGTCCTGGCCGCGCGTGCGGTCGCCGACGCCCGGGCGAGAGCCCGCGCGGCCGCGACCTCCGCCGGGCCGCTGCCCGCCGCGCTGGCCGGGCCGGCCGCGCCGCACGGGGCCGAGGCCCTCGCGGTCCTGGCTGCGGCCGCGTCCCGACTCGCGGGAGGCGCCGAGCCCCTCGGTGACGCCGCCGCGGCGGCGCGCCGTGTCCTGGTCGCCCAGGCGGGTCTCCTTGCCGCCGCCCGGGATGCCGCCGTAGCCGGCCGGCATGATCTCGCCCTTGTTGATCCACACCTTCACGCCGATGCGGCCCGTGGGGGTGCGCGCCTCGGTGAAGCCGTAGTCGATGTCGGCGCGGATCGTGTGCAGCGGCACGCGGCCCTCCGAGTAGCTCTCGGAGCGGCTCATCTCGGCGCCGCCGAGGCGGCCCGAGCACTGCACCTTCACGCCTGCGGCGCCGCTGCGGATCGCGGAGGCGAGGCTGCGCTTCATCGCGCGCCGGAAGGCGACGCGGTTCTGCAGCTGCTCGGCGATCGACTGCGCGACGAGCTTCGCGTCGAGCTCGGGCCGCTTGATCTCGTTGATGTTGATGTGGACGTTCTTCTGGGTGAGCGCGTGCACCTCGCGGCGCAGCGCGTCGACCTCGACGCCCGACTTGCCGATCACGATGCCGGGGCGCGCGGTGTAGATGTCGATGGTGATCCGCTGCTTGTCCTTGCGGATCAGGATGTCGGACAGGCCCGCGTGCGACAGCTTCCGGAGGATGTGCTCGCGGATCTTGATGTCCTCCATGAGGGCGCCCGCGAACTCCTTCTTGCCCACCATCCAGTTCGACTTCCAGTCGTGGATGACGCCGACGCGCAGACCGCCGGGGTGCACTTTCTGGCCCATTAGTGCCTCCGTCCGTACGTTCGGTGTGAATCCGGCGAGTGGCTCGGCGTTCCCGGCAAGGACGCAGGGAGCCTCGATAGCGGTGTTCTATCGGGGCGACCGAGGGCGCAGTCAGGGGCGGCGAGACGCCGCCGGAACGCGCCGGTACTTGCGGACGGCGGCACTATGCCTCCCTCCGGGTCGGCTCCGCGACCTTGATCGTGATGTGACACGTGCGCTTGTGGATGCGCCCGACGCGGCCGCGCGCACGCGGCTGGAACCGCTTGATCGTCGGCCCCTCGTCGACGAACACGGCAGCCACGACGAGGTCGTCGCCGTTCAGGCCGTGGTTCGCCTCCGCGTTCGCGACGGCGGAACGCAGCACCTTCTCGACGTCGACCGCGGCTGCGCGCGGCGTGAACGCGAGGATCGTGCGCGCCTCCGGCACCGTTCGGCCGCGGATGTTGTCCGCCACGAGCCGCGCCTTGCGGGGGCTCACGTGGACGAACTTGGCGACCGCCTGAACGGTCTGCTGGTCGGTCGCGGCGGCCATCAGCGCTTCTTCACCTGCGTCTTCTGGTCGCCGGCATGGCCGCGGAAGTGCCGCGTCGGCGCGAACTCGCCCAGCTTGTGCCCCACCATCTGCTCGGAGATGAAGACGGGCACGTGCTTGCGGCCGTCGTGGACGGCGATCGTGTGGCCGACCATCTCGGGGAAGATCGTCGAGGCGCGCGACCAGGTGCGCACCATCTGCTTCGAGTTGGCGGCGTTCATCGCCTCGATGCGGCCCATCAGCCGCTCCTCGACGAAGGGCCCCTTCTTCGAGCTCCGACTCATCTGCTCCCTCTGTCCTTCCCGCGGCGGCGGCCGCGAACGATCAGCTTGTCCGATTCCTTGTGCTTCGAGCGGGTGCGCTTGCCGAGCGTCGGCACGCCCCACGGGGTCACCGGGTGGCGGCCGCCCTTCGACTTGCCCTCGCCGCCGCCGTGCGGGTGGTCGACCGGGTTCATCGCGGAGCCGCGCACCGCCGGGCGCTTGCCCAGCCAGCGGCTGCGGCCGGCCTTGCCGCCGGTGATGTTCTGGTGCTCCACGTTGCCGACCTGACCGACGGTCGCGCGGCAGGTGAGCAGCACCCGCCGCATCTCGCCCGAGGGGAGGCGCAGCGTGGCATAGCCGCCGTCCTTCGCGACCAGCTGCACGCCCGAGCCGGCGGAGCGCGCCAGCTGGCCGCCCTTGCCCGGCTTCAGCTCGACGTTGTGGACGAGCGTGCCCGTCGGGATGTTCTCCAGCGGTAGGGCGTTGCCCGGCTTGATGTCGGCGCCGGGGCCCGACTGGACGACCGAGCCGACGCGCACGCCGGCCGGCGCCAGGATGTACGCCTTGAAGCCGTCCGCGTAGTGCAGCAGCGCGATGCGCGCCGAGCGGTTGGGGTCGTACTCGACCGCGGCGACCTTGGCCGGCACGCCGTCCTTGGTGCGCTTGAAGTCGACGATCCGGTAGCGGCGTTTGTGGCCGCCGCCCTGGTGGCGCGTCGTGATGCGGCCCGTGTTGTTGCGGCCGCCCTTCTTCGTCAGCTTCTCGGTGAGCGCCTTCTCCGGCCGCGACTTCGTCACCTCGGCGAAGTCCGAGACGCTCATGAAGCGGCGGCCCGGGCTGGTCGGCTTGAACCTGCGTACGGGCATGGCTAGATCTGCGCTCCTTCGAAGATCGCGATCGTGTCGCCGGCGCGCAGCTGCACGACGGCCTTCTTCCAGCCGGGGCGCGTGCCGCGGTAGAGGCCGCGCCGCTTCGGCTTCGGCTGCACCTTGATCACGTTGACGCGCTCCACCTTGACGTCGAACAGCTGCTCGACCGCCTGGCGGATGTGCGTCTTGTGCGCGTCGGGGTGCACCTTGAACGTGTAGCTGTTGCGGGCCGTGGCCGCGTAGCTCTTCTCGGAGACGATCGGCGCGAGGACGATCTGCGTCGCGTCCATTACGAAGCCCTCCCGGTGACGAGGTCGAGCGCGGCCTGGCTGACGAGCAGCGAGCGCGCCCAGACGACGGCGCCCACCTCGAGCTCGCCCGGCGTGACCACGGCGACGCGGGGCAGGTTGCGGAAGCTCTTCGCGAGCGTCTCCTCCTCCTCGAGGCAGACGAGGACGAGCGGGGTCTCCTTGCCCCACGCCTCGCAGAAGGCGCGCGCCTTCTTCGTCGACGGCTCGTCGAACTGCGCCGCGTCGACGACTGCGAACGAGCCGGCGTCGGCATGGCTCGCGAGCGCCGAGCGGAGCGCGGCGCGAGCGGCCTTGCGGTTCACCTTCTGGACGAAGGTGCGCGGCACCTTGGCGAACGCGTGGCCGCCGGTGGTGAACTGCGGCGCGCGGATGGTGCCCTGGCGGGCGCGGCCGGTGCCCTTCTGGCGCCACGGCTTCGAGCGGCCGCCTGAGACGAGCCCGCGGCTCTTCGTCGCGACCGTGCCGGCGCGCTGCAGGTTCTGCTCGGCGCGAACAGCCTCGTGGACGAGGTGCGCCTTCACCTCGGCGGCGAAGACCTCCTCGGCCAGCGCGACGTCCCTGGTCTTCTTGCCCGCGGCGTCGAGGAGAGGGGCGCTGACAGCCATCAGCCGCGCACCTCCACGAGGCCGTTCTTCGGGCCCGGGATCGAGCCCTTCACCAGCAGCAGGTTGTTCTCGGCGTCGACCTCGTGCACGGTCAGGCCCGGCTGGGTGACGCGCTTGCCGCCCATCCGGCCGGCCATCTTGATGCCCTTGAAGACGCGCGACGGGGTCGCCGACGCGCCGATCGAGCCCGGCTTGCGGATGTTGTGCGAGCCGTGCGAGCGGGGGCCGGAGCCGAAGTTGTGGCGCTTGATCGTGCCCTGGAAGCCCTTGCCGATGCCGATGCCCGACACCTTCACGGCGTCGCCCGGCGCGAACGCCTCGACGGTGACGGTCTCGCCCTCGACGGCGCCGTCCAGGCCGCCGCGGAACTCGACGAGCTTGCGGTAGGCGCCGACGCCGTACTTCGCCAGGTGCCCGCGCTCGCCCTTCGAGAGCTTGCGCTCGGCCACCTCGTCGAAGGCCAGCTGCACCGCGTCGTAGCCGTCGGTGTCGGCGGTCTTCACCTGCACGACGGGGCACGGGCCCGCCGCGATCACGGTCACCGGCGTGACGAGCCCGGTCTCCGCGTCGAAGACCTGCGTCATGCCGAGCTTCTTGCCGAGAATGCCTTTGGCCATGGCTAGAGCTTGATCTCGATGTCGACGCCGGCGGGCAGATCGAGCCGCATCAGCTGGTCGATCGTCTTCGGCGTGGGACTGAGGATGTCGATGAGGCGCTTGTGCGTGCGCACCTCGAAGTGCTCGCGCGAGTCCTTGTCCTTGAACGGGCTGCGGATCACGCAGTAGACGTTCTTCTCGGTCGGCAGAGGGACCGGCCCAGTGATCGTCGCACCGCTGCGCTGCGCGGTGTCGACGATCTGCTGGGCCGACCGGTCCAGCTGCTGATGGTCGTAGCCCTTCAGGCGGATCCGGATTTTTCCCTGTGCCATCGCTTCGTTCGTCCTTCGACTACTTGACGATCTCGGTGACGACGCCGGCGCCCACCGTGCGACCGCCCTCGCGGATCGCGAAGCGGAGGCCCTGATCCATGGCGATCGGCTGGATCAGCTCGATCTCCATGTTCGTGTTGTCGCCCGGCATGACCATCTCCTGGCCCTCCGGGAGCTTCACGGCGCCCGTCACGTCGGTCGTGCGGAAGTAGAACTGCGGGCGGTAGTTGTTGAAGAACGGCGTGTGGCGGCCGCCCTCCTCCTTCGAGAGGACGTACACCTCGGCCTTGAAGTGCGTGTGCGGCGTGATCGTGCCCGGCTTGGCGAGCACCTGGCCGCGCTCGACCTCCTCGCGCTTGACGCCGCGGAGCAGCGCGCCCGCGTTGTCGCCGGCCTGGGCGAAGTCGAGGGACTTCTGGAACATCTCGAGCCCGGTGACGACCGTCTTCGCCGTCTCGGGATGGATGCCGACGATCTCGATCTCGTTGCCGACCTCGATCTTGCCCTGCTCGACGCGGCCGGTCACGACGGTGCCGCGGCCGGTGATCGTGAACACGTCCTCGATCGGCATCAGGAACGGCTTGTCGGCGTCGCGCGTCGGCTCCGGGATGTAGGAGTCGACTGCGTCCATCAGCTCGATGATCTTGTTCTCCCACTCCTCGTCGCCCTCGAGCGCCTTCAGCGCCGAGACGCGGACGATCGGGATGTCGTCGCCGGGGAACTCGTACTTCGAGAGCAGCTCGCGGACCTCGAGCTCGACGAGCTCGAGGAGCTCCTCGTCGTCGACCATGTCGGACTTGTTCAGCGCGACGACGATGTACGGCACCTCGACCTGGCGCGCCAGGAGGATGTGCTCGCGGGTCTGCGGCATCGGGCCGTCGGCGGCCGACACGACCAGGATCGCGCCGTCCATCTGGGCGGCGCCCGTGATCATGTTCTTGATGTAGTCCGCGTGGCCCGGACAGTCGACGTGCGCGTAGTGGCGGTTGGCCGTCTCGTACTCGACGTGCGACGTGTTGATGGTGATGCCGCGCTGGCGCTCCTCGGGGGCGTTGTCGATCTCCGCGAAGCTCTTCAGCTGCCCGCCGCCGCCGCGCTTGTGGAGCACGCTCGAGATGGCGGCTGTCAGCGTCGTCTTCCCGTGGTCGATGTGCCCGATCGTGCCGACGTTCAGGTGCGGCTTCGTGCGCTCGAACTTCTGCTTCGCCATATCCCTTTCTTCCTTTGGTCTAGGACCCCGAGCCAGCCTGCTCGGTGATCTCGCTCGCGATCGACGCGGGAACTTCCTCGTACCGATCGAACTGCATGGTGAAGTCGGCCCGCCCCTGCGTCATGGAGCGCAGGTCGGTCGCGTAGCCGAACATCTCGGACAGCGGCACGCTCGCCTTCACCACCTGGGCGTTGCCCACCGGCGCCATGTTCTCGATGCGGCCGCGGCGGCTGTTCAGGTTGCCCATGACGTCGCCGAGGTAGTCCTCGGGGGTCGTGACCTCGACGGCCATCATCGGCTCGAGCAGCTTCGGCTTGGCCCGCTTCATCGCCTCCTTGAAGGCCATCGAGCCGGCGATCTTGAACGCCCGCTCGCTCGAGTCGACCTCGTGGTAGGAGCCGTCGATCAGCTCCACCTTGACGTCGACGACCGGGTAGCCCGCCAGGACGCCGGAGCCCATCGCCTCCTGGATCCCCTCGTCGATCGGCTTGATGTACTCCCTGGGGATCTTGCCGCCGACGATCTTGTCGACGAACTCGTAGCCGGCGCCCGGCTCCTGCGGGAGCAGGTTGATGATCGCGTCGCCGTACTGGCCGGAGCCGCCCGTCTGGCGGACGAACTTGCCCTGGATCCGCTCGGCCGGCTTCGACACCGTCTCGCGGTAGGCGACCTGCGGCCGGCCGACGTTGGCGTCGACGTTGAACTCGCGCTTCAGGCGGTCGACGATGATCTCCAGGTGAAGCTCGCCCATGCCGGAGATGATCGTCTGGCCGGTCTCCTCGTCGGTCTCCACGCGGAAGGTCGGGTCTTCCTCGGCCAGCCTCGAGAGGCCGTTGCCCAGCTTGTCCTGGTCGGCCTTCGACTTCGGCTCGACCGCGACGGAGATGACCGGGTCGGGGAACGTCATCGACTCCAGCACGATCGGCGCGTTCTCCGCGGCGAGCGTGTCGCCGGTCGTCGTCGCCTTCAGGCCGACGCCCGCGGCGATCTCGCCGGCGGCGATCTCGTCGCGCTCCTCGCGGTGGTTGGCGTGCATCTGCAGGATGCGGCCGATCCGCTCGGTCTTGCCGGTGGTCGTGTTGAGGACGCGGTCGCCCGCCTTCACCTTGCCGCTGTAGACGCGGAAGTAGGTGAGCTTGCCGACGTACGGGTCGGACATGACCTTGAACGCCAGCGCGCTGAACGGCTCGTCGGCCGCGGCCTTGCGCTCGGCCTCCGCCTCCGTCTTCGGGTCGTGGCCCTGCACCGGCGGCACGTCGAGCGGGCTCGGCAGGTAGTCGACGACGGCGTCGAGCAGCGGCTGCACGCCCTTGTTCTTGAACGCGCTGCCGAGCAGCACCGGCGTGATCGCGTCGGCCAGCGTCGCCGTCCGGAGCGCGCGCCGGATCATGTCCGGCGTCACCGACTCCTCGTCGGTGAGGTACGCCTCGAGCAGCTCCTCGTCGTGCTCGGCGACCGCGTCGATCAGCTGGTGGTGGTACTCGTGCGCCTGCTCCGCCAGCTCGGCCGGGATGTCGGTGAGCTCGAACTCGGTGCCGAGGTCGTCGTTGTAGAGGATCGCGCGCATCTCGACGAGGTCGACGACCCCGCGGTGCTGGTCCTCCTGGCCCACCGGGATCTGCACCGGCACCGCGTGGGCGCCGAGCCGATCGACCATCGACTGCACGGCGGCGAAGAAGTTCGCGCCGATGCGATCCATCTTGTTGATGAACGCGATGCGCGGGACCTTGTACTTGTCGGCCTGGCGCCAGACGGTCTCCGACTGCGGCTGCACGCCGGCGACCGAGTCGAAGACGGCGACGGCGCCGTCGAGCACGCGCAGGCTGCGCTCGACCTCGACCGTGAAGTCCACGTGCCCGGGCGTATCGATGATGTTGATGCGATAGTCGCGCCAGAACGCCGTCGTCGCCGCGGACGTGATCGTGATGCCGCGCTCCTGCTCCTGCGCCATCCAGTCCATCGTCGCGGCGCCCTCGTGGACCTCCCCGATCTTGTGGGTGCGGCCCGTGTAGTAGAGGATCCGCTCCGTCGTCGTGGTCTTGCCCGCGTCGATGTGGGCCATGATCCCGATGTTGCGGACGTGGTCCAGCGCCACTCTCGTCTCCTGCGTGACTGCCAAAATGCTCCTTACCAGCGGTAGTGGGCGAAAGCCTTGTTGGCCTGCGCCATGCGGTACATGTCGTCCTTGCGCTTGAACGCGCTGCCCTGCGACTCGAGGGCGTCCAGGATCTCACCGGCCAGCTTGTCGGACATGTGCTTCTCGCGCCGGTCGCGCGAGTACGTGACGAGCCAGCGCAGCGCCAGCGTGCGACCGCGGCGCTGCGGCACCTCGACCGGAACCTGGTAGTTCGCGCCGCCGACCCGGCGGGAGCGGACCTCGAGCACCGGCGTGACGGTCTTCACCGCCTGCTCGAGCACCTCCACCGGCGGCCGGCCCGTCTTCTCGCCGACCTTCTCGAGCGCGGTGTAGACGATCGTCTCCGCCGACGACTTCTTGCCGTGCAGCATCACGCGGTTGATCAGCTGCGTGACCAGCTGGCTGTCGTAGACGGGGTCCGCGATCGTCGGGCGCGGCTGGATCTCTGCGCGGCGCGGCATTACGAGCTCTTCTTGGCGCCGTACTTCGAGCGTCCCTGCTTGCGGGACGCGACGCCGGAGGCGTCCAGGGCCGCCCGGATCACCTTGTAGCGGAAGCCCGGCAGGTCCTTGACGCGACCGCCACGCACGAGCACCACCGAGTGCTCCTGCAGGTTGTGGCCCTCGCCCGGAATGTAGGTGCCGACCTCGATCCCGTTCGTCAGCCGCACGCGCGCGATCTTGCGCAGCGCCGAGTTCGGCTTCTTCGGGGTGGTGGTGGAGACGCGCGTGCAGACGCCGCGCCGCTGCGGGGCCCCCGCGAGCGCAGGCGTCTTGGTCTTCGCGCTCTTGCGCGAACGGCCCTTGCGGATCAGCTGGTTGACGGTCGGCATCGTTTCTCGGTCAGCAGGCTGACACGGTCTCCTGGTTCGGGTCGTATACAGACGGAAGGCCGGCGGAGCGAAGCGAAGTCGGCTCCGGCCGCGCCGGCGAGGCATGGTAGCGAAGCGACCGCAGAGCGTCAAACGCAGTCGGGCGCCGCAGCTTTGCCGATTTGCCCGTAGCTTCGCGACGGTTTCGCCACTAATGTGAGGTTTCGGAACTGCGGTGGAACTCGTGCTCGTCATCGTCGCCCTGGCCGCGGCGCTCGTCACGGCTGTCTGTGCGGCGGTCGTGGTCGCCCGCGCGCGCATGTCCGCCGACGAACGGGTCGCCGCGGCGGTGCGGACGATGGCCGAGGGGATGCACGACACGATCCGCGATCTCGCGACCGCGGTGGAGGCGTCGCAGCGATCGCCGCGCGGCGATCGGCTCGCCGGCGAGCTGGCGGCGTCGCTCGACCTCGACGACGTGGCGCGTCGCACGCTCGAGGCGGCCGGCAGCGTGACGGGCGTCGAGGCGGCGCTGCTGGAGGCGAAGGGTCACGAGGATGCGGAGCTGACGGCCTCGGTGGGCTTCGCGGAGGGCGAGGCGGAGCGGACGGCGCTGCGGCTGCCGCCGAACGACAACCTGCGGGCGGTGGAGGTGTCGTTCCGCTACCGGATCGACGACGTCGGCGCCTCCACCTCGGTCGCCCGCTCGGGGGTCGTCGTGCCGGTGCGGGCGGAGGGCGAGACGGTCGGCACGCTGAGCGCGTTCAGCCGGGCGACGAGCCGCCGGCTCGGCGAGGCGGAGATCGAGGAGCTGGAGCGGCTCGCGCAGCGGGCCGGGCCCGCGCTCGACAACGCGCGTCGCTTCGCGGAGGCACGGGCGCTGGCCGATCTGGACGCGCTGACGGGGCTGCACAACCGCCGCTACTTCCACGAGCTGCTGCAGCGCGAGGTGGCCCGGGCGCACCGCTACCGCCGGCAGCTGACGCTGATCGTCTTCGACCTCGACGACTTCAAGGCGGTGAACGACCGCGTCGGCCACCTGAGCGGCGACGCGGTGCTGGCGGAGGTCGCCGCTCGCGTGCGGGCGGTCGTCCGCTCCGCCGATATCGCCTGCCGTGTGGGCGGCGACGAGTTCGCCGTGATCCTGCCGGAGGCGTCACGTGCCGAGGCGGAGCGGCTCGCGACCCGCATCGCGCGGGGGGTGCGCGGCGAGGCGATCGGCCAGGCGGGCGTGCTGCACGTCTCCGCCGGCATCGCGGAGCTCACCGGCGGCGAGAACGCCGCCGCGCTCTTCGAGCGCGCCGACGAGGCGCTCTACCGGGCCAAGGAGCTCGGCAAGGCGCGCACCGTCGCCGCCCAGGACGGCTAGTCCACGCAACCAACCGGTTGCGTCACGCTTCCGTCACAGATCCGAATTCGTTACACGCTCCGAGCGCAGATCGCGCTGCTCCGTCGCGCAAATCGGCACACAATCGTCTCGCTTCCGTCGCAAACCGGGGTCAGACCCGGGTCTGACCCCGGTTGAAACGGTCCGCCCCTCGGACGCGTCGAGGAGGCGCGTCGCACGCGCTGATTGGGCTTTGCGAGTGCCCGAGCTTGCTCGGGCGCGAGCAACTGCGAGCCGTCACGTCTGTCGCGGCAGCTCGGACGGCCACCCGAGTCCGAAAGCGTCGGAGAGGGGGGATTCGGGGGGAGAACCGGAGGTTCTCCCCCCGACGGTGTCAGTCGTCGAGCGGCGAGTCGACCTCGGGGATCTCCTCGGCCTCGCCGGCCTCGTGCGGCTTCGCCTCGTCGTTCAGGTCGGGCTCGCCGCCGAAGGTGCCGAAGTCGAGCGGGCCGCCGTCCTGGCCGATCTCCTCGAGCGCCTGCAGGAGCGTGTCGCGCTCGTACGCCTCGCGCACGATCGGCTCCGACGGGCTGATCTCGATCGTCCGGTAGCGCTTCAGGCCCGTGGCCGCCGGGATCAGCTTCCCGATGATCACGTTCTCCTTCAGCCCGAGCAGGCGGTCGACCTTCCCCTCGATCGAGGCGTCGGTCAGCACCTTCGTCGTCTCCTGGAAGGAGGCGGCGGAGAGGAACGACTCGGTCGCGAGCGACGCCTTCGTGATCCCGAGGATCAGCGGCTCGTAGGTCGCCGGCTCGCCCTTCGCCTTCCGCACCTTCTCGTTCTCGCGCTCGAGCACGACCCGGTCGACCAGCTGCCCGGGCAGCAGGTCGGTGTCGCCGTTCGACTCGACCCGCACCTTCTTCAGCATCTGGCGGACGATCAGCTCGATGTGCTTGTCGTGGATCTCGACGCCCTGCGACTTGTAGACCTTCTGCACCTCGCCGACGAGGTACAGCTCGGTCGCGGTCGCGCCCTTCAGCGCCAGCTTGTCGGCCGGGTTCTGCGAGCCCTCGTTGAGAGCGTCGCCCGGCTCGACCAGCTGCCCGTTCGCGACGAGCAGGCGCGTCCGCCGCGGCAGCTGCACCTCGACGGGATCCGGCAGCTCGCCGTCGGCGCCGACCTCGGTCGGAACGACGCTCACCTTCGGCCCGCGCTCGGTCTGCTCGATCTCCACCCGGCCGCCGATCTCCGTGAGCACCGCGGCGCCCTTCGGGTTCCGCGCCTCGAAGATCTCCACCACGCGCGGCAGGCCGTGCGTGATGTCGGCGCCGGCGACGCCGCCCGTGTGGAACGTGCGCATCGTCAGCTGGGTGCCCGGCTCGCCGATCGACTGCGCGGCGATGATGCCGACCGCGTCGCCGATCTCGCACATCTCGCCCGTCGCCGGGAAGATGCCGTAGCACGTCTTGCAGACGCCGGTCTCGGCGCGGCACTTCAGCACCGACCGGACCGGGACGAGGAACTCCGCGCCCAGCTCGGACTCGATCTCCTCCAGGAGCGCCACGGTCACCGTGGCACCGCCCTCGGCCACCACCGTCTTGCCGGGCTTGCCCGACGCGAGCGGCTTGTGGACGTCGTGGGCGATCACGCGGCCGAGGAGCGACTTGTTCAGCCCGTCGCTCGTCCGCACCGGCAGCTCGATGTGATCGGCGGTGCCGCAGTCGTCCTCGCGGACGATCACGTCCTGGGAGACGTCGACCAGCCGGCGGGTCAGGTAGCCCGAGTCGGCCGTGCGGAGCGCCGTGTCGGCGAGACCCTTCCGGGCGCCGTGGGTCGAGATGAAGTACTCGAGCACCGACAGGCCCTCCATGAAGTTCGCCTTGATCGGCCGCTCGATGATCTCGCCCTTCGGATTCGCCATCAGGCCGCGCATGCCGGCCAGCTGGCGGATCTGCTTGAACGAGCCGCGGGCGCCCGAGTTGGCCATCATGAACACCGGGTTCAGGACGTCGAAGTTGCCCTGCATCGCGTCGGCGACCGTGTCGGTGGCCTCCGTCCAGATGTTCACGATCGTCTCGTGGCGCTCGTCGTCGGTGATGAGGCCGCGGTCGTACTGCCCGTGCACCTCCTCGACGCGCTTCTCGTACTCGGCGAGGATCTTCTCCTTGTCCGGCGGGATGACGATGTCGTTCTTCGAGATCGTCGCCCCCGCCCGCGTGGCGTAGCGGAAGCCGAGCGACTTGATCGTGTCGAGCACCGGCGCCAGCGTGTGCGCGCCGTACCGGTCGGACAGCGCGAGCACGTAGCGGTCGGTGTCCGGCTTGGCGAGCGTCTGGTTGACGAAGTCGAACTCGAGCGGCTCGCCCTCGGGCTGCAGCGCCTCGAGCGCCCGGTACACCGCCGCGCTGAACAGCACGCGGCCCGGGGTCGTCAGGTTCAGCTCGCCGTTCCAGCGGAACTCGATCGGGTCCTGCAGCGACACCGTCTTCATGTCGACCGCGATCTCGACCTCGTCGGACGAGTCGTAGCGGCGCGGCCGCGGATCGAGCTCCGTCGGGTCGAGCCGCTGCAGGTCCTTGTCCGAGTAGGTGAGGTAGTAGATGCCGAGCACCATGTCCTGCGTCGGCGTGGCGAGCGGGCGGCCCGACGCCGGCGAGAGGATGTTGTTCGACGACAGCATCAGGATCCGTGCCTCCGCCTGCGCCTCGGCGCTGAGCGGCAGGTGCACGGCCATCTGGTCGCCGTCGAAGTCGGCGTTGAACGCGTGGCAGACGAGCGGGTGCACCTGGATCGCCTTGCCCTCGACCAGCATCGGCTCGAAGGCCTGGATGCCCAGGCGGTGCAGCGTCGGCGCGCGGTTCAGGAGCACCGGATGCTCCGCGATCACCTCCTCGAGGACGTCCCAGACCTCGGGCGTCATCGAGTCGACGTACTTCTTCGCCGCCTTGATGTTCTGGACGCTCTTCCGCTCGACGAGCCGGCTCATGATGAACGGCTTGAAGAGCTCGAGCGCCATCAGCTTCGGCAGCCCGCACTGGTGCAGCTTCAGGTACGGCCCGGCGACGATCACCGAGCGGCCCGAGTAGTCGACGCGCTTGCCGAGCAGGTTCTGGCGGAACCGGCCCTGCTTGCCCTTCAGCATGTCGCTGAGCGACTTCAGCGGCCGGTTGCCCGGGCCGGTGACGGCGCGGCCGCGGCGGCCGTTGTCGAACAGCGCGTCGACGGCCTCCTGCAGCATCCGCTTCTCGTTGTTGACGATGATCTCCGGCGCGCCCAGGTCGAGCAGCCGCTTGAGCCGGTTGTTCCGGTTGATCACGCGGCGGTAGAGGTCGTTCAGGTCGCTCGTCGCGAAGCGGCCGCCGTCGAGCTGCACCATCGGGCGGAGCTCCGGCGGGATCACCGGGATCGCCTCCAGGATCATCCACTCGGGGCGGTTCTCGCTCTTGATGAACGCGTTCACGACCTTCAGCCGCTTGATCGCGCGCTGCTGCTTCTGACCCTTCGACGTCTTGATCGTGTCGCGCAGGGTCGCCGCCTCGAGGTCGAGGTCGAGGTCGCGGAGCAGGTCGCGGATCGACTCCGCCCCCATGCCGCCGCGGAAGTAGACGCCGAAGCCGTACGGCGAGCCGAAGCGGTCCTTCAGCTCGCGGAACAGCTGCTCGTCGTTGACGACGAGCTTCGGCTCCAGGTCGCGGAACAGCTGCCAGGTCTGCTCGAGCCGGCGGACCGAGTCGACCGCCGCCTCGCGCGTGTCCTCGCGGCGCGACTCGATGTCGAGGTACATCTCGCGCACCTTCAGCGCCCACTGGATCAGCGCGTCGAGATCCTCCTTCTGGATCTTCCCGTCGGTGCGCAGGCACAGGTCGTTCGTCAGCTCGCGGATGTCCTGCTCGCCGTCCCAGCCGTCTACCACCTCGGCGAGGAGGCCGTTGCCGAGGCCGCGGGCCTTCTCGAGGTTCTTCTGGTCGACGCCGGCGACCGCCTCGGCGTCGTCGCCCTCGAAGGCCTCGCCGTTCAGCAGCCCGGTCAGCAGGCGGTTGATGTGCTTCGACACGGCGCCCTTGGCAGAGCCGTGCGCGGCCTCCTGCTCGGCCCGCAGCGGGGCGAGCGCGGCCGCGATCTGCTCCGCGGCCGCGGCGACCTGCTCCAGCTCGCGCGGGGCGAGCTTGCGATCGTCGCGGATCGCCGCGTTGCGGACGAGCTCGCGGATCTTCTTCGCGTCCTCGGTCGTGATCTGCGGGACGAGCTCCAGGAAGAGCCCGCCGACCAGCTTGCGAGCGTCCTCGAGCGGCGGCAGCGCCTGCTCCTCCGCCCAGGTCGCGAGCCCGCGCGCCCAGAAGTCGTCGTCCTCGTCGAAGCCCTTGTCCTTGCCCTCGGCGAAGAACGCGCGCCGGCGGGCCAGCCGCTTCTCGAGGTCGGCGAGCTGCTCGTCGCGGTCGACGTAGATGCGCTCCGACTCGCCCTTGACCTTGTCCTCCAGGTCGTTCAGGTCCTTCGCGCGCGCCTCGACGTCGACGTGCGTGACGATCGACGCGGCGAAGTACAGGACCTTCTCGAGCTCGCGCGGGGCGATGTCGAGCAGGTAGCCGATGCGGCTCGGCACGCCCTTGAAGAACCAGATGTGCGAGACGGGCGCGGCCAGGTCGATGTGGCCCATGCGCTCGCGGCGCACCTTCTGGCGGGTCACCTCGACGCCGCAGCGCTCGCAGATGATGCCCTTGTAGCGGACGCGCTTGTACTTGCCGCAGTAGCACTCCCAGTCCTTCGTCGGACCGAAGATGCGCTCGCAGAACAGGCCGTCGCGCTCCGGCTTGAGGGTGCGGTAGTTGATCGTCTCGGGCTTCGTGACCTCGCCGGACGACCAGTCGCGGATCTGCTTCGACGACGCCAGCCCGATCCGGATGGCGTCGAACTCGTTGATGTCGATCAAGTGCTAATCGCCTTCTTTCTTCTCTGGTCGTCCGTCGTCAGTCTTCGATGTCGAGGTCGCCGTCCTCGGCGGCGCCCACGGGCTCCGCCTCCTCCTCGTCGTCCGCGTCCAGCTCGACGCCGTCGAGGTCCTCGAGCGACTCGTCGGTGGGCAGGCCCAGCTCGCCGTCGGTGTCGACGCGATCCTGGCCCTCCTCCACCTCCTGGCCCGTGGGCTGCCGGGCGGCGGCCCGCAGCGAGCCGGGCGAGAGGTCGATGCCGAGCTCCTCCGCGGCGCGCAGCAGCTCGTCGTCCTCCTCCCGCACCTCGACCTCGGCGCCCTCCTCGCTCTCGACGCGCACGTCGAGGGCCAGCGACTGCATCTCCTTCAGCAGCACCTTGAAGGACTCCGGGATCGACGGCTCGGCGATGTTCTCGCCCTTGACGATCGCCTCGTAGGCCTTGACGCGCCCGACGGTGTCGTCGGACTTGATCGTCAGCATCTCCTGCAGCGTGTACGCGGCGCCGTACGCCTCGAGCGCCCACACCTCCATCTCGCCGAACCGCTGCCCGCCGAACTGGGCCTTGCCGCCCAGCGGCTGCTGCGTGACCAGCGAGTACGGGCCCGTCGAGCGCGCGTGGATCTTGTCGTCGACGAGGTGGAGCAGCTTGAGGATGTACATGTAGCCGACCGTCACCTCCTGCTCGAACGGCTCGCCGGTGCGGCCGCTGAACAGGCGGACCTTCCCCGAGGCCTTGCGGCCGGGGGCGGCCTTCGCGTCGATCTGGAACCTGATCGGGCTGTCGGGGTTCTGCTCCGTCCAGCTGACGAGCGACTCGTCGACGTCCTCGACCGTGGCGCCGTCGAACACCGGCGTCGCGATCGGAGTCGGCTTCGGCGCGTTGATCACCCGGCCGGCGCTGCCGTTCATCGGCTGCACGTCGCCGTCGGCGAACACGCCGTGGGCGGCCGACCAGCCGAGGTGCGTCTCCAGGATCTGGCCGATGTTCATCCGGCTCGGCACGCCGAGCGGGTTGAGCAGGATGTCGACCGCGCGGCCGTCCTCGAGGAACGGCATGTCCTCCTCGGGGACGATCTTCGAGATGACGCCCTTGTTGCCGTGGCGCCCGGCGAGCTTGTCGCCCTCGGAGATCTTGCGCTTCTTCGCCACGTAGACGCGCACGAGCTCGTTCACGCCCGGGCTGAGGTCGTCGCCGCCCGCGCGGGAGAACGTCTTCACGTCGATGACGACGCCGCCCTCGCCGTGCGGCACCTTCAGGGAGGTGTCGCGCACCTCGCGCGCCTTCTCCTTGAAGATCGCGCGGATCAGCTTCTCCTCCGCCGTCAGCTCGGTCTCGCCCTTCGGGGTCACCTTGCCGACGAGCAGGTCGCCCGAGCCGACCTCGGCGCCGATGCGGACGATGCCGCGGTCGTCGAGGTTGCGCAGCGACTCCTCCGAGCGGTTCGGGATGTCGCGGGTGATCTCCTCGTCGCCCAGCTTCGTCGAGCGGGCGTCGATCTCGTACTCGTGGATGTGGATCGAGGTGAGCACCTCGTCCTTGACGAGCCGCTCCGAGAGGACGATCGCGTCCTCGAAGTTGAAGCCCTCGAACGGCATGAACGCCACCAGCAGGTTGGCGCCGAGCGCCAGCTCGCCGTAGTCGGTCGAGGAGCCGTCCGCCAGCACCGCGCCGGCGGCGACCTTGTCGCCCTGCCGCACGATCGGCTTGTGGTGGATCAGCGTCCCCTGGTTCGAGCGCATGAACTTCGTCAGGTCGTACTCGTCGCGCGTGCCCCTGCCCTCGACGATGATGCGGGTGGCGTCGAGCTCGACGACGGTGCCGGCGTTCTTCGCCACCACCACGTCGCCCGAGTCGACGGCGGCGCGATGCTCGACGCCGGTGCCGACGAGCGGCGCCTGCGTGATCATCAGCGGCACCGCCTGCCGCTGCATGTTCGCGCCCATCAGGGCGCGGTTCGCGTCGTTGTGCTCGAGGAACGGGATCATCGCGGTCGCGATCGAGACGATCTGGGCCGGCGACACGTCCATGAACTCGACGTCGGAGGCGCTCGCCATCACGGCCTCGCCCTCCGACGAGCGGCAGAGCACCTGGTCGTGCAGGAACTTGCCCTTCGCGTCGATCGGCTCGGACGCCTGCGCGATCGTGAACTGCGCCTCCTCGGCGGCGTCGAGGTAGACGATCTCGTCGGTCACCTTGCCGCCGTGCACCTTGCGATACGGCGTCTGGATGAAGCCGAACTCCGAGACGGTCGCCATCGACGCGAGCGAGCCGATCAGGCCGATGTTCGGGCCTTCCGGCGTCTCGATCGGGCACATGCGGCCGTAGTGCGTCGGGTGGACGTCGCGCACCTCGATCGGCGCACGCTCGCGGGTCAGGCCGCCCGCGCCGAGCGCCGAGAGACGGCGGCGGTGCGTCAGGCCGTCCAGCGAGTTCGTCTGCTGCATGAACTGCGACAGCTGCGAGGAGCCGAAGAACTCCTTCAGCGCCGCGACGACCGGGCGGATGTTGATGATCGTCTGCGGCGTGATCGTGTCGACGTCCTCGGTCGTCATCCGCTCGCGGACGACGCGCTCCATCCGGTAGAGGCCGACCCGGAACGCCTCCTGGATCAGCTCGCCGGTGGTGCGCAGCCGCCGGTTGCCGAAGTGCTCGTACTCGTCGAGCTCGGTGCGGATCGGGTCGCGGCTGAGCGTGATCGCGTCGGCCGCGTAGTCGCGCGACTCCTCCGGCACGCCGATGGCGTGCGGCATCGAGACGAGCTTCTGGACGAGCGCCAGGATGTCCTGGGTGGTGAGGACGCGCGTGTCCTCCGGCACGTCGACGCCGAGCCGCTGGTTCAGCTTGTAGCGGCCGACCTTGGTCAGGTCGTAGCGCTTGGGGTCGAAGAAGAGCGCGCGCAGCAGGTTGCGGGCGTTGTCGAGCGTCGGCGGCTCGCCCGGGCGCTGCTTCTTGAAGACCTCGATCAGCGCCTCCTCCTCGCGCGTGGTCGGGTCCTTCTCCAGCGTCTTCTGGATGAAGTGCGAGTCGTCGAACAGCTTCAGGATCGCCTCGTCCGACGAGGTGTCGAGCGGGAAGCCGGTGGTCGGGTCCTCGGCCGGCAGCGCGCGCAGCAGCGTCGTGATCGGCAGCTTGCGCTTGCGGTCGATGCGGGCGTAGACGACGCCCTTCTTGTCGATCTCCAGCTCGAGCCAGGAGCCGCGGCTCGGCATCAGGTTGGCGGTGAAGACCTGCTTGGTCGCGTCCTTCGGCTCCATCAGGTACGCGCCGGGCGAGCGCACGAGCTGCGTGACGATGACGCGCTCGGTGCCGTTGATGACGAAGGTCCCCCACTCGGTCATCATCGGGAAGTCGCCCATGAACACCGTCTGCTCGCGGATCTCGCCCGTGTCCTTGTTCACGAAGCGGACCGTCATGGAGAGCGGCGCCTGGTAGGTCAGGTCCTTCTCACGGCATTCCTGGATGGAGAACTGCGGGTCGCCGAAGCGGTAGTCGCCGAACTCGACGGCGAGCGACCCGGTGTAGTCCTCGATCGGGGAGATGTCGTCGATCGTCTCCCGGAGACCTTCGCGGAGGAACCAGTCGAAGGACTCGCGCTGGATGTCGATCAGGTTGGGGAGGTCGAGAACGTGCTCGAGGCGGGAAAACGACTTGCGCGCGCGGGGCGCTGTGACCGGCTGGGCCAAAGAGAACAGCCTCCCTTACTGGCTATGAGATGAGCGGCGAAGCAGAGAAAAGGGCGTGCGAGACGCGGGTGGAGTCCGGACGTCGGCGCAACCCCCCACGATAGCGGAGGTGGCTCTCCAGCCGCAAGCACACGACGAGAGCCCGTTGGGCCGACACGGGCAGGATAGCAGACCGCGATCGGCCCGCGAACGGCGCGTACCTGGTACGTCCTCGCCGCGGCTGCGAGCTTCGTCGCGGCGCGCGGACGTACCAGGTACGCGGGGTGCGGCGGGCTGCCGCCCGCCGCCGTGCTACTTGACCTCGACCGTCGCGCCAGCCTCTTCGAGCTGCGCCTTGATCGTGTTGGCCTCGTCCTGCGCGACGCCTTCCTTGACGGGCTTCGGCGCCGAGTCGACCAGGTCCTTGGCCTCCTTGAGGCCGAGGCCGGTGACCGCGCGGACGACCTTGATCACCTGGATCTTCTGCGCGCCCGCCCCGGTGAGCACGACGTCGAACGCGGTCTTCTCCTCCGCGGCCGCGCCGCCGTCGCCGGCGCCGGCGGCCGCGCCCGGAGCGGCGACCGCGACCGGCGCCGCGGCCGTGATGCCCCACTCCTCCTCGATCTTGTTCTTCAGCTCGACCAGCTCGAGGACGGTCATGCTCCCGAGCTGCTCGAACACGGTGTCGACAGCTGCCATCTCTATGCCTCCTGGGTGTCTTCGGACGTTTCTTCGGTTGCTTCCTCGGCGGGCTCCTCGGCCGGCGCCGCCTCCGCTTCGGGGGCAGGCTCCTCGGCAGGGGCCGCCTCGGCGGCGCCCGTGTCGCCGCCGGCCTGCAGCTGCTCGATCCGGGCGTCGATCAGCCCGTAGAGGTTCTGCAGCGGGGCGTTGACGAGGCCGGCGATCGCGTTCAGCGGGGCGATGATCGCGCCGATCACCTGCCCGCGGAGCACCTCGACCGGCGGGAGCTTCGCCAGCTCCTCCACCTCGGAGCCGCTGATCGTGCGACCCGACATGACGCCGCCCCGGATCTCCAGCACGCGGGTCTCGCGCGCCGAGTCCGCCAGCGCCTTCGCCACCGCGACGGGGTCGCCGTCGGCCTCGACGAAGGCGATCGCCGACGGCCCCTCGAGCAGCGCCAGCAGCGCGTCCGCGCCGGCGGCCTCGGCCGCGCGGCGGGTGAGGGTGTTCTTGACCACCGTGAACGACGCCCCCTGGTCGAGCAGCCGCCCGCGCAGGGCGTCGATCTGGGGCATCGTCAGGCCGCGGTAGTCGGCGACGATCAGGGTGTCGGCGGTGCGGAGCTTCTCCGTCAGCTGCGCGACGACCCGTTCCTTGTCCTCTTTCTGCATCTCTCACCTCCTCCTTCACAACGTGAGCCCGCACGGATGGCGGGCTCACGCGAGGAGAGAGAAATGCTCTTCCCGGGAGGCCGCCTCGGCTGGGCTTCTGCTCCCGCGGGAGCTGCCAGCTGTCTCGGGCGACGGGCTCTGACTCAGGCCGTGACCGGCTCGGCCTCCTGGCTGAGATCCTCCGCGATGTCGCGCGTCCGCGTCGGATCGACGTGGATGCCCGGCCCCATCGTGGAGGTCAGCGTGATCTTCTTGATGTAGCGGCCCTTCGCGGCGGCCGGCTTCGCGCGGACGATCTCGTCGATCAGCGCGGCGTAGTTCTCGACCAGCGCCTGCTCGTCGAAGCTCTTCTTGCCGATCGGGATGTGCACGTTCGCGCCGCGGTCGGTGCGGTACTCGAGCTTGCCCGCCTTGGCGTCGCGCACGGCCTTGGCCACGTCGAAGGTGACGGTGCCGGTCTTCGGGTTCGGCATCAGGCCGCGCGGGCCGAGCACCCGGCCGAGCCGGCCGACGACGCCCATCTGGTCGGGCGTGGCGACGGCGACGTCGAAATCGGTGAAGCCCTCCTCGATCCGCTTGGCGAGGTCGGCCGAGCCGACGACGTCCGCGCCGGCCTCCTCGGCCTCGCGCGCCTTGTCGCCCTCGGCGAACACCGCGACGCGCTGCTCGCGGCCCGTGCCGTGCGGCAGCATCATCGTCCCGCGCAGCTGCTCGTCGGCGTGGCGGACGTTGAGGCCCAGGTTGAGGTGCACCTCGACCGTCTCGTCGAACTTCGCGGCCGGCGCCGCCTTCAGCAGCCGCACCGCCTCGACCGGCGAGTACACCTGCTCGCGGTCGATCGCCGCGCGCGACTGCGCATACCGCTTGCCGTGCTGCGCCATCAGGCTTCCACCTCCACGCCCATCGAGCGGGCCGTCCCGGCGATCACCAGCATCGCCTGCTCCACGTTGCGCGCGTTCAGGTCCTGCAGCTTCGTCTCGGCGATCGCCCGCACCTGCGCGCGCGAGAGCCGGCCGACCTTGGTGCGGTTCGGCTCCGACGAGCCCTTGTCCAGCCGCAGCGCCTCCTTGATCAGGACGGCCGCCGGCGGCGTCTTGGTGATGAAGTCGAAGCTGCGGTCCTCGTAGACCGTGATCTCGACCGGGGTGATGCGGCCGTTCTCCTGCGCCGTCTGCGCGTTGAACGCCTTGCAGAACTCCATGATGTTGACGCCGTGCTGGCCCAGCGCGGGGCCGACCGGCGGCGCGGGGTTCGCCTGCCCGCCCGGGATCTGCAGCTTGATGATCGTCAGGACCTTCTTCGCCATGTCGCCTTCCTAATCGAGCTTTTTGACCTGGTCGAAGCCGAGCTCGACCGGAACCTGGCGCTCGAAGATGTCGACGAGCACCTTCAGCTTCTGCTGGTCGGGGTTGACGTCGACGATCTCGCCGTCGAAGTCGGACAGCGGGCCGCTCGTCACCTTCACCGACTCGCCGAGCGAGTACTCCACCTGGGCGCGCGGCCGATCGCCGCCCGCGGCGGCGCCGGTCTTGAGGATGCGATCGACCTCCGGTTGCGACAGCGGCACCGGCTTCGAGCCGGCGCCGACGAAGCCGGTCACGCCCGGGGTGTTCTTGACGACCGTCCAGGCGTCGTCGTTCAGGTCCATGTTCACGAGCACGTAGCCCGGCAGGACGCGCTTCTCGGCCTGCACCTTCTGGCCGTCCTTCGTCTCGATCACCTGCTCGGTCGGCACGACGACGCGGCGGAAGCGCACGCGCTGCCCCATCGACTCGATGCGGTGCTCCAGGTTGGCCTTGACCTTGTTCTCGTGGCCGGAATAGGTGTTGACGACGTACCAGCGAAACATTCGGCTCCTCGCTACTGCCCCAGCAGGACCTTCTGGACGACTTCCTTCCAGATCTGGTCGTTGACGTACAGGAAGACGCCGACGACGACGCAGGCGACGAGCACGACGACCGTGCCCTGGATCACCTGGTTCTGGCCCGGCCACTCGACCTTCCTCAGCTCGGCCAAGGACTCGAAGACGAAGTTCCGCCGGCGCTCGTCGGTCGCCGCCGGGCGTGCGTCGCGCGGCCGGTTGGCCCGCCGGGCCTCGGCCTCCTGACGCCGCTCCGCGCGGCGCGCCTGGCGCTCTGAGCGGATCTCGCCCATCGCGCGCTAACGCGTCTCCCGGTGCGGCGTGTGGCTCCCGCACCAGCGGCAGTACTTCGAGAACTCGACGCGGTCCGGGGTGTTCCGCTTCGACTTCGTGGTCTGGTAGTTGCGCCGCTTGCACTCGGTGCAGGCGAGGGTGATCGCAACTCTGACTCCGGTCTTGGCCATCTCGTCTCTTCCTCTGAAAGGTGTCGGCTCCCAGGCAGGCTGACGCACCGCCCTGGAGCCGCGGGATTGTAGCGGGACCTGCGCGTCCCGGTCGGGCAGCTCACAGGCGGTCGCGGGCGACGAGCCGGCCCCACAGCTCGCCGAGCGGCCGCCGCAGCTCGCAGGTGGCGATCGGGCGCCCCTGCTCCTGGTTCGCCAGGCCGTACGGTATCGCGATCCGGGCGTCGAGCCGCCACGAGCGGCAGAGGGCCGTCGCGTCGCCGCGCTCGTAGCCGACGGTGAGCACGACGGTCTGCGGCAGCGAGCGCGGCCGCCAGTACTGCCAGCTGAGGTGGCCGCTCAGCACGGGCAGGTCGGGCCGGTAGCGGGCGAGCGCCGAGGCCTCGCCGTAGTTCTGCGCCAGCACGGCCGCGTGCGCCCTGGTCGCCGGCGGCAGCGCCTGCCAGGCCCGCTCGACCTGGGCGGAGAGCTGCGGCCAGCCGATCTCGTCGTCGTAGAAGCCGCTCTTCCAGACACCCGAGCGCACCATCGCGCCGGTGGAGTGGAACGGCACCACGATCGGCGCGGCGAAGACGAGCGCGGCCACCTGGAGCGCCGCCAGCGCCGCCGGGAGCGCGCGCCGCAGGCGGGTGCGCCGCTCGAGGGCGACGGCGCCGGCCGCGACCGCGACCGCGTCGGCCGGGAGCGGGTAGTAGCCGCGGCCGCGCTCGAGGAGGAACACGAGCGTCACGAGGACGGGCACGAGCCCGAGCGGCCGCAGCGCGCGGTCGCGCCAGAGGCGCCGTACCCCGAGCATGGCGACGACGAACGTGCCGCCGAGGAAGGCGACCTGCTCGGCCAGGTAGGCGCCCGGCGACGTGTCGGCGGCCGTCTGCGCCTGCTGGCTCGAGAAGAAGTGCAGGCTCGGCCAGCCGTGCGCGGCCTGCCAGGCGAGGTTCGGCGCCAGCAGCGCCAGCGCGACGGCGGCGCAGAGCCAGGGCCCGCGCGTCGCGAGCAAGCCGCGCCGGCCGCCCACGACGAGCGCGACGGCGAAGACCGCGAGCAGGAAGGCGATCGTGTACTTCGCCTCCAGGCCGAGCCCCGCGATGGCGCCCAGCACCGGCCAGAGCCGCTGCTCGCCGCGGCGCAGCAGGCGGGTCGCGACGTACAGGAACGCCGCCCACGCGAGCGCGTCCAGCCAGGTCGGGTGGAAGATGCTGGCGGAGCCGAGCACGTAGGGGGTGACCGCCCACGCGAGCGCGCCGCCGAGCTGCGCGCGCAGCCCGCCGCCGAGCTCGCGCACGGTGAGCGCGACGAGCAGGACGGTGGCCGAGCCCAGGAGGGCGCTCGTCAGGCGCAGCGCGTCGAGCGAGCCCGGGTCGAGCCGGTCGACCAGCCAGGCGAGCCAGGCCGTGAGCGGCGGGAAGTCGACGTAGCCGAGCGCCGGATGGTGCGCCGCCGAGCGGAAGTAGAGCTCGTCGCGGTCCCACCCGTAGCGGCCGAGCAGCGACAGCACGATCGCGAGCTGCACGGCGGCTGCCGCCGCGGCGGCGGCGAGCGTCGGGGCGAGCGGCGACTCGCTCTCGCGGTCGAGCGGCATGGCGAGCGTCGACATGGACGTCGATACTCGTCGCACGCACGATCGGATTGCATGGCTTCTGGAAGAGCCCGAGTCGATAGCGGCGGGTTGGCTCGAACCACCGACCTTCGGGCGATGACGCTGTCGACGCGCAGCGTCGACAGGCGGCGACGCGCAGCGTCGACGGACGGCGGAATGACCGGCCGGTCGATGGATAGCGGCGGGTGGGCTCGAACCACCGACCTTCGGGCGATGACGCTGTCGACGCGCAGCGTCGACGGACGGCGGAATGACCGGCCGGTCGATGGATAGACGATGGATAGCGGCGGGTGGGCTCGAACCACCGACCTTCGGGTTATGAGTCCGACGCTCTAACCAGCTGAGCTACGCCGCCAGGCCCTCGAATGGTAGCGAGGTCGCAGCGCGGCAAGGCTCGAGCCCCCGTACCTGGTACGTGCGGCGAGCCGTCCGCCCCATCGCCTACCGTCCGAACATGGAGAGTGAGCGCTGTTGGCGTTGCGCGGCCGAGATGGAGTGGCGCCACGGGACCTGGCAGTGCCCCAGATGCCGCTTGAAGCTCGGCTGCTGCGAGGGCGACCCGCAGACGCCGTGCGAGGCGCCCGCGCGCCCGCCATCGAACGCGGCCGCCGCACGCTCCTAGCCCGTCGCTAGCCTCGGCGCATGGCCGTGATCGAGGCGATCGACCTGCGCCGCACCTATCGCACCACCACCGGCGTGGTCCGGCGGCGCCCGCTCGAGGTCGAGGCGGTGAAGGGCGTCTGGTTCGCCGTCGAGCGGGGCGAGCTGTTCGGCCTGCTCGGCCCGAACGGCGCCGGCAAGACGACCACGATCAAGATGCTGATCACGCTGCTGCTGCCCACGGGCGGCCAGGCGCGGGTACTCGGCCACGACGTGGTCGCCGAGCCGCGCGAGGTGCGCAGGCGGATCGGCTACGTGTTCGGCGGCGACCGCGGCCTCTACGAGCGGCTCTCGGCGCTCGACAACCTCCGCTACTTCGCGGAGCTGTACGGCGTCTCGGGGCGCGGCCAGCGCCGCCGCGTCGACGAGGTGCTCGAGCTGGTCGGCCTGAAGGGCCGCGAGCGCGAGCGCGTCGAGGGCTACTCGCGCGGCATGCGGCAGCGCCTCCACATCGCGCGCGGCATCCTCCACGACCCCGAGGTCGTGTTCCTCGACGAGCCGACGATCGGCGTCGACCCCGTCGGCGCGCGCGAGCTGCGGGCGCTGATGGCGAACCTGATCGCCACCGGCAAGACGGTTCTCCTCACCACCCACTACATGTTCGAGGCCGATGAGCTGTGCGACCGGATCGCCGTGATCGCGAGCGGCGAGATCGTCGGCCAGGGCACGCCCGCGCAGCTGAAGGCCGGCGTCGCCGACGGCCGCGTCACCGAGATCGAGGTGTTCGGGATCGGCGACGCGGCGCTCGAGCGGGTCCGCGGCGTGAGCGGCGTCACCGCCGTCACCGTCGAGGATCGGGACCAGCGGCAGCTGCTGGTGGTGCAGTCGGCTGGCGACCGCGAGCTGACGCACGAGCTGCTCGGGCACCTCGACGGCGCGTCCGTCGGGCGCGTCGCGACCCGCGAGCCGACGCTCGAGGACGCCTACGTGGCGCTGGTGACGCGATGACGACGCTGCGCCTGATCCGCACCGGCTTCGTGATCAACCTGAAGATGGTCGGCACGTCGAGCTTCTTCCTGCTCACCTCGACGGTGCAGCCGGTGATCTTCGCGACGATCGCCTTCTACATGTTCCGCTCGGGCGGCCGTCCGGGGACGCTCCTCTACGCCGCGCTCGGCGCCGGGATGATGGGGATCTGGTCGACGACCCTGTTCGCGTCGGGCGGGATGATCCAGTGGCAGCGCTGGCAGGGGACGCTCGAGCTGGGCGTGGCCGCGCCGCCGCCGCTGACGCTCGTCTACCTGCCCTGGTCGCTGGCGAACACCTTCCTCGGCGCCTACGCCCTGGCGGCGACGCTGGTCTGGGGGCGGGTGCTGTTCGGGGTGCCGCTGCACCTCGCGCACCCCTGGCTGTTCGCGCTCGCGCTGCCGTCGGCGCTGCTGGCGCTCGGCCTGTTCGGGCTGCTGCTCGGCTCGTCGTTCATCCTCTACCGGCACGCCAACGCCCTGGCCAACCTGCTCGAGTACCCGGTCTGGATCGCCTCCGGGCTGATCTTCTCGCTCTCCGTCCTGCCCGGCTGGTCGCGCCCGATCTCGTGGGCCCTGCCGCCGTACTGGGCCGCCCGCGCCCTGCGCGACGCAGCGATCGGCGGCCCGGTCTGGGGGCCGCTCGGCATGACGTTCGCGCTCGGCGCGGCCAGCGTCGTCGCGGCGACCCTCAGCCTCGGCTGGTTCGAGCACCGCGCGCGGGCCCGGGCGACCCTGTCGCTGACATGAGCGGCCTGGAGCGCTGGTTCCGCGTCTTCCTCGTCGGCGGCGTGATCGCCTACCGCGGCCTGTTCAACTGGATCCGCCCGGAGATCTACATCCCGACGATGCTCGGCTCGCCGCTCTTCCAGATCGTGTTCTTCGCGAAGCTCGGCCAGTACGCGGGCGCGGAGGACACCTCCTTCTATGTCGTCGGCAACGCGGTGCAGGTGTGCGCGATGGCGTCCGTGTACGGGATGACGATGGCGATCGCCAACGAGCGCTGGTTCGGCACGCTCGGGCCGCTGCTCGCGACGCCGGCCAACCGCGCCGCGGTCTTCCTCGGCCGCGGGATTCCCGTGCTGGCGAACGGCCTGATCGTGTCCGCGTTCGGCTTTGCCGTGGGTGTGGCCGTGCTCGGCTTCCGTCCCGGCTGGGCGACCGTGCCGCCGCTGGCGGTGGTCGTGGTCGCGACCGCGTGCTCCTGCACCGCCTTCGGGATGCTGCTCGGGTCGATCGGGCTGCGCGCGAAGGACTTCTGGTTCGCGGCCAACCTGACGTACTTCCTGATGCTGCTCCTCTGCGGCGTGAACGTGCCGCTCGACGTGCTGCCCGGCTGGATGAGCGCGATCTCGCGCTGCCTGCCGCTGACGCACGGCATCCTGGCCGCGCGCGAGGTCGCGGCCGGCGCCTCGCTCGACTCGGTCGGCGGCCTCGTCTGGACGGAGCTGGGGATCGGCGCCTGCTACGCGACGGCCGCGTACGGCCTGTTCCGCGTGCTCGAGCGGGAGTCGCGGCGCGCCGCGGTGCTCGACAGCTATTAGGCGATCAGACGGTCGCGCAGCGCCCGGGCGACGGCCTGGGTGCGCGTGTCGGCATCGAGCTTCTCCATCGCCTTGCGCACGTGCGTCCGCACCGTCTCGGCCGAGATGAAGAGGCGCTTGCCGATCTCCTCGTTGGCGAGGCCGTCGGCCAGCAGCCGCAGCACGTCGCGCTCGCGCTGGGTCAGCTGCGGCAGCTCGGAGCCGACCGAGGAGGCGGCGAGCGTGCCGGCGAGCACCGGATCGACGTACGTGCTGCCCCCGGCGACCGAGCGCACCGCGCGCAGGAGGTCGTCCATGGGCGCCTCCTTGAGCACGAAGCCGCGCACGCCGGCGTCGAGCGCCTCCGTCAGGAGCGCGCGGTCGCCGTAGCCCGTGTAGAGCAGCACCGCCGTGTCGGGCGCCGAGCGGCGCGCGCGCCGCGTCAGCTCGATCCCGCCCAGCCGCGGCATCCGCACGTCGACGAGCGCCACCTGCGGCTTGCGCTGCTCGATCTTCTCCAGCGCCTCCTCGCCGTCGGTGGCGCGGGCGAGCACGCTGATCCCGGCCTGGCCGAGGAACTCGGCGACGGCCTCGAGGACGGCCGGATGGTCGTCTGCGACGATGCAGCTGACGGTCGCCGAGGTCGTCACGCCGGGCCCCCGAGGATCCCCGAAACGGGTGACAGCCGACGAACGCGCGGAGGGATATCCACGGCGGCCGGCGGAACGGATAGTTCGGCTCGAGGCAAGCGCACCGCTTGTTTGTATCGCACTCCACCCCCCTGAGCTTGAGCCGACCCCCCGCCCCCCTCGACGCGCCGCAGCTTGCCGCGCTTCTCGACGCGCTGCCGACGGCCGTGGTCGCGACCGCGCCCGGCACCGGCGAGGTGGTCGCCGCGAACGCGGCGTTCTGCACGCTCGTCGCACGCGGGCAGGACGAGGTGCTCGGCGTGCGGCCGCCGTATCCGTGGCTGGTCGACGGCGCCGGCCCGCAGGCGGAGTCGGGCTCGGCGACGGCCACCTACCGCCGCGCGGACGGGGTCACGGTGCCCGTCGGGCTCGAGCTGCGGCGCGCCGCCGACGGCGGCGCGGTCGTCTGCTCGGTCACCGAGCTCTCGGCCGAGCGCCGGCTCGACGCCCAGATCGTGCAGAGCGGTCGGCTCGCGGCGGTCGGCGAGCTGGCAGCCGGGGTCGCGCACGAGGTGAACAACCCGCTCTTCGCCATCCTCGGGCTCACCGAGTTCCTGGCGCGCGAGGCGGCGCCCGGCTCGAAGGCCGCCGAGCGGCTCGAGCTGATCCGGCAGAGCGGCGAGGAGATCAAGGAGATCGTCCAGGCGCTGCTCGACTTCGCCCGCGAGAACCCGCAGGAGCGGCAGGTCGTGCCGCTGGAGCACGTCGTGCGGCAGACGGTGACGCTCGTCCGGCGCACGAACGCGCACAAGGGCGTCGAGTTCGTGCCGACGTACCAGGCGTCGAATGCGGCCGTCTGGGGTAGCCCGAACCAGCTCAAGCAGGTGTTCCTGAATTTGATCGCGAATGCGCGTCAAGCGATGACGGCCGGTGGAACGGTGCAGATCGACGTCCGGCGCGACGGCGGGCACGTCGTCGCGACGGTGGCCGACGACGGTCCCGGCGTCCCGAACGACCTGGCCGAACGGATCTTCGAGCCGTTCTTCACCACGCGCGGCGCCGGCATCGGCACCGGCCTCGGCCTGTCGGTGAGCCACGGCATCGCCGCCGCCCACGGCGGGACGCTGGAGCTCGACCGCAGCCGCCGCCGCGGCGCAGCCTTCGTCCTGCGCCTGCCCGTCGTCGAGGAGGCCGTTGCATGAGTCGCATCCTGGTGATCGACGACGAGGACGTGATCCGCGGGCTGATGGTGGAGATCCTCTCCAGCGCCGGCCACGCGGTGCAGGCGGCGGAGACGGCCGAGCGCGCGCTGACGCTGCTCGACGGCGACGAGTTCGACCTCGTCGTCAGCGACGTGGTCATGCCGGGCCTGTCGGGCCTGGAGCTGATCGAGGCGGCGCGGGCGCGCCGGGCCTCGCTGCCGATCGTGCTCGTCACCGGCGCCGGCACCTACGACACGCTCAGCCAGGCCCTCACCCGCGGCGCCGCCGGGCTCGTCACGAAGCCCTTCTCGCATGCCGAGCTTCACACGGCCGTGCGCCACGCCCTCGAGCGCGCCAGCCGCAGCCGCGACGAGCTGCGCGAGCGGCTGCTCGCGCCCACGCTGGCGAGCGCCCTCGCCAACGCGATCGAGGCCCGCGACTCCTACCTGCACGGTCACTGCGAGCGGCTCGCCGCACTGGCCGTGCGCATCGGCGAGGTGCTGGGCCTGCAGCCCGACGAGATCGAGGAGCTGCGGCTCGGAGCGATCCTCCACGACGTCGGCAAGATCGGCATCCCCGACCGGGTGCTGCTGAAGCCGGGCCCGCTCGACGACGAGGAGTGGTTGATCGCCCGGCAGCACCCGCTGATCGGCGACAAGCTGCTCGAGCCGCTCGACCTGCTCTCCTCCGCCCGCCCGATCGTGCGCCACCACCACGAGCGCTGGGACGGCCGCGGCTACCCCGACGCGCTGGCCGGCGAGGCGATCCCGCTCACCGCCCGCATCGTCGCCATCGCGGACTCGGTCGAGGTGATGTCGTCGCGCCAGCTGTACCGCCGGCCACGCCCGACCGGCGAGATCGTCGAGGAGCTGCGCCGCCAGCGCGACGCCCAGTGGGACGGCCGCGTCGTCGACGTCGTGCTCGACCTGATCGAGTCGGGCGAGCTCGTTCTGGCCGAGGAGGGCCTGCGCGTACTGGAGCGGAGGGCCGAACCGGTCGACAACGGGGGTGTGTCGGTGTTGCTCGTGGAACAGGACGACGACGAGGCGGCCCTCCTCACGGAGACGCTCGAGCAGGCGTTGCACGGGCTGGTCGTCGCTCGCGCCAAGACCGTCGCCGGCGCCGTCGAGCTCGCCGGCCGCTCGTCGTGGTCGCTCGCCGTCGTCGGCGAGGAGCTGCCGGACGGCGGCGGCGTCGAGGTGGTGGAGTGCCTGCACGGCGCCCACCCCGGCGTGCCGATCGTCGTGCTCACCGACCGCGACCCGGCCGCCTACGGCCACTGCGGCGCCGACTGCGTCGTGAAGAGCGGCGGCTACCTGGAGACGCTCGCCCACCGCGCCCGGGGGCTCGGCCTGTGACCGCCGCCGAGCCCAGATGCCTGCTCGCCGACGACCATCCGGCCCTGCTGGCCGCGGTCGGCCCGTACATCGCCGAGAACGGCTTCGACGTCGTCGGCCCCGCCGTCGACGGCCCGCGCGCCGTGGCGCTCGCCGCCGCGGAGCGCCCCGAGCTGGCGCTCGTCGACTTCCGCATGCCGCGGCTCGGCGGGCTCGAGCTCGTGCAGGCGCTGCGCGAGGCGAGCCCGGAGACGCGCATCGTCATCTACACCGCGGACGCCGACCAGTCGCTGGCGCGCGAGGTGCTCGAGGCGGGCGCGACGGCCCTGGTGCTGAAGGAGGCCCCGCTCTCGGACATCGTGCGCGCGCTGGAGACGGCGCTCGCCGGCCGCTCCTATCTCGACCCGGCCCTCGGCGGCGCACCCGGCGCGGCGCGGCTCACGCGCCGCGAGCTCGACGTGCTGATGCTGCTGTCGGAGGGCCTGCAGCACGAGGAGATCGGGCGGCGGCTCGGCATCAGCGCCGAGACGGTGCGGACGCACCTGCGCAAGGCCAGCACCCGCCTCGGCGCCGCGACCCGCACGCAGGCCGTCGCCAAGGCGCTGCGCCTCGGCCTGATCGCATAGCCGGCGATGGCCGAGCTCTCGGACCTGGTCGAGCGCCAGCTCGAGATCGCGTCGCTGACCGGCGAGATCGACGCCGTCATGCGCGCGATCGTCGAGGGCGCCCGCGAGGCGCTCGGCGGCGACGGCGCCGCCCTGACGGTGCAGCGCGGCAACGAGCTCGTCTTCACCGTCGCCGTGGGCAGCTCGGCGCCGCTCGAGGGCTCGTCGATCCTGATCGACGACAGCCTCGGCGGACGCTGCTTCCTGGAGCGGCGCACGCTGGTGGTGGACGACCTCTACACCGAGCCGACGGCCGAGCCGGTGCACACCTCCCAGCTGCAGGGCGGCAGCATGGTGCTGTCGCCGCTCGTGCACGGCGAGCGGGCGCTCGGCGTGCTCAGCGTCCACGCTCGCGGCGTGGGCGCCTTCACGGAGGACGCCGCGTCGACGACGGCGCTGATGGCCCGCTCGGCCGCGATCGCGCTCCGCAACGCCGAGCTGGTCGCGCATCTCGCCTCTGCCGAGCAGGCCTCGCGCGCGCTGGTGGAGCAGGGCGCCGACGCGATGCTGGTGCTGGACGGCGACGGCGGCGTGCTCGCCGGCAACCGCGCCGCCGAGACCCTGCTCGGCTACGGCCCCGGCGAGCTGGCCGGCCTGCGCGACACCGATCTGTTCGCCGACTCGCGCGCCGCCGCCGAGACGCTGCGCGGCGCCGCCTTTCAGCGGCGGCGCGAGCTGCGCGGCGAGCGCCGCTTCCGCCGCTGCGACGGCACCCTCGTCGACGTCGAGCTCGCGGCGCGCCTGCTCGACGACGGCCGCATCCACACCTCCTTTCGCGACATCACCCGGCGCAAGCAGAACGAGGACCGCCTGCACGTGAGCCTCGGCCGGCTGCGCTCGATCGTGGCGATGCAGCGCGAGATCTCCGAGCTCGTACCGGAGCCCGAGGCGGTCACCGAGGCGATCCTCGAGCGCGCGCAGCGGCTGACCGGCGCCGACGCCGCGGTCGTGCTGTGGCTCGACCCGGAGGGCCCGGTGTGGCGGCACGGCTCGGGCGAGGCGGCCGAGTACCTCGGGCACCGCGCCGACCCCGAGGGGAGCCTCGCCGGGCTCGCCGCGCAGACGCGGCAGACGCACTACGCCCCCGACACGCTCGTCGACCCGCGCGTCGACCGGGAGGCGACGCGCCGCTTCGGCTTCCGCTCGGTCATCTCGGCGCCGCTGCTTCGGGGAAACGAGCCGGTGGCGGTGCTGAGCGTGGCCTCGAAGCAGCCGCACGCGTTCGACGAGATCGCGGTCGAGACGACACGGCTGATGGCCGAGTTCGTCAGCGCCGCCCTGAGAAACACCGAGGAGCTCGAAACCCGCCGCCGGATGGCGGAGCAGCTGCGCACCCAGGGACAGGTCGTCGAGCACATGCGCACGGCGCTGCACGTGTGGCAGCTGGACGACGACGACGTCTTCCGCCTCTCGTACGCGAACGCCGCGAGCGAGCAGGCGATGGGCGTGCCGGTCGCCGACGTGCTCGGCCGGACGATCGCCGAGGTGCTGCCGGGCTCGCCGGACGAGGCGGAGCGGCTGTTCCGGCAGCTGCTCGAGAGCGAGCGCGGCATCTTCGACGCGGGCGAGATCGAGTACGGCGACGATCGCGTCAGCCCGCGCATCTTCGCGATGAAGATGTTCACGCTCGGCCCGCGCCGGGTGGCGGTCACCTTCGAGAACGTCACCGAGAGCGTGCAGGCGGCGCGGGCGCTGCGTGAAAGCGAGGAGCGCTTCCGGGGCGCGTTCGACGCGGCGTCGGCCGGCATGGCCCTCGTCACGCTGGGCGGCGAGTTCGTGCAGGTGAACGACCGGCTGGCGGCGATGCTCGGGTACACGCGCGAGGAGCTGCTCCCGCTGGGCGTCCGCGGCATCACCCACCCGGCCGACCTGCACCTGCTGAGCCGCAACCGCGACCAGCTGGCGAACAGCGCGTCGGGCGTGTTCGAGGCCGAGCGACGGTACGTGCGCAAGGACGGCTCGATCATGTGGGGCCACCTCGCGGTCGCGGTCGTGCGCGACTACGAGGGCCGGCCGCTGCACCGCGTCGTCCACGTGATCGACGTGACGCAGCGCAAGGAGGCCGAGCAGCTGTTCGCCGCCGGCTTCGAGCGCTCGGTCGTGCCGATGGTGATCGTCGACGACGAGCGCGCGCTGACGGACGCGAACGACGCGGCGCTCGAGCTGCTCGGCGTCGACCGCGAGGAGGCGCTCGGGCTGGGGTTGGCGGAGCTGCTGCCGGGCGAGCCGGTCGCGCGCGGCTGGCGGCGCTTCCTCGCGCGCGGAGTGGCCGAGGGCGAGGCGACCTTCCAGCGGCCCGACGGCGGCCGCCGCCTGATCGAGTTCACTGCCACCGCGCACGTGCAGCCGGGGCACCACATGGTCGTGCTCCGCGATCTGACGACGCAGCGCGACCTCGAGCTGCAGCTGCGCCAGGCGCAGCGGATGGAGGCGGTCGGCCGGCTCGCGGGCGGCATCGCCCACGACTTCAACAACCTGCTCACGGCGATCTCGGGCTACAGCGAGTTCCTCACCGGGCGGATCGAGGATCCGAAGCTGCGCCACCACGCCGAGGAGATCCGCCGCGCCGCCGCGCGGGCGGCGGCGCTGACCGGGCAGCTGCTCGCGTTCAGCCGCCGCCAGGTGCTGCAGCCGCGCGTGCTCGACCTGAACGGCGCGGTCGCCGACATGGAGTCGATGCTGCGCCGCCTGATCGGCGAGGACGTCGAGCTGATCACGATGCTCGACGCCGACCCGAGCCACGTGCGCGCCGATCCGACGCAGATCGAGCAGGTGATCGTCAACCTGGCCGTGAACGCCCGCGACGCGATGCCCGGCGGCGGCTCGGCGATCATCGGCACCGGCAACGTCGACGCCGACGAGGGCGAGTTCGTGGAGCTGACCTTCGCGGACACGGGCGTCGGCATGTCGCGCAACGAGCGGCAGCACCTGTTCGACCCGTTCTTCACGACGAAGGAGGGCGGCACCGGGCTGGGGCTCGCGACCGTGTACGGGATCGTCGAGCAGACCGGCGGCACGATCGAGGTCGACTCCGAGCCCGGCAGCGGCTCCACGTTCCGCATCCGCCTGCCGCGCGCGGTGCCGGAGGCCGAGGAGGAGGCGCCGCCCGAGGCCGCCGCGCCGGCCGCCGGCAGCGAGACGATCCTGCTGGTGGAGGACGAGAACGTCGTGCGCCAGCTGGTGGCGGAGATCCTCGAGTCGAGCGGCTACACCGTGCTGCAGGCCGCCGACGGGCCGTCGGCGCTCGAGCTGCTGCGCCGCCACTCCGGCCCGGTCGACCTGCTGCTCACCGACGTCGTCATGCCGGGGATGAGCGGCCCCGACGTGGCGAAGGCGGTCAGCTCGATGCGGCCGGGCACGCAGGTGCTCTACACCTCCGGCTACACCGACTCGGCGATCGACCACCACGGCGTGCTGCGCCCCGGCATCGCGTTCCTGCAGAAGCCGTTCAGCGCCGACGACCTGACCCGCAAGGTGCGCTCGCTGGTCGAGGAGCAGGCCGCGGGAGCGGCGTGAGCTCGCCTCCGGATCCGCTCGAGCGCTTCCGGGCGTGGGTCGACGGCGACGAGATGGCCGTCGCCACCGCGACGCGGGACGGGCGCCCGTCGGTGCGGATGGTGCTGCTGAAGGCCGCCGACGAGCGCGGCTTCGTCTTCTTCACGAACTACCGCTCGCGCAAGGGGCGCGAGCTGGCCGGGAACCCGTACGCGGCACTGCTCTTCCACCGCCCCGGCCTGCAGGTACGGGTCGAGGGGCCGGTCGAGCGCCTGCCGGCGGCCGAGTCGGACGCGTACTGGGCGTCGCGCCCCGCGGGCTCGCGGCGGAGCGCGGCGGCCTCGCGCCAGTCGGAGCCGATCGGCTCGCGCGCCGAGCTCGAGGCGGCGGTGGCGGCGCAGCCCGCCGAGCCGCCCCGGCCCGAGTGGTGGGGCGGCCTGCGCGTCGTGCCCGAGCGGTACGAGTTCTGGCGGCACCGCGACGACCGCCTGCACGAGCGCGAGCTGTACGTGCGCCGCGGCGACGGCTGGGACGTCGTCATGCTCCAGCCGTGAAGGCGCTCGCCGCGATCGTCGCCGCCGTCGCCGCTGCGCTCGCCGGAGGCGCGGCGCACAGCCCGACGCTGGCCGGCTGCCCCGTCTTCCCCGCCTCGAGCGTCTGGAACCGGCCCGTCGACAGGCTGCCGGTGGCGGCGGATTCGGCGGCGCTGATCGCGTCGATCGGCCTCGACGACCCCGTGCACGCCGACTTCGGCTCCGGCCTCTGGCAGGGCCACCGCATCGGCATCCCCTACGTCGTCGTGTACGGCAAGACGACGCCGAAGTCGCGCGTCGCGTTCGAGTACGCCTCCGAGAGCGACGGCGGCCCGTACCCGATCCCGAGCGACGTGCCGATCGAAGGCGATCCCCACCCTGACAGCGGCGACCGGCACGCGCTGATCGTCGACCGCGACACGTGCCGCCTCTACGAGCTGTACGCCCTCCACCGGTCGGGCGGCGGCTGGGCGGCCGGCTCGGGCGCGATCTGGAGCCTGCGCTCGAACAGGCTGCGACCGGCCGGCTGGACGTCGGCCGACGCCGCGGGACTGCCGATCCTGCCGGGGCTCGCCCGCTACGACGAGGTCGCGAGCGGCGCGATCCGCCACGCGCTGCGCTTCACCGCTCCGCGCACGCGGCGCGCCTACGTCTATCCGGCGCGCCATTTCGCGAGCGACGCGACCGATCCGTCGCTGCCGCCGATGGGCCTGCGCGTGCGGCTGAAGGCGAGCGTCGACCTGAGCGGGCTGCCGAGGCAGGCGCGCATCGTGGCGCAGGCGTTGAAGACCTACGGGATGACCCTGGCCGACAACGGCTCGCCCTGGTTCGTGAGCGGCGCGCCCGACCGGCGCTGGTCGAACGACCAGCTGCACGCGCTGGGACGGCTGAAGGGCTCCGACTTCGAGGTGGTCGACACCTCGAAGCTCCGGCCCTGACACGGAAGTGGCCGCCGACCCTGCGGGCCGGCGGCCACTGTTCGCTTCGTGTCGTTCGCGCCCTGTTGGTCGGTGGGTCAGTTGGCACCTGAGCCCGACTCCACCCGTCAATGTGCCTTCGACCGGCGCTCTCGGAGAGAAGTGTCGCCCGAGGATCGGACGTCGCTCGTCCTTGTTTTGTTTGCTCGACGGGACGGATTCGCCGCGGGTGCGGGGCTTTCCTGCGTCGGGCGAGAGGTCCGTCCGGCAGATATGCCGTTGCTCTCGCTTTTCTCCGAGCGTTTCCGGCGCGATCCTCGGGCGCGAGCTGTCGCCCAGCGCGCTCGACGGCATCCATCGAGCGATCCGCGAGGCTCGCGATCCGGGGCGGTACGCGGTGCATCAGCTCGACGTCGACGGCCGGCCCGTGATCGTGATCGGCGTCGCCAGGCGCATCGAGGGCTTCGCACAGACGTCGAGCGGCCGCATTCTCGTGCGGCGGGGAACGATGAAGGTGGCCCACAGGTAAGGTCGGCGCGTGACCCGCTCCCGCGCCGACGCGCTCGAACAGCTGGCCTCCCGGGAATTCGATCTCCTCGTGATCGGCGGCGGCATCGTCGGCGCCGGGATCGCCGAGGCCGCGACCGCGAGCGGCTTGTCTATCGCTCTGGTGGACAAGGGCGACTTCGCAGGCGCCACCTCGACCGCCTCGTCGAAGCTCGTGCACGGCGGCCTGCGCTACCTGGCGATGGGCGACGTCGGCCTCGTGCGGGAGGCGCACGCCGAGCGCCGGGTGCTCATGCAAACGATTGCGCCACACCTGGTCAGACGGCTCCGGTTCGTCTTCCCCTTCTACCCCGGCGGCCCGTACAGCCCCTGGTTCGTGCAGAGCGGGATCCTGCTCTACTCCGCGCTCGCGCGCTCGCGGCTGCACCGGCCGCTGCGGGCCGCGCGCGCCCGCGCGCTCGTGCCGGCGCTGCGCACCGAGGGCCTGCGGACGGCGGCGATCTACGCCGACGCGGCGACGAACGACGGACGGCTGACGATCGCGAACCTGCGCGCCGCCGCCGAGCGGGGCGCCGTCCTCGCCAACTACGCCGAGGTGACGGAGCTGGAGCCCGGCGGTGCGACAGTTCGGGCCGACGGCGGCGAGCTGCGCGTGCGCGCGCGGCGGATCGTCAACGCGACCGGCCCATGGGTCGACCGGCTGCGGGAGCTGGAGGACGAGCGGGCGAAGGCGTCGATCAGGCTCAGCAAGGGCGTGCACGCGATCGTCGAGGGCGGCCGCGACTGGCGGGCGGCGGTGACGATCCCGCACGAGGCGGGGCGCGTCAGCTTCGCGATCCCGTGGGAGGGGATGCTGCTGCTCGGCACCACCGACACGCTGCACGAGGGCGGCCCCGAGCGCGTCGAGGCGACCGACGACGACCTGGCGCAGGTGCTGGCCGAGGCCGCGACCGCCGTCGACGGCATCGGCCGGGTGCGCGCGAGCTTCGCCGGCCTGCGGGCCCTGCCGCTGGGCAACGGCAGCACGACGAGCGCCCGCCGCGAGGTCGTCTTCTCCACCGGCCCGACCGGGATGGTGAGCGTCGCCGGCGGCAAGCTCACGACCTACCGTCGCATCGCGCTGAGCGCGCTCGAGCACGCGGGCGTGCGCAAACCGGACGCGCGGCCGCGGCCGCTGCCGGGCGCCACGGGCCTCGACGGCGTCGCCTGGCCGGACGGGCTCGAGACCGCGACGCGCGAGCACCTGCTGCGCCTCTACGGCTCGCTCGCCGCGGAGGTGCTCGCGCCGGCGCGCGAGGACCCGGCCCTGCTCGAGCCGCTCGCCGCGGGCCGGCCCGACGTGCGCGCACAGGAGCGCTACGCCCGCGAGCACGAATGGGCGCTGACGGACGAGGACGTCGTCCGCCGACGTACGACCGCCTGGTTGTAGCCTGTCGTTCATGCGCCTGCACGGCACGCGCGCCCTGCTGGTCGTCCCCGCGGCGGCTCTGCTCGTGCATCAGCTGCGCTACACGCTGGCGTACGGCCCGCGCGCGAGCGCCGAGCTCGCCGCGCAGGGGCACTCGTACCTGCACTCGCTCGTGCCGTGGATGATCCTCGCGCTCGGCGTCGCACTCTCGTCCTTCCTGCTCCGCGCGGCGCACGCCGCCCGCACGGGCGAGACCGGCCGCCTCGCCCGCGCCTCCGCGCCGGCGCTCTGGGCGGTCACGACCGGGGCGCTGCTGGCCCTGTACGCGCTGCAGGAGGGGCTCGAGGAGCTGTTCTCCGCCGGGCACCCGACCGGCGCCGCCGGCATCGTCGGCAACGGCGGCTGGTGGGCGCTGCCCGCCTCGGCGGCCGTGGCCGTGCTCGTGGTCGCGCTGCTGCGCCTCGGCCGCGCCGTGCTGCGCCTGGCCGCCCGCCGCGCACGGCGCGCGCCGCGCCTGCGGCCCGCCGCCGTCCGCCTTCCGCTCGCGGTCCGGCTCGTCCCGGCGGCGCCGCTCGCGCTCGCCGCGGCCGGCCGGGCGCCTCCTCACGCCTAGCGCCCCGGGAACCGCGCGGGAAGACCACCCGCGCACGAGCGAAGAAGGAGGGCGTGTGAGCCGGCGCTGGATCGCGCCACTGGTCGTTGCCTGCGCGCTCGCGGCTCCCGCGAGCGCGTCGGCGCACGCCCGCAACGCGACCGTCGCGCTCGACTACCGGGTCGAGCTCGACCGGCCGGCGCCGGGCGTGTCGGTGGCCGTCCTCGACGGCGACCGCGACCTGCGCGTGCGCGTGCGCGGCGGGACGCTGGTGCTGCGGGGCGACCTGGACGAGCCGATGGTGCGGATCGGCCCGCGCGGCGCCTGGGCGAACCGGGCCTCGACGACCGCGGTCGCCGAGAGGCTCGTCTCGCCGGGGCACGGCTGGCGGCGGCTCTCGCACCGGCCGGAGCTGGTCTGGCACGAGCACCGGCTCTCGCCGCCGCCGTACGCCGACTCGCCGACGGGGAGGGTGGCACGGTTCGTCATCCCCGGCGAGCTCGACGGCCGGAAGGTGACGCTCTCGGGGAGCTTCGTCCGGGTGCGGCGGCCCAGCCCGTGGCCGTGGCTCGCCGCCGCGGCCGCCGCGGCGGCGGCCGTCGCGGGCCTGCTGCTCCTCCGGCCGCGGCTGCGGCAGACGGCGGCGGTCCTGCTCGGCGCCGGCGCAGGCGCGGCGGCGCTCGCGGCGTTCGTGTCGTTCACGACGGCCGACGCCACCACCGGACGCGTCGCCTGGGGCCAGATCGCCGTGGCGGCGCTCTTCGCCGCCGGCCTCGCCGCCGCCTTCGTACGGCTGCGAGGCGCACGCCGCAGCCACCTGGCGGGGGTCGTCGGCGCCGGCGCGGCCGCGCTGACGCTCGGCTCGCTCGGCGTGTTCCGGCACGGCGTCGTCGTGTCGTCGCTCCCCGCCCCGGGAGCCAGGGCGCTCTGCGCGCTCGCGCTCGTGGCGGGCGTCGCGGCGCTGGCGACGAGCTTCGCCGTCAAGGAGGCGAGGACGTGATCGCCGCGGCGCCGCCACCCGTGCACCCGTGGCCGATCGGCCCGGCCCCGCGCTGGCAGCCGACCAGCGCGGGCCGCCCGACGACGACCCTCCGCTGCGGCGCCGCCGGCCGGCGCTTCCTCGTGCACCTGGAGCTGTTCGCGCACCGCAAGGTGGTGATCGTCCCGGCCGGGATCGGCGCCGGTCCGGGCGGCTGCAGCTATCCGCTCCGGACGACCGCGCCCACCGGCGTCGTCGAGGTGCAGCGCGGAGCACGGCGCACCCTGGGCGACCTGTTCGCCGTCTGGGGGCGCCGGCTGGCACCGGACGGCTTCCTCGACTTCCGCGACCGCGTCGCCGCGTTCGTCGACGGCAGCCGCGTCTCCGGCGATCCGCGGCGCATCGTGCTGCGGCCGCACGCCGAGATCGTGCTCGAGCTCGGCGGCTACCTCGCCCCCCACGTCGACTACCTGTTCCCGAGAGGAGACCGATGATCCGCCGACCCCTCGTCGCCGCCGTCGCGGCGCTGCTCGTGCTCGCCGCCGCCGGCTGCGGCGGCTCGTCGTCCTCGTCGGGGCCGAGCATCACGATCGGCGCCGCGAAGACCTACCAGCTCGCGCAGTTCCGGCCCGCGCAGCCGGTCGCCGCGGGAGTGCCGACGCGCGTCTCGTTCCAGATCCGGCAGCCGGACGGGAAGCCGCTGACCGTGTTCCGGCACGGCCCCGGGCCGCACACCGGCGTGCACCTGATCATGGTGCGGCGCGACCTCTCGGTGATCGTCCACCGGCACCCGCCGATCTCGAAGGACGGCACGATCAGCGACGTCGTCACGTTCCCCGAGCCGGGGCCCTACCGGGTCGTCGTCGACGCCTACCCGCAGGTGGCGCCGGGCGAGACGGCCTCGCAGGCGAACTTCCAGCTGTTCGGCTCGCTGCAGGTGAAGGGCGACTACCGGCCGAAGCCGATCGGCGCCTTCCACTCGACGGCGACGGTCGACGGCTACCGCTTCACGCTGCACGGCAAGCCGCAGCTGCACGCGATCCAGGCGGGCTTCCTCACCGCCACCGTGACCGATCCGGACGGGAAGCCGGCGGACTTCACGCCGTGGTACGGAGCGCTCGCCCACGCGGTCTTCTTCCGGAAGGGGTCGCTCGACTACTTCCACACCCACATCTGCGCGCCGAACGCCGCCGGCTGCACGAGCGTGCTCGGCGGCGCGAAGGTGGCCGGCACCTCGGCCACGCCGGGGAAGCTGAACATCGGCGTGCTGGTGCCCGTCCCCGGGACGTGGCGCCTCTTCCTGCAATGCAAGGTGAACGGCCGCGTGCTGACCGCGCCGTTCACCCTGACCGTCAAGCCATGACCGAAAGGGAGACGAATCGATGACCCGACGCCTCGCAACCCTCGCCGGAGCCGCCGTCGCTGCGCTCGTCGCGACCGCCGCGGCGTCGGCCCACGCGCACATGAGCCCGCCGCTCGTGCTCGCGAAGCAGTCGCAGGTGTTCACGCTCGCCGTGCCCACCGAGCAGGAGGGCGCCACGACGACGTCCGTCGTGATGACCCCGCCGCCCGGGTTCTCGATCGACTCCTTCATCCCGTCGCCGGGCTGGAAGCGTCACGTCGCGCAGTCCGGCTCGGGCGAGGACGCGACGATCACCAAGGTGACCTGGACGGGCGGCCACGTCCCGACCGGCGAGGACTCGGCCTTCTCGTTCCTCGCCCGCACCGACGCCAGCAAGACGTACGTGTTCAAGGTGCGCCAGACCTACAGCGACGGCACCGTCGTCGACTGGACGGGCCCCGAGTCGTCCGATACGCCGGCGCCGACGATCGAGGCGGCCTCGTCGCTCGGCGGAGGCGGCGGCGGGAGCTCCACGCTCGCGATCGTCGGAATCGTGCTCGGCGCGCTGGGCCTGGTCGTCGGCGGTACGGCGCTGCTCACCCGCGGCGGAGGATCGCGCCCGCTCGCATGACGCGCACGCGGCTCGCAACGTTCGTGGCGGTCACGGCGGCGGCGCTCGCGCTGCCGGCCGTGGCTTCCGCGCACGCGTACCTCGTGTCCACCTCCCCGGTGGCGAGCGCCACGGTGAACACGTCGCCCAAGCAGGTGGCGCTGACGTTCGACGAGGCGGTCGAGCCGCGCTTCGCGATCATCTCGGTCACCGACGCGGCGGGCCGCCAGGAGACGACCGGGCCGCCGCGGCGGTCGCCGACGAACCCCGACACGATCCTCGTGCCGGTGCGGCACGTGGCGGAGGGCTGGTACCTCGTCTACTGGCGCGCGATCTCGGTGGACGGCCATCCGGTGCGCGGGGCGTTCACCTTCGCGGTCGGCCCGAACGCAGGCCCGGCGCCGCAGTTCCCGGTGCCGTCGACGTCGGAGACGGCCGCGACCCCGCGGCTGGTGACGGCGCGCTGGGTCGCGTTCATCTCGGTGATGGCCGCCATCGGGCTGCTGGCGCTGCGGCTCGGCATCGCGCGGCCGGTGGCGCGGCGCGTGGAGGGGGCGCGCCTGCGGGCCGTGTCGATCGCGTTCGGCGTCGCGTCCGCGATCGGCCTGATCGCCATCCCGATCTACACGCTGCTGGCGACCGCCGAGTTCGCGCTGCGATCGGTCTTCGACGTGGGCGCGCTCGTCCCGCTGATGGACGTGTCGGCGTTCGGGCGCGGCTACCTGCACCTGTGGCTGCTGTTCGCGCTGTTCGTCTTCGCGGGCGCGGTGGCGATCGGGGTCGACCGGCCGGAGCGCCCCCGGCGATCGGTCGCGGAGCTGTTCGCGACGACCGGCGTGCTGCTCGCGGCGGCGGCGACGCTGCTCGTGCCGGGGCTCGCCGGGCACGCGGCGCAGACGCGCCCGCGCGGCGCCTCGCTGCTCCTCGACTGGGTGCACCTGGCCGCCGGCAGCATCTGGATCGGCGGCCTGGTCGGCCTGCTCGTGCTCTGGGCGAGCCTGCCGGTGGCGAAGCGGACCGCGGGGCTCGTGATCGCGGTGCCGCGCTTCTCGAACACCGCGTTCGTGTCGGTGCTGCTGCTGATCGGCTCCGGCGTGGGCGCGACGATCATCCACCTGCCGACCCTCGGCTCGCTCTGGCAGACCTCGTACGGCAAGGCGCTGCTGGTGAAGATCGGGCTGCTGCTGGCGGCGATGCTGCTCGCCTCGGGCAACCTGCTGCGCACGAAGCCGCGGCTCGCGATCGCCGAGCACGACCCCGACGTGGGGGTCTCGACGGCGCGGCTGCTGCGCCGGCTCGTCAGCGGCGAGGTGGTCCTGGTCGCGGCCGCCGTGTTCGCCGCCGCGGTGCTGTCGTCCCTGCCGCCGCCCCCGCCCTCGCTGGCGGCCGTCTCGAATGTCAGCGACCACGTCGGCCCGGGCGCGGTCAGCAGCGTCGTCGCGAAGGACGGCTACCGCTTCGAGTTCCACGTGTCGCCGAACAAGGCGGCGGTGCCGAACGCGTTCGCCGTGAAGATCACGCGCGGCGGGCAGCCCGTGCGCGGCGCCGAGGTGCTCCTGCGCTTCGACATGCTCGACATGGAGATGCCGTCGCAGCAGTACCGGCTGGCCGAGACGTCGCCGGGGCTCTACGCTCGCTCTGCGCCCGCGCTCGTGATGGTCGGCCACTGGGCGCTCGCCTTCGACGTGACGGCGCACGGCCGGCCGATCGACCTCCTCTTCGTCGACCACGCCACCGGATGACCGGCATACGCCTCAGACTCGCCGCCTCGCTGCTCGCTCTCGGTGCGGGCGCCGCCGCGGTGGCCGTCGTCGCCGAGCTCGCGAGGTCGATCCTTGGCTAGGGCCGCCCTGCTCGCGACGGCGTGCGTGGCCGCGCTGCTGGCGGTCGCCGGGCCGGCGCGCGCCGACGGCGACCCCGCGAGCGACTACCTGCTCTCGCGGCCGCTGTTCGTCCCGACCGACGACGGCGTCCCCGACGCGAACGTGCAGCAGCTGACGAGCGTGCTCGCCGACGCGAAGGCGCGCGGCTACACGATCCGGGTGGCGCTGATCGGCACGCGCTACGACATGGGCTCCGTCTACGAGCTGTGGAAGCAGCCGAAGCTGTACGCGCGCTTCCTCGGCCAGGAGCTGTCGATCGTCTACAAGGGCCGGCTGCTGGTCGTGATGCCGAATGGGCTGGGCACCTCGCGGCACGGGAAGGCGACGCCGGCCGACCAGGCGGTCGTCGACCGGCTCCCGCCGCCGGGCGCGAACGGCGCCCGGCTCGCGAACACGGCGGCGCGGGCGGTGCAGAAGCTCGCGGCCCAGGCCGGCGTGATCGTGACCCTGCCATCGCTGAGCGCGCCGGAGAAGAGCACCGCGAACCAGGACCGGATCGAGATCGCGGGCGCCGCGGCGGCGCTGCTCGTGCTGGCGGCCGCCGTCTTCGGGGGGCGACGCCTGCTGGCTCGGCGCCGCGCGCGCTGACGTCTGTCGGCGCTACCGGGCGTCGAGCCCGACGTGCGTCGAGAGGCTGTCCTGCAGGCGGTCGACCGACGGCAGCGTCGCGACCGCGAGCGCCGCGCCGGCGCCGAGCGTCGCGCCGACGAGCCCGAGCCGCAGCGCCACGCCGGGCAGGCGCAGCCGCAGCAGGCGCGGCAGGCGCAGGCCGTGCGCGAGCACGTGCACCGAGGTGGCGCCGAACCAGACGAGGAAGCTCGCCTTGTGCAGGCCCACGACGAGGCCGGAGGTCTGGTCGCGCACGAGCAGCACGACGCCGGTCGCGAAGAGGACGGCCGTCGAGGCGACGATCGCCGGCGCCACCAGCACGCGCAGCGCGACGTGCGGCGGGCCGCGGCGGACGTACTCCTCGCCGTGCAGGTAGTACCGGAGCATGCGCCAGCCTGTGCTCGCCAGCTTCAGCGCCACCGGCGGGATGAGGAGCATGCCGACGAACGCGTGCACCGTCATCAGCCCGTCGATCCGCAGCAGCGTCGCGCCCTCCACCGCGAGCAGCACGAGCAGCACCGTCGCGACGGCGGCCGTCAGCTGCTCGTTGCCCGCGCTGCCGCCGCTGACGATCCGCCCCGGTCTCCGCACGCCGCAAGGGAAGCAGATCCGCCGGTCGCCCGCTTGACATATTGATATCTGTCGATATGTTTTGCGCGTGGCCTCATGCTGCACTCCGCTCGCCGCTCCGGCGCTCTCCGCCGACGAGGCGGCTGCCACGGCCGAGCTGTTCCGCGCGCTCGGCGACCCGGCGCGGGTGCGGATCGTCAACCTGCTGGCGCGCAGCGGGGAGCCGCTCTGCGCGTGCGAGTTCGACGGCCCCCTCGGGCTCGCGCAGCCGACCGTCTCGCATCACCTGAAGAAGCTGGTGGACGCGGGGCTGCTCGAGCGCGAGCAGCGCGGCCGCTGGGCCTATTTCTCGCTGAACCGCGACGCCGTCGAGCAACTCGCGGCGGTCGCCGACCTGAAGGGAGCGTGCTGCTGATGACCACCACGGCCGAGGAGCTGCGGGAGCAGGTGCGGCGCCGCTACGCGGACTCCGCGCTGAAGGTACTGGACGGGTCGACCGGCTGCGGCTGCGGCGAGGGCTCGTGCTGCGACGGCGGAGGCGGCGACTTCGGCGCCGCGCTGTACGACGCGGAGCAGCGCGGCGGGCTGCCGGAGGCCGCGACGCTGGCGTCGCTCGGCTGCGGCACCCCGACCGCGGTCGCCGAGCTCCGCGAGGGCGAGACCGTGCTCGACCTGGGCTCGGGCGGCGGCATCGACGTGCTCCTGTCGGCGAAGCGGGTCGGGCCGGCGGGCACGGTCTACGGGCTCGACATGACGGACGAGATGCTGGCGCTCGCCCGGCGGAACGCCGCCGAGGCCGGCGTCACGAACGTGCACTTCCTGAAGGGCGAGATCGAGCGGATCCCGCTGCCGGCCGCCTCGGTGGACGTCGTCATCTCGAACTGCGTGATCAACCTCTCGACCGACAAGGCGGCGGTGCTCGCCGAGATCGGCCGGGTGCTGCGTCCGGGCGGGCGCGTCGGCGTCAGCGACGTCGTCGCCGAGGATCGGCTCTCGCCTGCCGAGCGGGCGGAGCGCGGCAGCTATGTCGGCTGCATCGCGGGCGCGCTCTCGCAGGGCGAGTACGTCGCGGGCCTCGAGGCGGCCGGCTTCGAGGACGTCTCGGTCGAGCTGACCCACGAGGTCGCCGACGGGATGCACGGCGCGATCGTCAGGGCCCGGAAGGCGTTCGACCCGGACGTGAAGGAGCTGCCGGTGATCGGCGCCGGAGCCGGCTGCTGCTGAGCGGCGCAGCCAGGTCGTGAACGTGCTCTTCGTGTGCACGGCGAACCGGCCCGAAGCACGAGCCGATCGGGCGGGTGCGCGACATCCGCGACGACCTGCTGCGCCGGGTGCGCGAGCCGGTCGAAGAGCTCGACCGCTCGGCGTCGTCCACCTGAGCTCAGTGTCCGTGCAGCTGGTGGACGACCGCGTGCCCGCGCCCGCGGGCGATCAGCCAGCGGTTGACCGGCACCGTCACGACGAAGGCGATCGCCAGGCTGACGCCGAGGCTCCACCAGAAGAGGCCGGCTGACAGCCCCGCCGCCAGCGCCCCGGGGACGAGGACGATGAAGGCGTTGTCGACCAGCTCCATCGTCGCGATCGAGACCGTGTCGGACGCGAACGCGAGGCCGGCGGCGCGGCGCAGACCGAGCCCGGCGCGCAGGATCGGCCGCAGGGTCAGCCCGTAGCCGAACGCGAAGGCGAGCACCACCGAGAGCGCGATCGAGGCCACGCCGCCGAAGGCGAGCGCGGTGCTGATCACCATGCCGAGCACCTCGCCGATCGCGCAGCCGGTCAGGCAGTGCAGCGTCGCCTGGATCGCAGTGGCGGTGAGGCTCCGGCCGTTCGTGTGCGCAGCGCGATCCATCTCACCACTATACCCCAATGGGGTATTAGAGCTCGAGTGAGGGGTCGTGCCGGACGCCGTTCTCGGCCCGCACTGACGAGAAAGGGTGTCGGTGGCTAGCTGCCGCCGCTCTGGTTGACGAGCGAGAGCATCTTGAACATCGGCAGGTACATCGAGATCACGATGATCCCGACCATGATCCCGACGCCGATCATCATCACCGGCTCGATGATGCTCGTGAGCGTGGCGATGGCGGCGTCGACCTCGTCCTCGTAGAAGTCGGCGATCTTGCCGAGCATCGTGTCGAGCTCGCCCGTCTCCTCGCCCACCTTGATCATCTGCGACACCATCGGCGGGAAGACGGCGCTCTCGACGAGCGGCTGCGAGATCGGCGCGCCCTCGTGCACCTTCTGGCGCGCCTCCAGCAGCGCCTCCTCGACGACCGCGTTGCCCGACGTCTGCGCGGTGATCTCGATCGCCTTGATGATGTCGACGCCGGCCGCGACGAGCGTCGCGAGCGAGCGGGCGAAGCGGGCCATCGTGATCTTGCGGACGGTGGCCCCGATCTGGAGCGGCAGGCGCAGCCGGGTTCGATCCCAGAGGCGGCGGCCGGGCTCGGTGCGCTTGCCCTGGAAGAAGCCGGCGATCAGCAGGCCGATCAGCGGGAAGACGATGTACCAGTGGTGCCGGAGCAGTGCCGAGGCGCGCACGACCCACTGCGTCAGCATCGGCAGCTGGCCGTTCAGCTGGTCGAAGATCTTCGAGAAGATCGGGATCAGGAACAGCAGCATCCCGTTCAGCACGAGCGTCGCGAAGACGAACACGATCGTCGGGTAGACCATCGCGCCCTTCACGCGCCGCTTGATCGTCTGCTCCTTCTCGAGCTGCACGGCGACCCGGTCGAGCACCACGTCGAGGATGCCGGCCGCCTCGCCCGCCTCGACCATCGCCACGTAGAGGCGGCTGAACACGCGCGGGTGGCGCGCCATCGCCTCCGACAGGAGCTGGCCCGCCTCCACGTCCTCGCGCAGCCGGGCGATCACCTCGGCGAGGATCCGGTCGGTCGTCTGCTGCTCGAGGATGACGAGCGCCTGCACGACGTTCATGCCGGCCTCGACCATCGTCGCGAACTGGCGCGAGAAGATCTGCAGCGCACGCGGCTTCACCTTCTTGAACAGGCCGCTCGCGGGCGACTCGTCGCGGGCCGCCGCCGCGCCGCCCGAGAGCTCGTCGAGCCGCTGGGCGAGCAGGCCCTTCAGGCGCAGCTGCTCCATCGCGGCGCCGCGATCGGGGGCGGCGAGCGTGCCGGCGAGCTCGAGCCCCTGCGCGTTGATCGCGTTGTAGGCGAACGTGGCCACTTCGATCCTCAATCGGCATCCCGCGGCGGGGGCTTGAGCCGGGGCGGGCACGTGCCGATCTACGGCGTGTGCAGCACCTGGTGGAGGAGGACGGGTTCGGCCTGGTCGAGCTGCTGGCCGCGATGGCCGTGCTGACGATCGCGCTGCTGGCCCTGGCTGCCGGCTACGACGAGGCGTTCCTGTCGCTGCACCGTGCGTCTCAGAAGACGGTCGCCGCCCAGCTGGCCGACTCGCAGATGGAGCTGTACCGGACGCTCCCCTACGACTCGATCGGCCTCGATGCGACCGCCGCCTCGAACGCCGCCGCGGACGCGACCTACGACGACGACCCGATCCTCGCCGGCGACTGGGTGACCGACCCGGTGACGGGGGTGCAGACGCAGCTGCCGAGCGGCACCGTCAACGACGTCACCCTCTCCGGCTGCGGCGCGGCCGCCAACTGCCAGCCGATCCAGACCGTCACGGGCACCGACAGCCGCAGCTACCGCATCGAGACGTTCGTCCGCGACCGGCTGAACAACCCGGGCACGCGCTGGTACGAACGGGTCGTGACGGTGATCGTCCAGGACGCCGGCTCGGCCGGCGATCCGGAGATCCTGCGCCTGACGAGCGCGTTCGACCGCACCGTCGACGACTGACACTGACGCTGACGCTGCTGGCCGTTCGGGACGTGTCCGTCGGCTGCCGCGGGACACGTCTCCGCAAGCCATGTCCGTCGGCTGCCGCCGGACACGTCTCCGCAAGCCACGTCCGTCGGCTGCCGCCGGACACGTCCCGAACGGGCACACCGCTCGCCGTCAGCCGCTCCAGTTGGTGGGCGGGCCGGGCGGCGGCGTGACCGTCTTCGTGTCGGTCGGCGCGCCCGGCGGCAGCGTGTGGAACGGCAGCATCACGCCCGTGTTGCCGTTCAGATCGAGCGTGTCGGCGATCACCGGGCCCATGTCGACGACGTTGCCGCCCTCCGTGAACGCGCCCGTCGCGTACGTGCCGATCTGCAGGTACGTGTTGCCCTCCCAGTCGACGCACGCCCCGCTCGCGTTCGCGCAGCCGGCCGCCAGGATCAACCCGTTCGTGTTCGGGTTCCAGTTCGCCGTGCACGTCTTGCCATCCGCGCTGCCGGTGACGCCGCAGATGGAGACGTTCCCCGACGTCGCCATCGTCCCGTCGAAGTAGATCGTCCCGCTGCCCGAGTACACGACGTCCACGCTCCCCGACAGCGACAGGTTCCCGTCGAAGAGGAAGACGCCGTTCACCGTCAGGCCGCCGTGGCCGTCCCACTTCAGCTCGTTCGAGCCGACGAAGCAGTCGTACGACGTCCCCGACGGGAACAGGTTCGCCGAGCCGAGGCTGTCGTTCAGCTGCGTGTCGTTGTCGAAGAAGTTGCTCGGGCAGCCGGTCGTCGTCGCCGCCATCTGCGTCGCATAGGCGCTCGCCAGATCGATCGCCGGCATCGTGAGCTGAGGGTCCAGCGTCGTGCCGACGCCCCCCGCGACCCAGACCGGGTCGTGTGCGCCGTCACAGGGGCTCACCGAGCACGCGCCGTGGACGTTCATCTTCGAGATCGGCGCCGTCTTCGCGCCGATCGACACGGCCCCGATCATGCTCAGGTTGCCGCCCACCTCGAGGTCGGCGCCCTTGTACTTGACGTTGCCGTCGAAGCAGAGGTTCCCCTGCGAGTACAGCGGCACCGTGATCGAGACGTTGCCGTTGAACGCCGCCGCGCAGGTGGCGGTGTGGCTGTCGGCGTACAGGTAGTTCCAGATCGTCGGGTCGGAGACTGTGTACGGCGGCGGCACGTCCGCCTGCACGCTCACGTTCCGGGTGACGCCGCCGTAGACGCCGGTGCCGGTGAGCGTCCACGTGCTGCCCGAGAGCGTCCCGACGTACGTGACGGTGCCGCCGTCCTGGCTGAACGTCGTCTGCGGCACCAGCACCGGCTCGCCGCTCGTCGCGGCGCTGTACAGCCGCCCCTCGGCGTAGGCGACGCCCTGCTCGGCGAGCGCGAACGCGTGGTTCGAGTCGGCCGACACCTTCGCATTGCGGTGGTTCAGGGCAGTGACGGTGAGCGCGGCGGCGGTCAGCCCCGAGAGCACGAACATCGCGAGCAGCGCGAGGACGAGCGCGACCCCTTGCTCCTCGCTGGCGAGCCGGCGCAGCATCCTCGACCCGGTATCGGCGGTGCGGGGCGGCGCGCCCATCGCCCGAACGAGCTACGCCTTCGGCTTCGCAGCGCCCTCGCGCGGCACGACCCGCGCAGGCCGCACCAGCTCGAGCACGTAGCGGTCGCCGGTGGTCGCGTTCCGCAGGACGAGCTCGTGCCCCTGCTGCAGCTTCAACGTCGAGCCGCCGTCCGACAGCGTCCCGGCGAGGAGCGCGACCCGCGCCGCCTTCTTCGTGAACGACACGAGCCGGAACACCGGGTCGGCCGTCGGGAACAGGTCGCCGCGGAGCAGGCCGAGCCGCTTGCCGTCGAGCAGTAGGAGCACGCCCGGGCGGCCCTCCTGCAGCGGCTTCGCGGGCAGCGGCGTGAACGACTTCGTCTGCGCGGGCGGCGCGCTCGCCGTGACCGGCGCGGCCGGCTTCGGCTTCGGCTGCGGCTTGGCGGCCGGAGGCTTGGCCGGAGCCGCCGGCGCGGTCGCCTTCGGCTGGAGCTGCTGGCGGAACGGGTCCTTCCACGCGAACCGGCTCAGGCGCGAGAGGTGCGTCGCGCGGGCGCTGACGAGCACCGCCGGCGCGGCGGCGGCCGGCGCCGGCGAGGCGCTCGTGGTCGTCGTCGTCGACGTCGCAGCGGTCGACGAGCTGTTGAAGTGCTTCAGCACCCGCGGAACCTGGAACGCGCAGACGGCGACGAACACCACCGTCAGCACGACGGCGGCGATCTTCGCCCGGCGCTCGCGCGCCTCGGCGGGCGTCGGCTTGCGCGCGCTCACTGCGCGCCCCCGGCAGCCTCTGCGCCCGGCGTGCTCGGAGGCGTCGCCGTCGTGGTCGTCGGGCTCGGCGCCGCGTAGTCGAACGCGTCGAGCTGCAGGGTCGCGGTCACGCCGTCGCCGGCCACCTGCAGGCCCGCCTGGTCGACCGCGAAGAGGCGACCGGCGGCGGCGACGCCGTGCGCACCGTTGCGCACCTGGCGGCGCAGCCGGGCGAGGAACGCCGTCACCTTCGCGTAGCGTCCCTCGACGACCGCGGTGACGGGCACGGCGAACGAGCCGTCCGGCATCGCGACGCGCTGCGACGGCTTGATCGAGACGAGCCGCACGCCCGCGGCCGTAGACGCGCGGTCGAGGTCGAGCAGGATGCCGGGCACGTCGTCGTCCGCGGGCATCGCCCGGGCGAGCTGGTACAGCTGCGCCGCGGAGACGCGGCCCGAGTCGGTACCGATCGCCTCGAGCGCGAGGAGCTTCGCCTGCGCGGCGGCGATCCGGCCGGAGAGGTCGCGTGCGTGCGAGCGCTGCGGCGCGACGAGCGCGAACCAGCCGCCGACGGCGACGAGGATCGCGACGAGCGCGAGCGCGCCCGCCTTCACGAGCAGCGGGCGCCGCTTCACGAGCCGCCTCCGACGGTGGCCGAGACCTGGAACTGCACGACCGTCTGCTTGCCGGCGCCCGACGAGGTGGTCGAAGCGAGCGTGACGTCGTTCAGGCCCGGCACGATCGAGAGCCGCGCCAGCGTGTGGGCGACGGCCGCCTGCGAGCGGGCGGAGCCCGTCAGCTGCAGCCCCTGCGCGGCGCCGGGCGCCGGCGCGGCGGAGCCGAACGGCGCCGGCGACTGGAGGTTCAGGCTCTGGAGCCACACGTCGCCGGGGAGCACGCGCGCGATCCGGTCGAGCAGCCCGTCCCAGGCGACCCGCTGAGCGAGCACGGTCTGGACGGCGGCGGTGCGCGAGCTCTGCAGCGAGGCGAGCTGCGCGGCGGCGCTCGCCGTCGCAGCCTTCGGCGCGAGCCTGTCGACCTGCGCCTGCACGGCGGCCAGCTCGTCGGCCCGCTGGGAAGCCTTCTGGTGCGCCGTCGACCAACCGAGGTAGACGAGCGCGGCGGCCGCGAGCGGCGCGGCGCCGGCGGCGAGCAGCGCCACGGGGGGCCTGCGGCGGCGTTCGCCGGCCCCGTCGGACGGGAGCAGGTTGACGGGACGCATCAGCGCTCCATCCCGAGGCCGACGGCGATCGCGTAGGAGCCGGGATCCGCCGGGCGCACGACCTTGCGCCCGAGCGTGACACGGGCGAGCGGATCGCCGGCGCGGACGGGCGCGCCGATCAGCCGCTCGAGCTCCTCGAGCGCGCCGGGGAGCTGCGAGCCGCCGCCGGTGACGAGGATCTCGCCGATGTCGAGCGACCCCTCGCGCGACTGGTAGAAGCGGAGCGACGAGACGAGCTCGCGTGCGAGCGTGCCGAGCTCGTGCCGCAGCGCCGAGCGAGCGGCCTCGAGCTGCACGGCCGAGAGCCCCTCGACGGGCGTATCGCCGGTCAGCGAGAGCCGATGCTTGACGCCCGCCGCCTGCGACGGCGCCAGGTCGAGCGCGCGGGCGAGCGCGACGTCGAGCGCGCCGCTCCCCCACTCGAGCACGCGCGTGAAGTCGCAGATCTCGCCGTCCGACACGGCGAAGACGGTGCGGTCGTGCCCGATCGAGACCGCGACGACGGCGCGCGGCGGCAGGCCGGGCGCGGGCGGCGCGGCCAGCGCCCGCAGCAGCGCGAACCCGTCGAGGTCGACACCGACGACCTTCAGCCCGGCGCGGCGGCAGGCCTCGACGTGGTGCGAGACGAGGTCGCGGTGGGCGAACGCGACGAGCACGCGGCGGACCGGCGAGCCGTCCTCCGCCGTGTCCTGGCCGATCACGACGTGGTCGAGCACGGCCTCCGCGATCGGGATCGGGATCAGCTCGTGCGCGGCGAACCGGATCGCGTTCTCGAGCTGCTTCGGGTCGTCGATCGCGGGGAGCTCGAGCACGCGGACGCCGATGCGGCCGCTGGCGACGCCCAGACGGATGTCCTTCCGCGGCAGCTTGTGCTCGGAGAAGAACGCCTTCAACGCGGCCGCGAGCGCGTCGGGGTCGCGCACCTCGCCGCCGGAGACCAGTCCGGCGGGCAGGTCGGCGCGGGCGAGCTGGAGCAGCTCGACGGAGCCGTTCGTCTGCACGTGCGCGGCCGCCAGCTGGGAGGAGCCGACGCGGAGGCCCACGACGCGCGAGGCGCGATGGCGGCGGCGCGGCCGCGGCAGGCGCAGCTCGCGCTGCAGCAGCGGCGTCTTCGGCTCGGCGAGCGGCGCCTCGACCACGTCGGTCACGTCGGGCTCGGGCTCGGCGAGCGCGGTGCGGGGCGCCTCGAGCGCGGCCGCCCAGAGGGCGGGCAGCGACGGCAGCGACGTCGGCCGGCGCGGGAAGTCGGTCGCCGGGCGCAGCGGAACCACGACGGTCTCGGAGCCGAGGCCGACGCGGAAGAGCTTCCAGGAGATCGCGGCCATCAGCCCTGTGCCAATCTCAGGCCGGCGGGCGGCGCCGCGGCGACGCCCATCCGCTCGAGCAGGCCGGCCAGCTCGCCGCGACGGGACGAGCGGCTCATCGCGGCCTCGTGCGTGACGGCGTGGCGGGCGACGAGGTCGGCGAGCGCCTGCTCCATCGTCTGCATGCCGCTGCGCGAGCCGGTCTGCATGTACGAGTAGACCTGCTCGACCTTCCCCTGCCGGACGAGGTTCCGGATCGCGTCGTCGGGGATCAGGATCTCCAGCGCGGCGACGCGGCCGGCGCCGTCGGCGGTCGGCAGCAGCGTCTGGGTGATCACGCCCTGCAGCGCGCCGGCCAGCTGCGTGCGCACCTGGTCCTGCTGGTTGCCGGGGAAGACGTCGATGATGCGGTCGATCGTCCCGGGCGCGCTCTGCGTGTGGAGGGTGCCGAAGACGAGGTGGCCGGTCTCGGCGGCCGTGAGCGCGGTCGAGATCGTCTCGAGGTCGCGCATCTCGCCGAGCAGGATCACGTCGGGGTCCTGGCGGAGGGCGGCGCGCAGCGCGGCGCCGAACCCGGTGGCGTCGGTGCCGATCTCGCGCTGGTTGACGATGCACCGCTTGTGCCGGTGCACGAACTCGATCGGGTCCTCGATCGTGATGATGTGGTCGCTGCGGCTGCGGTTGATCTCGTCGATCATGGCGGCGAGCGTCGTCGACTTGCCCGAGCCGGTCGGGCCGGTGACGAGGACGAGGCCGCGCGGCAGCTTCGTCAGCTCGGCGAGCGACGCCGGCAGCCCGAGCTCCTCGAGCGTCTTCAGCTCGTCGGGGACGACGCGGAAGGCGGCGGCGACGCTGTCGCGCTGCTGGAAGACGTTGACGCGGAAGCGCGCCAGCCCCGGGACGCCGTAGGAGAAGTCGAGCTGGCGGTCGATCTCGAACCGCTTCTGCTGCTCGGTGGTGAGGATGCGGTAGAGCAGCGTGCGGACGCCGTCGCGGTCGAGCGGCGGCGGCCCGTCGAGCGTGCGCAGCTCGCCGCGCACGCGCGCGGCCGGCGGCGCGCCGACCGTGAGGTGGAGGTCGGACGCCCCCAGCTCGACGGCACGGGCGAGCAGCGTGTCGACGGTCTGCGGGTCGTCGGTCACGCGCTCCGTATCGGCAGGCGTCCACGGCGCCTTGAATCCCCCGCCGTGAGGGAGGCGCCGCCGCCCGCCGCGGGGGACGAATCACTCGTTCGAGTGTCGAAAGAAGCGGCCGCCCCGGCCGATACCGGCAGCGCCCATCGTTCCTCCTCGAAGGAGATTTGCAGTGATCGACAAGATCAAGACCCGGCTCGCCGGCGACGAAGGCTTCACGCTG
>DASVDV010000011.1:0-146551 GCA_036380895.1 Gaiellaceae bacterium | reverse complement strand
CGGGAGCGATGCGGCTACGCGGCCTCGACGGGCGCAACGCCGTCGCCGGTCTCGGCGTCGCCGGCGAGGTGGAAGCGGCGGACGAGCGCCCGCAGCGAGCCGGCAGTCTCACTGAGACTACGGGCGGCGGAGGCGATCTCGTCGGTGCTCGCGGTCGTCTCCTCGGTCGACGCGGAGACCTGCTGCGCCGACGCGGAGGCGGTCTCGCTCGAGCTGGTGACCTCGTCGAGCTGGTGCTCCATCCCGGCCGCCTGCTCGGCGATCGCGGTGCCGGCGGCGGCGATCCGCTGCACGGACTCGGCGACCCGGACGACGGCCTCGTCGATCTCGACGAAGCGGGCGCGGGCGGCCTCGACGGTGGTCGCGCCGCCGTCGGTGCGGCGCGCGCTCTCCTCGACCACCGCGGCGACCTGCTGCGTCTCGGCCTGCATCTCGGTGATCAGGTCGGAGATCGAGGCGGCCGCGCGCTGCGACTCCTCGGCCAGCTTGCGCACCTCGTCGGCGACGACGGCGAAGCCGCGGCCCTGCTCGCCGGCGCGGGCGGCCTCGATCGCCGCGTTCAGCGCCAGCAGGTTGGTCTGACCGGCGATCGCGGTGATCGTCTCGACGATCCCGCCGATCTGCTCGGACTTGTGCGCGAGGCTCTCGATCGCCGTGCCGATCTCGGACGTCGAGGCGCGCAGCGCCTCCATGGCGCTGTTCGCCTGCTCGGCGGCGACGACGCCGCGCTGCGCCACCTCGCTCGCCTGGGCGGCGGCGGCGCCCGTCTCCTCGCTGGCGGTGCGGGCGTGGTTGACCATCTGCACCTGGCGCTCGGCGCCGCGGGCGACGTCGCCGACGGCGTTCGCGATCTCGCCGACTGCGCGCCCGGCCTCCTCGGAGACCGACGCCATCTGCTGCGAGGACGAGCTCATCGTCTGCGACGCGTCGCTGAGGCGCCCCACGATGCCGCGGAGGCTCGTGCTCATCGTCGCGAACGCGTTCCCGAGCACGTCGCGCTCGGATCTCGGCGCGACGTCGACCGTCAGGTCGCCGGCGGCGATCCGGTTCGCCGCCTCGGCGGTGTCGCCGAGGTACGCGATCATGCGCCGGAACGCCTCGGCCGTCTGCCCGAGCTCGTCGCGCGAGCGCACGTCGACCTGCTGCTCCAGGTCGCCCTCGCCGATGCCCTCGGCGGCCGTCAGCATCTGGCGGATGCCGCGCACCAGCGCCCGCCCGAGCAGGTACGCCAGGGCGAGCGCCACCAGGACGGCGACGGCGCCGACGACCAGCATGATCAGCGTGGACGACGACTTGGCGGAGCCGAAGGACGCGGTCGCGAGCGCCTCCTCGTTCTTCGCGTCGTCCTGGTAGCTCGTCAGCTTCTCGACGAGCGCGTCGGTGGCGTCGTTCGCCGCGCCCGACACGAGCTCGAGCGCCTTCGCGCGATGGTGCGCCTGGACCGACGTCCACAGCTGCGCGTTCACCGCCTCCCACTCGTCGGTCGCCCGCTTGATCCGGGCGTACTCGTTGCGCTGACCGGGCGGCGTCACCTTCCCGAGCCGCGCCAGTGCCTTGCTGAAGACGGCATGGTCGCTCTCGAAATCGGCGTGGCTCGACGGGAGGATCACGTAGCGCGTCTGCGAGAAGTGCATGTCCGCGGCGGCGGAGCGCGCGTTGTCGGCGGCGACGATCGCGGGAACCGTCCTGTCGACGATCGAGCCGTTCGCGGAGGCGAGGCGCGACATCCCGAGCAGCGCGACCCCGATCACCACCACGAGGCAGACGACGACGGCGCCGAAGCTGAGATAGAGCTTGCGGCGGACGGGGAGGCCCGCGAGGCGGGCGGGGACGGCGAGAGACACGCTGACTCCTTGTCGCGTTCGAAACCTGTCATCGCCGTGATCGCTCGACGGCGGCCGTACTTGAGGCTGACGGCACGTTTGGACGCGAACGGATACGGAGACGTCCAATCCGTTGCAGACGGACGCCGACATCCTGGTGCTCAGCGACGACCTGCGGCTCCTCGTCGAGAGCGCCGAAGAGCGCGGCTCGGTGCGCCAGTCGGAGCTGAACGAGATCCTCGAGCCGCTGACGCTCGACCCGCTCGAGGTGGAGGCGCTGCACCGCGAGCTGGAGACGCGCGGCATCGACCTGCTGGACGACGTCGGCGACGAGGACGACCCCCGTCCGGAGCCGCCGCCGGTCGCGCCCCTCCCCCTCTCCTGGGAGACGACCACCGACGCGCTGCAGCTCTTCCTGCGCGAGGCGGGCCGCCACCCGCTGCTCACGGCCGCGCAGGAGGTGGAGCTGGCGAAGAAGATCGAGGTCGGCGACATGCAGGCGAAGCAGCGGATGATCCAGTCGAACCTGCGCCTGGTCGTCTCGATCGCCAAGAACTACCGCAACCAGGGGCTGCCGTTCCTCGACCTGATCCAGGAGGGCACGCTCGGCCTGATCCGGGCGGTCGAGAAGTTCGACTGGCGCCGCGGCTACAAGTTCTCCACGTACGCCACCTGGTGGATCCGCCAGGCGGTCGCGCGGGCGCTCGCCGACAAGGCGCGCACGATCCGCATGCCCGTCCACATCGTCGAGCGGTTGCAGAAGATGAACCGCGCCGAGCGGAACCTGTGGGCGTCGCTGGGCCGGGAGCCGACGCTCGAGGAGATCGCCGTCGAGGCGAACCTGCCGCTGCAGCAGGCGAAGGAGGTGAAGGCGGCCGCACGGGCCGCCACCTCGCTCGACGCGCCGGTCGGCGAGGCCGACGACGCCGTGCTCGGCGACTTCGTGCCCGGCGAGGGGCCGCTGCCCGACGAGCAGGTGGAGGATTCGCTGCGCTCGCAGACGCTGGCGTTGGCCCTGCGCGCGCTGCCCGACCGTCACCGCGCCGTCGTCGTGCTCCGCTACGGCCTCGACGACGCCGAGCCGAAGACGCTCGAGGAGATCGGCCGGCGGCTGGGGCTCACCCGCGAGCGGGTGCGGCAGATCGAGGTCGAGGCGCTGAAGCGGCTCGCCTCGCTGCACGAGATGGAAGCCGTCGCCTACGGCGCCTGACGGCCGCGGTTACAGCGTCAGGTAGTGCTGCAGTCCCGGCGCGACCATGCGCAGCTCCTTGAGCGCGCGGGTCTCGAGCTGGCGCACCCGCTCGCGGGTGATGCCGAGGTCGGCGCCCACCTCCTCGAGCGTCTGCGGCGGCCGGCCGTCGAGCCCGAAGCGGCGCAGCACGACGTGTCGCGAGCGCGGGTTGAGCCGATCGATCGCGCGTGCCAGGTCGCTCGCGCGCGCGTGGCGGGCGGCGGTCGTGTCGGGCGTCTCGGAGGCGCTGTCCTCGACGGTGTCGGCGATGCTCGCCTGGCCGTCGCCCACCGGCGTCTCGAGCGAGAACGGGTCCTCGACCAGCTCGAACAACTCGCGCACCCGCTGCTCCGGGAAGCCGCTGTCGGCGGCGATCTCCTCGATCGACGGCTCGTGGTTCAGCCGCTGGGCCAGATGACGGCGCGAGCGCTGCACGCGGCGCACCTGGTCGGCGACGTGCGCCGGCAGCCGGATGGTGCGCCCCTGGTCGGCGAGCGCGCGCGTCACCGCCTGGCGGATCCACCAGGTGGCGTAGGTCGAGAGCTTGTAGCCCATGCGGTAGTCGAACTTCTCGACGGCGCGGATCAGGCCGAGGTTGCCCTCCTGGATCAGGTCGAGCAGCGGCACCGGCGCCTTCGTGTAGCTGCGGGTGATCGACATCACGAGCCGCAGGTTCGACTCGATCAGGCGGCGCTTGGCCGCCTCGTCGCCGGCGTCCTTCCGCCGCGCCAGCTCGCGCTCCTCCTGCGGGGTCAGCAGGCGGCCGTCGCCGATCTGCCGCACGTACAGCTTCAGCGGGTCCGCGGTCTGCAACCGCTCGTCCTCGCTGAGAACGGCGTTCTCGGGCTCATCCGGGTCGTCGGACGCGCCGTCGTCGTCGAGCTGAGGCAGAAGCTCGAGCACCGGTTCGACGAATCCTTCGTCCTCGGTCGCCTCCCTGGCTACCGGTTCCATGCACGGGTCATCGGCCGGAGACCCACTGCGCTTGAGCAGGCAAACGGTATGAACTGCGCCCCGGATGCGTCAGGTGTGAACGAACTGTTCGGATGCTCAACTTCGCACTCAGCTGTCCGTCTTCAGTCATAGGATCCATTCATGTGCGGCATTGCGGGATACAGCCTGGCCGCCCGCGCCGAGGTCGAGCGCACGCTCGCGGCGCAGGCGCTGCTGGCCGCGATCGCCGAGCGGGGCGCCGACGCCGTCGGCTACGCCTACCGGGGCCCGCGCGCGACCTACCCGGTGGTCGTGAAGCAGCGCACCCCCGCCTCGCTGCTCCTCGACCGCGTCTCGGTGCCGGCCACCGCCGACCAGCTGCTCGTGCACGTGCGCGACTACACGAAGGGCCATCCGTCGATCCCCGCCAACAACCATCCCGTGCGCCACGGGCCGGTCGTCGGCATCCACAACGGGATCATCCTCAACGACGACGAGCTGCTCGCCCCCCACTCCTGCGCCCGCTCCGAGCCGCGGATGACCGTCGACTCCGAGGCGATCTTCGCGATCGCCGCGCACTCCCACAACGCGCCCCGCTCGCTCGAGGTGCTGCGCGGCGCGCTCGCCACCGCCTGGATCGACGAGCGCGCCAAGGGGTCGGTGTTCCTCGCGCGCGGCAGTGGGCGCCCGCTTTGGGTCGGCGAGGCGCGCGAGGGCGTGTTCTTCGCCTCCACCCGGCTCGCGCTCGAGGTGGTGGCCCGCTACTGCGATCTCGACCTGACGCCGCACGAGCTCGACGAGGGCACGTGGCTGCAGCTGCGCCACGGCCGGATCGTCCTGAGCGAGCGCTTCCGTCCCGACCTCGAGTACGTCGAGGCGAACCCGCTGCCGACTGTCCGCGCGCCGCGCGAGCGGGACGTGTGCTTGTCTCGGCTGGCCGCGCTCGCGTCAGCGGCGTAACGCCGCCTACGAGCCGAGCGCGACCTGGGCCTGGTCGGCCACGATCGCCTCGAGCGCCGCGACGCAGCGCGGGCAGAACTGCTCGCCAGCCAGGTTGTGCAGCTCCTCGAGCGCCGCTGAGACCGGGCGCGCCTGCCGGTAGACGCGCGTCGTCATCATCGAGTCGAAGGCGTCGGCGACGTGGATGATGCGCGCCCCGAGCGGGATCTCGTCGCCCTTCAGGCCGTCCGGGTAGCCGCGGCCGTCGTAGCGCTCGTGATGATGGCGGATCGCCGGCACGGCGTCGCTGAGGAAGCCGAGGCGGTTGATGATCGACGCGCCCTCCTCCGCGTGCGTGCACATCAGCGCCCACTCCTCGTCGGTGAGGCTCGCCGGCTTCAGCAGCACCGCGTCGGGAACGGCCAGCTTGCCGATGTCGTGGAACAGCGCCGCGTGGCCGAGCAGCTCGAGCTCGGCCTGCGACAGGCGCAGCTCGCGGCCCATCGCCAGCGACAGCTGCTGCACGCGCCGCGAATGACCGGCCGTGTAGGCGTCGCGCGCATCGACCGTCGCCGAGAGCGACTCCATCGCCGCCGTCGAGCGCTCCTTCAGCAGTCGGTTCGCCTCCTCGAGCGACACGTTCTGGGTCTGGATCGTCTCGGCTGCCTCGCGCAGCTTCTGCGCGCTCCGCTGCGTGTGTTTGAGGTACGCCTCCTGCGTCGTGCGGATCAGGAACAGCGGCAGCGTGAAGACGACGATCGACCAGACGCCGATCGGCTTGTACGCCTCCGAGATCACGCCGGCGATGAAGCCGTAGACGAGGTAGTGCAGCGTCAGCCAGCGGAAGCGCTCGCGCCACACGGCGAACGCGCTCTGCCGGTCGGCGACGCCCACCGCGAGCGAGCAGAGGCCCGTGTCGACTGCGAAGTAGACGAGGCCGGCGAGCAGGCTGGTGCCGAAGTAGACGCCGGTGCCGACCGGGCCGTGCGGGTGGATCGAGAACACGCCCGCGGCGGCGAGCGACGCCAGCGAGAGCAACCCCACGTTGAACAGGGACTCGTGGAAGAGCGAGCGGCGCGCGCTCCACTCGACCGCCGACATCGTCACGGCGAGCGCGAGCGCGGCCCGCGGGCCGATGATCGCCGCGGCCGTCAGGGCGCCGACGGCGCTCAGCGAGATCGTGCCGACACGCTCCACCTCCAGCGACAGCGCCTGCCCGACGCCGACGAGCGCCACGATCACGAGCAGGCCGAGCACGTCGGTGCTCGTCCCGAATACCGCTCCCGCGACGCCGGCGGCGGTGCCCGCCACGCCGACGAAGCCGACGACCGCAGCGAGGCGGCGCGGCACCGAGAAGAAATGCGGGCGGGCGGGCCGGTGCGGGCGGGCGGCGCTCTCGACGGCCGACTCGACTGCTTCCAGCGCCGGCGAGCCGATGGGCGTCGGCGGCTGGCTCGCAGCGGACTGCGCCTCGCGCGGCTGCAGCGGCTCCTCGAGCGGCGGCAGCACGGCGAGCGTCGGCGCCCTGTGGGCCGACTCGACGAGCAGCGACTCGCTCGTCGACGCGTCGATCACGCGGTTCCGGCCCTGCAGCTTCGCCCGGTAGACGGCGACGTCGGCCTGGTGGACGAGCTCGTTCATGTCCTCGCCGTCGCGCGGGTACGCGGCCACGCCCATCGAGATCGTGGCCCGGATCGGGCCGTCGGCGGTGTTCGCGTCGTAACCGCGTTCCGCGACCGCCTTGCGGATCCGCTCGGCGATCTCGAGCGCCTCCTCGGCGTCGGTCTCCGGCAGCAGGATCGAGAACTCCTCGCCGCCGAAGCGCGCCGGCACGTCGTAGCTGCGCAGCTCCTCGCGGAACACCTGCGCGATGCCGGTGAGCACCGCGTCGCCGGCAAGGTGGCCGTGCGTGTTGTTGATGTCGCGCAGCAGGTCGAGGTCGGCCATGATCAGCGACATCGGCCGGTCGAAGCGCTCCGCGCGCGCCAGCTCCTCCTGCAGCGTGACGGCGAAGTGGCGCGTGTTGAAGAGGCCCGTCTTCGGATCGACCCGCGCCTCGGCCTGCAGCTGCGGCACCTCGAGCGAGCGCTTCAGCATCAGCAGTGGCGCCGCCGCGAACGGGATCAGCCACGGGTCGAGCCGCCAGAAGGCGGCGAAGGTGACGCCGAGGACGGCGAGCACGAACTCGGCCGACATCCCCTGGAACGAGAAGAGCCCCGTGTCGCGGATCCGGTGACCGCGCGCGAGCCGCAGCATCGGCGCCAGCAGCCCGTGATGGACGAGCACGAACAGCACCGAGGCGGCGAGCGCCGCCAGGGCGAAGCGGAGGTGCTCCGCGGGGATCAGGGTGTGCAGGTCCATGATCCCCCGCGCCGCCAGGCACATGCAGAGGTTCGTGATCGTGAAGTTGCAGAGGTTGAAGCCGCCGATGAACCACGGGTACCGCACCTTCAGCCACTCGGGCACGTGCTGGATGACCGCGATCGGCGCCACCAGCTCCGGCGGCAGCAGCAGCACCGCCGGGATCAGCAGCACCGGCGTGATGTGGTGGTTCAGGTTGCGGACGCCGCGCACCTTGAAGAGCTGCGCGAACGCCGCCCCCAGCGACAGCACCGCGAAGGTCGCCCACGGCAGGTGCCCGCCCTGCAGCCGTGCGAGGAACGGCGCCGCGAGCGCGGCCGCCGCGACCGCGACCGCGACCAGGTACGCCATCGCGGCGCTCGGGAGCGAGCGCGGGCCGCGCGAGCCGCTCGTGATGCGGCTCTCCAGGCGCACCTCGCTCGGGACCACGCTCACGAGGACCCCTCCCGCTGGAGGCTCATGAACGGGCTTTCAGGTTGACGTTCATCGCCGTCTGCCGTCGTTTCCTTCCGCGTCGGACGCGGGCCGCAGTGATCATGGAAATCTCCGTTCCTGATCCACGTTACGGCCTGCCACCGCCGTGGACCATCCCCCATTCGGGGCCTCGCTCCGGGGATCCCTCGAACGGGTGAGGGGCCGGCGGCTCGCTGGCCGCCGGCCCCTCCTTGGTGCGAGGCCCGAGCTCGGTTCGGCTCGGCAGGTCAGTCGCCCGTCGCGGCGTCCTCCTGTGCGGCGTCCGCGGCGGACTCGTCGGCCCAGGAGCTGTCGGCCCAGGACGAGTCGGCCCAGCTGCTGTCGGCCCACGAGGAGTCGGCCCAGCTGCTGTCGGCCCAGGACGAGTCGGCCCAGGAGCTGTCGGCCCACGAGCTGTCCGCCCAGGAGCTGTCGGCCCAGGACGAGTCCGCCCACGAGCTGTCGGCCCAGGAGCTGTCCGCGTAGGTCGCGGCGTTCCAGCCCGTCGGGTCGGCCTGCACCGCCGCCTTCCAGGCGTCGGCGTCGAAGACCGGCGTCGGGCCGCCGTTCGGGTCGGGCACGACGAACTGGTCGAGGCCGGCGTTCGGGTTCGGCGTCGCCGTGTCGTGCGCGGCGTAGTACGCCGAGACCTCGCCGACGCCGGCCCCGCCCGCCGGCGCGTTCGGCACCGGGCGCGCGGTCTGCATCAGCTCGCCCTTGATCTGGTCGGGCGTCAGGTTCGGGTGCCGCGCCAGCATCTGCGCGACCGTGCCCGAGACGACCGGAGCCGAGAACGACGTCCCCGAGATCTGCATCGTGCCGAGCAGGCTGTCGAGGACCTTCGTCGGGAACTCCGTCAGCAGCGTCGACCCCAGCGGCACGTTCTCCACCATGTACCGGCCCGGGGCGACGATCTCCGGCTTCATGAAGCCGTCCTCCGTGTGGCCGTAGGCCGACCACGGAGCGATCCCGTCATCCGACGAGCCCTCGGTGTTGTTCGTGTCGAGCGCCCCGACCGTGATCACGAACGGGTCGTTGCCGGGCGAGTACAGCACGTTCGACGGTGTCGAGCCGGTGCCGTAGTTGCCGGCCGCGGCGACGACGGTGATGCCCGAGAACCACAGCTTCTCGACCGCCTTGTCCAGCGGGTCGTAGTACGAGTTCGTCCCGTACGACGAGTGCATCGAGAAGTTCGCGACCTTGATGTTGTACTGGTCCTTGTGGTCGAGCACCCACTGGGCGGCGTTGATCACGTCGCTCGTCTTGGCGGTGCCGTCCGCGTTGATCACCTTCACCGAGACGATCGGCGCAGTCGGCGCCGCACCGGTGAGGTCGGCCGACGCGCCCGCGGCGATGCCCGCCACGAACGTGCCATGGCCGTTCTGGTCGTCGGCGGTGCTGCCCGCCTGCGTCGAGAGGTCGACGCTGGAGATCACGCGGCTGCCGAACTGGCTCTGCGGCGCGACGCCGGAGTCGATCACGGCGATCGCCGGCGTCGCCGACGGGTTCGCGAGATCGCCCGACCAGAGCGCCGAGTTGCCCGTGACGTTCGGCCACAGCTGCGACGTGCCGACGTCCGGCACCGAGCTGAGGCTGGCGAGCCGGACGTCCGAGTTCGGCGTCACCGTGATGCCCGGGATCTGGAGCAGGAACGGCATGAAGGCCGCCGGCACCTTGAGCTCGATGCCGTCGATCAGGTTGAGCAGGCGCTCGCGCGGCTGACGCCAACCGGCCGTCCGGATGGCGGCGTCGGCCCCGCTCGTGCCCTGGTCGCTCTGGATGATCACGTCCACCGTGCTGCCCGGCAGCGAATGAGCCCTGGCGATCAGGCTCGGGTCGACCCAGGAGGGCCGATGGCTGTTGAACAAGCCGTTCAGCGAACCGTGCCCGTTCCCGTTCCCGCCCCGGTCGGCCGAGGCCGGGCTCGCGGAGGCGGCGAGCGCCGCCAGGACCGCGCAGATCGCGAGGACGGCGGTGATCATCCCGCGGCTCCTCGCCGGAAGCGACTTCGAACGGGAGTCGCCGCTGCGGCCACCCGTCCCCCAGAGAACGCTGGAGCGCCAGTCGCCTGCCTCTCCGCGTTCGTTGTTGTTCGTCATCGAATGTCCATCCTTCTCCGCGCGTCCATGCGCGGGGCCGCAGGATTCGGCTCATTGGCGAGCCACACCCCGTCCGGATTCGGCTTCCAGCCCCTTCCGGACGGCCGCACCCTAGGCCGCCGCCTCCCCGGCACCCATCACCCGGGCGGGGGAGTTGCGGGCCCGGATCGGTGAGCGCGGTCGAAGATCACTCGAACGAGGGAGCCCCGCTTCACGCGATGAGTACAGTGCGCGCGTGAGGCCGCCGCTGCCGCTCGCGCTCGAGGTCGCCGCCGCGCGCCTCGCAGGGGCGGCCTCGCGGGTCGCCGGTCGCGGCGGCGGCACGACGCTCCCCGGGAAGCTGCTCTGGAAGCTCGACCCGGGCGCGATCGACCGGCTCGCGCGGCGACTCCCGGGCGGCGCCGTGCTCGTCTCGGCGACAAACGGCAAGACCACGACCGCCGCGATGGCGGCGGGCATCCTGCGTCCGCGGCTCGCGCTGGCGCACAACAGCTCGGGCGCGAACCTCGTCTCGGGCGTCGCCTCGACGCTGATGCGGGCGCGCGGCGCGGAGCTGGCGCTGCTGGAGGTCGACGAGGCGGCGCTCCCGGAGGTGGCTCGGCGCGTTCGGCCGCGGGCCCTGCTCCTCGGCAACCTGTTCCGCGACCAGCTCGACCGCTACGGCGAGCTGGAGATCGTCGCGACGCGCTGGCGGCAGGCGGTCGCCGGGCTGCCGGAGGCGACGCTCGTGGTGAACGGCGACGATCCGCAGGTGGGCGACCTCGCGCGCGACCGCGCCGGCAGCGTCGTCTTCGGGCTCGACGACCCGCGCCACGCGCGCCCGGCGCTGCAGCACGCCGCCGACTCGAAGTACTGCCTGCGCTGCGGTACGCCGTACCGCTACGCCGCCGCCTACGTCGGGCACCTGGGCGACTACCGCTGCCCCGCGTGCGGCCACGCGCGGCCGCCGCTCGACGTGCGGGCGCGCGCGATCGAGCTGAACGGACTCGACGGCGCCGCCTTCACGCTCGCGCACGGCGGCGAGGAGGCACGCGTGGAGCTCCCCCTCCCCGGTCTCTACAACGTCTACAACGCGCTGGCGGCGGCCTCGCTGGCGGTCGCGCTCGGCGTTCCGCTCGCCGAGGCCGCGGCCGGTCTCGGGCGCGCCGCGGCGGCGTTCGGGCGCTTCGAGCGTATCCCGGTCGACGACCGGCGGCTGCTGATGCTGCTGATCAAGAACCCCGCCGGCGCGAACGAGGCCGTGCGCACGCTCGTCGACGCGGGCGGCCCGCGCGTCGCGGTCGTCGCGCTCAACGACGACATCGCCGACGGCCGCGACGTCTCCTGGATCTGGGACGTCGACTTCGAGCCGCTGCTCGGCGGGCTGGAGACGCTGGTCGCGACGGGCTCGCGGGCGGCCGAGCTGGCGCTGCGCTTCGGCTACGGGGGGCTCGATCGCAGCCGGATCGAGGTGGTGACCGATCTGGAGGCGGCGCTCGATCGCGGTCTGGAGCTGACGCCGCCCGGGGGCGAGCTGACGGTGCTGCCGACGTACACGGCGATGCTGGCGCTGCGGCGGATCGTCGCGGCGAGGGGCCACGTCTCGAACTACTGGGAGAGCGCGGCATGACGGTCATCCGCGTCGGACATCTGTATCCGGACTACCTGAACATCTACGCCGATCGCGGCAACATCGCCGTGCTCGCGGAACGGACGCGCCGGCGCGGCCACGAGCTCGACGTGCGGGCGCTCGGCATGGGCGAGGCGGTGCCGGTCGGCGAGATCGACCTGTTCTATGTCGGCGGCGGCCAGGATCGCGAGCAGGCGCTCGTCGCGCGCGACCTCGAGGCGAAGGCGGGGCCGCTGCGCGAGGCGTTGGAGGGCGACGCGGCCTGCCTCGCCGTCTGCGGCGGCTACCAGCTGCTCGGGCGCGGCTACCGCGACGTCGCCGGGCTCGACCTGCCCGGCATCGGGGTGCTGCCGCTGGAGACGGTTGCCGGCGACCGGCGGATGATCGGCGACGTGCTGCTCGACTGCGAATGGGCCGGCAGGACGCTCGCGGGCTTCGAGAACCACGCCGGCCGGACCTATCTGGACGAGGGCGCGCAGCCGCTCGGCCGGGTCGTGCACGGGTTCGGCAACGACGGCCGGTCGGGCTTCGAGGGCTGCCGCTGGCGCCGGGCCTACGGCACGTACCTGCACGGGCCGCTGCTGCCGCGCAACCCGTGGCTCGCCGATCGCCTGCTCGCCGAGGCGCTCGCGCATCGCACGGGCGGCGAGCCGCCGGAGCTCGAGCCGCTCGACGACGAGCTGGAACAGCAGGCGCACGAGGTGTCGGCGCGCCGCGCGCGAGCGCGCGGCGGCCGCTTCTGAGCGTCGGCGTGCCCAGTCGACCTGTCCGCGGTGGCCACGGCGTTCCCGAACACCGGGGTCAGACCCGGGTCTGACCCCGGTTTTGGGGCCGGCACAGCGTTTGCGACGCGGCGTCACACTTTTGTGACGCTTTCGTGGCTGACGCCATGGCCGTTGCGGCCGTGGCTCAGCGGGCCCAGAGGGAGCCGAGGTAGACGGCGGGGTCGCCCGTCTGCCAGCGGGCCAGGAAGCGCTTGATCGGCGGGTGCACGACCACGTCCTCCAGCTCGTCCTCGGAGAAGAGGCGCGCGCCCTTGACGGCCGCGTCGCGCGTCTCCACGTCGCCGAGCGAGCGGTGCGAGAGGTCGGCCGCGAAGATGATGTGGACGACGTGCTTGCGCGTCAGCAGCGCCTTCGGCGCGATCGAGTCGACGATCGCGATCGGCCCCTCGAACTGCACGTCCGCCTCCACGCCGAGCTCCTCGCGCAACTCGCGCCGCAGCGCCTCGATCAGCGTCTCGCCGCCGTCGACGCCGCCGCCCGGCAGCAGCCAGTACTCCTTGCCCGGCTTCTCCTGCCGGCACAGCAGCACGCGCCCCTGCCAGCGCAGCATCGCCGACACCCGGATCCGCGGCTCGGTCACAGCCCCGACGAGCCGAACCCGCCGGCTCCGCGCTCCGACCCGGGCAGCTCCTCCACCTCGCGGGGCGCCACCTCCGGCACCGGCAGCACCACGAGCTGCGCGATGCGCATGCCCGGCTCCACGACGAACGTGTCGCGGCGATCGGTGTTCAGCAGCGTCACCTTGAGCTCGCCGCGGTAGCCGGAGTCGACGAGCCCCGGTGTGTTGACGATCGAGATGCCGTTCCGCGCCGCGAGCCCCGAGCGCGGCTGGACGAACCCGGCGTAGCCCTCCGGGATCGCCACCGCGAGGCCCGTCGGCACGAGCGCGCGCTCGCCCGGGCCGAGCTCGACCCGGTCGCAGGCGGCCAGATCGAAACCCGCGTCGCCCGCGTAGGCGCGGGTCGGCACTACGGCGTCGGGCCGCAGGCGCCGGATCGGCAGGTCGATCAGGCGGACTCCCGGTGGGCTCGCGCGTCGCCGACCGCTTCTGCGACGAGGAACGGCGCGAAGCGCGGCAGGTCGCGGCGCGGCAGGCGCGCCAGGACCGACACGCCGTTCTCGGTGTCGATCCGCTCCTCCACCGGCGTCCCGAGCGCGTACAGCTCCGACAGCCGCGCGCCCTCGCCGTACGGGATCAACAGGCGCACGCGCTCCCAGCGGTCGCCGAAGCGGCGGGCGAGCTCGGCCTTGAGCTCGTCGAGCCCCTCGCCGGTGCGCGCCGACACCTGCAGCGCGCCGGGGAACCGGTTCGCGAGCCGGCGCCGCGCCAGCGGGTCGAGCCGGTCGATCTTGTTCAGCACGACCTCGACCGGCAGCTCCCCCGCTCCGATCTCGTGCAGGACGTCCTCGACCGCCTTCACCTGCCGCTCCTGCTCGTCGTCGTCGGCCGACGCGTCGACGACGTGCAGCACCATGTCGGCGACCAGCGTCTCCTCCAGCGTCGACGCGAAGCCCTCCACCAGCTGGTGCGGCAGGCGGCGGATGAAGCCGACCGTGTCGGTGACCAGGTAGCGCCGGCCGTCGTGCTCGAAGCCGCGCGTGGTCGGGTCGAGCGTCTCGAAGAGACGATTCTCGACCGGAACCTCGGCGCCCGTGAGCGCGTTCAGGAGCGTCGACTTGCCGACGTTTGTGTAGCCGGCGAGCGCGATCGTGGGCGTCTCGGTGCGCCGCCGCTCCTTGCGGCGGGTCGCGCGCTGGCGCTCGAGCTCCTTCAGCCGCCGGCGCAGCACGGCGATGCGGCGGCGCGCCAGGCGGCGGTCGGTCTCGAGCTGCGACTCGCCGGGGCCGCGCGTGCCGACGCCGCCGCCGAGCCGCTCGAGGTGCTGCCACATGCCCCGCATGCGCGGCAGGTTGTACTCGAGCTGCGCCAGCTCGACCTGGAGCTTTCCCTCGGCGGTGACGGCGTGCTGGGCGAAGATGTCGAGGATCAGCTGCGTGCGGTCGATCACGCGCGCCGAGAGCAGGTTCTCGAGGTAGCGCTGCTGCGCCGGCTCGAGCTCGTCGTCGACGAGCAGGCTCTCGGCACCCGAGGCCGCGAACCGCTCCTTGAGCTCGTCGAGCTTGCCCTTGCCGACGTAGGTGCGCTGCGCCGGCCGCGTGCGCCGCTGCACGACCTGGCCGACCGGCTCGACGCCGGCGGTGCGGGCGAGCTCCTTGACCTCGGCGAGCTCCTCGTCGGCGTCCGCTCCCTGACCCAGGACCGCGAGGACGAACCCGCGCTCGGGCTCAGGTGGAACTGCGATCATCGACTCGCATTATGCCCCCTGTCGACCCCGCGCACGCCCTCGCCGAGCGCACCCTCGCGCTCGTGGACATCCCCTCGGAATCGCGCAACGAGGCGGCTCTGCACGACTACGTGGCCGCTTCCGTGCCGCTCGAGCCGGTCTTTGCCGACGGCGAGACGCTGCTCTACGCGAAGCGCTCGGGCCGGCCGCTCGTGCTGCTCGCCGGCCACCTCGACACGGTGCCGGCGCAGGGCAACCTGCCGGGCCGGATGGAGGACGGCGCGGTCGTCGGCCTCGGCGCCAGCGACATGAAGGGCGGCGTCGCCGTGATGATCGAGCTGGCCCGCTGGGCGGCCGCGACCGACCTCGCCTACGACCTGGCGCTGCTCTTCTTCCCGCGGGAGGAGCTGGGGCCGGCCGACAACCCGTTGCCCGCCGTCTTCGAGCAGGCGCCGCTGGTCGACGAGGCGCGTCTCGTGGTGTGCCTCGAGCCGACCGACAACGCCCTCCATCTCGGCTGCCTCGGCAACCTGAACGCGCGGCTCGTCTTCGAGGGCCGCTCCGCGCACTCGGCGCGGCCGTGGCTGGGCGTGAACGCGATCGGCCTCGCCCTGGAGGCGCTCCAGCCCGTGCTGGGGCTCGAGCCGCGCGACGTGGAGATCGACGGCCTGCTCTTCCGCGAGGTGCTGAGCGTGACGCAGATCCACGGCGGCATCGCCCAGAACGTGATCCCGGCGCGCGTCGAGGCGACGCTGAACTTCCGCTTCGCCCCCGATCGCACGCCGGCGGAGGCCGAGGCGCGGCTGCGCGAGCTGGTCGGCCGCGAGGCGGAGATCCTCTCGGTCGCACCCGCGGCCCACGTCGCCGCCGGCTCGCCGCTCGTGCGCGAGCTGCAGGCGGCCGGCGGCTTCGAGCTGCAGCCGAAGCAGGCGTGGACCAACGTGGCCGACTTCGCCGCCCGCGGCCTCGACGCCGTCAACCTCGGCCCCGGAGGCACGCGCTACGCGCACGCCGCCGACGAGCGCGTCGAGATCGCCGAGCTCGTGCGCACGTACGACGCGCTGCGACGGTTCCTGTCGTCTAGCGTCCCGGCATGATCGAGCTCTCCCCCGTGCTCGCCGAGCTCGCGCAGTACCCGTTCGCGCGGCTCGACGACTGGAAGGCGGAGGCGCGCGGACGCGGGATCGAGCTGATCGACTTCGGTATGGGCGACCCGCGCGAGGTCACGCCGGCCTTCATCCGCGAGGCGCTCGTCGCCGGCATCGACGAGGTCTCGTCGTACCCGCGCGCCGTCGGCCTGCCGGAGCTGCGGGCCGCGATCGCCGGCTGGATCGCGCGGCGGTTCGACGTTCACGTCGACCCCGACCGCGAGGTGATCCCGACCCTCGGCTCGAAGGAGGCGATCTTCTCGTTCGCGCAGGTCGCGTTCGGCGACAAGCGCCTCGCCGCGCTGCCGGAGCCCGCCTATCCGGTCTACGAGCGGGGCGCGCTCTTCGCCGGCGGCGGCGTCGTGCGCGTGCCCCTGCGTGAGGAGTCGGGTTGGCTGCCCGATCTCGACGCGTTCGACGCCTGGGACGAGATCGCCCTCTTCTGGGTCTGCTACCCGAACAACCCGACCGGCGCCGTCGCGCCCCTCTCGTTCTACGAGGAGCTCGCCGTCCGCGCGCGGGAGCACGGCTTCCTCGTCTGCTCCGACGAGGCGTACTCGGAGCTGTGGTTCGACGAGGCGCCCTTCTCGGCGCTGCAGGTGCCCGACCGCTCGCGGATCGTCGTCTTCAACACGCTCTCGAAGCGCTCGTCGATGACCGGCTACCGCTCCGGGTTCGTCTGCGCGCCGCCCGAGGTGGCCGACGCGCTGCGTGCCTTCCGGCCGACGGTGGGGACGGCGCCGCAGGAGTTCGTGCAGCGGGCGTCGGTCGCTGCGTGGTCGGACGAGCGGCACGTCGAGGACGTGCGTGCCCTCTACCGGCGCAAGCGCGATACGCTCCTGCCGGTGCTGCAGGAGCGCGGGCTGCGGCTCGCCGGCTCGGACGCGACGTTCTATCTCTGGCTCGACGTCGGCGGCCCCTCCGAGCCCTTCGCGCGGCGCCTGCTCGAGCACGGCATCGTGGTCGCGCCCGGCGCGTTCTTCGGCGCCGCGGGCGAGGGCTACGTGCGACTGGCGCTCGTGCCGACGCAGGCGGAGTGCGAGCGCGCCGCCGGGATTCTGAAGGAGGTGCTGTGACGACCGAGGAGACGATCGCGGCGCTCGACCGCGGCGAGGTGCGGGTCGCCCGGCCGGCCGGCGACGACTGGGAGGTCGACGCCGAGGTGCAGGCCGCGATCCTCGACTACTTCCGCCTGCGGCGGATGGAGCCGCAGGAGGTCGGCCCGTTCGCCTACCACGACAAGATCCCGCTCAAGCACGGCTACGAGGAGCTTGGCGTGCGCGTCGTGCCGCCGGCGACGGCCCGCTACGGCGCGTACCTGTCGCCGGGCGTCGTGCTGATGCCCTCCTACGTGAACATCGGCGCCTGGGTCGGGCCGAACACGATGGTCGACACCTGGGCGACGGTCGGCTCGGGCGCGCAGATCGGCGCCGACGTCCATCTCGCCGGCGGGGTCGGCATCGGCGGCGTGCTGGAGCCGCCGGGCGCGCGGCCCGTGATCGTCGAGGACGGCGCCTTCGTCGGCTCCCGCTGCATCGTCGTCGAGGGCGTGCGCATCGGCCGCGAGGCCGTGCTGGCGCCGAACGTCACCCTCACGGCCAGCGTCCCGATCGTCGACGTGACGGGCGACGAGCCGGTCGAGTACCGCGGCTACGTGCCGCCGCGCTCGGTGGTCGTGCCCGGGACGCGTCCGAAGGAGTTCCCGTCCGGGACCTACGACCTCTCGTGCGCGCTGATCATCGGCCGGCGCACCGAGGCGACCGACCGCAAGACGTCGCTGAACGATGCCCTGCGCGAGTTCGGCATCGGCACGGGCTAGGCCGGCGGGAAGGCGATCCGCATCGTCGTGCCCGCGCCGGGCGCCGACTCGAGCTCGATGTCGCCCTGGCCGGCCTCGACGATCTCGCGCACCGTCGCCAGGCCGAGCCCGGTGCCGCCGTCGACCCCCTTGGTCGTGAAGAAGTGGTCGAAGGCGCGCGCCCGCACCTCGTCGTCCATCCCGATCCCCGTGTCGACCACGACGAGCTCCACACGGCCGCCGCGGGCGCCCGTCCGGATCGTCAGCCGTCCTCCGTCGGGCATCGCGTCGCGGGCGTTCAGCGTCAGGTTGAGCACGATCTGACCGAGGCGCGACCGGTCGGTCGCCACCTCGGGGAGCGGCTCGCCGAGCACGAGCTCGACCTCGATCGACGACGGGATCAGCCGCTCGAGGAGCGCCATCGTCGAGCGGATGACCTCGTTCAGCTGCGTGCGGGTCGTGACGCGCGGCTCGTTCCGGCCGAGCGTCAGCAGCTGGCGGCTCAGCGACGAGCCGGTCTGCGCGGCCTGGTCGATCGCATCGAGCGCCCGCCCGAGCGCGGTCGGGTCGTCCAGGTTCGCGCGGGCGAGGTCGGCGGCGCCCGCGATCGCCGTGAGGATGTTGTTGAAGTCGTGCGCGACCGCGCCGGCGAGCCGGCCCACCGCCTCGCGCTTCTGCGCCTCGCGCAGCTCCTCCTCGATCCGCACGCGGTCGGTGATGTCGATCCAGAAGCCCTGGGTGAAACGCGCCCGGCCCTCCTCGTCGCGAACCACGACCCGCTCGCTCTGCACGGTGTAGACCCGCCCGTCGCGCGAGACGACGCGGAAGATCTGGCTCGTGTCGCGATCCTGCTGCGTGCCGCGGTGGGTGCGGATGCGCTCGAGATCGTCGGGGTGGAGCACCCGCAGCAGCATGTCGGGGTCACGCAGCCAGTCCTCGGCCGGATAGCCGAGCATCTGCTCCATCTGCGGGCTGACGTAGATCGTCCGCCGCTCGTCGCCCGCGGAGTCCGCGTACGTGACGAGCGGCAGGTTCTCGATCAGCTCGCGGAACGATGCGCCGGGCGCCTCAGCGCGCGGCGAATGGACCGGCCCTTCCCTGACGGTCATCATCCCCCTCTTTTTCGGCACGGACGGCCGGTCCCCTGAGCAGCGCGCGATCTTCCACGAGCGTCACGTGCAGCGGGCCGCCGGGGAAGCGGATCGTCGCGGGCGACACGCCGAGGGCGGCCGCGACCGCGATGGCGCTCGACCCGGACGAGCCGGTCTCCCCCACGCCGCGCTCCCAGACGCGCGCGACGACCTCGCCGCCGCCGGCGCGTCGCGCCACCTGGACGTTCGTGCGCCGCGGGAAGCGCGGGTGCGTCTCGAGCAGCGGGCCGATGCGGAGCAGCTCGTCGGGGTCGCCTTCGACGACCGCGTGCGGGTTGCCGACGTCCACCGGCACGAACCGGATCCCCTCCACCTCCTCGGCCGGCGAGACCGCGACGGGCCCCAGTTCCTGCTCGACGAGGCCGCCCTCGAGCATGCGTGCCCGCACCTCGCGCGGCCCGACCGCGACGACGACGCTCCCGGCGCCGGTACGGGCGGCGAGCCAGCGCGCCGCGATCCGCGTGCCGTTGCCGGACATCTCGGCCGGCGAGCCGTCGGGGTTCCAGATCGCGATCTGGATGCGCCCGGGCGCCTCGGCGAGCACCTCGAGGATGCCGTCGGCGTCGCCGACCGCCTCGCGCACGCGCTCGGGGGTCAGCAGCTCGCCGTCAGCGACGAGGTAGACGTTCCCCTGTGCGTCCCAGCGCGAGAAGCTCATCGGCGACGGCGGCCGGAGGCCGCCCCGCGTCGAGCCTAGCCGCCCCGGGCAGGCGGCGCAGCCACTTGCGCTGGTAGCGCGCGAGCCGGCGGGTCGCCCTGGTCACCGCTTCGACCGCCTCCGGCTCGGGCAGGGTCGCGAACGCCTCCAGGCCGAGCACCTTGCGCGCGGTGGCCGAGAGCGGCTGCGCCCAGGCGGCGCGCGCCTCGGCGGCGGCCCCGGCGGCGGCCATCCGCCGGGTGCGCTCCTCGATCCGCCGGTCGAGCTCGTCCTCGGCGAGGTCGAGGCCGGCGAGCAGCGTCGGATGGCGCGTGTCCTCCGTCCAGAGGCGGTCGCTGGGCGGCGCGAGCGACGTGCCCGCCTCGGCGAGCTCGAGGGCACGGACGACGCGGCGGCGGTCGTTCGCGTGCACGCGCGCGGCGGCCCGCGGGTCGCGCTCGGCCAGCAGCCGGTGCGCGGCCTCGGGCCCGACCTCGGCGTACAGGCTCTCCCAGCGCTCGCGGGCGCCCGCGGCCGGCGGCGGCGGCAGCTCGAGCGCCGACAGCGCTGCGCGCAGGTAGAGGCCGGTGCCGCCGACGACGATCGCCGTGCGGCCCCCGCCGACGATCTCGTCGATCACGGCGTGCGCCAGGCGCTGGTAGGCGCCGACGGAGACGTCGTCGCCCAGCGGCACGACGCCGACGAGGCGGGCCGGGTAGTCGGGCGCCGCGGTGAGGATCGGCAGCCCCGCGTAGAGCGCCGCCGAGTCGGCCGAGACGACCTCCGCGTCGAGCCGGGCGAGCAGCGCGGCGGCGACGGCCGTCTTGCCCGACGCCGTCGGGCCGTAGAGCGCGATGACGGAGGGAGCGCTAGACGGGCGCGGGCTGCTTGAAGCCATGCTCGAGCTCGTCGGCGGCCTGCTCGCGCACGAACGGGCGGTTCTCGTCCGGGTGCGCGGCTCGCCACTCCCGGAACCAGCTCACCGCCTTCGGGATGCCCTGGTCGAGCGGCGTCTGCGGCTGCCAGCCGAGCAGCTCGCGCGCCTTGCGCACGTCGGCGACGTAGTGCGTCACCTCGCCGAGCAGCGACGGCGCGAGCGTCACCTGCGGCTCCACGCCCAGCTCGGCCGCGATCAGCTCCGCGGCGCGGACGAGCGTGTTGCCCTGGCCGTAGGCGAGGTTGATCGTCTGGTTCGCGACGCGCCCCTCGGCGAGCGCGTAGATGCCCTTGGCGATGCCGTCGACGCAGTCGTCGACGTAGGTGAAGTCGAGCAGCTTCTCGTTGCCGCCGAAGATGGTGATCGGCTCGCCGCGCGACAGCGCGTGCATCCAGAGCGGCAGCACGCGGTCCATGCGCCACAGGTCGGAGTCGAAGCGGCCGTAGACGTTGGAGAAGCGGAACACCAGGTAGTTCAGGCCGTAGCAGCGGGCGTAGGAGTAGATGAATGCCTCGCTCGTGATCTTGGAGGCCGAGTACGGGCTCTCGGTGTAGGCGAAGTCGGCGGCCTCCTCGGCGTACTCCTCGAAGCGGTGCACGTCGCCGTACACCTCGCGGGTCGACGAGAAGACGAGCGGCAGGCCGAGGCCGCGACAGTACTCGAGGACGTTGAAGGTCATCATCGCGTTCTCGAGCGCGCGCTGCGGCTGGCGGACGAGCTGGTGCACCTTGGCGTGCGCGGCGAGGTGCACGACCAGGTCGACCTCGGGGTACTCGACCCCGTGGATGCCGCCCTTGAAGGCGTGGTAGTGGCCGGCGAGGTCCTGCAGGAGGGTCTCGTACTCGTTCGTCCAGGTGTTGCGGCGCTTGTCGACGCCGAAGACGTCGTGGCCGTCGCCGAGCAGCCGCAGGGCGAGGTTCGTGCCGATCTGGCCCGAGGAGCCGGTGACGAGGACGCGCATCCTGCAGTGACCCTACGGCAGCGGCGTAAGCGGCGCGTTAGCCATCCGCGTCACGCCGTGACGAGGGCGTCCTGGCGGCCGCGCAGGGTGGTCGAGGTGGCGCCGTCGATGCGCACCGGAACGAGCTCGCCGGGCTCGGCGTCGCCGGTGAAGTTGACGGTGGTGTTGCGGCGGGTGCGGCCGCGCAGCAGCGCCTCGTCCGTGCGCGAGCGTCCCTCGACGAGCACCTCCTCGACGCGCCCGACCCGGGCCTCGTTCCGCTCGCGCGCGATGCGCTGCGTCAGCTCGACGAGCCGCTCCATCCGCTCGATCTTCACCTCGTGCGGCACCTGGTCGGGCATCGCGGCGGCCTCCGTGCCCGCGCGCGGCGAGTAGACGAAGGTGAAGGCGCTGTCGTAGCCGACCTCCTCCACCACCTCGAGAGTCTCGCGGAAGTCCTCTTCGGTCTCGCCCGGGAAGCCGACGATGATGTCGGTGCCGAAAGCGAGGTCGGGGATCGCGCCGCGCATGCGCGCGACCAGGTCGAGGTAGCGCTCGCGGCCGTAGGTGCGGCGCATGCGCTTGAGGATGCGCGTCGAGCCGCTCTGCAGCGGCAGGTGGACGTGCTCGCACACCGAGGCGCACTCCTGCATCGCCGCGATCACGGGCGCGCGGAAGTCCTTCGGGTGCGGGCTCGTGAAGCGGATGCGCTCGATCCCGTCGACGGCGTCGCAGGCGCGCAGCAGCTCGCCGAACTCGGTGCGGATGTCGGGCAGCAGGTCGCGCCCCCAGGAGTTGACGTTCTGGCCGAGCAGCGTCAGCTCCCGGACCCCCTGTGCGGCGACGCGCGCCACCTCGGCGACGATCTCGCCGGGGCGGCGGCTCCGCTCCCGGCCGCGCACCGACGGGACGATGCAGTAGCTACACACCGAGTTGCAGCCCATCGACACCTGCACCCACGCCTGGAACTCGCGGGCGCGGCGATCCGGCAGGTCGGCTGCGAACGCGCGGTCGTCGAGCCCGAAGCGCCCGCGCGCCACCCCGACGCCGCCGGCGCCGAGCCATTCGCCGAGGTGCGCGATCGAGCCGGGCCCGAAGGCGACGTCGACGAACGGGTAGCGCTCGAAGATGCGCTCGCGCTGCGCCTCGGCGTAGCAGCCGCCGACGGCGACGACACGGTCGGGATCCTCGCGCTTGCGCGCCGCCGCCTGCGCCAGGTGCGCGGCGAGCTTCTGGTCGGGCTTCTCGCGGATCGTGCAGGTGTTGAAGACGACGACGTCGGCCTCGTCGGGGCCGGGCGCCTCGCCCAGCCCGAGCTCCTCGAGCATCCCCTTGATGCGCTCGGAGTCGTGCGCGTTCATCTGGCACCCGAAGGTGGTGACGTAGTACCGGCGGCTCACGGCAGCAGGGTAGCCGCGCGTGGCCCGGCCGACGGCCAGGCCGCAGGGTCGGCGGCGGTTCCGCTCGGCGGCGAGCCGACCACGACCTCTCCGCATCACTAGGCTGCGTCCACCCGTTGTGCGGGCGCCCGCCGCGCGTCCAGCTTGTTGGCGGCGACGTCGACGGCGCGGCTCTCGCGGATCACCGTCACCTTGATCTGGCCCGGGTACTCGAGGTGCCCCTCGATCTCGCGGGCGATCTCGTGCGAGAGCAGGACGGCGCCGTCGTCGTCGATCTCCTGCGGCTTCACCAGCACCCGGATCTCGCGCCCGGCCTGCAGGGCGTACACCTTCTCGACGCCCGCGTGGCCGGCCGCCAGCTCCTCGAGCGCCTCGAGGCGCTTCACGTAGTGCTCCAGGCCCTCGCCGCGCGCGCCCGGGCGCGACGCGGAGATGGCGTCGGCGGCGATCAGCAGCACCGCCTCGACGGTCTGCGGCTGTACCTCGTAGTGGTGCGCCTCGATCGCGTGGCACACCGCGGGCCCCTCGCCGAAGCGCCGTGCGAGCTGCGTCGAGATCTGCGCGTGCGAGCCCTCGACCTCGTGCGTCATCGCCTTGCCGATGTCGTGCAGCAGCGCCGCCCGCTTCGCCGTCTTCACCGACGCCTCGACCTCGGCGGCCATGATCCCGGCGAGCTGCACCACCTCGAGCGTGTGCTTGAGGACGTTCTGGCCGTAGCTCGTGCGGTAGCGCAGCCGGCCGAGGATGCGGACGAGCTCCTCGTGCAGCTCGCCGCAGTTCGCCTCGAACACCGCCTGCTCGCCGGCCTGGCGAACGTGCTCGTCGAGCTCCGCCTTCGACTGGTAGTACATCTCCTCGATCCGCGTCGGGTGGATGCGCCCGTCGTCGATCAGCTTCTGCAGGGTCAGCCTCGCCACTTCGCGCCGCAGCCCGTCGAACGACGAGAGCACGACGGCGTTCGGGGTGTCGTCGATGATGAAGTCGACGCCCGTCAGGTGCTCGAGCGCCCGGATGTTGCGACCCTCGCGGCCGATGATGCGACCCTTCATGTCGTCAGAGGGGAGCGTGACGAGGGTCACCGTCGTCTCCGCGGCGGCGCTCGACGCCACCCGCTGCAGCGCGTCGGCGACGAGGTTGCGCGCGCGGCGCTTCGCCTCGCTCGCGGCCTCCTCCTCCAGCTGGCGGACCCGGCCGGCGAGCTCGTGCCGCACCTCGTCCTCCGAGCGCTCCAGGATCCGCCGCCGCGCCTCCTGCGTCGTCAGGCCGGAGATGCGCTCCAGCTCGCGGCGCTCGCCGTCGCGCAGCTCCTTCAGCTCGTCCTGCAGCTGCCGCAGGTGCGTCTCGCGGTCGGCCGCGCCCTGCTCGCGGCGGGCCAGCTCGCCGAGGCGCCGGTCGATGTCGTCCTCCTTCGCGATCAACCGCTCCTCCAGCTTGACCGCGACGTCGCGCCGCTCGCGCAGCTCCTCGTCGATCTCGGCGCGCAGCCGCACCGCCGCCTCCCGAGCCTCGATCTTCGCCTCGCGCCGGGTCGTCTCCGCCTCGCGCCGCGCCTCCTCGAGGAGCCGCTCGGCGTCGACCCGCGCCGCGTCGATGCGCGAGCGACCCGTCAGCCTGAGCGCGACCAGCAGCCCCCCTGCTCCGGCGAGGACTCCGATCACGACTGCCACGGCAACGAGCATGGGCGCTCCTTCGGGCGGGTCGCCCGCGCGGCGCCTGTCGCCGATCGGCGGTGTCTCGCTCCGGCGCGCCTGCGCGCGCCGGGTCGTGCTCAGCTCGGTTCAGCTCGTCTGCGGTCGTGCCCCGTACAGGCTCGGGCCAGGGGAAGATCGAGGACGGTGATCGAGGACAGTGACTGCGGTTTCAAGAAAACGCTTCGCGATCAGGAGAGAGTGCGCTGTGCAGGCAAAAGTGGACGGTTGATCAGCCAACTATACGACGCTCGCGCCGTGTGCGCCATGATTTTCAATCAGGAATCGTCCGGAAGCGCCTCGGCGCCCAGCAGATCGGCCACCAGCTCAGCCGGGAAGCCCTTGCGCGTCAGCCGCGCGGCGCCGCGCGCGTCGCGACCGTGCCGTGCCAGGAGCGCGGCGGCCCGCTCCGCCTCCGGCTCCAGCGCCGCCAGCGCCTGCGCGAGCGGCTCGGGTGCGAGGCCCTGGCCCTCCAGGTCGGCCCGGATCGCCTCGTCGCCGTAGCCGCGCGCGGCGAGCGCGGCCGCCCGCGATGAGGCGAAGCGTCCGTCGTCGAGGTAGCCGACGCGTTCGAGCGTCTCGAGCGCCTCCGCCCGCGCCGCGTCGTCGACGCCGGCGCGGGCGAGCCGCCCGTCGATCTCGTGGCGGGAGCGATCGCGGTGGCGCAGCGCGCGCGCCGCGAGCTCGAGCGGATCTGAGCTCGGCGGCGTCATGAGCTAGGCCGCGGCCGGCGCGCTCTCCTCGTCGGGCACCGGCGTCGCCTCGCCCGGCTCGTCTGCGCGCGGGAGCAGGCGGGCCGAGACGACCTGCTCGGGCGGCGCCTGCGCCTGGATCGCCTGGAGGATCGACTGCACGACGTCGGGGTGCTCGCGCAGGAACGCCGTCGCGTTCTGGCGGCCCTGGCCGAGGCGTTCGTCGCCGAACGAGAAGTACGAGCCCGACTTCTGGACGATCTTCCGCTCGAGGCCCGTGTCGAGCACGGTGCCCTCCCAGGAGATGCCGTCGCCGTAGATGACGTCGAACTCGGCCTGCTTGAACGGCGGCGCGACCTTGTTCTTCACCACCTTGACGCGAACGCGGTTGCCGACAGCCTCGACGCCGTCCTTGATCGTCTCGATGCGGCGGATGTCGAGGCGCACCGACGCATAGAAGCGGAGCGCGCGCCCGCCCGAGGTCGTCTCGGGGTTGCCGAACATGACGCCGATCTTCTCGCGCAGCTGGTTCGTGAACAGGCAGATCGTGTCGGTGCGGTTGAGCGTGCCGGCGAGCTTCCGCAGCGCCTGGCTCATCAGCCGCGCCTGCAGGCCGACGTGGCTGTCCCCCATCTCGCCCTCGATCTCGGCCTTCGGCGTGAGCGCGGCGACCGAGTCGATCGCGACGACGGCGACCGCGCCGGAGCGCACGAGCAGCTCGCAGATCTCGAGCGCCTGCTCGCCGGTGTCCGGCTGGGAGACGAGCAGCTCGTCGGTGTTGACGCCGATCCGCTTCGCGTAGATGGGGTCCATCGCGTGCTCGGCGTCGATGAAGGCGCAGATGCCGCCGCGCCGCTGCGCCTCGGCGATCACGTGGTAGACGAGCGTCGTCTTACCGGACGACTCCGGGCCGAAGACCTCGACGATGCGGCCGCGCGGCAGGCCCCCGATGCCCAGCGCCAGGTCGAGCGAGAGCGAGCCGGTCGAGACCGCGCCGATGGCCACCTGGGCCTGGTCGTTCATCTTCATCACGGCGCCCTTGCCGAACTGACGTTCGATCTGACCGAGCGCGACGTCCAGTGCTTCCTGGCGATCCATCCTCACCGACCTCCTAACCCGAGACTCTCAGCGCGAGCGCTTCCAACACCGCGTACTGCGCCCCGCCGGGTCGCAGCACCGAACTGTAGACAGCGGCATCGGACGGACTGATCTCGCCCAGCGCCGGCAGCGGCGGCTGCAGGCGCGGCCGCTCACGGAACCGCACGACCGTGACGTGCGGCACCCACGGACGGTCCTCGGGGCGCAGCAGCTCGAGCCGCTCGAGCCGGAGCCGCAGGTCATCGGCGAGCGCCGTCGCCGCCCCGCCGGCGTCGTCGAGGACGACCATCCCGACGCTGCGCGTCTCGCGATAGCGGGCGGTGGCGAGCCGGATCGGCGCCCCGAGCGCGCCGGCGGCGGCGCCGAGCTCGCGCGCGACGGCGGGCACGGCGCCGGCCGGCTGCGAGCCGAGGAACGCGAGCGTGACGTGCAGGTTCTCGCGCGGGACGAGGCGGCCGCCCGGCCGCGGTTCCGGCAGAAGGTCGCGGCGCTGCCACCGTTCGAGCTCGTCGAGCGTCGCGTCGGGGAGCCGCAGGGCGCAGAAGAGGCGGATCCGCTCACCGACGACCACGCTAGCGGGGAAAGTGCGACGTGTCTGTCACAAATGTGCGACAAGTCTGCGCACGAGGTGGAGCGCCGCGACCGTGGCGCGCAGGCGCACCGTCTCGCGGTCGCCCGGCAGGTCGAGCCGCGCGCCGACGCCGCCCTCGGGGCCGACGGCGTGCAGGTGGACGAGCCCGACCGGCTTCTCCTCACTGCCGCCGCCCGGGCCGGCGATGCCCGTGACCGCGACAGCCACGTCGGCGCCGAGCCGCCGCCGCGCGCCCTCGGCCATCGCAACCGCCGTCTCGGCCGACACCGCGCCGTGCTCGGCGAGCACCTCGGCCGGCACGTCGAGCTCGGCCCGCTTCACGGCGTCCGAGTACGCGACGACGCCGCCGAGGAAGACGTCGCTCGAACCGGGCACGTCCGTCAGCCGCGCCGCGACGCCGCCGCCGGTGCACGACTCGGCCGTGGCGAGCGTCCAGCTCCGCCGCCGCAGCTCCTCGAGCACGATCTCCGCGGTGCTGCGCTCGTCCCGGGCGAAGACGTAGCGCTCGAGGGGCTCGAGGAAGCGCCGCTCGAGCTCGTCGGCGCGGCCCTCGACACCGGGATGCACGAACAGGTCGACGTGGATCTCGAAGTCGCGGGCGCAGATCGTCACGTCCACCCCGTCCCCGTCGCCGCCGGCCTCCTCCAGCGCCTGCGCGACCGCGGACTCCGAGACGCCGTACATGCGGATCGCGCGACGCTCGCGCGTCGCAGCGCCGGCGAGGACGCGCTGCACCGGCTCCGTGGCGAGCACGTCGGGCCACAGCGCCTGCAGCTCGCGCGGCGGGCCCGGAAGCGCGACCGCGACGCAGCTCCCGGTGTCGAGCACGACGGCCGGCGCCGTCCCGACCGGGAAGAGCGCGATCGCGCCCTCCGGCAGGGACGCCTGCTTGCGCACGCCCGGGGCGAAGTCCATGTAGGGCCGCCCGACCCGCTCGGCGAAGCGGCGCGAGATGGCCTCGATGTGCGCGACCAGGGTCTCGTCCACGCGCAGCGCGACGCCGGCGGCGCGGGCGAGCAGCTCGATCGTGCGGTCGTCGTGGGTCGGCCCGAGCCCACCCGAGACGCAGAGCAGGTCGTACTGCAGACCCTCGGCGAGCGCCCGCTCCAGGTCGGCCTCGCCGTCGCCGACCAGCCGGATCTGCGCGGGCTCGACGCCGAGCCGCAGCAGCGACGACGCGAGGAACGGCCCGTTGCGGTCGTAGCGGTCGCCGCGGACGAGCTCGGAGCCCGACGCGAGGATGGCCGCCCGGGGTGGCTGGGCGGAGCTCACGCCGGATGCCAGCCGGTGGCCGTGACCACGATCACCCGCGGCGCGTGGCCCGGCACGTGCACGGTCTTGCCGCGCACGAGGATGCGCAGGTTCTCGGGGGCGTCGATCTGCACCCACAGCTTCGAGCCGCGGATGCTCTGCGGGTCGCTCGCGTCGACGGTTCCGTCGAAGGCGACGGGCCCGCTCGCGCTGCCGCGCCGCGCCGTCACGTGCGTCGCGCCGCGGACGCCGATCACCGTGAGGAGCGGCGCCACCTTGCTCTGCGCGGCCGAGCCGGCCGTCGTGCGGGCGGGCGTCTTCGGGGCGCTCTTCGGGTTGCCGCCCGACGTCTTCCAGGCCGAGATGACGATCACGGTGACGACGGCGATCGCCGCGAGCGCGATCAGCACCACGTTCGTCTCGAAGCGGCGCGCACGCTTCCCGGGGCGCGCGTTCGAGCGGCGTGCGATGCGCAGGTCGCCGACCTCGCCGGCGACGAACCGCGAGTTGAACTCGTCGACGTACAGCTGTCCGTCGAGGCCGAGGTACTCGGCGTATGTGCGGAGGAAGCCCTTGACGTACGTCTGCGCCGGCAGCAGCTCGAACCGCTCGTCCTCGAGCGCGCGCAGGTACTTGCCGCGGATCTTCGTCCCCTGCTCGGCCTGGGCGAAGTCGATGCCGCGGCGAGAGCGCGCTTCGCGCAGACTGTTGCCGATCTCGAACACGCGCGGGAAGGGTACCCCCGACCCGGGTTCGATGGCTACCGGCGGGCCCGGGCTACTGCGCCTTCAGCAGGACGAAGTAGACGGCCAGCGCCAGGCCGCCGGTGACCGCGACGTACATGCCCGCCCAGGCCAGGAACCGCCCCAGCCGCACCGGCCCCGCGCGGTCCTGCCGGACGCTGCGCGCCAGCGCCCAGGCGGCCCTGCGCGCGGCCGTCCACGCGATCAGGCCGAGCACGAACGCGGCCGGCACCGACGCGTAGAGCGCGTGCAGCAGCGTCACGTCGGCCGTGTACCGCGACGCCGCCACGGCGGCGGGGATCGCCAGCACGGCGAGCCCCCCCAGCAGCACCGCGAACCGGGCGGGTGTGGGCGACGCCGTCATTGCTTGACGTACGGCCGTCCCGCGGCGGCCGGGCCGATCGAGCGGCCGATCACGCCGGCCACCGCGATGAGCGTGAGCAGGTACGGCAGCGCCTGGAAGAGCGTGCCCCACTGGTTGCCGTACGCGGTCGGCAGCCGGTCGGCGAGGGCGCTCGAGAAGCCGAACAGGAGCGTGGCGCCCCACGTCGGCAGCGGCTTCCACTTGCCGAACACGAGCGCGGCCAGGCCGATGAAGCCGGTGCCGTTCGTCATGTTCTCGTTGAACGAGTGGACGAAGCCGATCGACAGGTACGCCCCGCCCATCGCGGCGATCGCGCCCGAGGCGATCACGGCGATGTAGCGCGTCTTGTAGACCGAGATGCCGACCGTGTCGGCCGCACGCGGATGCTCGCCGACGGCGCGCAGCCGCAGCCCGAACGGCGTGCGGAACACGAGCAGGTAGGTGACGATCAACAGCAGGAACGACAGCCAGATCATCAGGTTGAGCTGGCCGAAGATGTCGCCGATGAACGGGATCGCCGCGATGAAGCCGATGTGGATGTCGGGGATGCCGTAGGTGTTGATGTCGCCCGGCGTGCCCGACTGACCGTACTTGAGGATGAAGAGATAGCCGGTGATCCCCAGCGCGAGGAAGTTGATCGCCATGCCCGAGATCACCTGGTCGACCTTGAAGTGGATCGCCCAGACGGCGTGGATCGCAGCGAGGACCATGCCGGCGAGCGCCGCCGCGACGACGCCGACGATCCAGGCCGCGCCGCCCGCCCACGCGCTCGCCCACGCGACCGCCCAGACCCCGAAGAAGGCGCCGGTGAGCAGCATCCCCTCGAGTGCGACGTTGATCACGCCGGAGCGCTCGCAGTACAGGCCGCCGATCGCGGCGTAGATGAGCGGCGTCGCGTAGCGGAGCGTCGCCGCGAGCAGCGCGCTCCACACCACGACCGTGTTCAGGTTCGAGATCGACGACTGGGTCGCGAGCAGGCCGAAACCGATGCCGAGCACCCCGGCCGCGATCGCGCCGCCGCCGACCCGCTTCTGTCCGCGCGAGGCCGACCAGATGCCCGCGGCCACGGCGAGGATGCCGAGGGCGGCGGGGAGCGCCTGCGTGCGCGCGTGCAACGGCGGCAGCGTGAGCCAGAAGGCGAGCGCGCCGAGGAAGATGCCGAAGGCCCCGACCGTGCGCGGGCTCGTCCAGCTGATGCCGCCGAGACGTGCTGCGACGGCCGTCATGCCGGCCGCCTCCAGCGACGCCGCGCCCAGGCGAGGGCGCCGGTCAGGTTGAGGCCCACGAACAGCACCACCAGGCCCTGGATGATGATCGTCAGGTTGCCGGCGAGGTCGGGCTGGAAGATCGACGCGTCGAGCTGCCGCCCGGACGTGCCCGTCGCGAGCGCGCCGAACAGCAGCGAGGCCGCACCTATCCCGAGGGCGGTGTTGCGCCCGAGCAGCGCCACCGCGAGCCCGATGAAGCCGATCTGCGAGGCCTGCACGTCCTGCTCGCCGAGCCGGAACTCCCAGCCGAGGATGTCCATCGCGCCGCCGAGGCCGGCGAAGGCGCCCGAGATCGCCATCGCGAGGAAGTAGCTCTTCGCCACCGAGATGCCGCCGTAGCGCGCCGCGTCGGGATTGAAGCCGACGGCGCGCACCTCGAACCCGAGCGTCGTGCGGTTGATCAGCAGCCAGTAGACGACGAGCATCGCGAGTGCGACGAAGATGCCGATCGAGAGGCCCTGGAGCAGCTTCAGGCCCCAGAACACCGGCAGCTTGGCGCCGTCGGCGATGTCGAACGAGATCGGGATCTCGGGCTGCGCCGAGTTCTGCAGGGCGCCGCCCTGCCCGAACAGGTACGAGCCCACCCAGACGGCGATCCAGTTGAGCATGATCGTCGTCACCACCTCGTGCGCGCCCACCGTCGCTTTCAGCACGCCGGCGATGCCCGCGAACACGGCGCCCGCCAGCACCGCCGCCGTGATCGCGAACAGCACGTGCAGCACCGGCGTCAGGTTCGCGAACGAGTGGCCGACCCAGATCGCGAAGTACGCCCCGGCGAGGTACTGGCCCTGGCCGCCGATGTTGAACAGGCCGCAGCGGAACGCGAACGCGAAGCCGATCGCGGTGAGGATCAGCGGCGTCATCACGAGCAGCGTCTGCTGCAGGTTCTGGGCGGCGAGCGAGCTCGTGTCCCAGGGGAACCACATCTTGTGCGTCGAGAACGGGATGCGCGCGGAGTACGAGCCGACGTGGAAGAACCAGTTCAGGCCCGTGCCGTTGAAGATCGCGTTGTAGACGCGCAGCGGATTGCTGCCCGTGACGAGCACCACGAGCCCGCCCATGAAGAAGGCGAGGATCGCGGTGCCGACAGGGCCGATCAGCCCGTAGACGCCGCGGACGCGCGTGAGGAAGTGCTGCTGCGAGCCGGGGACGCCGCCGGGCGGCGGCGGCGAGACCGCCTCCTCCGCGAGCAGCTCGTCCCCGCCCTGCGGCTCCTGCACTTCCGTCACCGCTCCCGCTCCAGCACCGACGAGTCGGTGCCTCCGCTACCGAGCGGCTCCGTCAAGCCTACGCCGCCCGCCTCGTGCCGCCGCCCACCGGTCATGGCGAAGCCGAGCTCCTCCTCGGTCGCGCTCGGCGGGAACTCGCCGACGATGCGCCCCTCGTAGATGACGAGGATGCGGTCGGAGAGCGAGAGGATCTCCTCCAGCTCGAGCGAGACGAGGAACACGGCGCGGCCCGTGTCGCGCTGCTCGACCAGCCGGCGATGGACGAACTCGATCGCGCCGACGTCGAGGCCGCGCGTGGGCTGCGCGGCGATCAGCACCTTCGGGTCCTTGTCGACCTCGCGCGCGATCACGACCTTCTGCTGGTTGCCGCCCGAGAGCGCGCCCGCGGGCGTCGCCGGGGTTCCGCCGCGCACGTCGAACTCCTCGAGCAGCTTGCGGGCCCGCGCGACCATGCGGCGCGGCGAGAGCAGCCCCAGCTTCGAGTTGGGCGCCTTGCGGTACTCGTGCAGCGCCAGGTTCTCGGTGAGAGAGAACGGCAGCACGAGGCCGCGGCGATGGCGGTCCTCCGGGATGTGGCCGAGTCCCGCGTCGAGCATCTCGCGGGCCGTGTCGCCGGTCACGTCGGCGCCGTCGATCAGCACCCGGCCGGATTCGACCGAGCGCAGGCCGGCGATCGCGTCGATCAGCTCGGACTGGCCGTTCGCGTCGACGCCGGCGAGGCCGACGATCTCGCCGGAGCGCACCTCGAACGACACGTCGCGCACCGCCTCGAGCCCGCGGTCGTCGATCACCGACAGGTGCTCGACCACCAGCAGCGGGTCACCCGGGTGCGGCGCCTGCTTGTCCACCCGCAGCAGCACCTCGCGCCCCACCATCAGCCGTGCGAGCCCCTCCTCGGTGGCGCCTGCGGCGTCGATCGTGTCGATCGTCTTGCCGCGCCGCAGCACCGTGATCCGGTCGGCGATCTCCAGGACCTCGTTGAGCTTGTGCGAGATGAAGATGATCGACTTCCCCTGCGTCTTCAGCGAGCGGATGATCTCGAACAGCTCCTGCGACTCCTGCGGCGTCAGCACCGCCGTCGGCTCGTCGAGGATCAGCACCTCGGCGCCGCGGTAGAGCGCCTTCAGGATCTCGACCCGTTGCTGCTGGCCGACCGTGATGCGGTCGACGCGAGCCTCGGGGTCGACGGCGAGGCCGTAGCGGTCGGAGAGCTCGCGCACCCGCCGGTTCGCGGCGTCGACGTCGAGCAGCACGCCCGCCCGCCGCGGCTCGGTGGCGAGGACGATGTTCTCGGCCACCGTCATCACCGGGATCAGCATGAAGTGCTGGTGCACCATCCCGATTCCGTGCTCGATCGCCGCCTTCGTCGAGCCGAGGTCGATCGGCTTGCCGTGCAGCACGATCTGCCCCTCGTCGGGCGTGTAGAGCCCGTAGAGGATGTTCATCAGCGTCGACTTGCCGGCGCCGTTCTCGCCCAGCAGGGCATGCACCTCGCCGGGCCGCAGGTCGAAGGTGATCCGGTCGTTGGCGAGCACGCCCGGGAATCGCTTCGTGATCCCGCGCAGCTCGAGGAGTGGGGCTTCCGCCATCGGGTTCAGCGCAGCATGGTAGCCCCGCCGTCGGAACGCGTCGGGACGGCCGCCGGGAGGGACGGGGCCGAGCCCGTCCCTCCCGAGCAGGCGGCCGGTGCTACTTGACGGTGGCCGGGATGCCCTTGATCTTGCCGGCCTTGAGCAGGGCGAACTGGTGCGCCACGGCCTTGCGGATCGACTGCGGGACCCGCGGGCTCCACTTGCCGTAGCCGACGCCGTTCTTGTCGGCGCCGAAGACCGCGTTCAGCGGCGTCTTCAGCTTGCCGGCCTTGGCCGCCACGATCGCGTCGTCCACGGCCACGTCGACGCGCTTGAGGGCGCTCGTCATGACCCACGGGCCGAGGTAGCCCTGGTCGGCGTCCACGCCGATCCCGAACAGGCCCTTCGAGTGCGCGGCGTCGAGGGCGCCGAGGCCGCACTGGCCGGCGACCTGGAAGACGACGCCCGACCCGTTGGCGATCTGGTTGAGCGCCTGCTCCTTGCACTTCGCCTGCTTCACGAAGTCCTGGGAGTAGCCGTTCAGCAGCTTGATCTTCGGATCGGCCTTCTTCGCGCCGTACTGGTACCCGGCGATGTAGCGATCGACCGGCGGGATCTTGATGCCGCCGACGGAGCTGATCGTCTGCTGGCCGTCGTGCGGGTGCTGCTTGATCCACATCCCGGCCGCGTAGCCGACGAGGTAGCCGGCCTCCTGCTCCTTGAACAGCAGGCCCTGCACGTTCTTCGGGTGGTGCTTCAGCCCGGTGATGTCGACGTCGACGATCGCGAACTTGTTCTTCGGGAACGCCGTCGCGATGGCGTCGATCGCGTCCTGCATCAGGAAACCGACGGCGATCGTGATGCCGGCGCCCTTCTGCACGCACGCCTTCAGGTTCGGGATGTAGTCCTGCGGCGAGTTCGACTGCTCGACGATCCCCTTGACGCCCGCCTTCTCGGCCTTCTGCAGGCCGACGTACGCCAGGTGGTTGAAGCCCTTGTCGTTCAGGCCGCCGATGTCGGTCACGAGACAGGCGGTGAAGCCTGCCCTCGGCGCCGCCGCTGCGCCCCCGCCGCGTACGAGCCCCGCGACGAGCGTCAGCACCGCCGTCATGGCCGCAACGGCGGTCAGCGTCATCCAACGCTTTCTCACGTGAGTGGATCCTCCTTGAACCGGGGGGGTGTTTGAGCGGGGAGATGCTACTCCTCAGCTCAGACGGGAGAAAGGAGGCGCGGTTAGGGCTCTGCTAGCCGGCGACGTCGACGGGCGCGGCCACCCGCTCGAGGTCGGCCTCGGAGATCAGCACGCGGCGCGGCTTCGAGCCCTCGTACGGCGAGACGACGCCGCGGCGTTCGAGCATGTCGATGAGGCGGCCGGCGCGCGTGTAGCCGACGCGCAGGCGGCGCTGCAGCAGCGAGACGCTCGCCGACTGGGCGGTGACGACCACCTCGATCGCCCGGTCGAGCAGGGGATCCTCGTCCGGGTCGAAGTCGCCGTCGCCGCCCTCGTCGTCCTCGGAGGCGAACACCTGCGGCAGCTCGAGGAAGCTCTCGTCGACGGTCTGCTCGCGCTGGGCGCGCGTCTGCTCGACGATCATCGCCACCTCCTCCTCGGTCACGAACGCGCCCTGGACGCGCTGCAGCCGCGAGGTGCCGAGCGGCTTGAACAGCATGTCGCCCTGGCCCAGCAGGCTCTCGGCGCCGTTCGAGTCGAGGATGACGCGCGAGTCGGTCTGGCTGGAGACCGCGAAGGCGATCCGCGACGGGACGTTCGCCTTGATCATGCCGGTGATCACGTCGACCGACGGGCGCTGCGTCGCCAGCACGAGGTGGATGCCGACGGCGCGCGACTTCTGGGCCAGGCGGATGATCGAGTCCTCCACCTCCTGCGGGCTCACCATCATCAGGTCGGCCAGCTCGTCGATCACGACGAGCAGGTACGGGAGCTCGTCCTCGCCGCGCTTGCGGAACGAGCGGTTCGCCTCGGCGAGGTTGCGCGCGCGCACCTGCGCGAGCCGCTCGTAGCGCCGCTCCATCTCCGTGACGACGTTGAGCAGCACCGCCGAGGCCTCCTTCGGGCTCGAGACGACCGGCGTCAGCAGGTGCGGGATCGACTCGTAGTAGTTGAGCTCGATCCGCTTCGGGTCGATCAGGATCAGCCGCGCCTCGTCGGGCGTCGCCCGCAGCAGGATCGACGTGAGGATGGTGTTGATGCAGCCCGACTTTCCGGCGCCGGTGGTGCCGGCGATCAGGATGTGCGGCATCCGCGCCAGGTCGGTCCAGACGGCGGCGCCGGAGATGTCCTTGCCGAGCCACACCGCCAGCGGGCTGGCGGTCGCGGGCAGGTCGTCGTAGATGTCGCCGAGCGTGACGATCGACGGGCTCAGGTTCGGCACCTCGACGCCCACCGCCTGCTTGCCGGGAATCGGGGCGAGGATGCGGATCTCGGTGGTGGCGAGCGCGTAGCTGAGGTCGTCCTTCAGGTTCGCGACCTTGCCGACTTTCGTGCCCGGCGCCAGCCGCAGCTCGTAGCGGGTGACGCGCGGGCCGGAGATCTGGCCGATCACGGTCGCCTCGACGCCGAAGTGCGCAAGGCAGGTGACGAGGGCGTCGGCGACGCGCTGGGTGGCGTCGGCGCTCGGGCCGGTCCCCGCCTTCGACTTCTTCAGCAGGGTGCGCTCGGGCAGCGTGTAGTCGCCGACGGGCTCCGGCGCGTCGAAGAGCGTCTCCTGCGTGGGCTCGGCCACCTCGTCGGTGTCCGTGTCCGGCTCGAGCAGGACGGGCGGCGGCGCGAGCGCGGCGACGTTGCCGGTCGTCTCGGAGACGAGGTCGGGATAGTCGTGCTTCACGTCGACCGGTGGCGGGACGTGAATCGTGGGCTCGCGCGCCGGGGGCGCCGGGGCGGGGTCCGGCCGCTGCAGCTCCTGCCGGACGCGCGTGTGCGCCTGGCGGACGACGTGGCCGGACCGGCGCAGGATCGCGCCGAGGCTGGCGCCGGTGAGGAAGAGGCAGCCGGCGATCGTCAGCAGCACGCCCAGGATCGTCGAGCCGGTGGTGCCGACCGCGACGGCGACGGCCGACTCGAGCAGGTCGCCGGCGATGCCGCCGTGGCCCGTGCCCAGGGTCAGCAGCAGGCCCCCGACGGCCACGCCGAGCCCGAGGCGGAACGGCCGCACGTCGACGAGCGCGCTGCGGGCGACGATCAGCGCGCCGAGCGGCACCAGCACGAGCGGCGCGAGGTAGGCCGCCGCCCCGACCGCGCCCGTGGCCGCGCCGCGCACCGGGCCGCCGTTCAGGCCCAGCCAGAGCACGGCCGCGAGGAGCACGCCGAGGCCGGCGGTGCCCAGCCCGACGAGCTCGGGACGGTGGTGGGCCTGCAGCGGCCGGCGCGACTTCGCCGAACGGCGCTTCTTCTTGACCCGTGCGGGCTTGCGCGGGGTCGGCTTGCGGGCCGGCTTCTTCCGGGGCGGCATGCCTCGCCCCTTCGACGCGCCGCTCCCGCCTCCTTGTCAGCGCGGCCGGAACGCGGCCGTCAGCATCCCGAAGTACGTCGGCACCTCGTAGCTGAGCAGCTCCGCCTCGAAGCGGTCGCCGAGCGCGCCGTGCAGGATCAGCAGCTGCCAGAAGCTGTCGGCCTTGGCCGAGACCGCGAAGGCCGGGTCCCAGCCGGCCAGCTCGCCCAGCCGGTTGCCGCGCACGAGCTCGACGACGCGCCCGTCGTAGACCGCCGAAGCCGCCGACCAGCCGTACGGCGCGTCGGGCGTGTGGCCGTGACCGTGGTCGGCGCTCGCGATCAGGGCGATCCGCCGTTCGCCGGTCGCGGCCGCGAGCGCTTCCCCGGTCAGGACGAGCTGGTCGTTCGCGAGCTCCCGCGTCGGCGTGACGACGACCGCCGGCGCGCGCATGAACCACAGGGGGATGAGGGCGCCCCAGTCGAGCGGCATCGTCGACGACGCGGCCTGTGAGGAGCCGAAGGTCACGCCCACCGCCGGCAGGCCCGCCGCGCGCAGCAACTCGACGCACGCGTCCGCGAGCGCGGGCTCGCCCGGGCCCGCGTAGTGCGTGTCGGCGTCCGTCCACTGGTGGGCGTCGCCCTCGAGCCGCTCGGCGCGCACCACCGACAGGTGCCCGTCCACGTGCGTGCCGTGCGGCGTCAGCACGATCGCCGCCTCGGGCGCGGCGGCGGCGAAGCGGCGGCCCAGCTCCTCCATTCCCCGCCGCGTCGGCGCCTCCGGCTGGTCGAAGACCGGCCCGCCGTGCGGCGCGATCGCCGCGAAGACGATCAACCCAGGCTGGAGACGCGCTCGAGCAGGAGCTCCGCGAAGCCGTCCGCGTCGATGTCGACGGCCACCTTCGCGTTCGGGCGGGAGCCCTCGCGGCCGCGCCAGTCGACGTTCGTGCGCCCGCGCCCCTGCTCCCAGCCGCAGTCCACGTCGATCTCCGCGTCGCGCAGCTCGAGCAGCCCCGGCCGCACGAGCTCGGCGATCGTCACCGGGTCGTGCATCGGCGAGCCGCCCAGCTCCGGGTACATCGTGCGGTGGAAGCGCAGGTAGAAGTCGAGCAGCTCGGCCACCATCCGCCCCACCCGGCCCGCGCCGCGCAGGCGCTCGGCGTGGTCGGCCGTGATCAGCGCGCGATGGGTGGCGTCGAGCCCGACCATGGTCGTGTCGAGGCCGGACGCGAAGACGCGCTTCGCCGCCTCCGGGTCGGCCCAGATGTTGAACTCGGCGGCCGGCGTGATGTTCCCCTCGCCGATCGAGCCGCCCATCAGCACGACCCGCTCCGGGCGCGCGTCGGGGTGCAGCGCCAGCAGCAGGGCGATGTTCGTGAGCGGGCCGGTCGGGACGAGCGTGACGGCGCCGTCGTGGGCGCGGATCGTGTCGGCCAGGAAGTCGACGGCGTGCTGCTCGCGGGCGCCGCCGCCGGGCGGCGGCAGGTCGGGGCCGTCGAGGCCGCTCTCGCCGTGCACGTGCGCGGCGACCCGCACCTCACGCACGAGCGGCCGCTCCGCGCCGGCGTGCACGGGCACGTCGTCGCGGCCCACGAACTCCAGCACGCGGAGGGCGTTGGCGGTGGTCTTGTCGAGCGTCTGGTTGCCGCAGACGGTCGTGACGCCGAGCAGCTCCACCTCCGGCGAGGCGAGCGCCAGCAGCAGCGCGATCGCGTCGTCGTGGCCCGGGTCGCAGTCGAGGACGATCCTGGTTGGCGAGTCGGTCATCGCCCGAGTATCGCGTCTATCTCGTTCGCGGCGGGGAGGGAAGGTTGCGCGCCGTGGCGAGAGGCCGCGAGAGCGCCCGCCGCGCAGGCGCGGCGCAGCGCCTCGTCGCGCGGGCGGCCCTCGAGCAGCGAGACGACGAGGCAGGCGGCGAACGCGTCGCCGGCGGCGGTGCCGTCGACGGCGATCACCCGCGGCGGCGCCGCCCGCGCCACCTCGCGGCCGCCCTCGAACAGCGCGGCGCCCTCGGCGCCGTAGGTGACCGCGACGAGCTTGCCGCGCGAGACGACCTCGTGCTCGAGCCGGTTCACGATCAGCAGGTCGGGCTCCAGCTCGACGGGGCGTGCGGGCGCGGCGTTGAGCGCGAAGAAGGACGCGTCGCGTGCCGCCTCGGCGACGACCGCGTCGGGCACCTCGAGCTGGCAGAGCACGGCCCCCTCGACCCGCCGCGGCTCGACGAGCGCATTGGCGCCCGGCACCACGACGATCTGGTTCTCGCCGTCGTCGGCGACCAGGATCGAGGCGACGCCGGTGGTTCCCGTGCGGGCGACGTCGAGCTCGACGCCGGCCCCGGCGAGCCCCGCGAGCGCCTCGTCGGCGAGCGCGTCCTCGCCCACGGCGCCCACCATGCGCACGCGAGCGCCGAGGCGCGCCGCCCCGACCGCCTGGTTCGCGCCCTTGCCGCCGGGAAAGCGGTCGAAGCGGGTGCCGAGCAGCGTCTCCCCCGGCCGCGGCAGCCGCTCCACGCGGGCGACGAGGTCGAGGTTGATCGAGCCGACGACGGTCAGCTCGACCGGTGCGGGCGGCTCCATCTACGCGGCGAGCGCGCGCAGGTCCTCGTGCACGCGGCCGAGCAGGTTCTCGCGCAGGTCGAACAGGCCGGCCCAGAGCGAGCCCGCGTCGACGTCCGACTCCCAGCGCACCATCGCCGAGAGCCCCTCGAGCGCGCGGATCAGCACGGCCAGCTCGAGGTAGACGGCGGCGACGCGGTGCGGCGCCACGTGCACGCCGGCGCGGTCCAGCACGGGCGTCCAGTCGACGAGCTCGGCGTCGCTCGGCTCGCCGAACCACGACTTGCCCTCGGCGGCGGCCGCCTCCAGCTCCAGCAGGTAGCGCTGGATCGGCCGCTCCAGGCCGGCGAGCGCGGTCTCGACGCGGTCGGCCGCGCGGCGCAGCGCGGCCTGGCGGCGGCCGGGCGTGCTCGGGTCGGGCTCGCCCCGGCTCCAGCGCTCGAGCAGGCGGCAGAACGCGAGCGCGGCGACCTCGGCGGCCAGCAGCTGGCCGATCAGCCGCCGGCCCAGCTCCTTGTCGACGGCGTGCCCGTCGATCACGCGCGCCCAGTCGGGGCGGGTTGCCGCCGTCATGCTCCGCTCCACCCCCGGCAGAGCCGGGGGCTGCGCTCTTCGACGAGCTCCGCCGAGCCTACGCTCATACCTCCACCACCACGGGCAGGATCATCGGCCGCCGGCGGGTGCGGTCGTAGACCAGCTGGCCGATCCCGTCGTGGATGTGCTCCTGCAGCAGCTTGATCTCGCGCACGTCCTCGGCGAGCAGCTCGCGGACGATCTCGTGCGCCTCCTGGCGCATCTCGGCGAGCAGCTCGTCGGACTCGCCGAAGCCGCGCGCGATCAGCTCCGGTCGCGAGGCGCTGCCGTCGGAGAGCGTCGTCACCACGATCAGCACGCCGTCCTCGGACATGTGCCGGCGGTCGCGCAGCGCCACGTCGGAGATGTCGCCGACGCCGAGGCCGTCGACGAAGGTGACACCGGCCTCGATGCGGTCGACGACGCGCGCGCCCTCGCGCGACAGCTCGACGACGTCGCCGTTCTCGCAGATCACGATCGACGAGGCGGGCACGCCCGCCTCCTGCGCCAGCCGGCCGTGCGCCGCCAGCATGCGGAACTCGCCGTGGATCGGCATCACCGCCTTCGGGCGGATCAGCCCGAGCAGCGTGCGCAGCTCCTCGGAGCGGCCGTGCCCCGACACGTGCACGGGCGCGTTCTCCTCGTGCAGCACCTCGGCGCCGTTCCGGGTCAGGCGGTTGATCGCGTCGTGCACGCGCAGCTCGTTGCCCGGCACCGGGCGCGCCGAGATGATCACCGTGTCGCCGCGCTCGACCTTCACCGCGGAGTGGTCGTTGTAGGCGATCCGCGTCAGCGCCGAGAGCGGCTCGCCCTGCGAGCCGGTGCAGAGGATCAGCTGCTCGTGCGGCGGGATGTCGTCGAGCTCCGCCGGCTTGACGATCGCGTCGTCGGGCACGTCGACGTAGCCGAGGTTGCGGGCCACGTTCAGGTTGCGGCGCATCGAGCGGCCGACGACCGCGACCTTGCGGCCCGTGTCGACGGCGACGTCGATCGCCTGCTGCATCCGGTGGATGTTCGAGGCGAAGCTGGAGACGAGCACGCGGCCCTGGCGGGTCGGGATGATCTGGCGGAACGCCTCGCCGACGACGCGCTCGGAGCGCGTGAAGCCGGGCCGCTCGGCGTTGGTCGAGTCGCCGAGGAGCAGGTCGACGCCCCGGTTGCCGAGGTCGGCCAGGCGGCCGACGTCGGTGCGGAGGCCGTCGACCGGCGTGTGGTCGAGCTTCCAGTCGCCGGTGTGGAACACGCGCCCGGCGGCGGTCTCGACGGCGATCCCGACGGCGTCGGGGATCGAGTGCGCCATCCGCACGAACTCGAGGCGGAAGGGGCCGAGCTCGACCGGCCCCTGCTCGGGGTCGGCCTCGCGCAGCTCGGCGGCGCGCAGCAGGCCGTGCTCGTCGAGCTTCGACTTGACGAGGCCGAGCGTGAGCCGCGTCGCCCACACCTCGCGTACGCGCACCTCGCGCATCAGGTACGGCAGCGCGCCCACGTGGTCCTCGTGCGCGTGCGTCAGCACCACGGCGCGCACCTCGCCGTCGCGGAGGTAGCCGAAGTCGGGGAGGATCACGTCGACGCCCAGGTGCTCGTCGCGGGGGAACGCCATGCCGGCGTCGATGACGATCCGCTCGCCGGCGATCTCGTAGACGGTCATGTTCTTGCCGACCTCGCCGAGGCCGCCGAGCGGGATGATGCGGAGGGTGTCGCTCACGGGCCCAGACTACGCGTGGACGAGCAGCCCGAGGCGCTCCAGGCAGTCGCGCACGCGGTCGAGCTCGTCGGGCGTCGGCTCCACCAGCGGCAGCCGGTAGCCGCCGACGCGGTGGCCGAGCAGGCGCAGCGCGGCCTTGATCGGGATGGGATTGACCGTCACCTGCAGCAGCTCGTAGGCGGGCGCGAGCGCGCGGTCGAGCTCGCGGACGCGGTCGAGGTCGCCGGCGCGGGCGGCGGCGATCTGCTCCGCCACCTGCGGCCCGACGACGTGCGCGTGCACCGAGATGCCGCCTGTCCCGCCGAGCTCGAGGAAGGGCGCGATCAGGTTGTCGTCGCCCGCGTACAGGTCGAGGCCCGTCTCGACGATGTGGCGCGCCTCGTCGCGGTCGGGGTGCGCCTGCTTGACCGCCTTCACGGTCGGGATCTCGGCGAGGCGGGAGATCGTCTCCGGCTCGATGTCCACGACGACGCGCGACGGGATGTTGTACGCGACGATCGGCCGGTCGCTCGCCTCGGCGATCGCCGCGAAGTGCGCGACGATGCCGCGCTGCGGCGGCTTGCTGTAGTAGGGCGTGACGACGAGGAAGCCGTCGGCGCCGAGCTCGTGCGCGCGCTCGGTCAGGTGCACCGAGTGCGCGGTCGAGTAGGTGCCGGTGCCGGCGACGACGGTCGCGCCGTCTCCGATCGCCTCCACCGCGGCGCGGACGAGGTCGAGCCGCTCCGCGTCCGTGAGCGTCGGGCTCTCGCCGGTCGTGCCGGCGACGACGACGCCGTCGGAGCCGTGCGCGACGAGGTGCCGCGCCAGCTCCTGGAACGCGTCGAAGTCGACCGACCCGTCCTCGCGGAAAGGCGTCACGATCGCGGTGAGCAGACCGCCGAGCATCGACGGATTGTAGGTGACGGGCGGTACGCATCTGCGCCGCGGGGGTGTCTCCGCGAGCCGTGTCCCGGGCCCTGTCCCCCGGACACGGACGACGCGCTCCGCGACCGGCTCGGTCTCGAGGCGCGCCAGGAGCTCGCTCTCGTACGGGCGGCCGGCGAGGCCGAGGAGCGTTTGCGGCGCCAGCGCGGGCAGCAGCGCCGCGAGCGGCTCCACGTTCCGCCGCTCGTAGAGGACGTCGGCTGCGAGGGCCAGGTCGAAGCGTTCCTGCCACGGCTCGCGCCAGTCGCGCGTCTCCGCCCGCAGCTCGAGCCCGTTGCGGGCGGCGTTCCTTCGCAGCAGGTCGAGCGCCTCCCCGGCCCAGTCGGTCGCCGTCACCACCGCTCCGCGCGCCGCGGCGACCAGCGACGGCACGCCGAGGCCGCACCCGAGCTCCACGACCCGCACGCCGCCGAGCCGCTCGGGGAGCGCCTCCGCGAGCGCCAGCGCAGCCGGCCACAGCTCCGCCCAGTAGGGCAGGAACTCGTCGCGCGCGAACGCCTGCTCGTCGATCAGGTCCTCGGGCGCCTCGGGGCGGAGCAGCCGCAGCTCCACCTCCCCCACCCGCAGGGTCTCGTCTCGGAGCGCGGTCAGAGGAGCGCGTCCAGCCCCACGGTGACGCCCGGGGGCAGCGTCGCGAGCCGGTCGAGCGCGAGCAGCACCCCCGGCACGTACGCCTCGCGCGAGGTGGTGTCGTGGCGGATCGTCAGCAGCTGTCCCGCGGCGCCGAAGAGCACCTCCTGGTGCGCGACGAGGCCCGGCAGGCGCACGGAGTGGATCGGCACGTCGCCGCCGAGCAGCTCCGCCGTCGCCGTCGCCGTGCCCGACGGCGCGTCGACCTTCGTCGCGTGGTGCAGCTCGACGATCTCCGCACGCTCCAGGTGCCGGGCCGCCTCCGCCGCGAAGCGCATCATCAGCACGGCGCCGATGGCGAAGTTCGGCGCGAAGAAGACCCGTCGCCCGGCCGACCGCGCCCGCTCGTCCACCTCGGCCGGATCCCAGCCCGAGGTGCCGACGACCGCGTCGACGCCGGCCGCGACCGCCGCCAGCACGTTGCCGACGACCGCGTCCGGCCGGGTGAAGTCGACGACGACGTCGGCCTCCGCGAGCTCGTCGACGAGGGCGTGCCCGCGCGCCTCGAGCGCCGGCGCGAGCACCGTCCCGACCTTCCCGCCGCGCCCGTGCAGCAGGACGTTCACGCCGCGCGTGCGAGCGTGGGCGTGACGCGCTCGACCGCCTCGAGGAAGCGTTCCTCGCTCGGCCCGATGCCGGCCACCGAGAGCCGCTCCGGCGCCAGCAGCGCCGCCGCGAGCTCGCAGACCGACGACGTCTCGACCGCGTCGATCTCCGCGACCAGCCGGTCGAGCGACAGCAGCTCCGCGTCGGTGATCAGCGACTTGCCGAGCCGGTTCATTCGCGTGGACGTCGACTCCATCGAGAGCAGGATCCGCCCCTTCAGGTTCTCCTTCGCCCGCTGCAGCTCGCGCTCGGGCAGGTTGCCGGCGGCGAGGTCGGCGATCTGCTCGCCGGTGATCGCGAGCGTCTCCGCCAGGTTGTCCTCGCGCGTGCCGATATACACGCCGAGCTGGCCCGTGTCGGTGTACTGCGACACGAACGAGTAGACCGCGTAGGCCATCCCCCGCTTCTCGCGGATCTCCTGGAAGAGGCGCGACGAGGCGGAGCCGCCGAGGATCGCGTCCAGGATGCTGGCGGCGAAGCGGCGCCGGTCGGAGCGCGAGATCCCCGGCGCGGCCAGGCATACGTGGTACTGCTCGGTGTCCTTCCGCTGGAAGCGCAGCGACGGCGGCGGCTCGTGCACCAGCGGCGGCCGCACGTTCACGTGCTCCGACGGCGCCGGCCGGCGGCGCTCGAGCGCCGCCGAGACGAGGTCGACCAGCTCGCCGTGGTCGACGTTGCCCGCCGCGGCGACGACGATGTTGCCGGGCACGTACAGGGCGTCGTGGTAGCCGGCGATGTCGGCGCGCGGGATCGACGAGATCACGTCGGCGGTGCCGATCACCGACCGGCCGAGCGGGTGGTCGCCGAAGACCGCCTCGGCGATCAGGTCGTGGACGAGCTCCTGCGGCGTGTCCTCGTACATCGCGATCTCCTCGAGCACCACCTCGCGCTCCGAGTCGAGCTCCTCGAACGCCGGCGCGAACACCATGTCGCTCATCACGTCCATCGCGGTCGCCAGGTGGTGGTCGGGCACGCGCGCGTAGACGAGCGTGTGCTCGCGCGAGGTGGCGGCGTTCAGCTCGCCGCCCAGCTCGTCGAAGATCTCCGCGATCCGCAGCGCGCTGAAGCGGCCGGTGCCCTTGAACAGGAGGTGCTCGATGAAGTGCGTGACGCCCGCCTGCGCGGGCGTCTCGTCGCGCGAGCCGGCGCCGATCCAGTAGCCGACGGCGACCGAGCGCACGTGCTCGAGGCGCTCGGAGATGATCCGCTCGCCGGAGTCGAGCGCGGTCTGGCTCCAGCTCTGCATGGCGCGCATCGTATGCCTCGTCAGGGCCGGAACCGGCGGGCGATCAGGATCGTCGCGATCGAGACGGCGGCCGCGACCGTGTTCGGCACGATCAGCGCCAGGTTCGAGTCGGCGACCCCGTAGGCGATCCACAGGAAGAAGCCGACGAGCAGCACCTGCTGGTAGCCGACCGACACGCCCTGCGAGGTGCGGTGCAGGCGGATCGCCCGGATCTGCAGCAGCGGCGCCAGCGCCATCGCGACGCCCCAGGTCGCCGCCGCCGTCGCGAAGTACGTGACCACGGCCGGGACGATAGAGACGGATCCGGCCGGGGCGGCGGCTGCCGCCCCGGCCGGATCTCGGTCCTACTCGGAGCGCGACTCCTCGCGCTCGCGGCGCGGGCCGCGACCGCCACGCCCGCCGCGGCGGTCGCCGTCGCGGCGCGGGCGCTCCTCGCGGGGCTCGCGCGGCGGGGCGTCCTTCGCCCGCTCGACGAGCTCCTCCGGCGAGACGAAGCCGCCGTTCTCGTGCTTCTGCACCAGCTTGAGGCCGATCCGGCCGCGGGTCTTGTCGACCTCCTGCACGATCACGTCGAGCACGTCCCCGCGCTGCATCACGTCCTCGATGTGGTTGACGCGGCCGGGGCCGACGTTCGAGACGTGCAGCAGCCCGTCGGTGCCCTTCTTCAGCTCGACGAACGCGCCGAAGTCGGTCGTCTTGACGACGCGACCGGTGTAGGTGTCGCCGACCTCCGGCTCCTTGGTGAGCGCCGAGATGGCCGCCATCGCCGCGTCGGCCTGCTTGCCCGACGTGGCGTAGATGAGGATCGTGCCGTCCTCCTCGATGTCGATCTGCACCTCGTACTCGGCCTCGAGCGAGCGGATCGTCTCGCCGCCCTTGCCGATCACCATGCCGATGTACTCCGGGTTGATCTGGATCGTGGAGATCCGCGGCGCGTTCTCGGACAGCTCCGTCCGCGGCTCCGGGATCGCCTCCAGCATCCGGTCGAGGATCGCGTTGCGGGCCCGCTTCGCCTGCTGCAGGGCGCGCTCCATGATCTCGCGGCTGACGCCGGTGATCTTGATGTCCATCTGCAGCGCGGTGATCCCGTCGCGGGTGCCCGCCACCTTGAAGTCCATGTCGCCGAGGTGATCCTCGGCCCCCTGGATGTCGGTGAGGATCTCGTAGGAGTCGCCCTCCTTGACGAGGCCCATGGCGATGCCCGAGACGGGCGCCTTGATCGGCACGCCCGCGTCCATCAGGCTCAGGGTCGAGCCGCAGACCGAGCCCATCGACGACGAGCCGTTCGACTCGAGCGTCTCCGAGACGAGCCGGATCGTGTACGGGAACTCGTCCGCCGGGGGGATCACCGGCTCGAGCGCCCGCTGCGCGAGCGCGCCGTGGCCGATGTCGCGCCGTTTCGGCGAGCCCATGCGCCCCGTCTCCCCGACCGAGTAGGGCGGGAAGTTGTAGTGGTGCATGTAACGCCGGTCGGTCTCGAGCGACAGGTCGTCGATCCGCTGGCCCTCCTTGGCGGTGCCGAGGGTGAGCAGCGTCATGATCTGCGTCTGGCCGCGGGTGAAGAGCGCCGAGCCGTGCGTGCGCGGGCTGACGGTCACCTCCACCTCGATCGGCCGGATCTGCTCGGCCGTACGGCCGTCGGGGCGGCGCTTCTCGACGGCGATCTTCTGCCGCACGAGGCTCTTGTAGATCGCGTCGGCCGCCTTCTTGACGTAGCCGCCGGTGAACGCGTCCAGCGCCCCGTCCTCGCCCTCGGTGGACGGGAAGGGCAGCTTCACCTCGCCGAGGATCCGCTCGATCAGCAGGTGCCGCTTGGCCGACTTGAGCGCCTTCGAGTCCTGCTCGGCGTCGGTCAGGTCGCGGAGCGCCCCCTCGAACTGCTCGCGCACCGGCCCCTCGACGGCGACCGCGCGCTGCTTCTCGAGGATCTGCGCCAGCGACATGCGGGTCTGCTGCTCGCGCGTGATGTGCTCCTCGCCGGAGGTCATCGTCAGCTCCCCGCACTCCTGCGCGAGGATCTCGTCGACGATCGCGCTGGCCTCCTTCAGGCCGACCTCCTGGATGCGCGTCCAGACGGCGTGGCCGTGCGCCGACTCGAGCCGCTCGGTGACGGCCGGGTCGAGCCACTTCGGCTTGCCCATCTTCTCGCGCAGCTCGAGCTGCGCGTCGCAGAGCTTGACGATCTCGCGCTGGGCGATGTCGAGCGCCTCGAGGAGGCGATCCTCGGGCACCTGGTTCGCGCCCGCCTCGACCATCGTCAGCCCCTCGCGGGTGCCGACGACGATCAGGTCGAGGTCGGAGCTGTGCTCCGTCTCCTCGAGCGTCGGGTTGACGACCAGCTCGCCGTCGACGAGGCCCATGCGGACGGCGCCGATCGGGCCCAGGAACGGGAGCGGCGAGATGGTCAGCGCCGCCGAGACGCCGTTGATGGCGAGGATGTCGTGCGCCTCGACCAGGTCGGCCGAGAGCACGGTCGCGACGCACTGCGTCTCGTTGCGATACCCCTTCGGCCAGAGCGGCCGGACGGGGCGGTCGATCATGCGCGCGGTGAGGATGGCCCGCTCCGTCGGGCGTCCCTCGCGCTTGAAGAAGCCGCCCGGGATCTTCCCGGCGGCGTACATCCGCTCCTCGACGTCGACCGTGAGCGGGAAGAAGTCCGCGCCCTCGCGCGGCTCCGTCCGGCCCTGGGCCGTCGCGAGCACGACGGTCTCGCCGCCACGGACGACGACGGCGCCGTCGGCCTGCTTGGCGAGCTTGCCCGTCTCGAAGCTGATCTGCTTGCCGCCGACCTCGACGGTCACGGCGACCGGCACCCCGGCGGGGTGCTCGGCTTCGACGATGCTCATGTGTCTCTATTCCTCCACTGTGCTAGATGAAGGGTGGAGGCTCGAGTCAACCCTCTCGACTCGGCTGATCGAGAAGGGCTCGCTCGAACTTCCACCCTTCCGGGTCTTTGGAGCTAGCGGCGCAGGCCGAGCTCCTTGATGAGGGCGCGGTAGCCCTCGAGATCCTTCCGCTGCAGGTAGTTCAGGAACCTGCGGCGCCGGCCGACGAGCTTCAGCAGCCCGCGGCGGGAGTAATGGTCGTGCTTGTGCGTGCGCAGATGATCGGTCAGCTCGGCGATGCGTTGCGTCAGCATCGCGATCTGCACCTCGGGCGAGCCCGTGTCGGTCGTGTGCTTGCCGAACTTCTCGATGTGCGCCTGCTTCTCTTCCTTGGTGAGGGTCACAACCTGCTCCTCTCGAATGGATGTCGCCCGGGTCTCCGCACGCCGCGAAGGAAGACGCCTGCGGCCGAGGCCGGGTCGGGCGGTAGGGTAGCGGATTCCGTGCCGGAACAGGGGTTTCAGGACGTCGCCGAGACGCTCCGCGAACGCTGGGACGTGCCTGCGCTCGCGGTCGGCGTCTCGCTTGGCGGGCGGCGCGAGCGGCTCGCGCTCGGCTGCGACCCCGACGCGCGCTTCCGCATCGCGAGCGTGACGAAGCCGGTCACCGCGGCGCTCGTGCTGGCGACGCTCGATCTCGACGCTCCGGTGGGCGTCTGGCCGGGCGTGACGGCGCGGCATCTGCTCTCGCACACCTCCGGGTACGACTGCGAGCTCGGCGACCTGCGCCGCTTCGGCGACGGCGACGACGCGTTGCCGCGGGTCGTCGCGGAGCTCGGCGGCGTGCGCCGCTGGACCGATCCCGGCCGCGTGTGGTCGTACTCGAACGCCGGCTACTGGCTCGCGGGCCGGCTCGCGGCCGGGGCGGCCGGCACGAGCTTCGAGGAGGCGCTCCTCGAGCGCGTCTGCGCCGCGGCGGGCCTGGAGGCGACGGGATTCGACGAACCGCAGCTCGACGGCTTCGACGTCGACGCCCGGAGCGGCGCGCTCGTCCGCAACGAGGAGGGGCCGTACCCGCGGGCGCGGCGGCCGTCGGGCGGGCTGGTCGCACCGGTCGACGACCTGCTCCGTCTCGGCGAATGGCTGCTCGCCGGCGAGGTGGGTGAGGCGCTGCGCGTGCCGGTCGCGCGTCGGCCGGGCGGCGAGTACGGGCTCGGGCTGATGCTCGATCGTGTCGACGGCCACGAGGTGTGGCACCACGGCGGCGACTACGGCGGCTTCCAGTCGCTGCTCGCGCTCGTGCCCGCTCGCGGGCTCGTCTTCGGCGGGCTGACGAACAGCCGCACCGGAGGACAGGTGCTGCGGCGGCTGCTCGACGAGACGCTCGAGCGCTCGCTCGGGGTGCGCCGCGAGCCGCCGGCGCGCGCGTCCCGGCCCGCGGTCGAGCTGGAGCCGCTCGCGGGCCGCTACGAGGCGCCGGACACGCGGGTCGAGGTGCGCGTCGCCGGCGACGGGCTCGAGGTTGCCGCCGACGGCGCCGTCGTGCGCGCGCGGCCGCTCGTGGGCGGCGAGTTCGAGGTGCTCGACGGCGCGAGCGCCGGCTCGCGCTTCGACTTCCCGCTGCCGGGCTTCGCGCGCTTCTCCTCCAGATTGGTAGAGAAGGTCGGTTGAGCGTCAGGCCGGGCGCGTCGCGGCGCGGGTCTCCTCGACGTCGCGGGCGATCTGCTCGACGAGCGCCGCCTCGCTCTCGAAGGCCTGCTCGTCGCGCAGCCGCCGCCACACCTCCACTACGAGGCGGCGGCCGTAGAGGTCGCCCGACCAGTCGAGCAGGAACGCCTCGATCCGCCGGGCCGTGCCGCCGTAGTGCGGGTTGACGCCGATCGAGATCGCCGCGCGGGCGTCGCCGACGGCGCCGGCGTAGATGCCGTGTCCGGGCACGAGCAGCCGCGCGTCGACGTCGAGGTTCGCGGTCGGGAAGCCGAGGCCCGTGCCGCGGTGATCGCCGTCGACGACGACCCCGTCCACCTCGACGGGCCGGCCGAGCAGCGCCGCCGCCGCGTCCACGTCGCCGGCGTGCACGAGCGAGCGGATGCCGCTCGAGGAGATCCCGTCGACGAGCGGCACGGCACGGACGTCGAGGCCGAGCGAGCGCAGCAGGTCGAGATCGCCGGCGCGGCGGTGACCGAAGCGGAAGTCGGCGCCGGCGGCGACCGCGCGCGTCCCGATGCGCGTCAGGAACGCCTCGACGAAGGCCTCGGGCACGAGCGCCGCGGTCTCGGTGCTGAACGGCACGACGAGGATGTCCTCGGCGCCGGCCCCGCTGAGCAGCTCGAGCCGCCGCTCCAGCGTCGAGAGCAGCTCGACCTCGTGCCCGAGCACGATCCGCGGGTGCGGGTCGAAGGTGACGGCGGTCGTGCGGAGCCCGGCAGCGGCCGCGGCGTCGAGCACCGCGCGGTGGCCGCGGTGGACGCCGTCGAAGGTGCCGATCGCGACGGCGCGCGGGACGACCTCCAGCTCGCCGGGATCGCGCGCGATCACGCGGCCTCCAGGTCGAGCACGCCCCGGCGGATCGTCTCCGGCACCCGCGCGCGCGCGCCCTCGGGCAGGCGCGCGAGCGTCTCCGAGACCGGCAGCAGCCGCTCGGGATCGGCCTCGTCGACCGAGAACGGCCCCACCGCCGTGCGCCGAAGCGTCACGCAATGGCCGCCGAGCGCCTGCGCGAGCGAGCGCACGTAGGTGCCCGAGCCGACGTGCAGCGCGAGCCGCGCGCGGCTGCCGTCGTAGACGACGAGCTCGAGCGCGTGCACGTGCGAGCGGCGGAGCGGCATCTCGACGGCGACGCCGCGCCGGTGCAGCCGGTAGGCGCGCTCGCCGCCGATCCGCACCGCCGACGCGGCCGGGATCGGCAGCTCGACCACGCCGCGCAGGCCGGCGAGCGCATCCTCCAGCTCGCCGCGCGACGGCGGCGCGTGCTCCTCGACGGTCTCGCCCTCCGGGTCGCCCGTCGTCGTCGTCGCGGTCAGGTCGACCTCGGTCTCGTAGCGCTTGTCGAGGCCCACGAAGCAGGGCGCCAGGCGCGTCGCGGCGCCCGAGAGCAGCACGAGCAGGCCGGTCGCGAAGGGGTCGAGCGTGCCGGCGTGGCCGGTGCGGGCCTTCGTGCGGCGGCGCAGCTCGGCGACCAGCGCGAACGAGGAGGGCCCGGCCGGCTTGTCGACGAGCGCGATCCCGACCGGCCTAAGAGCTCTCGGCGGCAACCGCCGCGAACTCCCGCTCGATGAAGGCCGCGATCGCCTCCAGCGGCTCCTCCGAGGAGAAGCCGGCGGCCTGGCGGTGCCCGCCGCCTCCGGCGGCGCGGGCGATCGCCGAGACGTCGATCTCGTCGTGGCTGGAGCGCAGCGAGACGCGCCGGGCCGGGCCGTCGCCGCGGGGCGCCGGCGTCTCGCGGATCAGGGCGACCATCTCGGAGCCCTCGACCGCGCGCAGGTAGTCGATGATCCCCTCCGAGTACGCCTCCTCCGCGCCGGCCGCCTCGAAGTCCTCCTCGCGCAGCTGGGCGATCACGAGCCGGCCGCCGGCGACGAGACGCGCGCTGTCGAGCGCCCGTGCGAGCAGCTTCAGCTTGGCGAACTGCACCGTCTCGTAGACGCGGCGGAAGATGCCGTGGACGTCGGCGCCCGCCTCGACCAGCTCGGCGGCGAGCCGCAGCGCCTTCGGCGTCGTGTTCGTGTACTGGAAGCGGCCGGTGTCGGTGACGACGCCGACGTAGAGCGCCTCGGCGATCTCGGGCGTCAGCTCGACGCCCAGCTCGGCGAGCACGTCGCGGACGATCTCGGCCGTCGAGGACGCGTCCGCGACGATCAGGTTGACGGCGCCGAAGCGGGAGTTGTCGTGGTGGTGGTCGATGTCGACGACGGACGCGGCGCGGCGGAACGCCTCGTCCCGCGGTCCTAGCCGGCGCTCGTTGGCGCAGTCGACGGCGACGAGCAGCCGGCCCTCGAGGTCGTCGGGCAGCCTGCGACGCAGGTCGCTCAGGTCGAGGAAGCCGTACTCGCCGGGCGTTGCCGCCTCCCCGCTCAGGTACATCTCGGCGTCGACGCCGAGGCTCCGCAGGCCGAGCGCGAGCGCGAGCATGGAGCCGAGCGCGTCGCCGTCGGGGTTCTCGTGGGTGACGACGAGGCAGCGGTCGGCGGCGCGCAGCGCGTCCACGGCGGCCCGCAGGTCATTCGCTGTCGTCGTCACGGGGCTCCTCCTCCGGGGGCAGGTCGGCTGCCAGCTCGTCGATCAGCTTCGTCATGCGGACGCCTCGCTCGACCGTCTCATCGTATGCGAACCTCAGCTGCGGGGTCCGGCGCAGGGTGAGCTCGCGGTTGATGCGCGCCTGCAGCACGCCGTGGGCCGACTCGAGCCCGGCGAGCGAGGCGCGGCGGCGCTTCTCGTTGCCCAGCACGGAGACGTAGACGGTCGCCTCGCGCAGGTCGGAGGTCACCTCCACGCCGGTGACGGTGACCATCCCGATCCGCGGATCCTGGAGCGCGCGCACGCCCTCCGCGACCACCTCGCGGACGGATTCGTTCACCCTGCGCATGCGCTCCGACACGGCGGGGGAGCGTACCGCGATCCCGTGCCGCCGAGCGCCGGCCGTCCCGTCACGCTCTTGGTACACAATCGTTTGGCTTTTGGCCAAAACCGGGGTCAGACCCGGGTCTGACCCCGGTTTTGGCCCCGGCAGGGCGGTTGCGGGGCACGGTCCACCTTCTGTGACGGTTGTGGGGAAAACGGATCGCGCATTGCGGCACACGTTGGTGGCTGTTCGGTAGCTGTTGGTCACGCGTCGTCCGGCGCGACGAGCAGCCGCTCGGCGCGCACGAGCACCCAGTCCTGCGCGGCGAGCCAGCGCTCGGCGCCGGCGGCCAGGTCGTCCGCCTCGTGCGCCGCGCGCGCCGCACAGGCGACGGTGAGCGTGCACCGCTGCCACAGCTCGTGGTGGTCGACCTCCGCCACCGAGGCGCCGAAGCGGTTCCGCAGGTTGTCCTTCGCCGAGCGGACGAAGTGCCGCTTCCCCTTCAGCGACGCCGCCTCCGGGAAATGCAGCTCGACGGTCAGGATCGCGACGTAGCCGCCGCCGCTCATAGGCTTGCGCACCGATGCAGCTCGCCCTGAGGATCGCGCCCCAGCACAGCGCGCAGTATGCGGACATGGCGGCCCGGCTGGCAGCGCCGGAGTTGCTCGCCTCCCCCCTCGGCCGGCACGTGCGGCACGTGGAATCGGTTCGCCTCGGTGCGGGCGACTACCTGCTCGCCGAGCTGGAGCCGACAGCCGACGAGGCGACGCTCGCCGGAGTGCTCGGCCGCCTCGGGGCGACCGGCGAGGCGTTCGAGCACGTCGTCTCGCTCGACGGGCGCGAGGGGCCGTTCCTGCGCCCGCTCGCGCTCGAACGGCCGGAGCCGCTCCCCCGAGCGCTCGCCGCGGCGCGCCGCTACAAGGGCAAGACGAGCGAGGTCTTCACGCGCGTCCTGCTGAACCTCGCGATCTTCGCCGGCGCGCACGCCGAGCGGCCCCGCCTGCGCGTCGTCGACCCGCTCGCCGGCGGCGGCACCACCCTGTTCGTCGCGCTCGTCGCCGGTCACGACGCCTTCGGGCTCGAGCAGACGCGCCGCGACGTCGAGACCACGGCGGCCTTCGTGCGGCAGTTCTGCCGCGAGGAACGGATCCCCCACCGCGAGCTGCGCGTGGCGAAGGGCGACCGGCGCTTCACGTTCGAGCTCGGCCCGCGCACGGAGCCGCGGACGCTGGTGCTCGCGGAAGGCGACGCCCGCCGTGCCGACGAGGAGCTCGCGACGGTGCCGGGCGGCGCCCGCTTCCACGCCGTCGCTGCCGACCTGCCCTACGGGATCCAGCACCGGAGCGGCCCGCTCGACCTGCTGGCGGCGGCGTTGCCGGCGTGGGAGCGCCTGCTCGCGCCGGGCGGCGCGCTGGCGCTCGCCTGGGACGCGACGCGGCTGAAGCGCGACGCCGTCGTCGCCGCGGTCCGCGACGGCTGCGGCCTGACCGTTCGCGAGGAGGCTCCGTACGACGCGCTGGCGCACCGCGTCGACCGTGTGATCAAGGAACGCGACGTGGTCGTCGCGACGCGAGCCTAGACGGCGTGTGTCTCGGCGGGCGGCGCGGAGCCCGGGTCGTCGAGCGACGTCCGCTCGACCTCGCGCGTCTCGTAGACCTCGAAGACGTCGCCCTCGCGCAGGTCGTTGAACCCGTCGAGCAGGATGCCGCACTCGAAGCCCTCGGCCACCTCGCGCACGTCGTCCTTGAAGCGGCGCAGCTGCGCAACCGTCGACTCCTGGATCTGCGCGCCCTCGCGGAAGACGCGGACGCTCGCGTTGCGCCGGACGACGCCGCTCGTGACCATGCAGCCCGCGATCGTGCCGAGGCGCGACACCTTGAACAGCGCCCGCACCTCGACCTCGCCGAGGATCGTCTCGGTCTCGACCGGCGACAGCATCCCGACGAGCGCCTGCTCGATGTCGGCGGTGAGCTGGTAGATGACCCGGTACTGGCGGATCTCGATGCCCTGCCGTTCGGCGAGCGTGCGCGTCTCCGCCGAGGGGCGCACGTTGAAGCCCACGACCATCGCGTTCGACGCGGCGGCCAGGTTGACGTCGTTCTCGGTGATGCCGCCGACGCCGGTGTGGATCACGTTCACCCGCACCTCGGGGTGGGCGATCTTGCCGAGCTCGGAGACGATCGCCTCGACGGAGCCCTGCACGTCGCCCTTGAGGACGATGTTCAGGTCCTGGACGCCGCCCGACTGCATCTGCGAGAAGAGCGTCTCGAGCGACACGCCGCGGCTCGACTGGCGGGCCAGCGACTCGCGCCGCAGGCGCTCGCCGCGCTGGTGCGCCACCTCGCGGGCGCGGCGCTCGTTCTCGACGACGCGCGCCAGCTCGCCGGCGGGCGGCGGCTTGTCGAAGCCGAGGATCTCCACCGGCTCGCCCGGGCGCGCCTGCTGGATCCGCTCGCCGCGGTAGTCGTAGAGCGCGCGCACGCGCCCCCATGCGTCGCCGGCGACGATCGAGTCGCCGACCTTGAGCGTGCCGCGGTGCACGAGCATCGTCGCAACCGGGCCGCGACCGACGTCGAGGCGCGACTCGATGATCGGGCCGGAGCCCTCCGCCGACGGGTTCGCGCGCAGGTCGAGCTCGGCGTCGGCGACGAGCAGGATGCGCTCCAGCAGGTCGTCGAGCCCCTCGCCCTGCTTCGCCGAGACCCGTGCGATCTGGACGTCGCCGCCCCACTCCTCGGGCTGCAGCCCCTCGTTCGCGAGCTCGCCGAGCACGCGGTCGGGGTTCGCGTCGGGAAGGTCGATCTTGTTGACGGCCACGACGACGGGCACCCCGGCGGCGCGCGCGTGCGAGATCGACTCGCGCGTCTGCGGCATCACGCCGTCGTCGGCGGCCACGACGAGCACCGCGATGTCGGTGACCCGGGCGCCGCGGGCGCGCATGGCCGTGAAGGCCTCGTGGCCCGGCGTGTCGAGGAAGGTGATCAGCCGGCCGTCGTGCTCGGCCTGGTAGGCGCCGATGTGCTGCGTGATCCCGCCCGCCTCGGTCGAGACGACGGACGTCTCGCGGATCGCGTCGAGCAGCGTCGTCTTGCCGTGGTCGACGTGTCCCATGATCGTGACCACGGGCGGGCGCGCCTCGAGCGTCTCCTCGGCATCCTCGTACGCCTCCGGCTCGACGTCCTCGTCGCCCGCGTGCTTGATCGTGACCTCGCGGCCGAGCTCGGCCGCGATCAGCTCGACCTCGTCGTCGGCCAGCGTCTGCGTGGCCGTCTTCATCGTGCCGAGGTTCATCAGCAGCTTGATCAGCTGCGGCATCGCGACGCCGAGCGCCTGCGAGAAGTCGCGCAGCGTGACGCCCGACTCGACGGTGACGGGACCGGTCGGCTGGACGGTCTCGCGCGGCTGCCTCGGCTGGCGATCGGACGAGCGGTCGCCCGGGCGCTGGCGCTGCCCGGCGCCGGGGCGGCCGGTGCCGCCCTCGATGACGACGCGCCGCCGCCCCTTGGGGCCGCCGCCGCGCGGTCTGATCGGTCTGTTGGGCTTGCCGTTGGCCATCAGGTACCTGTCCAGTGTAGAGACGTCGGTAGATCGGGGTCGACGCGCACGGTGCGGCGGAGCGTGCGCGCGAACGCGCGGCGCGAAGCCGCCCGCTCGAAGCACGCGAGACGCCGGCACGTGTAGACGCCGCGGCCGGGGCCGTCGCCCGGCACGAGCACGCCGTCCGCGGCGCGGAAGCGGGCCAGCTCGTCGCGGGGCGCCTTGCGGCCGCAGCCGGCGCACGTGCGGATCGGCGCTCCCCTACGCGCCGGCGTCGCTCCCCTCGTCGCCGGCCGCCGCTTCCAGCGGCACGCCGCCCGTCGGGTCGTCCTCGGCATGGCCGGCCGCCGGCGACACCGCCGGCTCGTCGTCGACCGAGCCCTCGACGGGCGCGTCGCCGGGGCCGGCGGGCGACTCGTCGGCGAGCTCGGCCTCGGCCTCCAGCTCGGGCTCGGGCTCGGTCACCTGCCGGCCGTGCGTCGCCTCGAGCGCCTGGTGGGCCGGCACGCCGCAGTAGTGCGAGCCGGGCAGCGACGCGTTCGGGCAGCGCTTGCCGTTCGAGAGGATCGCCGCGCAGCGGCCCGAGAAGTCCTCGCCGTCCTCGCCGTCGCCGCCGAAGGCCGCCTCGGCCTCCTGCTGGGCGAACTCGGTGTCGGAGACGATGTCGACCTTCCAGCCGGTGAGGCGGGCGGCGAGGCGCGCGTTCATGCCCTCCTTGCCGATCGCCAGCGCGAGCTGGTCGTCGGGGACGACGACGGTGGCCTCGCGGCCGTCGTCGTCGAGGTACACCTCGCGGACGCGCGCCGGCGACAGCGCCTTCGCGACGAACCGGGCCGGCTCGTTGTTCCACGGGATGATGTCGATCTTCTCGCCGCGCAGCTCGGAGACGACCATGCGCACGCGCGAGCCGCGCGGGCCGACGCACGCGCCGACCGGGTCGACGCCCTGCGTGTGCGACTGCACCGCGATCTTCGAGCGGTAGCCGGGCTCGCGGGCGACGCCCTCGATCGTGACGAGGCCGTCGGCGATCTCCGGCACCTCGAGCTCGAACAGCGTCTTGATCAGCTCCGGGTCGCGGCGCGAGAGGATCACCTGTGGCCCCTTCGTGCCGGTGCGCACCTCGCGGATCACCGCCTTGATGCGGGAGCCCTGCTCGTAGCGCTCGCCGTCGACCTGCTCCGGGCCGGGCAGCAGCGCCTCGACCTTGCCGAGGTCGACGAGGATGTTCCGGCGGTCGCCCGTCTGCTGGACGATGCCGGTGACGACCTCGCCGACGCGGTCGATGTACTCGTCGTACATCATCTCGCGCTCGGCCTCGCGGATCCGCTGCAGGATCACCTGCTTCGCGGTCTGCGCGGCGATGCGGCCGAAGTTGTCGGGCGTGACGTCCTCGCGCTCGATCTGCCCGTCCGGCACCTGCGACCAGTCGAGCTCGAGGTCCTCGTCGGCGAGCAGCGTGTGGTTCTTCTCGCCGGTCTCCTCCTCGATCCGCTCGAGCTCGTCGAGCGCGCGCTCGCGGGCCTCGTCGAGCAGGCGCACCTCGAGGTCGGGCGGGATCTCGATCGAGTAGACGCGGAAGTCGCCCCGCTCGTCGAGCTCGACGGTGGCGTGGCGCGACGCGCCCGGGGTCTTCTTGTACGCGGCGAGCAGCGCGTCCTCGAGGGCAGCGACGAGCGTGCCGCTCTCGATCCCCTTCTCGCGCTCGATGTCCCTGACCGCTTCGACGATCTCTTGACTCATGACTTCCTACCCTTCCTCGATCAGGTTCGCCCGCACGATCTCGTCGTACGGAATCTCCACCGTCTCCGCGCCGTCGACGCGGACCGTGCGCTCGCCCGCCGCGAGCACCTCGCCGTCGAAGCGGCCCGTCTCCGTCCGGCCCCTCACGCGCCGGCCGATCGCCCGCTCGAAATGCGCGCGCGTGCGCACCGGCGGCTCGGCTCCCGGCGACGACACCTCGACGGTGTACTCGGCCAGATAGCCGCGGAGCACGCTCGTGACGCGCTCGCAGAGCGCATGGTCGACGCCGTCCGGGTGGTCGACGAAGACGCAGAAGCGCTCCTTGCCGGTCAGCTCGAGCGCGAGCACCTCCACGCCCGGGAGCGACTGCTCGACGGTGCGGGAGACATCGCGTTGGAGCTCGTGTTCCTTCGTGTGCTGGGCTGTGGTCATTCGAGAGAAAACGTGTCCTCAGACGAAAAATGGGCGCGACGCGCCCACCTCGAAAACTGCTCGAAATGTGGTGGCCGGAAGGTAGCAGATGAGGCATGCCGTTAGGATCGCGCGCGTGGAGCTGGCGGAGGCGCGCGCGCTGTTCGATCCGGCCGGCGTCTACTGCAACACGGCGAGCTACGGGCTGCCGCCGCGGCCGGCCTGGGAGGCGCTGCAGGCGGCGCTCGCCGACTGGCACGGCGGCCGCACGAGCTGGGAGGGCTGGGGCGACAGCGTCGAGGGGTCGCGGGCCTCGTTCGCGCGACTCGTCGGCGTTCTCGTCGAGCGGGTCGCCGTCGGCTCGACCGTCTCGGAGCTCGTCGGCTCGGTCGTGACCGCGCTGGCCGACGGCGCGCGGGTCGTCGTCCCCGACGTGGAGTTCACCTCGACGCTCTTTCCGCTGCTCGTGCAGCCGCGGCTCGAGGTGCGGACGGTGCCGCCCGCGCGTCTCCCCGACGAGATCGCGGCGGGCGCCGACGCCGCCGCCTTCAGCGCGGTGCAGATGTCGACCGGCGAGGTGGCCGACCTGGACGCGATCGCGGAGGCTGCCGCCGCCGCCGGCGCGCTGACGATCTGCGACGCGACGCAGGCGGCCGGCTGGCTGCCGGTCGACGCGAGCCGCTTCGACGCCGTTGTCTGCTCGGCCTACAAGTGGCTGCTCTCGCCGCGGGGCACCGCGTTCCTGACGCTCTCCGAACGGTTGCTCGAGGCGGCCGTGCCGCACAGCGCCGGCTGGTACGCGGGAGAGGACGTGCACGCGAGCTACTTCGGGCCGCCGCTGCGCCTGGCGCGGGATGCACGGCGCTTCGACGTCTCCCCCGCCTGGTTCTCGTGGGTCGGCACCCGGCCGGCGCTGGAGACGCTCGAAGCCGTGGGCATCGACACCATCCACGAGCACGACGTCGGCCTCGCGAACCGCTTCCGGGCCGGCATCGGCCTGCAGCCGTCGAACAGCGCGATCGTCAGCGCGGATCTGCCGGGCGCCGCCGAGCGGCTCGAACGCGCAGGGATCGTCGCGGCGGTGCGCGGCGGCCGGTTGCGCACCTCGTGGCACCTCTACAACGACGAGGACGACGTCGACCGCGCGCTCGACGCGCTCGGTTCCGGCCAGCGGCCGTACGGGAGTCTCAGATGACGATGGTGACGGGGCCGTCGTTGACGAGGTCCACCTGCATCCTGGCGCCGAAGACGCCCGTCTCGACGCGCACGCCGAGCGCTCGCAGCGCCTCGCAGAAGCGGAGGTAGAGCGGCTCCGCCAGCTCCGGAGGCGCGGCGGCGGTGAAGCTCGGGCGGTTGCCCTTCCGCGTATCTGCGAGGAGCGTGAACTGGCTGACGACCAGCGCCTCGCCGCCCGTGTCGAGCAGCGAGCGGTCGAAGCGCCCCTCCTCGTCGGCGAAGATCCGCAGCCGCGCCACCTTGCCCGCGAGAGCGTCGGCGGCCGCCTCGTCGTCGCCGTCCGCCACGCCGAGCAGGACGCACAGGCCGGCGCCGATCGCGCCGCCGGGCGTCACCCGCGCCCGGGTGACGCGCTGCACGACCGCCCTCAACCGGCGGACTGATCGAGGTCGAGGATGCGGTCCGCATACTCCTCCGACCGCGGCTTCATCGAGCTCGCGAGCTTGTAGTGCCCGTTCGCCTCCGTCGCGCGACCCTGCTGCTCGAGCGCCCGCCCCAGCGCGTAGTGCGCGTAGTCGTCCGCCGGCGAGAGATCCTCGACGATCGCCCGGAACTCCGCCTCCGCCTCCTCCCAGCGGTGCAGCCGGAAGTACGCGATGCCGAGCGCCTCGCGGATCGACGCCTTCGCCGGCTCCAGCTTCTTCGCCTTCTCCAGCGGCACCGTCGCCTGCGCCGTCAACCCCGACCGCAGCCGCTTCTGACCCTCCCGGAAGAGTGCGTACGCCTCGCTCATGGCCGTCTCGCCACGGTAGCGTGCCCTCGTAGACTCGCATCGTGCAGGACGTCGCCGTCGCCGGCCGCGCCACCGAGGCCTCGACCTTCGCCGCCTGCGTGGCGAGCATCCTCGAGCTGCCGCTCGACGCGGTGCCGGTGCCGCCGCCGGGCGAGGACGTCGCCGGCTGGCGCATCTCGCGCTGGCTGGGCGGCCTCGGCCTCGGGCTCGTCCCCGTCTCCGACCCCGGGAGCTTCGCCTGGCCGGGCCCGTGGATCGGCCTCGTGCGCACGGGCGCCGGCGAGCGTCGCGCCGTGGTCCGCTTCGGCGTGCCGTCGGCGGTGATCTGGGACCCGGCCGGCAGCGGCGACGGCGACGGCGAGCTGGAGGCCGGCTATCTCGTCGCGGCCGCCGACGTGGCCCTGGCGCGCCCGGCGCTGCCGGAGAGACCCGCGCTCGCGGGCACGGTCGAGGCGATCTTCGTCGCGCCGTCCGCCGGCGCGCCCGCCGTGGAGCTCGGGCGCGTGCAGGCGATCGTCGGGCTCGGCCTCGACGGCGACCGGCACGTGGCCGGCACCGGCACCTTTCCGTCGGGGCTGCCGGGCAGCGCGCTGACGCTGATCGAGGCCGAGGTGTGCGAGTCGTTCGCGCCGCCGCTCGGCCCCGGCGAGCACCGCCGGAACATCGTCACGCGCGGCGTCGACCTGAACGCGCTCGTCGGGCACGAGTTCCGGCTCGGCGACGTCCGCTGCGTCGGGCGGCGCCTGTGCGAGCCGTGCGCCGTCGTCGAGGGCTACGCGATGCGGCCGGTGCTGCGTGCGCTCGTCCACCGCGGCGGCCTGCGCGCGGATGTCCTCACCGCCGGCGAGATCGCCCGCGGCGACGCGATCACCCCGTAGCGAGCAGCTCCTCGACCGCGTCGAGGATCGCCGCCGCGATCGCCGGCTTCGACGCCTTCGGGATCCGCCGGTCCGGGCCGGCCCCGAGCAGCACGACCTCGTTGTCGGCGGCGTCGAAGCCGACGTCGGCGCGGCCGACGTCGTTGAAGACGACGAGGTCGGCGTGCTTCGACTCGAGCATGCCGCGCTTGCGCTCGACACCCGCCTCCCCGTGCTCGGCGCCGAACGCGACGAGCACCTGCCCGGGCTGCTTGCGCTCGCCGAGGCTGCGCGCGACGTCGACGGTCGGCTCCAGCTCGAGCGCCCACGCCGCGCCGTCCTTCGCCCGCTTCCCCGCCAGCGGCGCCGCCGGCCGGTAGTCGGCGACCGCGGCGGCGAGCAGCGCCACGTCGACGTCGGCGAGGGCGAGCGCGGCGTCGAGCATCGCCTCCGCGGTCGGCGTCGGAATCGTCTCCACGCCCGCCGGCGCCGGCACCTGCAGGTTCGCCGCGAGCAGCACCACGTCGGCGCCGCGCCGGCGCGCCTCCTCGGCGAGCGCCACTCCCATCCGGCCGGACGAGCGGTTGCCGACGAAGCGCACCGAGTCGACCGGCTCGCGCGTCCCGCCCGCGGTGATGAGCACCCGTCGGCCCGCCAGCGTCGGCGGGGCGAGCAGCTGCTCGACACGCCCGAAGATCTCCCCCGGCTCCGCCATCCGGCCGACCCCCCACTCGCCCTCGGCCAGCTCGCCCTCGTCCGGGCCGACCAGCTCGACCCCGCGCGCGCGGAGCGTCTCGACGTTCGCGCGCGTCGCGGAGGCCGCCCACATGCGCGGGTTCATCGCCGGCGCGAGCAGCAGCGGCCCGCGGTGGGCGAGCGCCGCCTCGGTGAGCACGTTGTCGGCCAGGCCGTGTGCGAGCTTCGCCAGCGTGTTCGCGGTGCACGGGGCGACGACGAGCAGGTCGGCGCGCGCCAGGTGCGGGTACGGATCGTCGCTCGCCCGCCGGCGAGCAAGCGCGTGGAACGTCTCGGCGCGCACGAACCGCTCCGCGCCGGGCGTGACCAGCGGCACGACGTCGTGGCCGGCCTTCACGAGCAGCCGCGTCAGCTCGCACGACTTGTACGCCGCGATGCCCCCGGTGACCCCGAGCAGGATCGTCGCCACCGCCGGAGTGTGCCCGTTCGGGGCTAGCGGCGCGAGTACTCGTAGACGATCTTGCCCTCGGCGGTCTCCTCGAGGGCCATCGTCAGGTAGTTCTTCGACCGGGACTGCACCATGGGCGGCGCGAAGTCCTCGAAGGTCCCCTCGCCGAGCTGGTGGTGGTAGTTGTTGATCTGCCGCGCGCGCTTGGCGGCGACGATCACCAGCGCGTAGCGCGAGTCGACCTGGTTCATGAGCTCGTCGATGCGGGGATGAATCATGGGGCCATGGTAGCGGCGCCGTTCAGGACCCGCCGGACGATGTCGACGCACTCGTCGGCGGCGCGGCGCCGGTCGTCGTTCTCGACCACGTAGTCGAAGCGGGCGGCGAGCAGCTTCTGCTGGCGGGCGAGCGCGATCCGCTCGTCGATCTCGCCGGCGCTCTCGGTGGCGCGGGCGCGCAGCCGCTTCTCGAGCTCGTCGAGCGGCGCGTCGACGAAGATCGTCGTCGCCCCTTCGACCTGCTCCTTCACCGCGAGGGCGCCGTTCAGCTCCAGCTCGAGCAGCGGGACGCCGCCGTCGCCGGCGATGCGGCTGAGCTCCGAGACGAGCGTGCCCGAGCGCTGGCCCCACGGGAACTCGAACGTCTCCAGGAAGCCGCCGTCGGCGATCCGCCGGTCGAACTCCTCGTCGTCGATGAACCAGTAGTGGACGCCGTCGACCTCGCCCGGCCGCCGCGCGCGCGTCGTCGCCGACACGGCGAGCCGCAGCCGCGGGACGCGCGCCAGGAGCGCCTCCACCATCGTCCCCTTGCCGGCCCCGGACGGGCCCGTGACGACAAAGACGGGGCTAGCGGTTGAAGAGGGCAATCAGCTCGTGCCGCTGGCGGTCGGAGAGGCCGCCGACCGTCTTCGACTGGCTGATGCGGCACTGGTTGAGCATGCGGGCCGCCTTGACGCGGCCGAACTTCGGCACGGCCATGAGCATGTCGAAGACCTTCGCCGTCGAGACGTACTCGGGCGGGGCGCCGAGGATCTGCTCGATCGAGACGGTGCCCGCCTTCAGGTCCTTCTTCAGCTGGGCGCGCTTGACGCGAATGTCATTGGCCCGCTTCAGCGCCTCCATCCGCTGGTCGAGCGAGCGGACGGGAGCCTGGACCTGCGTCTGCGACGGCACCATGAGCGCCGCATCCTACCAACCTCCCGACGAGGTGCAAGCGGCACCGGCCAGTTTAGTTGACCGGTTGGACAACGCCTCCGAGCGCGGCGCAAAACGCGTGTTCCGCATGCTCGAATCCGGCGTCCCGCGCGGCCTCGGCGAGCTCCTCCCGGATGCGCCCGGGCGCGCCCGGATCGGCGAAGAGCGCGGTGCCGATCGCGACGTGCGTCGCGCCGCAGGCGATCAGCTCGAGCGCGTCGCGGCCCGTCGAGACGCCGCCCATGCCGACGATCGGCAGGTTCGTCGCGCGTCGCGCCGCGAGCACCGCGGCGAGCGCGACCGGCTTCAGCCCCGGTCCCGAATAGCCGCCCGAGCCGCGCGCGAGCACCGGCCGCAACGACGCGTCGAGCGCCGCGCCGCGGAGCGTGTTGACGAGGCTGATCCCGTCTGCTCCGGCCGCCTCGACCGCGCGCACCGTCTCGCCCACGTCCCACGCGTGCGGCGAGAGCTTCGCGTAGAGCGGCAGCGAGGTCGCGGCCCGGCAGGCGGCGACGATCTCGGCCGCCGTCTCGGGCGCCTCGTCGACGTTCGGGCAGCTGAGGTTCAGCTCGACCGTCACGTCCTCGAGCAGCGCGCACGTGGCCGCATAGCCGTCGGCCGAGAACCCGCCGACCGACACCCAGAGCGGCACGCCCAGCTCGCGCAGCCGCGGCAGCATCCCGGCGACGAACGCGTCCCGCCCCGGGTTGGCGAGACCGATCGCGTTGAGCATCCCGCTCTCGGTCTCGGCGATGCGGCGCGGCCGGTTGCCGCCGCGCGGCTCCGGCGTCACCGTCTTCGTCACGAACGCGTCCAGCTGGCGCGCCGTCTCGGGCGCGGTCAGCGCGTCGAGGCAGCCGCTCGCGTTCAGGAGGAGCACAGGACAGGCCCCTCCACGCAGAGTCGCTTCAGCTCGCCGTCGATCTCGACCGCGCAGCCGTAGCAGGCGCCGTAGCCGCACGCCATCGGCGCCTCCCAGGCGAGCTGGGCGCCGGGCGCGACCGCCCGCAGCGCCTCCAGCATCGCCTCCGGCCCGCAGGCGAGCACGGTGCGCCCCTCCGGCAGCGCGTCGGTGACGAGCACCGGGTCGATCACCACCTCGGCGTTCGGGACGAGCGCCGCCGCCTCGGCGTGCCACGCGGAGCGGAACCCGAGCACCGCGGGCGGCCGCTCGAGCGCCTCCGACAGGTACGGCAGCGGCGCGACGCCGATCCCGCCGCCGACCAGCACCGGCCGCTCGACGTCGAGACGGAACCCGTTGCCGAGCGGCCCGAGCACGTGGACGCGGTCCCCGGGCTCCAGCTCGACGAGCGCTCGGGTGCCGGGCCCGATCGGGTCGATCAGGAACCCGAGCTCGCCGCGCGGGGCCGTGCACAGCGAGAGGGGCCGCGGCAGCAGCCGCCCGGGCGCCTCGACCATGAAGAACTGCCCCGGTACGCCCGGGTCGACGTCGCCGCGCCCGAGCCGCAGCAGGCTGTACGGCCCGACCGGGTCGACCGCGACGACGGCGAGCGAGCTACGACGCACGGGCGCGCACCTCGACGTCGATCCGCTCCTGCAGCGACAGCGCCGTCTCGGCGCGGGCGTTCGCGATCGCGTGCACCGCCGCCGATGCGGCCGCGATCGTAGTGATGCACGGCACGCGCGCGGCGAGCGCCGCCTCGCGGATCAGGTAGCCGTCCGAGCGCGGCTCCGGCCCGCCGTCGGGCGTGTTCACGACCAGGTCGCAGCGGCCGCGGCGGATCAGGTCGACCACCGTCGGCCCCTCCCCCGCCGCCGTCACCTTGCGGACGTCGCCGACGTCGAGCCCGGCGGCCCGCAGCGTGCGCGCGGTGCCGCTCGTCGCCACCAGGTGGAAGCCGAGCCCGGCGAACGCAGCCGCGACCGGGACGAGCGCGTCCTTGTCGGCGTCGCGCACCGACAGGAACACCCCGCCGTCGGAGGGCAGCGCCCGGCCGGCGGCCCGCTCGGCCTTCGCGAACGCGGTCGGCAGGTCCTTCGCCGAGGCCATCACCTCGCCGGTGGAGCGCATCTCCGGCCCGAGCACCGGGTCGGCGCCGGCGAAGCGTGCGAACGGCAGCACGGCCGCCTTCACGCTCACCTGCCTGGGCGGCCGCTCGGCCGGCAGGCCGAGGTCGGCGAGCTTCGCGCCGGCGGCGAGCCGGCAGGCCGCGTCGACGAGGTTGACGCCGGTCGCCTTCGAGGCGAACGGCACCGTGCGCGACGCGCGCGGGTTCACCTCGAGCACGAACACCTCGTCGTCGCAGACGGCGAGCTGCACGTTCAGCAGGCCGACCACCCGCAGAGCGGGCCCGAGCCGGCGCACGATCTGCGCGATCTCGGCGGAGGTCTCGGCGCCGAGCGACTGCGCCGGCAGCACGCAGGCCGAGTCGCCCGAGTGGACGCCGGCCTCCTCGACGTGCTGCATCACCGCGCCGACGTAGGTGTCGGCGCCGTCGCAGAGCGCGTCGACGTCGATCTCGATCGCGTTCTCGAGGAAGCGGTCGACGAGCACCGGCCCGTCGACGCCGGCGAACGCGGCGCGCACGTCGGCGTCGTCGTGGCACACCCGCATCGCGCGGCCGCCGAGCACGTACGACGGCCGTACCAGCACCGGGAAGCCGATGCGGCGCGTGACCGCGATCGCCTCCTCGGCCGACGCGGCGATCCCCCACTCCGGGCAGCGGATGCCGAGCTCGTCGAGCAGCAGGCCGAACCGCTCGCGGTCCTCGGCCAGGTCGACGGCGTCGAACTGGGTGCCGAGGATGGTGAACCCCGCCCGCTCGATCGCCGGCGCCAGCTTCAGCGGCGTCTGGCCGCCGAACTGGATCACCACCCCCTCCGGCCGCTCTCGCTCGCAGACGGCGAGCACCGACTCGGCGTCGAGCGGCTCGAAGTAGAGCCGGTCGGAGGTGTCGTAGTCGGTCGAGACGGTCTCGGGGTTGCAGTTGACCATGATCGCCTCGTAGCCGAGCCCGCGGAAGGTCTGCACCGCGTGCACGCAGCAGTAGTCGAACTCGACGCCCTGGCCGATCCGGTTCGGCCCCGAGCCGAGGATCACCACGCGCCGCGCCTCGCCGGTCGGCGGCGCCTCGTCGGCCTCGCCCCAGGTCGAGTAGTAGTAGTTCGAGTCGGCGTGCACCTCGCCTGCGCACGAGTCGATCCGCCGGTAGACCGGCCGCTCCGAGCGCTGCCTGCGCTCCTCCGCGTCGATCTCCTCCAGCTCGCGCACGAACCAGGGATGCATGTTCTCGGGGCTCCATTCGAACCGGCCCTCCAGGCCGCGCCGCGCCTTCACGAACGCCTGCCGGAAGGTGCGGCCGATCCCCATCGTCTCGCCCACCGACTTCATCTGCGTGCCGAGCGTCCGGTCGGCCCGCGGGAACTTCTCGAACGCGAAGCGCGGGATCTTCACCACCACGTAGTCGAGCGTCGGCTCGAAGCTCGCCGGCGTCGTCCCCGTCAGGTCGTTCGGGATCTCGTCGAGCGTGTAGCCGACCGCCAGCTTCGCCGCCACCTTCGCGATCGGGTAGCCGGTCGCCTTCGACGCGAGCGCCGAGGAGCGCGACACGCGCGGGTTCATCTCGATCACCCGGATGTCGCCCGTGACGCGGTCGCGCGCGAACTGGATGTTCGAGCCGCCCGTGTCCACCCCCACCGCCCGGATCACGGCGATGGCGCTGTCGCGCAGCTCCTGGTAGGCCTCGTCCGAGAGCGTCATCTGCGGCGCCACCGTGATCGAGTCGCCCGTGTGCACGCCCATCGGATCGATGTTCTCGATCGAGCAGACGATCACCACGTTGTCGGCCCGGTCGCGCACCACCTCGAGCTCGAACTCGTCCCAGCCGCGCACCGACTCCTCCACCAGCACCTGGTGGATCGGCGACTCCGCCAGTCCCCGCTCCACCGTACGCCGCAGCTGCTCGGCCGTGTCGGCGAACCCGCCGCCGTGGCCGCCCAGCGTGAACGCCGGCCGCACCACCGCCGGCAGCGAGACCCCCTCCAGCTGCTCCAGCGACGTGACGATCCGCGACGTCGGCACCTTCAGCCCGCACGCCTCGACCGCCTGCTTGAACAGCTGCCGGTCCTCGGCGCGGTTGATCGCGTCGATGTCGGCGCCGATCAGCTCCACCCCCAGCTCCTCCAGGATCCCCGAGCCGGTCAGCTCGCGCGCCAGGTTCAGCGCCGTCCCGCCGCCCATCGTCGGCAGCAGCGCGTCCGGCCGCTCCCGCCGCAACACGCTCGTCACGCCCTCGACGTCCAGCGGCTCCAGGTACGTGCGGTCGGCGAAGCCCGGATCGGTCATGATCGTCGCCGGGTTCGAGTTGACCACGATCGTGCGGAACCCGTCCTGGCGCAGCACCTTCAGCGCCTGCGAGCCCGCGTAGTCGAACTCGGCCGCCTGTCCGATCACGATCGGCCCCGAGCCGATCAGGCAGATCGAATGGAGGTCGTCGCGCCTAGGCATGGGTCAGCTCCCCGACCCATTCGCGGATGATCGCCGCGCCGTCGTGCGGGCCCGGGCTCGCCTCCGGGTGGAACTGCGCCGAGCGCGCCCGCAGCTCCGGGTAGTGGAGCCCCTCGACGGTGCCGTCGTAGAGCGAGCTGTAGACGACGCCGTCCTCGCCGCCGGGCGCCACCGCGAAGCCGTGGTTCTGCGAGGTGACGAGCACGCGGCCGGTGCGGTGGTCGATCACCGGGTGGTTCGCGCCGCGGTGCCCGAACGGCAGCTTGAACGTCTCGCGGTCGGTCGCCTGCGCGAGCAGCTGATGGCCCAGGCAGACGCCGAGGATCGACGTGCGGCCCAGCAGGTCGCGGACGACCTGCGTCTCGGCGGCGAGCGGGGCCGGGTCGCCGGGCCCGTTGCCCAGGAGCACGCCGTCGTAGCCCGCGAGCGTGTCGGCGTCGACGTCGTGCGGGTAGACGTCGACGGCCGCGCCCGCCTCGGCGAGCCGCCGCAGGATCGACGTCTTGCAGCCGTAGTCGACGACCGCGACCCGGGCTTCGCCGTCGGCCGCGAAGGTGTACGGCTCGTCGGGCGAGACGTCGGCGACGAGCGCGGCGCCCGCCATCGACGGCTGCGCCCGCACCGCGGCGAGCGCCTCCTCGTGCGGCGTCTCGCCCGCGAACGCGCCGGCGCGCATCGAGCCCTGCTCGCGCAGGTGCACGACCAGCGAGCGGGTGTCGATGCCGCTCAGCGCCACGATGCCGTGCCCGGCGAGCCAGTCGGTCCACTCCGGCCCGCGCGCCTCGCGCATCACCGCCGCCGTCGCATGGACGCGGCTCGACTGGGTGCGGGCGTCGTCGACGCCGTAGTTGCCCACCATCGCCGCGGTGAAGCAGACGATCTGGCCGGCGTAGCTCGGGTCGGTGACCGTCTCCTGGTAGCCGCTCATCGCGGTCGTGAAGACGGCCTCGCCGAAGGCCACGCCCGGCGCCGCGACCGACTCGCCGGGGAACACCGCCCCGTCCTCGAGGATCAGGAACCCGCTCATGATTGGTGCACCAGGCGCCCGGCGGCGATCGTGGCGACGACGGCCCCGCGCAGGCGGGCGCCGAGCAACCAGGAGTTGACGGAGCGCGAGCGCAGCCGCTCGGGCTCCACCCGCCAGGCGGCGTTCAGATCGAGCAGCGCCAGGTTCGCGGGCGCGCCGACGGCGATCCGCGGCCGGTCGAGGGCGAAGATCGCGGCCGGGCCGGCCGACATCCGCTCGAGCAGCGTCTCCAGCCGCAGCAGCCCGGGCTCCACCAGGTGGGTGTAGAGCGCGGCGAACGCCGTCTCGAGGCCGATCACGCCGAACGGCGCCTCCTCGAACGGCGCCTCCTTCTCCTCGCGGCTGTGCGGCGCGTGATCGGTCGCGACCGCCTGGATCGTCCCTTCCCTGAGCGCGTCGAGCAGCGCCCTGCGGTCGTCCTCGGAGCGCAGCGGCGGGTTCATCTTCACGTTCGGGTCGAGCCCGCGCACCGCCTCCTCGGTGAGGCAGAGGTGGTGCGGGGTGACCTCGCCGCTGGCGCGGACGCCCTGGGCGAGCGCCCGCTCCAGGTGCTCGACCGACTCGCGAGCCGACAGGTGCATCAGGTGCACCGGCTGGTGCGTCTCGGCGGCGAGCGCCAGGTCGCGGCCCACCATCAGGCTCTCGCCGAGCGACGGCCAGCCGCCGATCCCGAGCTCCTCGGCGACCGGGCCGGCGTGCGCGTGGCCGCCGCGGGTGAGCGTCGGCTCCTCGCAGTGGACGGCGATCGGCCGGCCGGTGATCGCGTTGTACTGCAGCGCCCGCCGCATCACCCCGGCCGCCGCGACCGGGCGGCCGTCGTCGGTGAAGGCGGCGGCGCCGGCGTCGGCCAGCTCGCCGAGATCGGTCAGCTCGGCGCCGGCCTGGCCGCGGGTGATGGCAGCCATGAACCCGACCGGCACGTGCGCCTCGCGCTCGGCCCGCTCGCGTAGGCCGCGCAGCACATCGGCGTCGTCGACGACCGGGTCGGTGTTCGGCATGGCCAGGATCGCGCAGTAGCCGCCCGCCGCCGCCGCGGCGGTGCCCGACTCGATCGTCTCCTCGTCCTCGCGGCCCGGGGTGCGCAGATGCACGTGCGGGTCGACGAAGCCCGGTGCGAGCACGAGCCCCTGGGCGTCGATCACGCGGTGCTCGTTCGTGTCGAGGTCGCGGCCGAGCTGCGCGATCGTGCCCCCGTCGATCCGCACGTCGAGCGACTCGTCGAGCCCCTGCACCGGGTCGAGCAGCCGGGCGCCGCGGATGACCAGGTCGTCGTGGCCGATCGTCCCGGAGAGGGTCACGCGACCACCCCCACCGCGGCCTCGACGGGCACCGGCCCCGCCGTCAACAGGTCGTAGAGCACCGCCATCCGCACGACGAGCCCGGCGCGCACCTGGTCGACGACCAGCGTGGCGGGCGAGTCGGCGACGCGCGGGTCGATCTCGACGCCGCGGTTGAGCGGGCCGGGGTGCATGACCCGCTGGCCCTCGCGCAGCCGCTCGGGGGTGATCCCCCAGCGGGCGGCGTACTCGCGCAGCGACGGGACGAAGTTGGCCCCCTCGAGCATCCGCTCGCGCTGCATGCGCAGGACGTAGACGACGTCGGCGTCGGCGATCGCGCCGATGTCGTGGGTCGCCGGCGCCAGGTGCTCGGGCAGCAGCGGCGGCGGCCCGACGAGCACCGCGTCGGCGCCGACGAGCCGCAGCGCCTGCACCAGCGAGCGGGCGACGCGCGAGTGCAGGACGTCGCCGACGATCGCCACGTGCAGGCCGGCGAGCCGTCCGAACGCCTCCTTCATCGCGTACAGGTCGAGCAGCGCCTGCGTCGGGTGCTGGTGCTTGCCGTCGCCGGCGTTCACCACGTGCGCCTCGGTGTGGGCGGCGACGAAGCCGGGCGCGCCCGCCTGGGGGTGGCGGATCACGATCACGTCCGGCCCGTAGGCCGAGAGCGTCAGGGCCGTGTCCTTCAGCGACTCGCCCTTGTCGACGGACGAGCCGGCCGACTTGAGCGTGAGCGTGTCGGCCGAGAGCCGCTTCGCCGCGAGCTCGAACGAGGAGCTCGTGCGCGTCGAGGACTCGTAGAAGAGATTGAGGACGAGGCGGCCGCGCAGCGTCGGCAGCTTCTTCGTCTCGCGCTCCTGGGCGCGGGCGAAGGAGTCGGCGGTCGCGAGCAGCCGCTCGACGTCGTCGCGGTCGACGTCCGCCATCGTCAGCAGGTGGCGGCGCCGGGCGGGCGGGGGCAGCAGGTCGCCGCCCACGACTCTCAGCTCGGCCTGGATCCGCCGGGGCGCGTGATCTGCGGGGCGTTCGACCGGGTCGTCGGGGCGGGGCGGGAGCACATTGGACGGGCCGGGGCCCGTTCGGTCTGCTCGCGTCCCGAGGCGCACCGGCCGGGTGGAGGCCCGGACACGGTCTTCGTCCGGGCCGGAGCCGGACGGGGAGCGGCCTGGCGGGCCAGGCGGGCGCCCCGCCCCGCGGGCGTCGGCGGATCCGGGCTCAGTCATCGGCCGGCTCCTCCTGCTCGGCGACGAGCAGGACGCGGTCGACCTCGTCGACCTCGACCAGCTCCACCTGGACGCGCTCGCTGCGCGCCGTGGGCAGGTTCTTGCCGACGTAATCGGGCCGGATCGGCAGCTCGCGGTGGCCGCGGTCGGCGAGCACGGCCAGCTGCACCCGGTCGGGGCGGCCGAACTCGAAGAGCGCGTCGATCGCGGCGCGGATCGTGCGGCCCGTGTAGAGGACGTCGTCGACGAGGATGACCGTGCGGCCGGCGAGGTCGAAGCCGAGTCGCGTGTCGCGGACGACCGGCTGCGGCCGCCGCGGCGCCTGGCCGCCGTGGACGTGCACGTCGTCGCGGTGGAAGGTGATGTCGAGCTGGCCGAGGTCGAGCTCGTCGCCGGTCCGGTCGGCGATCAGCCGGCGCAGGCGCTGGGCCAGCGGCACCCCGCGCGTGTGGATGCCGACCAGCGCGACGGCGTCGAGCTCGTCGTTTCGCTCGATGATCTCGTGCGCGATGCGGGAGAGCGTGCGGCGGATGGCCTCGTCGTCGAGCAGGACCTTTCCGGCCGCAGTCACGGCAGGCGTATGCATCGGACTCCTTTCCGGCCTCGCTGGACCGGGTTAAAGGGGTTGGCGGACGAAGAGTACACGGGCCGGCGGACAGGCCTGCGAGCATCTACTACGATCGCGCGTCGTGGACCAGGGCTTCCTGCAGCAGCTGGCGCGACTCATCGTCGAGGTCGGTGTGAACGTCCAGCCGGGGCAGATCGTCGGCATCCAGTGCGCGCCCGAGCACGCCCCGCTCGTGCGCGAGATCGGCGCCCTCGCGTACGCACGCGGCGCGGCGTTCGTCGACCCGTGGTGGTTCGACCCGCAGGTGAAGCGGACGCGGCTCCAGCTGGCGGCCGAGGAGACGCTCGACTTCGTGCCGCACTGGTGGGCCGACCGCGTGCTCGGTCTCGGGAAGGCGCACGGCGCGCGCATCTCGCTGCAGCCCGTCGTGCCCCCGGGCGCCCTCGACGGGATCGACCCGGCGCGCGCCGGCAAGGACGGACTGCCCCGGGTGCGCGAGATGTTCCAGGTGATCAACGACCGCACCACGAACTGGTGCGTCGTGCCCGCGCCGACCACCGGCTGGGCGGCCGCAGTCCACCCCGGGGTCGACCCCGACGAGGCGATGCGGCGGCTCCTCGAGCAGCTGAGGTTCGTGCTGCGGTTCGACGAGGACGACCCGGCCGCGGCCTGGACGGCGCACGTGCGCGAGCTGCACGAGAACGCGCTGGGCATCGACGCGCTCGGGCTCGACGAGCTGCACTTCGAGGGTCCGGGCACCGACCTGCGGATCGGGCTCCTCCCCACGTCGCGCTTCGCGCTCGACACGCCGGGCGGGGAGACGGTGGACGGCGTCGTCTACATCCCGAACCTGCCGACCGAGGAGATCTGGACGACGCCCGATCCGCTCCGGGCCGACGGCGTCGTCAGCGCGACGCGACCGCTCGTCGTGAACGGCTCGGAGATCGAGGGCCTGCGGGTCGAGTTCGAGGGCGGCCGCGCGGTCCGGATCGACGCGGAGCGCAACGCCGACGTGCTGCGCGCGCGCTGCGCGGTGGACGAGGGCGCCTCGCGGCTCGGCGAGACGGCGCTCGTGGATCGCGAGGGGCGGGTCGGCCGTACCGGCGCGGTCTTCCACACGACGCTCCTCGACGAGAACTCGGCCAGCCACCTGGCGCTCGGCAGCGGCTACGCGACCGGCGTGGGCCCCGAGGACGTCGCACGGGTCAACCGCAGCGAGATCCACATCGACTTCATGATCGGCGGCGACGAGGTGAACGTCACCGGCGTCGCCCGGTCGGGCGAGACGGTGCCGCTGCTGCGCGGCGGCGCCTGGCAGATCTAGGTCGGCGCCGGCGAGACCCGCTCGGGGCGGGCCCCGTTCTTGATCAGCCGCGGCGCTCCGCGCTCGGGGAACGGCACCTCGATCACGTCGAAGTCGCGCGGCGCGTAGCTCTCGGGGAAGATCGCCCGCGCCTCCTCGAGCAGCTCCGGGCCGAAGTAGCGGGGCGAGAAGTGCGTCAGCGCGAGCATCCGCACGCCGGCGTCGCGGGCCAGCTCCGCCGCCTGCGTCGCGGTGGAGTGGAGCGTCTCGGCGGCCCGTTCGCGCTCCTCGTCGGCGAAGCTCGCCTCGTGGACGAGCACGTCGGCGCCGCCGGCGAGCGCCAGCACCGCCTCGGTCGGCGCCGTGTCGCCGGGTACGACGATCGTGCGGCCCGGCCTCGCCGCGCCGACCACGGCGTCGGGGGTGAGGACCCGCCCGTCGGGCAGCGTCACCGACTCGCCGCGCTGCAGGGCGCCGCGCTCGGGCCCGTTCGGGACGCCGAGCGCATCCGCGGTCTGCACGTCGAACCGCCCCGGCCGCGTGTCCTCGACGAGCGCGTAGCCCACCGCGGCGACGCCGTGGTGCACCGGGAAGACGAGGATCCGGTAGCCGTCGCGCTCGAGCGTCTCGCCGGGACGCACCTCGACCAGCTCGAGCGGATAGGCGACCCGCCCGAAGACCCGTCGCAGGCCCGAGAAGAGGTCGCGGAGGCCGGGCGGGCCGTAGATCGTCAACGGCACGTCGCGCTGCCGCAGCTGGAACGTCTTCAGCATGCCGGGAAGCCCGAGGTAGTGGTCGGCGTGGAAGTGCGTCAGGAAGACGTCCTCCAGGTCGGGCAGCCCGACGGTGGAGCGCATGAGCTGCCGCTGCGTGCCCTCGCCGCAGTCGAACAGGAGGCGCTCGCCGCCGCGGCGGACGAGCAGCGCGGTCGGGGCGCGCCCGGCCGTCGGCGCGCTCCCGGACGTGCCGAGGAAGACGAGGTCGAGGTCCATGCGCCGCCGATTGTCGCAAGGCGACCGGCACGACCCGCCGGGCTACGGCAGGACGAGCTTCTGGCCCGGCGTAACCGTGGCGCCGGCCAGGTGGTTCGCGCGCTGGATGCGCCAGATCGCGTCGCGCACGTCGCCGCCGTAGTGCGACTGCGCGATCGACCAGAGCGTGTCGTAGCGCTTCACGACGATCGTCTGCTTGGCGCCGTGCGCGCTCGACGAGCGTGCCGCGATGCTCCAGATGAGGACGGCCGCGCCGACCAGGATGAGGATGCGAACGAACATGTGTTCGTCACTATAGGGAACATGCGTTCGTGTGTCAAGTCGCGAGCTCGATCAACTGCGGCACCACCTCCCGCCCGCTGATCTCGAGCTCGATCATGGTGTGCACCGGCTCGCGGCGGCGCTCCGTAGGCGAGCCGGGATTGAGGATCCAGACGTCGCCGTGGCGCGTCACCTGCGGGCGGTGCGTGTGCCCGTAGACGACCGCGTCGCAGCCGGGGAAGCGCTTCGCGAGCCGCTCCTCCCGCCCGGCGGCGGGGCCGGGGACGTGGACGACGCCGATCCGCGCCTCCCCCGTCTCGACCACGAGCTCCTTCGGCAGCGTCCGGCGCACGGCCTCCTCGTCGACGTTGCCGTAGACGGCGTGCAACGGCGGACCGATCGCCCGCAGCTCCTCCAGGAACGCCAGCGAGACGAGGTCGCCGCCGTGGACGATCAGGTCGGCGGCGGCGAGCCGGCGCAGGCACTCGGCCGGGAGGGCGCGCGCGCCGCGCGGCAGGTGCGTGTCCGAGACGACCGCGACCAGCACGCGGCCACCTTAGAAGACGCGGCTACGGATGCTTCTTGCCGCGACCCGAGGAATGCGACGCGTGCGAGGTCTTCGTCGGCTTCGCGCGCGACGTCCTCGTCTTGTGCAGCACCGGCCTCCGCGTCGCGATATGCGTCCTGGCCGGCTTCCCCTTCCCCTTCGCCCGCGCCGGTCCGAACTGCGGCGTCGAGCCGGGCGTCCAGGTCGTCGCGGCGCCGGTCGGGCAGCTGCCGGCGTCCTCGGCGATCTCGTCGCGGACGGCGGCGGCCGACGCCTTCGCCGTCCAGTCGGCGTAGTAGAGGCCGCTCTGCCAGCCCTCGAGCGCCGACTCGTCGACCAGCTTGAAGATGTTGACGTTCGTGATGTCGGCGTCGCACTCGGCCGCGTCGACGAGCGAGCGGTACCACTGCGCCTGGTAGGCCTCGCCGTCGTAGGGCGGGATCGTCCCGCCCGTCGCGTTCGCGGTGTTCTCGCGGCCGGTGTAGCCGGCGTGGCCGTTCGCGGCGGTCTGGATCCCGACCTCGTTCAGCTGCACCGGCAGCCGCCCCGGCCCGACGGTCGGTTGCGCCGTGCCCTTGAACGCGTCGTAGAACGCCTGGTACGCGCGCGACAGGTTGGCCACGCTGTAGCTGTGCGGATCGGCATAGCCGCTCGCGAACGGCAGCGACTGCGGGATCGGGTACGGGTGCAGGTCGAGGCCGTCCATCAGCGGCGCCGTCCGCCCGCTCGAGCGGTACCAGTCGCCGAGATAGGCGAGCCAGTCGATCGGGTCGGTCGAGGCGCGGTTGCGGCCGCCGTCGGGCAGGTTGCCGCGCGGCGAGAGCCCCAGGCCCCAGACGAAGATCCGCGGGTTCACCGCCTTGAGCGCGTCGTAGCCGGCGGCGAGGAACGAGCCGCACTCGGCGGCCGAGACGTTCTTGCCGCCGCGGTACTGCGGGTTGGCGAACAGCTGCTGGTTGCACTCGTTCATCACCACGTACGTCGTCACCTGCGGGTACGTCTGCGCCAGCGTCGTCAGCCAGGCGGCGAAGCGGCGCGGGCCGCTCGGGTCGCTCAGCTCCGCCGAATGGCGCGGCGAGACCGCGAACTCCAGCTGCACCCCGGCCGCGGCGGCGGCCTGCACCGCTTGCGGCAGGAAGCTCCCGTCGGCGCCGTCGAACCCGTCGGCCGTCTGCTCGTTCCAGCGCAGGATGATCGTGTTCACCTGCAGGTTCGCGCCGGTGAGCGCCGACCAGAAGGTCGAGCCGCCGATGCCGTAGAGGCCGGCGTTGTCGTTGACGCCGAACGTGACGTCGTCCGCCTGCGCCCGCGCGGCGCCGAGGCCGAGCGCAACCGCGAGCACGGCAAGCGCCGCAGCGAGCTTCCTCAACGTGCTTCCTCTCAGAGACGACCGACTTGGGGGGTGGTGCGCGCGGAAGGTTGACAGCCCCGCGCCCGGTCGTCATCGGCCGGGCGGCCCATCTTTCGGGCCGCGCGGGCCTATTCCTACGCCCGGACCGTCCAGACGGGCTCGAGCGCGTCGACGAGCTTCGCCGCGCCGAAGCGCACGGGGTCGTCGGCCGGCAGGCCGGTCTCGGCTTCCGCCTCCTCTATCGCCGCCCGCGCGGCGTCCTCGTCGAGGAAGCGCGTGTTGAGCGCCACCGCCGCCACCCTGGCCGGCCGCGGCAGGAGCGAGATGCGCTCGTACAGCTCGGCGACCTGCGAGAGCGGCGGGATCGGGAAGCGCTCGTTCTCGTCGACCAGGTGCGAACCCGCCTCGTGGCAGAGCACGTACGCATGCGGCGCCGAGCCGTGCAGCAGCCCCAGCGTGACGCCCGAGTACATCGGGTGCAGCAGCGATCCCTGGCCCTCCACGAACAGCACCTCGCCGCCGCGCTCGACGCCCTCGAGCACGAGCCGCTCGGTGGCGCCCGCCACGAAGTCGGAGACGACCGCGTCGACCGAGATCCCCCAGCCGGCGATCGCGATCCCCGTCTGGCCGGTGGGGACGAACTCGCTGCGCACGCCCCGGCGGCGCGCCTCGCGGTCGAGCTCGAGCGCCACCGTCATCTTCCCGATCGCGCAGTCGGAGCCCACGGTCAGCACGACGGTCGCGTCGTGCTCGAGGTTCGCGCCCGTCGGGACGTTCAGCCCGGGCGGCGCCTTGCGCAGGTCGCGCAGCTCCACCCCGTGCTCGGCCGCGAGCGCCGCCAGCTCGGCGTCGTCGCTCACGAACTCGTGCAGGCCGTTCTCGATGTCGAGGCCGGCCTCGATGCAGCGCTTCAACAGCTCCCGCCACTCGGGCGGGAAGCGCCCGCCTGCGGTCGCCACCCCGACCAGCGCGGCGGTGGGCTCGAACCGCAGCCCCTCGGCGACCGAGGCGACCACCGGCTTCCCGTCGACCTCCGAGCCGGGTCGCGTCGAGTCGACGAGCGCGACCACGTCGTCGGGCCGGTAGCGGAGCACGCCCCGCGCCGTCTTGCCGTAGTGCGGGTCGTCCGAGCGACCCTCGGCGAGGATCAGGAGCCTACGCTGCGACACCCAGGCCCGCCTTCCCGCTCGGCAGCTGGACACCGTCCACGAACTCGAGCCCCGGCCACGGGTCCCGGGCCAGCAGCAGGTTGCCGTCGAGGTCGACGTGGTCCATCAGGCTCGCCACGTGGACACCCGCGGCGATCCCGAGGCCCGACTCGACCATGCAGCCGAGCATCACCCCGAGCCCGAGCGCCCGCGCCGCGTGCACCATCCGCACCGCCTCGCGGATGCCGCCCGACTTCGCCAGCTTGATGTTGATGCCGTGCGCCCGCTCGGCGCAGGCGGCGACGTCGGCGAGCGTGTGGCAGTCCTCGTCGACGTAGATCGGGACCGGAGAGCGGCGCTTCAGCTCGGGCCCGTCCGGATCGCCGGCCCGGAGCGGCTGCTCGCAGTAGGCGATGTCCATCTGCGGCAGCAACTCGAGCGCCTCGTCGAGCGACCAGTACTCGTTGACGTCGACTTGAAGAGGCAGCTCGGTGGCCGAGCGGACCGCGCGCACGCGGTCGAGGTCGAGCCCGTCGCGGCCGCCGAGCTTCAGCTTCAGCCGCCTGAAGCCGCGCGCCGTGGCGGCCTCGGCGCGGCGGGCCATGTCGTCGGGGTCGCCCAGCCAGACCGTCCACGACGTCGGCGGCCCCTCGCGGCGCAGGCCGAGCAGCCGGTGCACCGGCAAACCGGTGAGCTTGCCCTGCAGGTCGTGCAGCGCCGCGTCGACCGCGGCGCGCGCCGCCTGCTCGCCCGGCGGCAGGCGCTCCTCGATCGCGTCCAGAGCCCACGGATCGTCCCCCAGCTGGAGCCCGTCCAGCCACGCGAGCGCCGACCGCGCCGACTCGTCGTAGCGCTCGATCGGCGCCCCCTCGCCGAAGCCGGACACGCCGTCGTGACGGAGCTCCACCTGCACGACCTCGGCGACGTCCTGCGACTCGCGTGAGATCACGAACGTCTCGGCGAGCTCGAGCGTCTCGATGCGGGCGGTCAACTCCATCGCGGCTAGACTAGTCGAGCCCCAGCGCCCGTAGCTCAGGGGATAGAGCGTTCGCCTCCGGAGCGAAAGGTCGCAGGTTCGATTCCTGCCGGGCGCACCTGATCGTCGACGTGGGCGGCGACCGCGCGCTCGACGCGGCGGTCCGCCACCAGCCACGTCACCGCGACCGCGACGAAGCAGGCGATCGCGATCCAGCTTCCCAGACGGCCGTGCGCGATCAGCGCGGCGCACAGGATCCCGCCGACGTAGAACGCCGGCGACACCTTCCCCTTCAGGTCGCGACCGATCGCGTGTCGCAACTGCGAGCCGGCGCCCTGGGCCCGGACGATCATGGTCTGCAGCGCCAGGTAGGCGACCGCTGCCGCCAGCAGGTCGAGCGCGCCGTCAGGCTGTGGCCGTGCGGAGCCTTCAGCTCCAGCACCATGATCGTGATGATGATGGCCAGGACACCGTCGCTGAACGCCTCGATCCGGCTGGTCGTCACGGCGACATCTTCGCGCGATCGGCGGACTCGTACAGGCGTCCGGCTGGGCCGGTGTCAGGTGGGCGCGCCGACGACGTGGACGCCGTTCCGCTCGAGCGCAGCGATCATCGCTGCCGGCTCCGGTGGCTCGGCGTGATCCGCCCCGCTCCCGTCGACGGGCACGCCGAACTCCTCGAAGAACTCCTCGAGGGCGGCGGGCTGATGGACCGCCGTCGCGCTCGACCGTGAACTCGTACTCGTCCTCGAGCACGTAGAACAGCTCCCGGTACGCGTGCGTGTGCAGCGGCGAGCCGAAGTCCGACGTCGTCGAGACCTCGAAGCAGAAGGAGCCGCCGTCCGTCTCCGCGCTCCGCGCCTTGCAGGTCACCCGGTCGCCGCCGCCGCCGACCAGCAGCGTCCTCCCCTCGCCGGGGCCGCGGACGATCACGCGTTCGCTCATCGTGTCCTCCTTGCCGTTGCTCGTGCCGTCGGTCGTGTCGCTGCTCGGGCGCCGGAACTGGTGGCCGTCGCGCCTCGCGGGCGAGCGGCCGGAGGCGCCGGCGCTCGCGGCCGACTGATCGGGTCGCCGCGGACCAGCCGAGAGCACCGTTGTGCGAAAGCCGCTCGGCCGCCAGAATGGCGTTCGATGAGCCTGGCGCACCTGCTCCGGGAGCGGGAGCTGGCCGTGCGGCCGCTCGGCTACGACCGCGCCACGACCGACGAGCTGCTGCGCGCCGTCGAGGCGACGCTCGCCGCGGTGATCGCGGAACGCGACCGGCTGAGCGCCCGGCTGGAGGCGGCCGAGCGGGAGCTCGAGCACCTGCGCGCGCACGAGGGCCTCTACCGCGACGTGCTGCTCGCCGCCGAGGCGGTGAAGGCCGAGGCGGAGCGGCGGGCCGAGTTCATCCTCGCCGGGGCGCGCCACCAGGCGCGCACGCTCGCCGCGCAGACCGACGGCGGTCCGCCCCCCGACCAGGGGCCGCCCCGCGCCGACGACGAGCTCGCCGACGTCCTGCGCTCGCGCCTCGGCGCGCGGCCCGCTCTTCCCGACTAGCCGAGCCCCGCCGCGGTCACGACCGCGTCGAGCGTGCCGCTGTGCGCCGCCCGCACCGCCTTGCCGTTCACGAACAGGTCGAGGTTGCCGATCGCGCCGAACCGGGCCCAGAGGCGCGTGCCGCGGACGCGCGCCGTCTGCCCCTGGCGCAGGACGCCCTCGTAGAGCACCGGCCCGCCGGCGTCGCGGGAGCGGATCGAGACCCAGCAGGCGCCGCGGGCGGCGGTGAGACGGAACGAGAACGCGGCGGGCACGACGGGCGCCGGATTCGCGGTCGTCGTGGTCGGAGCCGCGCCCGCCACGGTCGTCGCCGGTACGGGGTGTGGAGCCGGATGCGCCGCCGCCCGCGGCGCGTGATGCGAGTGCCCGCCGAGCCCCGGCACGTGCACCGCCCCGGTCCACACGACCACGTTCACCGCGACCAGCACCGCCAGCGCAAGGAGCGCCGTCACCAGCACGGATCGCCGCACGCCGCGTGGCCTACGGTGCTTCCGCAGGTCGACGAGCAGCCCCAGCAGGGCCTCGGGCTCGCTCTTCGGCGTCGAGTCGGTCATCTCCTCACCCGTTCGCGACTGGGTCGACCATCGTTCCGAGACCCTCGACGAGCCGGACCTAGACGATAGGCGGACATTAGTACGGGTAGGACCAGGCAGGGTGGCCGTCGCACCGGATCTGCTGTACACCCGACGTGGGAGGCGCCGGAGAGCTGACGGAGACGGATTCCCTGCACGGAGAGCGCGAGACCGGCGCGCAGCCGGCCGTGTCGGTGGTCGTCTGCGCCTACACGGAGGCGCGGCTCGACTCGCTGCACCGGCTGCTCGACGCCCTGCCGCAGCAGACGCGGCCGCCGGCCGAGGTGATCCTCGTCGCCGACGGCGGCGACCGGCTGGCCGCCACCTTCCGGCGCCGCTTCCCGGACGCGCTCGTCGTCGTGAACGACGGCCCGCACGGCCACGCCGGCGCCGCCAACCGCGGCGTCTCGGCCGCGCGCGGCGAGGTGGTCGCGTTCATCGACGACGACGCGGCCCCCGCGGACGAGCGCTGGCTGGAATGGCTGACGCACGGGTACTCCGAGCCGCATGTCCTCGGCACGGGTGGCCGGGTGGAGCCGCGCTGGCGTACGGCGCGGCCCGGGTGGTTCCCCGACGAGTTCCTGTGGGTCGTCGGCGCCACGCACCGCGGCATGGCGGCGGGCGGCGGGGCCGTCCGCAACGTCTGGATGGGGAACATGTCCGTGCGGCGGACGCTCTTCGACGAGGTCGGCGGCTTCCGCACCTCCCTCTCGCGCGTCGGGACGAAGCCGTTCGGCGTGCAGGAGACCGAGTTCTGCGTGCGGGCCGCGCATCGCCGGCCCGGCGGCGTCTTCCTCTACGAGCCCCGGGCGCGCGTCGTCCACGACGTCCCGGCGGCGCGGGCGACCTTCGCGTACTTCCGCTCGCACTGCTTCGACGAGGCCGTCGCGAAGGTCGAGATGGCGCGGCACGTCGGCGCGCGGAGCGGGCTGGCGGCCGAGCGCGCCTACCTCGCCCGTGTGTTGCCGGGCGGCGTCGTCCGCGGGCTCGCCGACGCCGCGCTGCGCCGCGATCCGGCCGGTCTCGGCCGGGCCGGCGCCATCGTCGCGGGAGCGGCGGTCGCGGCCTGCGGCTACACGCGCGCCCGGCTGCGGCCGGCCGCCCGCCCCGGGGGCGACGACCTCGCCATCGACGTCCGGCCGATCGGCGGATGAGCGCGGCCCCCGCGACGTCGCCGGCGCCCGTCCGGCTGCACGAGGTGGAGATCGCGGCTCCGTTCCCGCCGCTGCCCGATCCGGGCGCCCCGTACGAGCGCGCGCTCTCGCTGGTCCGCCTGCACAGCGTCCCGCTCGGCCTGGCCGAGCTCGACCTGCGCGGCGGCCTCTCGCCCGCGGCCTACGCCGGGCGCGTGTGGCAGGCGCTCGCGCCGGAGATCGCCGCGCATCTGCGCGCCGACGCGCTGCCCGTCCCCGACCGGCTGACCGCCGAGGGCCTGGCCGCGCTCGCCGAGCCGCCGTGCCAGGAGGCGCGCCGGCGCGTGCTCGCGGAGCCGCCGCTCGTGAGCGTCGTCGTGCCGACGCGCGACGCCGGCGAGCTGCTCGAGCCCTGCCTCGCCTCCCTGCGCGACTGCGACTACCCCGCCGACCGCCGCGAGGTGATCGTCGTCGACAACGTTCGGCGGAGCTCGGCGACGGCGGACTTCCTGCAGTGCGCGTTCCCCTGGGTGCGCTACGTGCGCGAGGAGTCGCCCGGCAGCGCCTCGGCCCGCAACCGCGGGCTCGCCGAGGCGCGCGGGACGATCGTCGCCTTCCTCGACGACGACACCGTGGTCGACCGGTTCTGGCTCGCCGAGGTCGCGAAGGGCTTCGCGCTCGCACCGCGCGTCGGGTGCGTGACGCAGCTGATCCTGCCGCTCGAGCTCGAGACCCCGGCGCAGATCTGGTTCGAGGAGTACGGCGGCGCGGCCAAGGGCTTCGCGCAGCGTCTCTACGACCTGGGCGAGCACCGGCCCGACGACCCGCTGTTCCCGTTCAACGCCGGGCGCTTCGGCTCGGGCGGCGGCATGGCGTTCGACCGGGCGGCCCTCGTGCGGCTCGGCGGCTTCGATCCCGCGCTCGGGAACGGGACGCCCGCGCGCGGCGGCGTCGACCTGGAGGCGTTCCTGCGCACCGTCGTCGAGGGTTACACGCTCGTCTACGAGCCCGCCGCGATCGTCCGCCACCGGCACCTGCGCGAGTACGCCGACCTGCGCGGTCGCGTCTACGCCTACGGCGTCGGGCTGACCGCGCTGATCCTGCGCTCGCTCCTGGCGAAGCCGAGCCTTCTGCCCGCGTTCCTGGCCCGGCTGCCGCGCGGGCTCGTCTTCGCGCTCAGCTCCTCGTCGGCGAAGCACGCCGGCAAGAGCCCGACGTATCCGGGCGAGCTGCGCCGCGCCGAGCTCCGGGGGATGCTCGGCGGGCCGCTCGCCTACGTCCGCAGCGCCCGCCGCTTCGGCTGGCCGGCCCGGGTCGGGCCGGGGGCCTGATGGAAGCGGTCGTCGGGACGCGCGCGGCGACCCTCCGGCGCGCGCCGGAGCGGGTCGTCCGCGCCGAGGCGAACGCCTGGGGGCTCCTGCCCGCGATCGCGGTCGTCGCGGCCGGCGGCGTGCTGTGCCTCGCGGTCGCCGACAACGTCGCCCGCGCGGAGGGATCCGCCGCCACCGGGCTCTACTGGCTCGGCGTCGTGGCGATCGTCGTCCCGATCGCGTGGCGCCTGTTCCAGACCGGGACGCGGCGGCCGGAGCGCCTCGGGCTCGTGATCGTCCTCGGCGCGGCCCTCTACCTGCTGAAGGTGATGGCGTGGCCCCTCGGCTACTCGTTCCACGACGACCTCGGGCAGCTGCGGAGCACGCTCGACATCTCGGCCACGCACCACCTCTTCGCGCACAACCCGATCGTGCCCGCGTACTCCTACTACCCGGGCCTCGAGGTGGTCTCGAACGCGTTGGCGGAGACGAGCGGCCTCGATCCGACGATCGCCGGCTTCGTCGTCATCGGCGCCGCCCGGGTGGTGCTGATGGTCGCGCTCTTCCGGCTGTTCGAGCTGGCGGGGAGCTCGTCGCGGGTCGCCGGCGTCGCCGTCCTGCTCTACGCCGCCAACTCGAACTTCGTCTACTTCGACGCGCAGGTCGCCTACGAGTCGCTGGCGCTGCCGCTGGTGGTGCTGGCGCTGCTGGCCGCGGTCGGCAGGCGCGGCGGCGTCACGGCGTCGCTGCTCGTCCCGACCCTGGTGATCGCGGCGACCGTCGTCACCCACCACGTGAGCGCCTACCTCCTCGCGCTCGCGCTGGTGGCGTGGGTGCTCGTCGGGCGCTCGCGCCGGCTCGTCTCGCCGCCCGTCGGGTCGTGGGTGCTGGCGGCCGCGGCGGTTGCGGCCGCGGCCGGCTGGTGGGCGTTCGCCGGGCGCGCCACGGAGCGCGAGCTCGGCTCGATCCCCGCCTCGGCGATCACGTCCGTGTGGAACCTCGCGCTCGGTCGCTCCGCGCCGCGGCAGCTGTTCCACGCGACCAACGGCACCGCGGAGCCGCGCGTCACGCAGCTGATCGGCTTCGCCTCGGTCGTGCTCGTGCTCGTCGTGCTGCCGTTCGGCGTGCGGCGCGTGCTCCGGCAGCGGAACGCCATCTCGATCGTGCTCCTGGCCCTGGCCGTCTGCTACCCGCCGAGCCTCGTCCTGCGGCTCACGGCGGCGGGGACGGAGACGTCGAGCCGCGCCTCGGAGTTCGTGTTCCTGGGCGTCGCGTACGTCCTCGCGCTCGCGCTCGGGGCCGGCCCGGGGCGGCTCGCGGGGCTCCTGCCCGGGTCCAGCGCGCTCGCCGCGCCCGCGTTCGTCGCCTACGCGACGGTGGTGCTCGTCGGCGGCATCATCATCGGGTGGTCGCCCACGGCGCGGCTGCCGCGGCCGTACCAGGTGGGCAGCCCGCCGCGCTCGATCGGCCCGGAGGGCGTCGAGACGGCTCGCTGGGCGGGCCGGGAGCTCGTGCCCGGCAGCACCGTGTTCGCCGACGAGGCGAACGCGCTGCTGCTGGCCGCCTACGGGCGCCAGGCGCCCACCACGGGCTTCGCGGGCGCGCCGCCGCTGCTCCACCTCTACCGCAGCCGCTCGCTCGACGCCGCCGACCGCAGTCTGCTCGACCGCACGCGCTACCTCGTCGTCGACTGGCGCCTGACCACGGCGCTGCCGCTGAACGGCGGCTACTTCAGCGACCAGGACCCGTCCTACGGGCTGCGGCGCCCGCTGCCGGCGGTCGGGCTGCGCAAGTTCGCCCGCGTCCGCGGCCTCGATCGGATCTACGACAGCGGCAACATCGCGATCTACCAGTCGGGATGAGCATCCCGGAGCGTCCCCTGCGCGTCCTGATCGTCAGCGACTTCTACCCGCCGCTGATCGGCGGCGCGACCCGCTCGGCGCAGCTGCTCGCGCACGGGCTGGCGCGGCGCGGCCACCGGGTCGTCGTCGCCACGACCTGGCAGCCGGGCACGGTGGCCGCCGAGGACGACGGCGACGTCGCCGTGCGGCGCCTGCGCGGGCTGACGATGCGGCTGCCGGCGCTCTCCGGCAACCCCTACCGGCGGATCGCGCCGCCGTTTCCCGATCCGGAGCTCGTCTGGCGCCTGCGGCGCCTGCTGCGGCGGGAGCGACCCGACGTCGTCCACGCGTCGGGCTGGCTCGCGTACTCCTGCGCCGCCGCCCTCGCCGGCAGCGACGTGCCGCTCGTTCTGGCGGGCCGCGACTACGGCCACGTCTGCGCCAACGGCACCCTCCTCCAGCACGATCGGAGCGCCTGCACCGGCCCGCGTCTGCGCAAGTGCCTCGCCTGCGCCGCCGGCCACTACGGCCCCGCCAAGGGGACGGTCGCCGTGCTGGGCGTTCTCGGCGGGCGCCGGCTGCTCCGCCGGCGGGTCGCGGCCGTCCAGAGCGTCAGCCGCCACGTCCGCGAGGTGCTGCGAGCGCACCTGCTGCGGGCGCCGATCGAGGCGGTGATCCCCGACTTCCGCGCCGCGAACGGCGCCCGGCCCGACGATCGGGTCCTGGCGCGCCTGCCGCGCGAGTCGTTCATCCTGTTCGTCGGGCCGCTCCGGCAGATCAAGGGCGTCCGCGTGCTGCTCGCGGCCTACGAGCGGCTCGCCGATCCGCCGCCGCTCGTCGTGCTCGGCACGCGCGCTCCCGACATGCCGGCCGCGTTCCCGCCGGGCGTGACGGTGGAGTACGACGTCTCGCACGCGACGGTGATGGCGGCCTGGGAGCGGGCGCTCTTCGGCGTCGCGCCGTCGCTGATCGCCGAGCCGCTCGGCAACGTCGTGCACGAGGCGATGAGCCGCGGCCGCGCCGTGATCGGGACGCGCCCGGGCGGCCACGAGGAGATGATCGAGGACGGCGTCGACGGCCTGCTGGTGGGGCGCGGCGACGTCGAGGGGCTCGCGGCCGCGATGCGCCGCCTCGCCGGGGACGGCGACCTGCGGCGACGGCTCGAGCGCAGGGCTCCGGAGCGCGCGGAGCGGTTCACGGAGGAGGTGCAGCTGCCGCGCCTGGAGGAGCTGCTCCACCGGGCGGCGCGCGGCGCGGAGGCGACGGCGTGATCGGGGCGCCGCCGCGGCCCGCCGCGCGGCCTGCACGGCCCGACCGCAGGACGAGTCGGACGATCGTCGTCAACGCCGCGTCGATCGTCGGCACCTTCGGCGTCACCAGCGCGCTCGGAGCCGTCTTCTGGTGGCTCGCCGCGCACCGGTTCGCCCCGGACGAGATCGGCCGCGCCAGCGCGATCGTCTCCGCGATGACGCTGCTCTCCGGGCTGTCGTCGCTCGGGCTGGGCACTCTGCTGATCGGCGAGCTCCGCCGCCAGCGCGACCCGGGCGTCCTCGTCGGCAGCGCGCTCGCCGTCGCCGGCGTCGCCGGCGCCGGGCTCGCGTTCGCCTACGTCTTCTCGATCCCGTTCGCGATCCGCGACCTGCGGCCGCTCGTCTCCGGCCCCGCGACGGTCGGGGTCTTCGTCGCCGGCGTCGCGGCGATCGCCGTGGGGAACGCGCTCGACGGAGCGCTGGTCGGGCTGCTGAAGGCCCAGCTGCGGCTGCTCCGCAACCTGCTGCTCGGCGTCGGCAAGCTCGCCTTCCTCGTGCTGTTCGCGTTCGGGCTCACCGGCCGCTCGAACCTGGCGATCTACGCCGCCTGGACGGCCGGAGCGATCCTCGCGCTGGTCGTGCCGGCCGTCGCGCTGCGCTTCGCCGGCGGGCCACCCCTCTCGCAGCTGCGGCCACGGCGGAAGGCGATCCCCGGCTTCCGCCGCGCGATCGGCGAGCACCAGATCATGAACCTGGGGCTGAACGTGCCCTCGCTCGTCCTGCCCTCGCTGGTGATCGGGATCCTCTCGGCGCGGGCGAACGCCGGCTTCTACGTGGCCTGGATGATCGCCAGCCTCGCGTTCATCGTCCCCCCCGCGCTGACGCAGATCCTCTTCGCGGTGGCCGCCGACGACTCCCGGTCGCTGGCGGGCGAGGCGCGGCTGACGATGGGGCTCTGCCTCGCGTGCGGCGTCGCGTCGGTCGCCGTCGTCTGGGTCGCCGCGTCGCCGCTCCTGCAGCTGTTCGGATCGAGCTACGCGCACAGCGCGACATGGATGCTGCGCGCGGTCGTGGTCGCGGTGCTGCCGCTGAGCGTGAAGGACCACTACGTCGCGCTCGCGCGGATCCGCAACCGTCTGCGACAGGCGCTGCCGCTGATCTGGCTCGGCGCGTCGGCCGAGCTCGGGCTGGCGGCGCTCGGCGCCCAGCTGCACGGCCTGGACGGGCTCGGCGTCGGCTGGCTGACGGCGATGGCGCTCGAGGCCGCCGCGATGGCGTGGCCGGTTCGCCGGATGCTGAGGGGCGAGGTGCGATGACGGCCGGCTTCGTCCACGTCCTGCTCACGCGCTTCAACGTGCGCGTCGGCTACGGGGCCGCGGCGTGGCGCGGCGCCGACGAGGACTGGCTCGAGACGCGCCTCGCGCTCTTCGACGCGTTCTGCTACCCGTCGGTGCGGGCGCAGACGGCGCGGTTCCGCTGGCTCGTGTTCGTCGACGCCGAGACGCCGGAGCCGTTCAGGCGCCGCCTCGAGTCGTACGACGGCGCGACGGTGGTGTACGTCTCGGGCCGGCTCGCCGACGAGCGGATCGCCGAGGCCGTGGTGGAGCACGTGGAGCTCGACGCGCCGCACCTGATCACCACGCGGCTCGACAACGACGACGCGATCGGCGACACCTACCTGGAACGGGTCCAGCGGACCTTCCGCGGGCAGGAGCTCGAGTTCGTCAACCTGCCGCTCGGCTACGAGTGGCACGCGGGCCGCCTCTACCACCGGGTCTCCCGCTCGAACACGTTCATCAGCCTCGTCGAGCGCGTTCCCCGTTCGGGCGAGCGTCCGCGCACGGTGCACTGCGCTCCGCACACCGATCTGCGCTCGGTCGCGCCGATCCGCCAGGTCGTCGCGCCGCCGCTCTGGCTCGTCACGATCCACGGCGGCAACGCGGCGAACCGGCAGCTCGGGATCCGCCGGCTACGGCGCGGCGTCCCGCCCGCCTTCCGCCGCCAGGGCGACCTCCGGCTCGTCGACGAGGGCCTCGCCCCCGCGGGGGCCGACCTGGCCCGCTCGACCGGGAGGCTGTTGACGGCGCCGCTGAGCCGCCTGGAGCGCCGATGAGGCTGTGGTCCCGGCACGGAGCGGTCAGGCGGAGCGTCGACGTGCTGATCGTCTCCTCGGGGGTGACGCTGGGGCTGCGCGCGGCGGCGGAGCAGCTGGCCGACTCGCTGCGCGCCCTCGACTATTCGGCCGAGGTCGTCTTCCTGCGCGAGGACACCGCCTGGCGGCCGCCGTCGTGGCTCCCGGGCGCCGTGGGCGAGCTGCTCGTGGCGGCGGCGCTGCGGCGGAAGACGCTGCGGGCCCTCGCGGAGATGGACGCGGGCGCGCTCGTCTACGGGACGAGCATCTCGACGATCTTCCAGCCGCGGCGCCTCCTGGCGCGCGCCGCGGTCAGCATCGACCAGCCCGCGAGCGTCAACCGCCCGGGGCTCCGCAACGCGCCGCAGCGGGTGCTGGAGCGGCGGCAGCTCGCGCGCGTCCGCCTGTTGCTGCCCCTGTCGCGCAGCGCCGCCGACCATCTGCGCAGCCGCTACCGGGTCCCCGTCTACCCGATGCCGCTGCCGATCGCCGCGGTGTGGGCGGCGGACGGCGAGCGCCGGCGACGGGCCGTCTGCTATGTGGCGAACCCGGAGAAGAAGGGCTTCGACATCGTCGCGCGGGCCTGGGCGGCCGCCGGCATTCCCGACGCCGATCTCGTCGTCACCGGCATCGACGAGGCCGACGGCCGCGCCTACCTCGCGAGCTGCGGCGTCGAGGTGCCTCCGCGGCTCGAGTGGCGCGGGCGGCTCGGCGCCGAGGAGTACCGGCGCGTCGTCGCCGAGTCGATGGTCTTCCTCTCGGCCGCCCGGCGGGAGGAGTACGGCCAGGCGCTGATCGAGGCGCTCGCCGACCGCGCGCTGCTGGTGGCGCTGCCGATGATGTGGCAGATCGAGCCGGTCGAGATGGCGCGCGAGCTGGACCCTCGCCTCACCCCGGCCGAACGCTCGGTCGAGGCGCTCGCCGACGCGATCGGCGTCGCCTTCGCCTACTCCGACGCGGAGCGCGTCGCCTACGAGTCGCGCGCGCAGGCCGCGCTCCGCGCCCTCAGCCTCGACGAGTGGAAGCGGCGGCTGCGCGAGGACGTGATGCCGCTGCTCCTGCGGCGGGACGCATGAGGCGCGACGGGCCCGGGACGCCGGGGATGCTCTGGCGGACGGCGCGTTGGGGCGCGGAGCGCCGTTTCCGCCGTGCACGGCTCGGTCGCGAGCGGAGCGTCGCCTTCGCGGGGTCGATGCGCATCCGCGTGCGGCTCGACGACGCCGTCGGGCGGGAGATCTTCGTGCACGGGACGTCCGAGTACTACCTCGCCGCGGTGCTCGAGCGGCTGCTGGCGCCCGGCGAGACGGCGGTCGACGTCGGGGCGAACGTGGGCGAGCACACGCTGCGTGCGGCGCGGCGGGTGGGCCCGGCGGGAACGGTGGTCGCCGTCGAGCCGCAGCCGGAGGTGTTCCGGGCGCTGCAGCGGAGCGTGGCCGAGAACGGCTTCGCCGACCGTGTGCGGCTGATCTGCGCGGCCGCCTCCGATCGCGAGGGCGAAGGGCTCCTGTATCTGCCGGAGCACGCCGGCAACTCGGGGCTCGCGACCCTGGAGGCGGACAGCCCGCGCGCCGGCGGCGCCGCTCTGGGCGGTGGCGCGGCGCGCCTCCACGTGCCGCTGATCCGCCTCGACGACGTCCTGGTCGGTCTCGCCGCGGTCTCGCTGATCAAGGTCGACGTCGAGGGGCACGAGCGGCCGGCCCTGGCGGGCGCCGAGCGGACGGTCGCGGCGTTCCGGCCCGCCATCCTCTTCGAGGCGGATGCCGACAGCGCCGCGTGGACTGACCCGGGCTCGACGACCGCCGTCCTGCAGGGGCTCGGCTACGAGGTCTTCGGGATCGTGGGGCACGGCCCGCGCTGGCGGCTCGAGGCGCTGGCGAGCAGGCCGCCGCTCGAGCGGCTGCGAGAGCGCTGGAAGGGCCCGCGCTACCCGATCAACCTGGTCGCGCTCGACCCGAGCGACCCCCGGGCGGAGGCCGCCGGATCGTGAACCTGTTCGTGCTCGCGTACTCGCCGGGGGAGCCGTGCGACGCGGCCGCGCTCGAGATCGCGCTCGGCGAGCTCGCGGGGGAGCTGCCGTTCTTCCCAGGCGAGCGCGTCGAGGCGTGGGTCGCCCCCTCCGGCTCGCTGGCCTGCGCGTGGATCGCGCACGGCCCCGACCGGATCGGCGGCGTCCGCTACGTCCACCGCTCGCCGGATCGCATCGCGCTCTTCGCGGGCCGTCCGATCCTCTGGCAGGACGGCCGCGCGGACGGGAGGGCGCCGCTCGACCCCCGCTTCCACCTCGAGGCGAGCGCCGAGACGCTGCTCGCGCTCGACGGCCGCTTCGTCGCAGCGCGCTACGACGACGCGGTGCGCGCGCTCGAGGTCGTCACCGACCCGCTCGGCGCCTACCCGGTCTACGAGGCGCGGCCCGGCGAGCTGCGCCTGCTCTCGAACAACGCGGAGCTCCTGCGCCGTCTCACCGGGGCGCGGGACGTCTCGGTCGAGGCGGCGGCGGGGCTGGTCGCGGGAGGCTGGCCGCTCGGCGGCGATCCGATCTGGCACGGCGTGACGCGCCTACGCGGCGCGGGGATCCATCGCGTCGACTCGAGCGGGACGGCCCTGCGGCAGAGCTACGACGACGAGGCCCCGCGCGAGCTGCTCGGGGCGGGCTTCGATCCCGGCCGCGCCGCGCGTCTGCTGGAGGCGAGCATGCGCGCGCTCGCCGACTGGCCCGGCCGCCCGAACGTCGTCGGCGTCACGGCCGGCCGCGACTCGCGCCTCGTCCTCGGCGCCGCCGCGGCCGCCGGCATCGACGTCTGTCCGCTCACCGGCGGACGCGCCGGCGACGGCGACGTGGACGTCGGCGCCCGGGTCGTCGCGGCGCTGGGACTGCAGCACGTCGTCGACGGCGCCCACGTCGATCCGCGCCTCGGCGACTGGCGGCGGGCCGCGCGCCTCGTCGACCTGATGGCGAGCGGAACGGTCTCGCTCGCCGACGCGCACGGCTACAAGCTCGAGGCGCCGGAGGGCCCGCTGGTCCTCTGGCACTCCGGGCAGGGCGGCGAGATCGCGCGCGGCTACTACGGTACGGCGGCGGGGCTCGATCGGGCGGGGCTGACCGACCTGCTGTTCCGGCGCTTCGCGCACGTGCGGCCGGGACTGGCGCCGATCCTCTCGCGCGACGGCGAGGGCCTCCTCCGCGACCAGATCGGGGCCTGGGTCGCGGGCCGGCTGGGCGCCGGGTTCGCCGCTGAGGACGTGCCCGACCTGTTCTACCTCGAGAAGCGCATGGGCACCTGGGCGGGGCCGGGCCACGGCTGCGTCGAGTACGTCCGCGACACGACCTCGCCGCTCTGGAGCAGCCGTCTGCTCCCCGACGAGCTCGGGGCGCCCGCGGGGCAGCGGGCGCGCGAGGTGTTCCACCGCGCCGTTCTGGCGGAGCTGCAGCCCCTGCTCGTCGACGTGCCGTTCGAGCAGGGCAACGGCTGGCCGTCGGAACGAGGCCGCATGCGGGAGCGCCTGCAACCGCTGGTCAGGGCGTTGCGCGAGGCGCCCGACGAGGCTCGCCGCCGGCTGGCGCCCCTGCGCACGCGCCCCGCGACCGCCCTCGACCGCGCGCTGCCCGGGATCCGCGAGCTCGTCCTGTCACAGGACGAGCACGACGCCTGGCGGGTGCTCGACCGCCGCCGGGTTCAGCGCCTGCTCGGCGCGCAGCCGGAGACGCTCGGCTTCGTCCGCGCGACGCAGGTCTGGAACCTCGCCACCGTCTTCGCCGCGGGCCGCGCCGTCGGGTCCGAGAGCGCGGCCGCGGTGCCCGCGTAGCGCGGCGACGCGGCGACTCCGCGGAACGCGGCCAGCGCCGGCGCAGACGAGTTCACGCGCCAGTCCGCCTCGGGATCGTCGTGCTGCCACCACACGACCGCGCGGACGTTCGGAAGCCGGGCCGGGATCGTCTGCAGGAAGCTCTGCCGGATCCAGGCCGCCTTGTCGCCCCCGGCTTCGCCGGACGAGGTCTCGGCGATCAGCAGCGGCTTCCGCGTCAGCGCTTCGAGGCGGTCGTACGACGGGCCGAAGATCTGCGCGAAGCTCATCCAGGGGAGGTCGTCCGCGGCCGCGTAGTTGTAGCCGTCGAGCGCGACCCAGTCGACCCAGCGGTCGCCCGGGTAGTAGGCGGCGAACGGGCAGCGGCCGCCGCAGTCGACGTTCGGCGACCAGACCCAGCGGACGTTCGTCGCGCCCGCCTGGCGAAAGACCGAGACGACGTGGCGCCATGCGGCGACGTAGTCGGCGGGCGTGTCGCCGGGGGTTCCCGGCCCCCAGGGCGAGCTGGCGACGTTCATCTCCGCGGCGAAGCGCACGAAGAGCGGGCCGTGCCAACGCGTCGCGGCCGCGGCGGCGCGGCGCAGGTACGCGTCCTCCGCGCCCGCGGCGATGCTCTGCAGCGGGACGGGCGCCGGGCCGTGCGCCGGTTCCCAGGTGACCATCGGCGCCGCGCCGAGCCGGTGCACGGCGGCGAGCTGGCCGGCGTAGTAGAGCGGCTCGTCGAAGCTCTGGAACCACATGACCATCGCCGGGCGGCGGCCGACCGAGGAGACGTAGCTCTGCAGATCGGCGCTGCGGCCGGGATCGGAGACGCTCACGCCGAGGGCGATCGGCGGGGCCGCGGTGCGCGCGCCGGCGGCCGCCGCCGGAACGGCCAGGGCGCAGATCCCTGCGCAGACGGCCAGGAGCCTGAACGAACGAGCAGGCACGCCCGTAGGGTACGCCGCTTCGGGGCCGCCGTCCTCCCCGGACGGGTGAGATGCGTCAGCGTCCGGCGGCCGCGGATCCGGGCCAGAACGTGACGCTGCGGTACGGCTTGCGCGGCGTCCCGGGCCGGAACAGCTCCGCCTCGACCGGCACGCGGCGGGAGAGACCCGCGGGCAGGGCGAGCCGTGCGTCCCACCGGCCGCCCGGCTCCACCCGGACGGCCGGCCAGATGCGCAGGACGCGGCCGCCCGAGCGCACCACGAGGCGGTAGCGCTGCGCTGCCTGCTCGTGGTTGGCGAGGCCGATCCGGAGCGTCGCGGACGCGCTCGTCGCGGGGAGCATCCACAGCTGCGTGAACGTCGTCTCTCGTGCGGTCTGGAGCGCGCCCAGGCGGCTGATGCCGACGGCCGCTGCGGCGAGCAGCACCGCGATCGCCCCGAGCAGGACCTGGTTGCCCGTCGGCAGGCCGGGGCGCCACGGCGCGGGCTCCGGCACGGCGAGCGCGCGCCGGATCGCGGCGACGGCGGCCAGCCCGACCGTGACGGCCGCGAGCGCGACGGCCCAGGAGCGACGGTCGAGGCCGCCGGGCGCGTAGTTCAGCGCCAGTCCCGCGAGAACCGCGACCGCGATGCTCGCCCCGACGGCGAACGCGAAGCGCTCCGCCCGTCCCGTCTCGGGCGGCAGAGGCGCGGCGGCCGTGAAGGCGTAGCCCGGCAGGTAGAGCACGAGCGGGAAGGCGAGCAGCGCCCGCAGCGGCGTCGCCAGCGACGGCGCGAAGGCGGTTGCGGCCGCGACGGCCGCCAGCGCCGCGGCGGCGAGCAGGTCGAGCCGCTGCGGCCGCGCGCGCATCACACGAGCTCGCTCCAGCGCAGCCCGGCGCGCTCGCCGTGCGTCAGCTCGAGCGCCTGCGCGGCGAACAGGGTGGCCCAGACGTTCTCGTGCACCGGAAGCGCCGCGGGCCGGTACGGGAGCGCGCCGCTCCGGCCGAGCGCCTCCAGCCGCTCGGCCGCCCGCTCCACCGCCGGCGTCCGCTCGTCCAGCAGGCAGGCGAGGCGCACCGCCTGCGCCGTCGCGTCCGACTGCTCGGGCCCGGGCTCGCCGCCGGCGAGGACGTAGCGCGGCAGCCCGCCGTCCGGCAGCTGGTGCGCGAAGGCCCAGGCGAGGCCGCGACGGGCGCGGTCGAGCGCGTCCTCGTCTTCCTGGGCGACGCCCCAGATCCAAAGACCCTCGAGGGCGTAGCAGTGCGGATGCAGCATCGTCGTCGCGCTGCCGGTCTCCGTGACGAAGCGGCCGTCGTCCCGCTGCAGGGCGTCCGCCTCCTCGATCAGCGCGGCCGCCGCGGCATCCTCGCCCGCCAGCAGCAGGCACTGGACGACCTTCAGCAGGTGCGCGCGTCCCTGGGTCGCCCACCCGGCGTGCGCGGTGCGCGGCCCCGGCGCGACCGCCGGGATGCGCCCGATCACCTCGGCCTCGCGGAGGAGCAGCTCGACGATCCGCAGCCCGGCGATCTGGTAGCCGCCGCCGTAGCGCCGCCCGAAGGAGACGAGCCCGCTCGCGACCATCGCGAGGTCGAAGACGTAGATCGCGCCGCTGTCCCAGTCCGCACGGGCCGAGCGATCGCCGGCACGCAGGCGCCGCACGAGCCACTCCGCCGCCCGCGCGGCCGACTCCACCTCGGCGTCGCCCGGGTCGTCGAGCGCGGCCGCGTACGTGAGGGCGTAGCCGCTGATCTCCGGGTACTCGAAGGCGAGGCGGCCCGTCTCGGCGTCGCGCCACGCGCAGAAGGCGCCCGCGGGCGAGCGGCACGCCTCGGAGAGGAGCCAGTCGCGGAGCGCGGCCGCGACCGGCGCGGCTGCCTCAGACCGCCGCATGGGCCAGCGGGAGGAGGTCCTCGAGCAGGTTCTCGGCCGGGTCGGGCGGCGCGGGCGCACCCTGCGCGAGCCGCTCGACGATGCGCTCCGCCGCGCGCCCGTCGCCGTACGGCTGCGCCCTGGGCGCCTCGGGCCGCTCGGGCTCGTAGATCAGCTTCGCGGTCCACCAGGCGAGCTCGCCCCGGTCGGAGCCGACGAGATGCGCCAGGCCGCACTCGACGCCTTCGATCCGCTCGGTGCGGTCGCGCAGGACGAGCACCGGCTTGCCGATCCCGACCGCCTCCTCCTGCAGCCCGCCCGAGTCGGTGATCACGAAGCGGCACCGCGACAGCAGCCACACGAGGGCCGGGTAGTCGAGCGGCGGCACGACGGTGACGTTGCCGAGGTCGCCGAGCGCCGCCTCCACCGGGCCCTGCACGTTCGGGTTCAGGTGCACCGGCACCACGAAGTGGCTGTCGTCGCAGTGGCGCGCGATCGCGCGCAGGCCGGCGCAGATCTCCTGCACGGCGGCGCCGTGGTTCTCCCGGCGGTGCACCGTGACCAGGATCAGCCGCTTGTCGTCGAGCGGCAGCCCGGCGAGCGACGAGCACTCGACGTCGAACGGCAGCTCGGCGACGGTGTTGAACGCGTCGACGACCGTGTTGCCGGTCACGCTGATCCGCCACGGGTCGGCGCCCTCGCGGAGCAGGTTCTCGGCGGCGCGCTCGGTCGGGGCGAAGAGCAGGTCGCTGATCGCGTCGGTGGCACGGCGGTTCATCTCCTCGGGCCGCGGCTCGGCCAGGCTCCCGCTGCGCAGGCCCGCCTCGACGTGCGCCACCGGCACCTCCGCGTAGAAGGCGGCGAGCGCGGCGGCGAGCGTCGTGGTCGTGTCGCCCTGCACGACGACCCAGTCCGGTCGCTCCTCGGCGAGGATCGGGTCGAGCCCGCCCAGCACCGCCACGGTGATCCCGGTGAGCGACTGCCGCCGCTTCATCACGTCGAGGTCGTAGCGCGGGCGGAGCCGGAAGAGGTCGAGCATCTGGTCGAGCATCTCGCGGTGCTGGCCGGTGACGCAGACGACGGTCTCGAACAGGTCGGGACGCCGCTCGAGCGCCGCGATCACCGGCGCCATCTTGATCGCCTCCGGCCGGGTGCCGAAGACGCAGAGGATCTTCTGCCGCCCGCGCGGGGCGGCCACGACAGCGCGTCCGTCCATCAGACGGCGGCGGTCTCCGTGCTCGCTCGCTCGCGCCAGATCGTCTTCAGCACGCGCCAGCCGTCGGGGAACGTGACGAGCCGCCCGACGCCGTGGATGCGCGCCGACTCGAAGCTGGGCACCTCCTTGATCCTGAGCCCGGCCTTGTGCGCGCGGATGGTCAGCAGCGTCTCGATCTCGAAGCCGGCGACGTCGAGGTCGAGCTGCGGCAGCACCCGCCGCCAGAAGGCGTTGTAGCCGTAGCAGAGGTCGCTGTAGCGGGCGCCGTAGAGGCCCCGCACGAGCAGCACGAAGGCCTTGTTGCCGAGGCGGCGCAGCAGCGGCATGTCGGACGTGCCGCCACCCTGGATGAACCGCGACCCCTTCGCGTAGTCGGCGCCCGAGAGCAGCGCGCCCACGAAGAGCGGGATCTCGGCCGGGTCCTCGGAGCCGTCGGCGTCGAGCGCGACGACGATCTCGCCGCTCGCCACCTCGAAGCCGGCGCGAAGCGCGTTGCCCTTGCCGGGCGCGCCGGTGTTCTCGACGACCCTGATGCGCGGCAGCAGCCGCTGCGCTACCGCGACCGTGTCGTCGGTGCAGTGGTCGTCGACCAAGACGACCTCGTGCACCCAGTGCGGGATGCGCGGCAGCACGTGCGGCAGGTTCTCGGCCTCGTCGAGCGCCGGGACGACGACCGTCACGGTCGGCTCGACCCCTGACACGCCCGCCGAATGCTCCGCAGACCGCAGCAACGCCCCCTCTCCCGACGCTTCCCGCGTCACCGAAGACCGCGGCTGGCGACTCCAACCGGCACGATGACTCGTATACATCAGGTTCACGGAAGGACGAGGATGGTTTCGCCCTGGACGGATGGTTAGACTCTGGCCGCACGGGCGGCTGCGGCTGATCGCCGCCCTGGCCGCCTCCTGCGCCCTCTCGCTCGCGCTGCTCGCGGCCCGGCTGGTCTACAGCGGCCGCTCGACGTACTCGTTCCTGGCCTGGAACCTCGCGCTGGCCGCGATCCCGCTCCTGCTCGCGCTGGGCGCGGAGCCGCTCGCGCGCCGGCGGCGGGCGTTCCTGCCGCCGGTCGTCGTGCTCTGGCTCGTGTTCCTGCCGAACGCGCCGTACCTCGTCACCGACTTCGTCCACCTGCGACCCGACCCGCCGGTGCCGCTCTGGTTCGACGTGCTGCTCTTCGCCGCGTTCGCCTGGGCGGGGCTGCTGCTCGGCTTCGTCTCGCTGCACCTGCTGCGGCGGCTCGCCGGCGAGTGGCTGGGCGGCGCGGCGACGTGGACGCTGACGGTGCTCGTCCTCGCCGCCAGCTCGCTGGCGATCTACCTCGGCCGCTTCGCCGAGTGGAACTCGTGGGACCTCTTCGTGCGGCCGGGAGCGGTCGTCCACGCGATCGTCGCCCCGCCGTCGCCGGCGCAGCTCGGCGGCGTCCTCGCCGGCTTCACGGTGTTCCTCGTCGTCGCCTACGCGATCGTGGAGGCGCTGATCGGCAGCGACCGGGAGCGGTGAGCGCCCTCAGCGCCGCCGGCGGAAGCGCGAGGGCGCGCGGCTCGCCCGCCGCCACTCGTCCTCGAGCGTCAGCTCGCCGCGCCGCCGGGCCGCCAGCACGCACTCGGTGTGCGCGTGGCGGCGGCGCGAGACGTCGCCCTCCGGCGCCACCAGGGAGTGCTCGCTCGTGGCGTGCAGGAGCCCGTCGCAGAACGGGCAGACGTAGGTCTTCGGCTGCAGGTTCTGCGCCGGCCTGACCGTCCACCACCGCGCGGCGTCCACGCGGGCAGCGTCGCAGACGGCGGATACCCTCGGACGGTGAGGAGCTACCTGCGCTCGCTCGACCCGGGGCTGTCGACCGCCACCTGGACGCTGCTCTCGGGCAGCTTCCTGAACGCGCTCGGGAACGGCGTCGTGTTCCCGTTCCTGCTCATCTACCTGCACAACGTGCGCGGGATCGGGCTGGGCACCGCCGGCGTCGTGCTCGCGACGATCTCGGTCGCCGCGCTCGTCGGCGGGCCCGCCGTCGGCGCGCTGATCGACCAGGTCGGGCCGCGCGGCGTGCTCGTCGGCTCGATGATCGTGTCGGCGGTCGGCTTCGGCGGCTTCGCGCTGGTCCACCACGTGCCGGCCGCCTTCGTCCTCGCCGTGTTCGCCGGGCTCGGCAACGGCTCGTTCTGGCCCAGCCACGCCACGCTCGTCGCCGGGCTGACCGAGCGCGACACCCGCCACAACGCGTACGCCATGCAGCGCGTGCTCAACAACCTCGGCATCGGCGTGGGCGGCGTCGTCGGCGGCTTCATCGCGACCACCAGCCACCCGGGCACGTACGAGCTGCTGTTCGCGATCGACGCGATCACGTTTCTCGCCTACCTCGGCGCGCTCGCGTTCGTGCCGGCGCCGGGTCGCGTCGCGCGCACCGCCGTCGACGCGCCGCGCGCCGGCTACCGGCTCGTGTTGCGCCACCGCACCTTCCTCGCGTACACGCTGCTGAACGCCGCCGTGATCGCGGTCGGCTTCGCGCTGCTCGGCGACATCTTCCCTGCCTTCGCGAAGAACCACGCGTCCGTCGGCGAGCGCGGCATCGGCTTCGCGTTCCTCGCCAACACGCTGGTGATCGTGGTCGCGCAGCTGCCGGTGGCCAAGTGGCTCGAGGGCCGGCGCCGGATGGCGGCCTACGCGGTCGAGGGGATGCTCTGGGCGAGCGCCTGGCTGATCGTCTTCGCCGGCGGCTGGTGGCTCTCCCACTCGGCGGCCGCGGTCGTGTTCGCGCTGGCCCTCGGCGTGTTCGGCCTCGGCGAGTGCTTCCACGGCACCGTCCAGAACGCGCTCGTCGCCGACCTCTCGAAGCCGGGGTTGCTCGGGCGCTACATGGCGGTGAACAACTTCGCCTTCCAGCTCGGCCTCTCCGCCGGTCGCGCGGCCGGCGGGTTCGCCCTGGCGCTCGCCCCGCACGGCCTGTGGCTGTTCGCCGCGGCGGCGGCGCTCGCCGGCGGCGGCTCCGCGCTCGCGCTGGAGCGCTTCATCCCCGCCGGCCTGCGGCGGACGCCCCGCCGCGCCCTGCCCGCGGCGGCGTGAAAAGCGCGCGCAGCCGGTACACTCGCGCACGTGCCCGTGCTGCCCGTCGTCGAGGACCCCCTGAGTACCGTCTGGAGCCCGCCAGATGCCCAGCCTGCCTCGCATTCGCCGCACGCGCCCGCGCGACCTCTCGGTCAGCGTCGCCCCGTCGGCGGCGCGCCCCGCTGAGCTCGCCGCCGCCGGCCTCACCTGGATCCACCTCGACGCGCCGACCCTCGAGCGCGCGCAGGAGCTCGCCGACCGCTTCGGCTGGCATCCGCTGGACGTCGAGGACGTCATGTCCAAGCGCCAGCGGCCCAAGGTCGACGACTACGCCGACGAGGGCTATCTCTTCGGCGTCCTCCACTTCCCGGTCTACGACCGCGCGATCCAGCGGCTGAACGCGGCCGAGCTCGACGTCTTCGTCGGCCCGAACTACCTCGTCACGCTCCCCGCCACCGAGCTGCTGCCGGTGACGCGCCTCTTCCGGCGCTGCGAGGAGGACGAGAGCTTCCGCGAGAGCCTCTTCTCGAAGGGCTCCGGCCGGCTGCTGTACGAGGTGCTCGACGACCTCTTCGACTACTGCTTCCCGATCCTCGACAAGATCGGCTACAAGCTCGACGCGCTCGAGGACGACGTGTTCGAGGGACGGTCGGAAGAGGTCGTCCGCGACATCTCGAACGTCAAGCAGGAGATCATCAGCTACCGCAAGATCATCAAGCCCGAGCGGTCGACGCTGCGCCTGCTCGAGCGGCACGTCGAGCGGTTCCTGCCCGAGGAGCTCGAGCTCTACTTCGACGACGTCGTCGACGCGAGCGAGCGCATCTGGGACATCCTCGACAACTACAAGGAGGTCGTCGAGGCGCTCGAGGACACGAACGAGTCGGTGATCTCGCACCGCCAGAACGACGTGCTGCGGATCCTGACCGTCTTCTCGGTCGTGCTGCTGCCGCTGACGTTGATCACCGGCTTCTTCGGGATGAACCTCCGCTTCCCCGGCTACGACACGGCCTGGGCGTTCTGGGTCGTGTTCGTCGGGATGATCGTCTCGCTGCTCGGCATCCTCGCCTTCTTCCGCTACAAGCGCTGGCTGTAGCCGGCCGCCTCACGCGGAGCGCCCGTCCCGCGTTGAACGGGGCATGAGCGGAAGCTGGCAGCCGCGCTTCGCGGTGCTCGCGGCCATCTGGGGCTCGAGCTTCCTGCTGATCAAGGTCTCGGACGAGAGCTTCACGCCCGTGCAGGTCGCGTTCGGGCGCGTCGTCTTCGGCACGGCGGCGCTGCTCGCGATCTCGGCGTGGCGGCGCGAGCGCCTCGGCTTCCGCGGCCGCGAATGGCTGCACCTGGCCGTCGTCGCGGCGCTCTTCAACAGCCTGCCGTTCGTGTGCTTCGCCTGGGGCGAGACGCGCACCTCCTCGGTGCTCGCGGGGATCTGGAACGCGACCACGCCGCTCTGGACGCTGCCCTTCGCGCTGCTGCTCGTGCGCGAAGAGCGGCCCGGGCGCGGCGCCTCCGTGTCGGTGGCGCTCGGCTTCGCCGGGATGCTGACGGTGCTCGGCCCCTGGCGCGGCGCCGGCGGCGGCGCGCTGCTCGGGAACCTCGCGTGCGTCGCCGGCGCCGCCTGCTACGGGCTCGGCTTCGCCTACTCCCGTCGCCACCTCACGGGCGGGCACTCGCCGATCGCCCTGGCGACGGGACAGCTGCTCTGCGCCACCGTCGAGCTCGGCGCCGTCACCCTCCCGCTCGGTGCGCAACCCGGGCACGTCGAGCTCCGCTCGCTCGGTGCGGTCGCCGCCCTCGGCGCGCTCGGCACCGGAGTCGCCTACGTCCTCAACTACGCGGTCATCCGCTCGGCGGGGATCACCGTCGCCTCGACCGTCACGTACGTCGTCCCGATCTTCTCCACCGTGCTCGGCGTGGCCGCGCTCAGTGAGCCGCTCCGGTGGAACGCGCCGCTGGGCGGCCTGGTCGTCCTCGCCGCCGCCGCGATCGCCCAGAACCGGCTCGGCTGGGTGGTCGAGCGTCTGCGGCCACTACGATCGGCGGCATGACCCCCCAGCCTCTCTGGGCGCCGTGGCGGCTCGCCTACGTGGAGCACGCCGACGAGCTCGACCGCTGCATCTTCTGCGAGCCCGAGGAGGAGCTGCTCGTGCAGCGCCGCGAGCTGGCGTTCACCGTGCTGAACAAGTTCCCGTACGCGTCCGGGCACCTGCTCGTCGCGCCGGTGCGGCACGTGGGCGAGTTCACGGAGCTGACGCCGGCCGAGGCGGCCGAGATCAACGAGCTCGCCGTCGAGGGCATCCGTCGCCTGCGCGAGGAGTACGCGCCGCACGGCTTCAACCTGGGCTGGAACCTCGGCCGCGTCGCGGGCGCCGGCATCGTCGAGCACGTGCACCTGCATGTCGTGCCGCGCTGGAACGGCGACACGAACTTCATGCCGGTGCTCGGCGGCGCCAAGGTGCTGCCCGAGGCGCTCGCCGAGACGCACCGGCGGCTTCTGCGCTAGACGTCGCGCTTCTTCAGGAGCCAGGCCGCGATCGCCAGCGCCGCGGCGGCGTAGGCGCAGAAGATCCCGAAGCCCGTCCACGGCGAGAGCGTGCCGCCGGTCGTCTGCAGGATCCGCTCGCCTGCCTGCAGCGGCAGGTACGGCGACGCCGCGTTGTTCCAGCTGCTGGGCAGCACGTTCATCAGCGGCGGGAGCACGAACATGATCCCGGCGAAGAGCGCGATCCCGCCGGCCGTGTTCCGCACGATCGCGCCGAGCCCGAGGCCGAAGAGGCCGACCACGGTCAGGTACAGGCCGGCGCCCAGGACGGCGCGCGCGACCCCCGGGTCGCCGATGCCCGCCTCGATGTGGCGCCCGGACAGGATCGCCTGGCCGACGAAGAACGCCGCGAACGCCGACGGCACCATCAGCACGAGCGTCGTCAGGCCGTAGACGACCGCCTTGCCCCACAGCACGGGAAGCCGCTTCGGCGCGGCGCTCATCGAGGCGCGGATCATCCCGGTCGAGTATTCGCCGCTGATCACGAGCACGCCCAGCACGCCGATCGCGAGCTGCGCGAGCTGCACGCCGCCGAGCGTCGGCTCGAGCGGGTGGAAGTCGGCGCGGTCGCCCGGGCTCACCTGCGGCCAGTGGTGCGAGATCACCGCGGTGGCGATCCCGGCGATGCCGATCGTGAAGACGACGGCGCAGAACAGCGACCAGAGCGTCGAGCGGACGGAGCGCAGCTTCGTCCACTCGGAACGGATCACGTTCAGCTGCGTGACGCGGCCCGAGTGCGCGAGACGCGGCAGGTGCGGGCCGATCGAGGTGCTGGTCATGCGGGGACGTCCTCCTTCTCGGCGAGGGAGTCGAGCGACGCGTGCGCGCGGAACTCCAGCTCGCCCTGGGTCAGGTCGATGAACGCGTCCTCGAGCGTCACCTGCTGCGGTGTCAGCTCGTGGAGCACGAAGCCGTTGGCGGCCGCCGCCTCGCCGACCTGCTCGGCGGTGAGGCCGTCGATCTCGACCAGGCCCGGCTCGAGCGGCGAGGCGGTCACGTCGGGCCCCGCGACGAGCGCGACCAGCTCGTCCGCCTGCGGCGAGCGGACGCGCACCACCTTCTTCGAGTGCCGGCGCAGGAACTCGTCCACCGACGCGTCGGCGATCAGGCGGCCGCGGCCGATCACGATCAGGTGGTCGGCGGTCAGCGCCATCTCGCTCATCAGGTGCGAGGAGAGGAAGACGGTGCGGCCCTCGGCGGCGAGCGCCTTCATCAGGTCGCGGATCCAGCGGATGCCGTCGGGGTCGAGCCCGTTCACCGGCTCGTCGAGCATCACCACGTCCGGGTCGCCGATCAGCGCGGCGGCGATGCCGAGCCGCTGCCCCATGCCGAGCGAGAACTGGCCGGCCCGCTTGCGCGCGACCGACTCGAGACCGACGAGCTCGATCAGCTCGTCGACGCGCCTGCGCGGGATGCCGTGCGTCTGCGCCAGCGCCAGCAGGTGGTTGTAGGCCGAGCGGCCGGTGTGGATCGAGCGCGCCTCGAGCAGCGCGCCCACCTCGTGCAGCGGCGCCGGGTGGTCGGCGTAGTGCTTGCCGGCGACCGTGACGTCACCGCCCGTGGGCGCGTCGAGCCCGAGGATCAGGCGCATCGTGGTCGATTTGCCCGAGCCGTTCGGCCCCAGGAAGCCGGTGACGACGCCCGGCTCGACCGTGAAGCTCAGGTCGTCGACGGCGAGCTTGTCGCCGTAGCGCTTGGTCAGGTTGCGTGCTTCGATCATCGTCCGCTCGCTCTCGGGTCGTTTCCCGACAGGGAAGCAGCCACAGGCTGAACGCCGCCTGAGGCTTTCCTGGGAGTGGTGCGAGAGCGCTCGGCAAGCGGCAGCGCGATCTCGAAGATCGCCCCGTGCGGCTTCGCGGCGCGCAGCGTCACCTCGCCGCCGTGCGCGGCGACGAGCGAGCGGACGATCGCCAGGCCGAGCCCGGCTCCGCCCGTCTCGCGGCCGCGGCCCTCCTCCGGGCGGAAGAAGCGGTCGAAGACGCGCTCGCGCTCGCCGGCCGGGATCCCCGGCCCGGCGTCCTCGACGGTGACGATCGCGCGGTCGCCCTCCCGACGGGCGGTGACGTAGGCGGGCGTTCCGGGCGGGGTGTGCTGGCGCACGTTCGCGAGCAGGTTGTCGAGCACCTGGCGCAGGCGGCCGGCCTCGCCGGTCACGAGCAGCGGCCGCTCGGGCAGCTCGAACTGCAGCAGACGGGACCGGTCGACGACCCGGGCGGCGGAGACGGCCTGCTCGACGAGGTCGTCGAGCGCCACCGGGTGCCGCTCGAGCGGCCGGGCGTCGTCGAGGCGCGCCAGCAGCAGCAGGTCCTCGACGAGGCTCGACATGCGGGTCGCCTCGTTCTCGATCGCGCGCATCGCCTGGGCGAGGTCCCCGGGGCGGCGGTCGGCGCCGCGGCGGAACAGCTCGGCGTAGCCGCGGATCGAGGTCAGCGGGGTGCGCAGCTCGTGCGAGGCGTCGGCCAGGAACTGCCGCAGCCGCGCCTCGGTCGCGTCGCGCTGCGCGAAGGCGGCCTCGATCTCCTCCAGCATCCGGTTCAGCGCCGTCGACACCCGCCCGATCTCGCTGCGCCTGCCCGCCGGCGGGATCCGCTCGCCCAGGTTGCCGGCCGCGATCGACTCGGCGGTCGTCGCGATGCGCCGCAGCGGGCGCAGGCTGAACGTGACGACGACCGCGGCGACGATCGCGAGCAGCACGAGCACGGTCAGGCCGACCCAGACGTTGAGCGCGTAGAGGTGCCGCAGGGTCGAGATGGAGCCGAGCAGGGAGATCGCGGCCACGACGGTGCGGCCGTGGCCGGCGCGCGCGGTGGCGACCGCGTACGAGGGGCCCTCGTGGCCGTGCACCTCCACCTCGCGCACGCTGCCGGGCGCGGGCGCCGTGCCGCCCGGCAGCACGAGGCGAGCGGTCGAGGCGCCGCCCAGCCGCTGCAGCACCCGCCCGCCCGGGCCGCGCAGCTCGACCAGGACGGGTCGATCGGTCTTCGCGAACAGCGGCTCGCCGAGCGGCTGTCCGCGCATCGTCGCGGCGGCGGCGGTCTGCGCCACCTGCTGCACGTTCGCGTGCGCGTGCGCGTCGAATGAGCGGCGCAGCAGCGTGAAGGTCGCCACGTCGGCGGCCCCGACGGCGACCGCCGCGAGCGCGACGGCCGCGAGCGTGACGCGCATGCGGATCGACACGTCAGTCCTCCGGTTCGCGGATGGTGTAGCCGACGCCGCGCACGGTATGGATCAGCGGTGCGCGCCCGTGGTCGATCTTCTTGCGCAGGTAGCTGATGTACGTCTCGACGATGCGGCCGTCGCCGCCGAAGTCGTACTGCCAGACGTGGTCGAGGATCTGCGCCTTCGAGAGCACGCGCCGCGCGTTCAGGAGCAGGTAGCGCAGGAGCGTGAACTCGGTCGGGCTGAGGTCGATGCGCGTGCCGCCGCGGCGCACCTCGCGCGCGTCCTCGTCGAGGGCGAGATCGGCGAAGACGACGGTGTTCGGCGGCTCCGCGGCCGGCGCCGTCCGGCGAAGGACGGCGCGCACGCGCGCGACGAGCTCGTCGATGCTGAAGGGCTTGGTCAGGTAGTCGTCGCCGCCGAGCGTGAGGCCGCGCACCCGGTCCTCGACGCTGTCGCGGGCGGTGAGGAAGAGCACCGGCACCGCCAGGCCGTCGGCGCGCAGCCGCCGCTGCACCTCGAAGCCGTCGACGTCGGGCAGCATCACGTCGAGCACCATCAGCTGCGGCGCGCGCTCCCGCACGCGGGTGAGCGCCGCACGGCCGCTGCCCGCCGTGGCGACGTCGAACCCCTCGTAGCGGAGCGCGGTCGCGACGAGCTCGGCGATGTTCTGCTCGTCGTCGACGACGAGCACCCGTGCTCCTGCGTCCGTCATCCTCGACAGTGTGTGGGAGAAAGCTGAGAGCTCGCTGAGAGCCGTGGAGCGGCGATGGTTCGGCGGCGGTCGCTCGGGCAGAAGCGAGCGAACGATCGCACCGACAACCGGGGAGGTTCCTCGTGCGCGGACTCACACGCTCGACGCCGGCCGGCGCGGCAGTCGCGGCCACACCGCGTCGAGCATCCACGACTTCCACCCGATCGACCCGGACGTGAACGAGAAGACGCGGGTCGCCTTCGAGGGAACCATGACGTGGCACGTGACCCTGCGGACCGGCGCCTACCGGCTCGTCTGCGACCCGCACAGGACGATCATGAAGGGGCGCTTCACCGTCTCGAACATCTGAACGGCCGCGTCCACACGATCGGCCACGGCGCCCGCCCCGTCGAGGAGCTCGTCGCGTGCCTGACGGAGGCGGGCGTCCGAACGCTCGTGGACGTCCGCCGCTTTCCCGGCTCGCGCCGCCACCCGCAGTTCGGGCAAGCGGCGCTCGCCGCGGCGCTCGCCCCGGCCGGCATCGCCTACCGGCACGCGGTCGAGCTCGGCGGCCGCCGGAGCGGCGAGCCGGGCGAGGAGCGGTTCGCGTGCATCCGCGTCGCCGCCTTCCGCAGCTACGCGGCCCGCATGGCGGACGCCGCGTGGCAGGCGGCGCTGGGGGGCGCGCTCGCCGAGCCGGCGCCGTGCTTCCTCTGCGCCGAGACGCTCTGGTGGCGCTGCCATCGCCGGCTGATCGCCGAGCTGCTCCACGCCCGCGGGTACGAGGTCGTCCACCTGCTCCGCCCGGGTCACGCGGAGCCCCACCGCCCGTGGGAGCCGATCTCGGAGGTTCGGGACGGGGTGCTCTACCTGTGCGGCGCGCGGGTCGCGTGAGGCGGCGCCGGCCCTGGACCAAGGCCCCGGCGGGCGCTGGCCCATGGTTTAGGTCCATCGCGCAGCAGGCACGCCTACGGTCTCCCCACGTCTGCTTCGAACAAGGAGGAACAGGAGAATGAGAAGGCTGCGTCTGCTGCTCGGCTCGTGCGTCGTGCTCGCGCTCGCCGCCGTCGCCTGGACCGGCGCCGCCGCCGGCGCGGCGCCCGGGGTCTGCGCGGGCGGTGAGATCGCCGCCGGCACCTACGCGGGTCTCAGCGTGTACGGCAACTGCACCTTCGCCGCCGGGAGCGTGCGGATCGACGGCAACCTCATCGTCGGGCCCGGCGCAGTCCTGAACGACCACGCCGCGTCGCCGGCGACCGTGGTCGTGAACGGCAACGCGATCGTCCAGCAGGGCGGCGTGCTCGGGCTCGGGACGTACGCGAACCCGACGTCGCACCAGACGGCGGTCGTGAACGGCAACGTCATCGCCAACGGCGCCGCCTCGCTGTACCTCAGCGATGCGACGGTCCGCGGCAACGTGATCGTCACCGGCGGCGGCGATCCGGGTCGCAACCTGCCGATCAAGGACGACACGATCAACGGCAACGTCGTCATCCAGGGCTGGACGGGCCTCTGGTTCGGCGTCGTCCGCGACACCGTCGGCGGGAACGTGATCCTCGCGAACAACCGGGCTTCCGACACCTCGCAGGAACCCGGCTCGGACTCGACCGAGGTCGTGACGAACACCATCTCCGGCAACCTCGTCTGCACCGGCAACGCGCCGGCCGCGCAGATCGGCGACTCCGGAGGGACGCCGAACACCGTCAGCGGCAAGAAGATCGGCGAGTGCGCGGGCCTCTGAGAGGCACCGCAAGCCGCACGAGAAGAGCCCCGCGCGAGCGGGGCTCTTCTTCGTCCCGGAAAGAGCGGGCGATGGGGCTCGAACCCACGACCCTCAGCTTGGGAAGCTGATGCTCTACCAACTGAGCTACGCCCGCGTTCGGGCCGAATACTAGCCGTCAGGCGACGGCGATCTCGGGCGCCAGGTAGACGTCCTGGATCGCGTGCAGCAGCTCGACGCCCTCGGCGGTGGGCCGCTGGAAGGCCTTGCGTCCGCTGATCAACCCGACGCCGCCGGCCCGCTTGTTGATCACGGCCGTGCGCACCGCCTGGGCGAGATCGCCGGCGCCCGAGGAGGCGCCGCCGCTCGAGATCAGCGGCGCCCGGCCCAGGTAGCACCCCGCCACCTGGTAGCGCGTCAGGTCGATCGGGTGGTCGCTCGTCAGCTCGTCGTACACCTTCCGGTGCGTCTTGCCGAACTTCAGCGCGCCGTAGCCGTTGTTCGTCTCCGGCAGCTTCTGCTTGACGATGTCCGCCTGGATCGTCGCCCCCAGGTGGTTCGCCTGGCTGGTCAGGTCGGCGGCGAGCGCGTAGTCGACGCCGCCCTGCTCGAAGGCCTCGTTGCGCAGGTAGCACCACAGCACCGTGAACATCCCGAGCTCGTGGGCCTCCTCGAACGCCTCGCTCACCTCGACCAGCTGGCGGTCGCTCTCCTCGCTGCCGAAGTAGATCGTCGCGCCGACGCCGCAGGCGCCGAGCTCCCACGCCCGCCGCGCCGAGCCGAACATCACCTGGTCGAAGTGGTTCGGGTACGTCAGCAGCTCGTTGTGGTTCAGCTTGACGATGAACGGGATGCGGTGCGCCCAGCGGCGGCTGACGGCGCCGAGGACGCCGATCGTGGAGGCGACGGCGTTGCACCCGCCCTCGTGCGCGAGCTCGACGATCGCCTCCGGATCGAAGTACGCCGGGTTCGGTGCGAAGGACGCGCCGGCGCTGTGCTCGATCCCCTGGTCGACCGGCAGGATGCTCAGGTAGCCGGTGCCGCCGAGCCGGCCGTGGTCGAACAGGCCCTGCAGCGCCGCGAGCACCCGGTTCGAGCGGTCGGTGGCCGCGACGACGCGATCGACGAAATCGGGGCCCGGCAGGTGCAGCAGCGAGCGATCGATCGTCGTGCACGCGTGGTCGAGCAGCGACCGTCCCTCGTCGCCGAGCAGCTCCTCGATCCGGGCGAAGCTCAGGAGCCGGCCCTCGGTTGGACGCTCATCGGAACTCCCTGCCCGTGAAGTGCGTGAGCTTCTCGAGATTGTGCCGCGCCTCGATGCGGCGCACCGTGCCCGAGCGCGAGCGGATCACGATCGAGTCCGTGACCGCGCCGTCGCGCACGTAGCGGACGCCGTGCAGCAGCGCGCCGGTCGTGACGCCGGTGGCCGCGACGAAGACGTCGTCGCTCGCGACGAGGTCGTCGGTGGTGAGGATCCGGCCCGGGTCGTAGCCCGCCGCGGCGAGCGCGGCGCGCTCGTCCTCGTCGCGCGGCCAGAGGCGCCCCTGGATGCCGCCGCCGACCGCCTTCAGCGCCGCCGCCGAGATGACCCCCTCCGGCGTGCCGCCGATGCCCATCAGCATGTCGACGCCCGTGCCGGGCCGCGCGGCGGCGATCGCCGGCGCGACGTCGCCGTCGCGGATCAGGTTCACGTGCGCCCCCGCCTCGCGCAGCTCGCCGATCAGCTGCTCGTGACGGTCGCGCTCCAGCACCACCACCCGCACGTCGGTGGGCTTCACGCCCTTGGCGGCGGCGACCGCGCGCAGGTTCTCGGTCGGCGTCGCGTCGAGGTCGATCGCGTCCAGCGCATCTGCGCCCACCGCGATCTTCTCCATGTAGAAGGCCGCGCCGGGGAAGAACATCGAGCCGCGCTCGGCGACGGCGATCACCGAGATCGAGCCGGGCTGGCCGAAGGCCGCGAGCCGCGTCCCCTCGAGCGGGTCGACGGCCACGTCGACCTGCGGGCCGCGCCCCTCCCCCACCTGCTCGCCGTTGTAGAGCATCGGCGCCTCGTCCTTCTCGCCCTCGCCGATCACGACCACGCCGTCCATGACGACGGTGTCGAGCATCGCGCGCATCCCGTCGACCGCGGCCTGGTCGGCGGCGTTCTTGTCACCGCGGCCGATCCAGCGCCCGGCGCCCATCGCGGCGGCCTCGGTGACGCGGACGAGCTCGAGCGCGAGGTTCCGGTCGGGGAGCGGCGTCGTCATCGAGGAGGGATCCTCACATACGCGCGGGCGCCTCGACCCCGACCAGGTCGAGGCAGCGCGCGATCACGCGTTGGGTGGCGCTGCAGAGGACGAGCCGGAAGGCCTCCGCGTCGTCCCCGATGACGCGGCACTCGTGGTAGAAGCGGTGGAAGTCGTCGGCCAGCCGGATCGCGTAGACCGGCACCAGCTGCGGGCCGCGCCGCTCCGTCGCCTCGCGCACGGTGCCGGGGAAGTCGGCGAGCCGCTTGATCAGCTCCTTCTCTTCTTCGGCGAGCGGCCCGGGCGGGTCGCCGCCGATCGCCGCGCCGTCCGCGTTCCGCAGGATCGCCGCGATGCGCGCGTGGGCGTACTGCACGTAGTAGACCGGGTTCTTCTGCGACTTCTCGGCGGCCAGGTCGAGATCGATGTCGATCGTCTGGTCGGGGCCGCGGTTGACCAGGAACCAGCGCGCCGCGTCGACGCCCACCTCGTCCATGAAGTCGTCGAGGAAGACGACGTCGCCCCGCCGCTTCGACATCTTCGTCTGCTCGCCGCCGCGGGTCAGGTGGACGAGCTGGTAGAGCAGCACCTCGATGCGCGCCGGGTCGTAGCCGAGCATGCGCGCCACGACCTCGTACCAGCCGGCGACGCCGTGGTGGTCGGCGCCGAGCACGTAGATCGCGCGGTCGAAGCCGCGCTCGAGCTTGTCGCGCAGGTAGGCGATGTCGGCCGCTTCGTAGGTCGGCAGGCCGCCGCGCTCGGCCGAGCGTACGAGCACGCGGTCCTTCTCGTCGCCGAACTCGGTCGAGCGGACGAACAGCGCGCCGTCCTGCTCGTACGTCGGCAGGCCGGCGAGCAGCTCCGGCAGGTCCCGCTCCACGGCGCTCTGCCGCGCCCACGAGTCGAAGTGGATGCGGAAGCGCTCGAGCGTCGCCTCGATCTGCGCGCGCATGCGCGGCACCGGGTCGCCCGGCTCGGCCGCGAGCTGCGCCACGTAGTCGCCGTGGTAGCCGTCCTCCGGGATCGGCTCGCCGGCCCGCGCCGCCTCGACCGAGCGCCGGAAGCGGTCCATCTGCGCGCCCGCGTCGTTGTAGTAGTACTCGCGCTCGACCCGGTGCCCGGCGAAGGCGAGGAGCCGCGCGATCGCGTCGCCGTACGCGCCGTTGCGCGCCGAGGCAACGGTGAGCGGGCCGGTCGGGTTGGCGGAGACCATCTCCACCTGCACGCGCTCGACCGGGTCGGCGAAGCCGCCGCCGTAGCCCTCGCCGATCTCCGCGAGCGCCGCCGTGAACCAGCCGTCCGCGAGGCGCAGGTTGACGAAGCCCGGCCCCGCGACGTCGGCGTCGGCGACCTCGTCGAGGTCGCCCAGCCGCTCGACGAGCTCCTGCGCGAGCTCCCGGGGCGGCCGGCCGACCGTCTTCGCGCGGCGCAGCGCGACGTTGGTGGCGTAGTCGCCGTGCGCGGGGTCCTTGGGGCGCTGCAGCTCGACGTCGGCGCCCGCGAGGGCGCCGATTCGCGCTGCGAGTTGGCTCACGGCACCGGGCACCGTCGAAGACTACGCATTGGCGCCGCACGTACTACTGTTGGACGATGGACGAAGACGAGGACGCCGGGCCCGAGCGCCGTCTCAACATCCAGCTCGATCCCGAGCAGATGGCGGGCGTCTACGCGAACTTCGCGAATGTCACGTTCTCGGACTACGAGTTCACGATCACATTCGCGCGGGTCGACCACGAGGTGGAGTCGGGCGACGTCCCCGGCGTGGTCGTGGCCCGCGTCAACATGTCGCAGCAGTTCACGCAGGAGCTGCTCGCCGCGCTGGGCGACGCCTGGTCGAAGTACACGACCGTCAAGGGGATCCAGGCGCTGCCGGAGACGAACGGCCCCGAGTCGCGCTCCTCCTGAGCCCTCAGCGCCCGCCGCCGCTCCGCGCCTTCCAGGCGCGCGCCATGGCGATGCGCTGCATCAGCGTCGGGTGGTTCTCCAGCCAGAGGTAGTCGAGGAGCGGCGGGTCGGGCTGCTGGAGGCTCGTCCGCTGGAAGTTCGCGAACAGCCGCTCCGTGGCGGCCGGATCGTGCGTCGCGTTCAGGGCGCGCCAGTCGGCCTCCGCCTCGTAGCGCCGCGACACGGCGTTCTCGGCCGGCGCCACGAGCAGCGCCGCGACGGTCAGCGCGAGCAGGGCCAGCGGCAGGTTCGCCGGATCGGCGAGGCCGCCGCGGCGGCGCGTGACCAGCTCGACCAGGGCCAGCGCCGGCAGCACGACGAGGGCGCTCCAGCCGATCCCCTTCAGCACGTGGCGGCTGCGGACATGGCCGAGCTCGTGGGCCACGACCACGTCGATCTGCCGCCGCGAGAAGTCGCCGTCGAGCAGCGTGTTCCACAGCACGACGCGCGTCGAGGGGCCGAAGCCGACGGTGAACGCGTTCGCCTGGTTCGTGAACGACGTGACGTCCTCGACCCGCACCGGCGTGCCCTGCACGCCCTCCACCCGCTCCAGACGGGCGGCGTCGGCGCGCAGCCACGGATGCGGCAGGGGATCGGTGCCCGCCGCCTGCAGGTACCCCGAGACGAAGACGAACAGGGCCACCACCCCGACGACGACCGGCCACGCGGCGAGCGGCCACCATCGGCCGAAGCGGCCGGCGAAGCCGACCACGAGCACGATCGTCGCGAGGCCGAACACGGCCGTCCCGCCGAGCGCGGCGCGCTGCTGCAGCAGCCACGAGACGACGTCGAAGGGCCCGAGCCCCCAGTGGTGCTGCCACCACAGGTCGGCGACGCCGAACGGCAGGGCGACCGCCCACAGCGTCGCCAGCAGGACCATGCCGACGATCACCGCCGACCCGATCCGCCCGAGGCCGATCGCGCGCGCCCGCGACGGCAGCAGGCGCGCCAGCACGCCGAGCGCCACCAGCTCCGCCAGCGTGCCGCCCGCCCAGAGCAGGTCGGCGCCGCGGCCGTAGCTGCGCGAGCGCGCCAGCGCGTGCGCCGAGAACAGCTGCCGTTGGTCGAGGCCCGACAGGTGCAGTGCGGGTACGCTCGTGCGGGCGAGCAGCCAGGCGCAGATCGCCCAGCCGGCGGCGAGCACCACCACCGCCGCCGTCCAGCCCGCGTAGCCCACGCCCGTGCGCGTCGCCGTCCTCTCCGACATCCACGCCAATCTTCACGCACTGGAGGCGGTGCTGGCGGACGTGGACGCGGAGAGGCCCGACGCGATCTGGTGCCTCGGCGACGTCGTCGGCTACGGCCCGCGTCCGAACGAGTGCTGCGACGCCGTCCGCGAGCGGGCGGCGCTGTCGCTCTGCGGCAACCACGACCTGGCGGTGCTCGGGCGGATCCCCGTCGGCGACTTCAGCGGGGACGCCGCCGCCGCGGCCGCCTGGACGCGCGAGGCGCTCGGCGAGGCGCAGCGCGGCTGGCTGGAGACGCTCGAGCCGCTCGCGCAGCAGGACGGCGTCGAGCTGTTCCACGGCAGCCCGCGCGACCCCGTCTGGGACTACGTGCTCAGCGAGGAGGCGGCGGTCGTCGCCCTGGAGCTGACCTCGGCCCGCGTGGTGCTCGTCGGCCACAGCCACGTGGCGCTCGCCCTCGGCTGGAACGGGAACGACCTCGTCGGCGGCCTCGCGCCGGCCGGAACCGCGCCCGAGCCGGCCGACCGCCGCTGGCTCCTCAACCCCGGCTCGGTCGGCCAGCCCCGCGACGGCGACCCGCGCGCCGCCTGGGTGCTGCTCGATTCCGAGTCGGGTCGGGCATCGTTCAGGCGTGTTCCGTACGACCTGCAGGCGACCCAGGGGGAGATCCGTGCGGCCGGGCTGCCCGGCGCGCTGGCTGATCGGCTCGCTCGCGGCCACTAGCGCGCTGCTCCTCGCCGGCTGCGGCGGCGGCTCCGGCCCGGCGCTCGAGCAGGCCGACGCACAGCAGCTGATCGCCCTCGCCCATCGCGTCAGCACGGCCGCCGACGGCTGCGCCCAGCAGAAGGCGATCGCGCGCGTCGAGACGGAGGCGCACCGGCTGATCGCGGAGCGCCGCGTGCCGCCCGAGCTGCAGGAGCCGCTGATGAGCGGGGTCAACGCTCTCGTCGACGACCAGCCCACCTGCCTGCCGGACGTCGCTCCCACGACGACGCAGCCGGCGGTCGTCGCGCCGCCGGGCCCGCCCGGGCATGCGAAGGGCCACGGGCACGAGAAGCACGACCACGGCGGCCACCACGAGCACGGCCACGGTCACGGGCACGGACGCGGACATTGAGCGGGTACCGGGTCGACTCCGAGCTGGGGCGCGGCGGCATGGCCGTCGTCTACGCCGGCTGGCAGGCCGAGCTCGACCGCGCCGTCGCGCTGAAGGTGCTGGCCGCGCACCTGGCCGGCGACGAGGCCTTCCGGAGCCGCTTCCTGCGCGAGGCGCGGATCGCGGCCCGTCTGCACCACCCGAACCTCGTCCGCGTCTTCGACATCGCCGAGCTCGACGGCCTGCCGTGCATCGTGATGGAGCTGCTGCCGGGCGGCACGCTCGAGGGCGGCCGCCTGACCCGCGAGGAGGCGGCCGGGGTCGCCGACGCGCTCGCGCACGCGCACGCGACGGGCGTCGTGCACCGCGACCTGAAGCCGGCCAACCTCCTGCGCGCGGCCGACGGGACGGTCAAGATCGCCGACTTCGGCATCGCCCGCGCCGCCCAGGAGACGCGGCTGACGCAGATCGGAACCGTCCTCGGGACGCTCCGCTACCTCTCGCCCGAGCAGGCGGCCGGCCGCGACGTCGGCCCGCCCGCCGACGTCTACTCGCTCGCCGTCGTGTTGGAGGAGCTGCTCGACGGCCGGTCGGCGGAGCTCGAGGAGCTGCTCGCGCGCGCCCGCGACGACGACCCGGAGCGGCGGCCCACCGCGGCCGAGCTGGCGGCCGTGCTGCACGGCGACACGCTCCCCGCGCCGACCCGTGCGCTACCGCCGCCGCCGGCTTCCCGGCGGCCGCGCCGCGCCGCGCTCCTCCTCGCCGCGCTCGCGCTTTGCGCGCTGGCCGCCGCGCTCGCGATCGCCTTCACGCGCGGCGGGTCGGACGGGCCTCCGAAGGTGGAGCCGGTGCCGCACAGCGCGTCGGCCGCGCAGGAGGCGCGGAACCTGGCCGCCTGGCTCAGGCGCTATTCGCGGTAGGCGCGACGGCCGGCCGGTCGAACGTGATGCCCTCGTGGGCCAGCGCCACCTGCACGTCCTCCCGCGCCTTGAAGATCCGCCACTTGACGGTGGCGAGCGTCACCTCGAGCGCGTCTGCGATCTCGTTGTACGAGAGCCCGACCACGTCGCGCAGCAGCAGCGCCATCTTCAGGTCGACGTTGAGCGCGTCGATCGCCCGCCACAGCGCGTCGATCGTCTCCACCCGCTCGACCGGCTGGTCGACCGCCTCCAGCGGCGGAATGTCGTCGATGCAGACGGCCGACAGCGGGCGCCGGTCGCGGGCGCGCAGCTCGTCGAGCACGCGGTTCTTCGTCACCTGGAACAGCCACGTCGTGAACTTGCAGCGCGACGAGAACCGCGGCAGCCCCTGGAAGACGCGCAGGAAGACCTCCTGGACGAGGTCCTCGGCGAGCGCCTTCTCGCCGGTCAGCCGCAGGATGTAGTTGTGGACCGGGGTCTCGTACGCCCGGACGATGATCGCGAACGCACGCTCGTCGCCCTGCTGTGCCTTGCGGAGAATCGCCGGATCAGGCTGAAAGAGCGGCAAGAGGGCGCAAGCATAGCGCCGGTTTACAGGAATTTACGGTCCGGGCCGCAAATCTTTACCCGACATCTCCGAGCTCGTCTCCAGGCCCAGGAGATGCAGCGCGGTGGGCACCAGATCGGCCAGCTCGCCCCCGTCGCGCAGCGTCGCGCCGGCCTGCGTGAGGATGAGCGGGACCGGGTTCGTCGTGTGCGCGGTGTGCGGCCCGGAGCCGTCCGGCGTCAGCATCTGCTCGGCGTTGCCGTGGTCGGCGGTGATCAGGCACACCCCCCCGAGCTCCGTCACGCGCTCCACCACGCGCCCGAGGCAGGCGTCGGCCGTCTCCACCGCCCTCACCGCCGCCGGGATCGAGCCCGTGTGGCCGACCATGTCCGGGTTCGCGAAGTTGACGACGGCGAAGCCGTAGCCGTCGCCGACCTCGTCGCAGAAGCGGTCGGCGACCTCCTCCGCCGACATCTCGGGCTTCTCGTCGTAGCCGGCGACGTCGCGCGGGCTCGGCACGAGCAGCCGTGTCTCGCCCGTCCACTCCTCCTCGCGGCCGCCGTTGAAGAAGTAGGTGACGTGCGCGTACTTCTCGGTCTCGGCCATGTGCAGCTGCCGCACGCCGTGCTCGGCCAGCACCTCGGCGAGCGTCTCGTGCACGTCCTGCTCGGCGAACGCGACCGGGCAGTCGAGCTCGGCGCTGTAGCGCGTCATCGTCGTCAGGTCGAAGCCGCCGTCGAGCAGCAGCCGCGACAGCTGCCGGCCGCGGTCGGGCCGGAAGTTGAAGAAGATCGCCGTGTCGCCCTGCTCGAGCCGCGGGCGCCCCTCGAGCACGACCGGTTCGACGAACTCGTCGGTCACGCCCGCTTCGTAGCTGGCGCGGATCGCCCCGACCGCATCGCTCGCGGTCGTGCCTTCGCCGGCGACGATCGCGTCGTAGGCGCGCTGCGTGCGCTCCCAGCGCTTGTCGCGGTCCATCGCGTAGTAGCGGCCGACGACGGTGGCGATCCGGTCGGCGGGCAGCGTCGCCAGGTCCTCGACCGCGGCGTGCGGCGAGACGTCGCGGCCGTCGGTGAACGCATGGATCCACGTCTTCTCGGGCGCGAACCGGAGCAGCGCGCGCAGGTGCTCGATGTGCGAGTGCACCCCGCCCTGCGACACGAGGCCGAGCAGGTGCACCCGCTTCCCGCGCTCGAACGCGCCCACGAGGGCCGGGTTCTCGAAGAACGAGCCGTCCTCGATCGCCTTGTCGACCCGCATCAGGTCCTGGTAGAGGCGCCGGCCCGAGCCGATCGTCAGGTGGCCGACCTCGGAGTTGCCCATCTGCCCGGCCGGCAGCCCCACCGCCTCGCCGGATGCGGCGAGCGTCGTGTGCGGAAACTCGCGCCACAGGCGGTCGAACACCGGCGTCTCGGCGAGCGAGACGGCGTTGCCCGGCCCGGCCGGGGCGCAGCCCCAGCCGTCGAGCACGACGAGCGCTACGAGAGGGACGCCGCCCGGCAAATCGCAGCGAAGGAGTCGACGTCGAGCGACGCGCCGCCCACGAGGGCGCCGTCGATCGCGTGCTGGGCCATCAGCTCGCCGGCGTTCTCGGGCTTCACCGAGCCCCCGTAGAGCACGGGCACCTCGAGCAGGGACTTGATCAGGTCGTGCGCCTCCTGCGCCATCGGCGGCGTGGCGGTCCTGCCGGTGCCGATCGCCCACACCGGCTCGTAGGCGATCACCAGGTTGTCGTCGTGCTGCAGCACCGCGATCTGGCGGCGCAGAACCGACTCGGTCTCCCCCGCCTCGCGCTCGGCCTCGGTTTCGCCGACGCAGGCGATCACGTGCAGGCCGGCGCCGAGCGCCGCCTCCGTCCGGCGCGCGACGGTCTCGTCGGTCTCGCCGAACAGCTGGCGCCGCTCGGAGTGGCCGACGATCGTGCCGTAGACGCCGAGCTCGCGCAGCATCGGCGCCGAGATCTCGCCCGTGAAGGCGCCGTTGTCGGCCCAGTGGCAGTTCTGGGCGAACACGCCGATCTCGGTGCCCGCGAGCAGCTGCACCGCCTCGTCGAGCGAGACGTACGGCGGGCAGACGACGACGTCGACGCCGTCGGGCAGATCGGTCTCGCGGAGCGCACGGCAGAAGTCGCCCGCCTCGGCGGGGCCCTTGAACATCTTCCAGTTGCCGGCGATCAGCATCGGGGCGGGACCCTACTCCGCCGGGATCGCAGCGACGCCGGGGAGCTCCTTGCCCTCGAGCAGCTCGAGCGAGGCGCCGCCGCCGGTGGAGACCCAGGAGACGCGGTCGGCGAGCCCCGCCTCCTGCACGGCGCGGACGGAGTCGCCGCCGCCGACGACCGTGAAGCCGTCGCAGTCGGCCACCGCGCGCGCCACCGCCCGCGTGCCCTCCGCGAACGCCGGCCACTCGAACACGCCCATCGGCCCGTTCCAGAACACCGTGCGCGCCGAGGCGATCCGCCGCGCGAAGTCCTCCCGTGTCGCCGGGCCGATGTCGAGGCCGAGCCAGCCCTCGGGCAGCTCGTCGAACGGCGTCACCCGGGACTCGGCGTCGGCGTCGAACGACGCCGCGGCGACCACGTCGCTCGGCAGCACCACGTCGAAGTCGAACGGGTTCTCGCTGCGGACGTCCTCGGCCATCTTCCCGCCGATCAGCACCTCGTCCGCGCGGCTGCCCAGGCTCGACAGCACGCCGACCTTGTCCTCCACCTTGGCGCCGCCCGAGACGATCACGTACGGCCGCTCCACCTCGCCGAGCAGCCGGCCCAGGTGGCGCAGCTCGTCCAGGAGCAGCAGGCCCGCGTACGCCGGCAGGAGGTGCGCGACCGCCTCGGTCGAGCTGTGGGCGCGGTGCGCCGAGCCGAAGGCGTCGTTCACGTAGAGGTCGCAGCCGTCGGCAAGCTCGCGCGCGAAGCCCGGGTCGTTCTTCGTCTCGCCCGTGTCGAAGCGCGTGTTCTCCAGCACCGACAGCCGCTCGTCGCCGATCAGCTCCCCGAGCCGCTCGCGCACCGGCTGCATCGCGTAGCGCTCGCGGTCGGCGTCGGTCTTCGGCCGGCCGAGGTGCGAGCAGACGCGCACCGCAGCCGCGCCGCGGTCGAGCAGCAGCCGCAGCGTCGGCAGTGACGCGCGGATGCGCGTGTCGTCGGCGACGCGGCCGTCCTCGAGCGGCACGTTCAGGTCGGCGCGAACGAGCACGACCTTGCCCGCGACGTCGGCGGACTCGACGGAGCGCGGGAGGCTCGTCATCGAGCTAGAAGAGCTTGCCGAGCAGGTCGACCAGCCGGCAGGAGTAGCCCCACTCGTTGTCGTACCAGCCGAAGACCTTCGCGAACGTCCCGTTCGCCATCGTCAGCTGGCTGTCGAACGTGCACGACGCCGGCGAGTGGACGATGTCGGTGGAGACGAGCGGGTCGGTCGAGTAGTTCAGGTACGGCGCGAGCGAGCCCTCCGAGGCGGCCGCCCGGAACGCCTCGTTGACGGCGTCCTTCGTCGCCTCCTTCCCGAGCTGCACGACCAGATCGGTGATCGACCCGGTCGGGACCGGGGCGCGCACCGAGATGCCGTCGACCTTGCCCTTCAGGTCGGGCAGCACGAGCCCGATCGCGCGGGCGGCGCCCGTCGAGGTCGGAATCAGGTTGATCGCCGCGGCCCGCGCCCGGCGCAGGTCCTTGTGCGGCAGGTCGAGCACCTGCTGGTCGTTCGTGTACGCGTGGATGGTCGTCATGAAGCCGCGCTCGATCCCGAACGCGTCGTTCAGCACCTTCGCCATCGGCGCGACGCAGTTCGTGGTGCAGGAGGCGTTCGAGACGATCGAGTGCCGCTCGGCGTCGTAGGCGTCGTCGTTGACGCCCAGCACGAGGGTCACGTCCGGATCGGTCGCCGGCGCCGAGATGACGACCTTCTTCGCGCCCGCGTCCAGGTGCTTCTGCGCACCCTCGCGGCTCGTGAAGAGGCCGGTCGACTCGAGCACCACGTCGACCTCGAGGTCGCGCCAGGGCAGGTTCGCCGGGTCGCGCTCGGCGAGCGCGGTCAGCTCGACGTCGCCCGCCTTGAGCGTGCCGCCCGAGACCTCGACCCTGTCGGGGAACTTGCCCAGCACCGAGTCGTACTGGAGCAGGTGCGCCATCGTGTCGATGTTCCCGAGGTCGTTGAACGCGACGACCTCGAAGTCGCCGCCGCGCTCCGCGGCGGCCCTGAAGAAGTTGCGGCCGATCCGGCCGAATCCGTTGATTCCCACGCGTGTCTTCGCCATGCCGAGGACTTTACTGACGCGGCAACGCCGCTGTGGGGGTAATGGTTTCCTTTTTGAAGTTTTGGATCCGAGACCCGCTCAGACCGTGACCCCGTAGACGTCCTCGATCTTCGCGCGCAGGTGCCGCACGTAGGGCTCCGGGTCGATCCGGGGCGAGCCGGCGACCCGCTCCAGCGTCTCCGACGGGGTGAACTTGCGGCCGTGGCGGTGCAGGCGCTCGCGCAGCCAGTCGCGCAGCGGCGCGAACTCGCCGCGGGCGATGCCGGCGCTCAGGTCGGGCAGCTCGGCGCTGGCGCGCTCCCAGATCTGCGCGGAGATCAGATTCCCCAGTGCATAGGTGGAGAAGTAGCCGAAGCCGCCGATCGCCCAGTGCGTGTCCTGCAGGACGCCGCGGGTGTTGTCGGGCACCTCGATGCCGAGGTACTCCCACATGCGGCGGTTCCACTCCTCCGGCAGCGACTCGAGGTCGAACCCCTCGGCGAGCATCTCCTGCTCGAGCTCGAAGCGCAGGATGATGTGCAGGTTGTACGTCGCCTCGTCGGCCTCGACGCGGATCAGCGACGGCTCGATCGCGTTCACCTCGCGGTACCAGCGGTCGGCGTCGTAGCCGGCGAGCGCCTCCGGGAACAGCTCGGCGAGCCGCGGGAAGGCGTGCTCCCAGAACGGGCGCGAGCGGCCGACGAGGTTCTCCCACATGCGGCTCTGCGACTCGTGCAGGCCGAGCGAGACGCCGCGGGCGAGCGGCGTGCGCTCGAGCGTCGGGTCGACCTGGTGCTCGTAGAGGCCGTGGCCGAACTCGTGCATCGTCGCGAACAGCCCGTCCAGGTTGTCGTCGAAGTAGCGCGTGGTGATGCGGATGTCGTCGATGCCGGCGCCCGACGCGAACGGGTGCACGGTCGGGTCGAGCCGCCAGGCCTCGTCGTCGAACCCGAACTCGCGCACGATCTCCAGCTCGAGCTGTTTCTGCACGTCGCGCGGGAAGGTGCGCGCGGGCGGCCGCTCGGGCGCCGGCACCTGCTTGACGAGCGGCGCCTGGTGCTCCTTCAGGTAGTCGAAGATGCGCCGCACCTCGGCCGTCTTCATGCCGGGCTCGTAGTCGTCGAGCAGCACGTCGTAGGGCTCGTCGGCGGGGTCGAAGCACTCGATGTAGCGCTTGCGCAGGTCGAGGTTGGTGCGCAGCGCGGGCAGGAACGCGGCGAAGTCGTTGGTGCGCCGCGCCTCGACCCACACGGGCAGCGCGAGCGACGAGGCGCGCGTCATCTCGGCGCGCAGGTCGACGGGCACGCGCCGCGCCTTGTCCCAGTCGCGCCAGCCGACGCGTACGAGGCTCGCCTCGAGCGAGTCGGGCTCGTGCTGCTCGGCCCAGCCGCGCAGGCCGTCGAGCAGGCGGCCGATCTCGGGGTCGGTGAAGCGCTCGTGCGCGATGCGGCCGAGGGTCGCGAGCTGCTCGGCGCGACCGGCCGCCCCGCGCGGCGGCATCATCACGTTCTGGTCCCAGGAGAGCAGCGACATCGCCTTGCCGAGATCGGAGATCTCGGCCAGGCGCCGCCGCAGCTCGTCGAACCGCTCCTGGCTCATCGACAGCGACCGTAACAGCCAAAGCCGCTTTCCGGCGCCTGCAAGTACCAGCCCGAAGGACTCGCCGACGTGCTCGGCGAGGATCCACCGGCCGATGCGTCAGGCGCCGGTCCCCGCGAGCGAGAGACGCCCGAAGCGCGTCGACAGTGCGAAGCGGATGCGGTACCGGAGGGAGAGCTCCGAGGACGACCTCTCCCTCCGGTCGAACCGCGTCCGAGAGCGCGGCAGCGAACGGGGTCTGAATTCGCAGCCGGACGGACGCAGACCCGCGCGAGGAGTATGCAGAGTGGGCAACTGCGACGCTAGGGCTTTTGCAAGTCGTCTTCCGCGAGAGCGACGACCTGGCGCAGGCGCCGGTGCGCGGCGGCCTTGGTGACGGGCGGCCGGGCTTTCGCGGCGAGCTCGCGCAGCGACGCGGAGGGGTGGCGCAGGCGCAGCTCGGCGATCTCGACGAGGTGCGGCGGCAGCGCGTCGAGCCCGACGGCGCGGATCGCCTCCACCTGCCGGTGGGCGGCGCGCGCGGTGCGGACGAGGTTGGCCTCGTCGGCGTTCGCGAGCCGGTTCGCCTCGGCGCGGGTGGCGCCGATGACGGCGTGCTCCTCGAGCCGCAGGACGGTCTCGCCGGCGCCGGCGAGCGCGAGCAGCTCGTCGATCGGCTCGCGCGCCTTCGCGTAGGCCGCGGCGTGCGAGCGGCGCTCGACGGTGCGCAGCTCGATCCCCTCGCGGGCGGCGACCGCGGCGAGGAAGCGCGCCGCCACGGGCGTGGTCGCGCGCAGCTCCAGGTGCGGCGCGCGCGGGCCGCTCAGCGAGCCGGCGCCGAGGATGGCGCCGCGCAGGTACGCGCCGCGGCAGCACGAGCGGCCGACGACGCGCTTCGGCGGCTGCTCGAGCGGCGCCCCGCTCGGGGCGAGGACGCCCGCTTCGCGCAGCACCGCGAGGGCGCGCTCGTCGACGTCGACGTGCAGCTGGTAGCGCTGTTCGCGCCCGAATGCCTGGCGGCGGTAGCGGCGGATCTCCGAGCGCACGCCCAGGTCGCGCAGGAGCGCGAACGCGCGCCGGGCGACCGCGGGCGCCGCCAGGTCGAGGTGCACGGCGACGGCTCCTGCGCGCAGGTGCCAGGCGCCGGAGGCGTGGAAGAGCGCCGACAGCTCGGCGAGGCGACAGCACCGGCGGGCCGGGACGATCTGCGCGAGCTCGTCGCGGAGCTCCTCAGAGATGGACACCCTCGAGCTCCAGGAGACGCCGCTTGTACTCGACGCCCAGATCCCCGTACGAGCCGATGCCGCCGGCCGAGACGACGCGGTGCGTGGGCACGAACGGCGACAGGTCGCAGCGTCCGCAAAAGGTGCCCGCCGCGCGGGCGGCGCCGGGCCGGCCGGCGAGCGCGGCCAGCTCGCCGTAGGTGACCACCTCGCCGCGCGGGAGGGCGCGCAGCACGCGCACGCACTCGCCGTAGAAGCCGTCGCCGGCGACGACCTCGACGTCGGCGAAGTCGTCCGCCGCGCCGGCGAAGAACGCCGCCAGCCGTCGGATCAGGCCATGTCCGGCGGCAGCCGACGGACCAGTCCACCTCGGACATTGTCCGGCGGCAGCCGACGGACCGGTCCGCTTCGGACGGGGCAACTCGGAGTGGAAGACGCGGCCGCCGGCGTCGAGCCACACCTCCCCCACGCCGAACCCGGGCGCCTCGTACAGCAGCGGCCGGGGTGGTTGATCCCCTGCCCTCATCGGTCCATGTTGTAGCTTCGCGCGCGTGCTGCGCACCCGCATCGCCGCGCTGGGGTACGTCTACGTCGCCCTCGGGGTCGTCGGCCTCGGGCTGCTCGACGGCGGCGACGACGCCCGCCGGGCCGCCGCGGCGCTCTTCTCGCTGGCCGCCGCGGCGTTCCTCTGGTTCCTCGGCTCGCTGCGCTCGCGGCTGATGCGCTACGACCCCGACGGCTTCTTCGCGGCGATCGTCGTCGTCGGCGGCGCCTCGTCGATCGCCGTCCAGGTGGTCGCCGTCGCCCTCGTCGCGTACATGGGGCCCGACGACATCCTCTCGTTCCTGTCGGCGCTCGGGGCGCCGTCGGCCGCGACCGTGGTGATCGCCTCGTCGATGGCGGCGCTGCGCGCCCGCAAGGTGTCGAAGCCGTTCGGGCGCGCCGGCCTGCTCGGCGGGCTGGCGATCCTCGGCGTCGGCTTCACCGAGGCGGCCGACAAGTGGACGCTCACGGACAGCTACAGCGCCTCCTGGCTCGGCTTCATGATCTGGGTGGCGGTGACGGCCACCTACCTGCTGCGGCGCTGAGGCTGCGCCGGGCCCGTAAGGTACGAGGCATGAGCAGCCACGCCCTCTTCACGCCCCCGCCCGCCCGCAACGAGCCCATCCACGACTTCGCCCCCGGCAGCGCGGAGCGGGCGAGCCTGCAGCGCCGCCTCGACGCGATGCGCGCCGAGCGGATCGAGGTGCCGCTCGTGATCGGCGGCCGCGACGTCACCACGGGCGACCTCCGCCCCGCCGTCATGCCGCACGACCGCGAGCACGTCCTCGCCGACGTCCACCAGGGCGGCGCCGAGCACGTCCAGCAGGCGATCGACGCGGCCGCGAAGGCCTGGGAGGACTGGTCGCGCTGGCCGTGGGAGGATCGCGCCGCCGTCTTCCTGCGCGCGGCCGAGCTGCTCTCGGGGCCGTGGCGCGAGACGCTGCTCGCGGCGACGATGCTCGGCCAGTCGAAGACGGTGCACCAGGCCGAGATCGACGCCGCCTGCGAGTCGATCGACTTCCTGCGCTTCAACGTCGAGTTCATGCTGCGCGTGTACGCGGAGCAGCCCATCTCGTCGCAGGGCGTGTGGAACCGGATGGAGTACCGGCCGCTCGAGGGCTTCGTCTTCGCGGTCAGCCCGTTCAACTTCACGGCGATCGCGGCGAACCTGACGAGCTCGCCGGCGCTGATGGGCAACGCCGTCGTCTGGAAGCCGGCCGGCACGGCGATGCTGAGCGCGTACTACGTGATGCGCCTCTTCCAGGAGGCGGGTCTGCCGGACGGCGTGATCAACCTCGTCTACGGCAGCGGCGCCACGATCGGCGACGCGGCGCTCGCCAGCGAGCACCTGGCCGGGATCCACTTCACCGGCTCGACGCCGGTCTTCAACGGGATGTGGCGGACGGTGGCCGGCAACATGGACCGCTATCGCAACTACCCGCGCATCGTCGGCGAGACGGGCGGCAAGGACTTCATCGTCGCCCACCCCTCGGCCGACCTGGACGCGCTCGCGACGGCGATCGTGCGCGGCTCGTTCGAGTACCAGGGCCAGAAGTGCTCGGCCTCGTCGCGCGTCTACGCGCCGTCGAACCTGTGGCCGAAGCTGCGCGAGCGGCTGCAGGAGGAGGTCGGGACGATCAAGGTCGGCGACGTCTCCGACTTCGGCAACTTCATGGGCGCCGTGATCGACGGCTCCTCCTACCGCACCCAGGTGGAGGCGATCGAGGAGGCGAAGGCGCATCCCGACACGGAGATCGTGGTCGGCGGCGGCTACGACGACTCGCGCGGGTTCTTCGTCGACCCGACGGTGGTCGAGACGCGCGATCCGTCCTTCCGGCTGCTGCGCGAGGAGATCTTCGGGCCGGTCGTCACCACCTACGTCTACGACGAGAACAGCTGGGACGACACGCTCGGCCTGATCGACCGCACCGCGCCGTACGGGCTCACCGGCGCCGTCTTCTCGGAGGATCGCGCCGCGGCCGCGGAGGCGCAGGACCGGCTCCGCTACGCGGCCGGCAACTTCTACGTCAACGACAAGCCGACCGGCGCCGTCGTCGGCCAGCAGCCGTTCGGCGGCGCGCGCGCCTCCGGCACGAACGACAAGGCCGGCTCGATGTGGAACCTGATCCGCTGGGTCTCGCCGCGGTCGATCAAGGAGACGTTCACGCCGCCGCGCGACTACCGCTACCCGTTCCTGGACACGGCGCCCGACTCGGCCGGAACGTAGCGGCCGCTATGCGACGGTGAACGTCCAGGCGACGGCCCGACCGGCCGTCTCGGTGCGCCCGTAGGCGACGGCGACGTGCTTGCCGCGCTTCAGCGGCTTCGCCGGCGCGCCGTAGATCGTGGCCCTGCGCGGCGTCAATCCACCGCCCTTCTCGAGCAGCTCGTGGCCGTCGACCCACAGGCCCGTCTCGACGAGCGGGCTCTTCGCGCGAAACTCGACGGCGACCTGCGGCGTCCGCGTCGCAGGCCCCTGCGGGCCGAGGATCGCGATCTTCACGCCGCTCGAGCGCTCGACGCGCCACGTGCCGGCGACGAGGCGCACCGCCGCCGCCTTCGCTCCGCGCACGACGACCCCCCAGCCCGCGCTCTGGTAGACCGCGCGGCCGCCGGGCCCGAGCAGGTGGGCAGGGCTGGGCGCGCCGATCGTCGTGGCGGGGGGCGGCGCCGCCTGCTTCGCGCCGCCGCCGCAGCCGGCGAGCAGGACGGCAGCGGATGCGCCGGCGGCGAGCAGCGGCAGGAGTCGGCGCACGCGCCCCAGCCTACCGGCGCGGTGCGCGGACGAACAGCACGGCGGCCGCCCCGAGCAGCGCCGGGATCGCCAGCACGGTCCCGGCGACGCGCACCCCGAACGCGCCCGCGAGCGCGCCGTCGGTGAGGCTCGCCACCGGCCGCAGCCCGAGGAACGCGATCGACCAGAGCGCCATGATCCGCCCCCGCTGGCTCTCGGCGACGCCGAGCTGCAGCCGCGCGGTGGCGGCCGTGTTCGAGCTGAGGTAGCCGAAGCCGGCGCAGAAAAGGAACGCGAACGCGAGCGGCAGCCACGGCGTCACCGAGAACAGGATGACTCCGACGCCCATGACGGCCAGCGTCGTCGCCATCCGGCCGCGCGTGCCCGCGACGCGCCCCGCCACGAGGAGGGCCGCCGTCACCGCGCCCGCGCCGAAGAAGCCGACGATGATCCCCGACCACGTGTCGCCGTAGCCGAACGCCGCGGCGAACTTCGGCGCCTCGGTGTTCACCGGGTCCGAGGCGAAGCCCACGCACATCACGATCAGCAGGAACGCGCCCAGGCGCGGGTCGGCGCGGATCAGCCCGAAGCTCTCGCGCAGCGACGAGCGCCTGCTCGACCGCTCCTGCGGCCGCGGACGGATCACGAGCAGCGCCGCCGCGAGCAGCAGGAACGACGCCGAGTTGAGCGCGAACGCCCATGGAATGCCGAGCGTCACGATCACCGCGGTCGCCAGCGTCGGCCCGACCGCGCGGGCGAGGTTGAACGTCATCGAGTTGAGCGCCACCGCCTGCGGCACGTCCTCGTCGTCGACGAGCGCGGTGATCAGCGCCTGCTGCAGCGGCGACGAGAAGGCGCTGGTCACGCCCATCGCGGCCGAGAAGGCGATCACGACCGCGAGCGTCGCCTCGCCCGCCCAGGCGAAGCCGGCGAGCGCGCCCGAGGTCGCCGCGGCCGCCAGCTGCGTCAGCAGCAGGACGCGGCGGCGGTCGAAGCGGTCGGCGACCGAGCCGGCGAGCGGCGCCAGCAGGAGCACCGGCACGAACTGGCTGAAGTTGAGGAAGCCGAGCCAGAACGCCGAGTGCGTCAGCCGCGCGACGAGGATCAGCGCCGCCAGGTTCTGGAACCAGGTGCCGCTCGCGGAGGTGGCGTTGCCGGCGAAGTACGGCCCGAATCTGCGCGAGCGGATGACCCGCCACGCCGCCGCCGGGCCCACGCCTGCGCTCGCCGTCACACGGCGAGTTCTACGCGCGCCCGGCCTTGTGCAGCTGCGCGTAGATGCGGCGGGCCGTCTTCGCGGGCACGCCGGGCACGCCCTCGAGCTCCTCCTGGCTCGCCTGCGCGACCCGCTCGGCCGAGCCGAAGTGCCGCAGCAGCGCCCGCCGCCGCGCCGGCCCCACGCCCTCCAGCTGGTCGAACATCGACTCGCGCGCTGCGGCGTCGCGCCGCGTCCGGTGGAAGGTGATCGCGAAGCGGTGCGCCTCGTCGCGGATCCGCTGCAGCAGCTGCAGGCCGGCCGAGCGCGGATCGAGCAGGATCGGGTCGGGCCGGCCCGGGACGAAGACCTCCTCGATCCGCTTCGCGAGCGCGATCACCGCCACGCGCGGCAGGTCGAGCTCCTGCATCGCCGCGAGCGCGGCCGACAGCTGCCCTTTGCCGCCGTCGATCACGACCAGGTTGGGCGTGGCGGCGAAGGACTCGTTCCATTCGGCCGAGCCCGGATCGGCCGAGAGGCGCGAGAAGCGGCGCTCGACCATCTCGCGCATCGAGGCGAAGTCGTCCTGCCCGTCGACGCCGCGGATCGCGAACTTGCGGTAGTGGCCCTTCCTGGCCACGGCGTCCTCGAACACGACCATCGAGCCCACGACCTCCTGGCCCTGGATGTTCGAGACGTCGAAGCACTCGATCCGGATCGGCAGCGACTCGAGGTTGAGCGCCTCGCGCAGCTCCTCGAGCGCCTCCACGCGGCGCTGCCGCTTCGTCTCGGCGACGAACGTCTCCGACTGCAGCGCCAGCTCTGCGTTCTGCTGGGCGAGCTCCTGCAGGCGCCGCTTCTCGCCGCGCTCCGGCACCCGCACCTCGACCCGCGAGCCGCGCCGCTCCGTGAGGAACGCCTCCAGCGCGCTCGTGTCGCCGGCGCCGCGCGGCACCAGGATCTGCGGCGGGATCGACGGCGACGAGCCGTAGTACTCGAGGCAGAACTGCTCGAGCGCCTCTCCCGGGTCCTCGCCGGCCGCGTTCTCGAGGTGGAACGAGTAGCGGTCGACCATCCGCCCCTCGCGCAGCGGGAACAGCTGCACCGCCGCGCGCTCCGCCGAGACCGCGACGCCGATCACGTCGATCGTCCCGATCGAGCGCCGCTCGACCGCCTGCCGCTCGCCCAGCCGCTCGATCGCATGCAGGCGGTTGCGGTAGCGGGCCGCGTCCTCGAAGCGCTCCTCGGCCGCCGCCTCGCGCATCCGCTCCTGCAGGCGCCGGCGGATCGGCCGGTCGTCGCCCGAGAGGAACTCGATCACCTGGTCGATCAGCTCGCGGTAGTCCGCCTTCGAGATGTAGCCGACGCAGGGGGCGTGGCAGCGCTCGATGTGGTAGTCGAGGCACGGGATGCCGCTGTGCCGGCCGGGCTGCGGCCCCTCGCACGGCCGGTAGCGGAAGACGCGGTTGAGCACGTCGAGCGTCTCGCGCACCTTCTTCGCGTTCGCGTACGGGCCGAAGTAGACGACGCCGCGACGGTGCCGCTCCCGGGTGAACATGACGCGCGGGTAGTCGTCCTCGACGGTGACGGCGATGTACGGAAAAGACTTGTCGTCGCGCAGGCGGACGTTGAACGGCGGCCGGTGGCGCTTGACGAGGTTCTGCTCCAGGTGCAGCGCCTCGACCTCGGTGCCGGTGACGATCGTCTCGATCGTCTCGACGCGCCGGGTCATGTGGCGGATGCCGGGGCGGGTGTCGCTGGAGCCTGGCTGGAAGTACGAGCGGACGCGCGGTCGCAGCGACTTCGCCTTGCCGACGTAGAGCACCTCGCCGCGCGCGTCGCGGAAGAGGTAGACGCCGGGCTTCGGCGGCACGCGCTTCAGCTGCTCCTCGATCCGGTCGATGGCCATCGCGGCCAGGGTACTCTGGGCATCCGTGAGGGGGTCTCTGCTCGGCGCGGCGCTGTTTCTCCTGCTCGCCGCGCCCGCCTGGGCAGGCGGGCCGTTCATGCTGGTGGGCGCCGCAGAGAACGGCGCGGAGGCCGCGAACATGGCGCTGGCGAAGGCTGCGATGGAGCGCGCGCAGACGGCCGGCCTGACGACGATCCGCATGACCGAGACGTGGTCGCGCGGCGAGCGCAAGCTGCCGGCCGACGACCGCGTGAAGCTCTCGAACGCGATCGGCGCCGCCACCTTCAGCGACGTCCGCGTGATCCTCTCGATCTACCCGTACGGCTCGAGCCAGACCCCGCTGACGCAGGAGCAGCAGGCCGACTTCGCCGCGTTCGCGGCCGACGTGGCGGAGGCGTTCCCCACGGTGCACGACTTCATCGTCGGCAACGAGCCGAACCTGAACCGCTTCTGGCTGCCCCAGTTCGGGCCGAACGGCGAGGACCTCGCCGCGCAGTCGTACGAGTCGCTGCTCGCCGCGACGTACGACGCGATCAAGGCCGTGCGCCCGCACTCGACGATCTACGGCGGCGCCGTCTCGCCGCGCGGCGGCGACAACCCGGAGGGCAGCCGCCCGACGCACTCGCCGACCGCGTTCATCACGGACCTGGGCGCCGCCTACCGGGCGAGCGGCCGCCAGGTGCCGATCATGGACGCGTTCGCGTTCCACCCGTACCCGGAGTACTCGTCGCTCGGCCCGAACTTCCCCCACCCGCGCTCGACCTCGATCGGCCTGGCCGACTACGACAAGCTCGTCGGCCTGCTCGGGCAGGCGTTCGACGGCACCGCGCAGCGCGGCTCCGGCCTGCCGATCCTCTACGACGAGTTCGGCATCGAGACGCAGATCCCGCCCGCCGAGGCCGACCTGTACACCGGCGCCGAGCCGCGGACGACGCACCCCGTCGACGAGGCGACCCAGGCGAAGTACTACCGCCAGGCGATGGCGATGACCTACTGCAACAAGACGGTGATGGGGATCCTGCTCTTCCACGTCGTCGACGAGGCGCCGCTCGACCGCTGGCAGTCGGGCGTCTACTACGCGGACGACACGCCGAAGAGCTCGCTGCCGGCCGTGCGGGCGGCCGCCGACGCCGTCCACCGCAACGAGATCGCGTCGTGCCCGGGCCTCGAGCTGACGCCGAAGATCACGCTGAAGACGCTGCCGCCGCAAGACGGCTCGACGCGCGTCTCGCTCACGTGCGACCTCGACTGCCGCTACACGGCCCAGCTCGACGGCGGCCGCAAGCTGCGCGGCACCGCCACCGGCGGCGTCGCGACGACGCTCGTCTTCCCGGTCGCGCCGCAGCCCGGCAAGCACCGGGTCGACGCGTGGTCGCTGGCGACGTTGAACGCGGGCCCGGTCGGTCACCGGGCGCTAACGTTCACGTCGTGAGCAGCAGCGAGGCCAGCGGCCAGTACGTCGCGTACACGTTCTTCCGGGTCGACCGGGCGTGGCGGGCGCTGCCGGTGGAGGAGCGAGCGGCCGCGAAGGACGCGTTCGCGGACGTGCTCGACGAGTTCGCGGGCCGCTTCGACACGCTCCGCTGCTACTCGACGACGGGCGTGCGGCCGGAGACGGACTTCTTCCTCTGGAAGATCACGCAGCGTTACGAGGATCTCGGCGAGCTGGGCGCGGCGCTGAACGCGACACCGCTCGCCGCCTGGCTCGAGACGCCCTACTCGTACCTGGCGACGACGAAGGCGTCGCAGTACACCTCGGCGCGCCGCGCGCGGCGGCTCACACCGCGGGGGGCGCCCTACCTGGTCGTGTACCCGTTCGTGAAGGTGCGGCCCTGGTACACGCTGCCGCACGAGGATCGCCAGCGCGCCATGGACGAGCACATCCGCATCGGCCGCGAGGAGTTCCCGTCGATCAAGAACCACACGAGCTACTCGTTCGGGATCGACGACGAGGAGTTCATGACCGCGTTCGAGTGCGACGAGCCCGCCGACTTCATGCACCTGATGCTGCGGCTGCGCGAGTCCGAGGCGTCGCGCTACACCGAGCGCGACACGCCGATCTTCGTCGGGCAGCACCTGCCGGTGCGCGAGGCGCTCGACCGCCTCGACGGCGTCGCGGCGCGCGTCTCGGCCTGAACGCGTCGGACGAGCGCCGGGCGCGGCTCCGCGACCGCGCGGTCGAGGTGCTGCGGGCGCGACCGGCGGCGCTGCTCGGCGAGCCGTGGCCCGAGGAGCTCGAGCGGGCGACGTGCGACCACCTGGCGGCGGAGCTCGGCCGGCCGGTCGGACCCTTCGCGGCTCAGCCGTAGTGGCGCTGATCGCGCCACGTGCGCACCATCGCATAGACGCACACAGCCGCGACCGCGAAGAACGCGAGCGCCTCGCGGCCGGAGAGGCTGACGAGCAGCCACCAGCCGACGTCGACCACGAACAGCGCGAGCCCGCCGTAGAAGACCCACTGCGCGCGCGTCTGCCAGAGGGAGATCTCGCGCCGCCCGAAGTCCCGCCACATGAAGTACGCGACCGCCGCGATCGCGATGAAGAACGCGACTCGCAGGAGCGTGCTCGCCGTCGCCAGGGCCGTCTGCAGATCGAGGACGACGATCACCGCGGCGATCGCGGCCAGGATCAGCAGGTTGCGGACGAACGGGCTGACGTGTCTCATGTGGCGGTCATGTAGGCGCGAACGCCGAGCGCCGCGGCGACGAGCGTGGCGACCGCGAACCAGAGTAGGCGAGCGCGCGGCTCCGCGGGGGCGTACAGCCAGGGCGAGAGCACGGCGAGCAGGGCGAAGGTGCCGTAGGCGTAGTGGAGTCGGTCGGCGGCGCGCTTGTGCTCGGAGAGCAGGAGCAGCCCCATCGCCACCTGCGCCACGAGCAGCGTCTGGGCGAGCGCCAGCGCCTGGGCGACGACCCGGCCGGCGCCGCGCCGCCGCCGGCGCGCCAGGAACGCCGCGCCCGACGCGACCAGGCAGACGGCGATCACCAGGAACGCGTTGACGTGATGGGCGTCGAGCATGGTGCCGGCGCACCCTAGCCGACGATCCCGGCCCGTCGGCTCCAGTGCCTCCAGCGCCGGCCGGCGGTCAACACGCCGCGAGGTCTCCGCGTGCGCGTCGAGCGCGGCCCTGACGCTGCACGGGTGGATCTTGAAGGCGCCACAATGCCGGTACGGTCTCTGCGATGAGCCATCTTCGCGCCTCCGACGGCACCATTCTCTGCGACCACGACGAGCTCGATCACGAGCCGGATCGGGTCCACGAGGGCGGCCACGCACATCACCACCCCGTCCACCGCGAGCACGACATCGAGCACGGTCACGGTCACGGCCACGACCACTCGCACGGCCTCGTCGACCGCTCGATCCTGCGCTCGCGTGCGGGCGTCAAGGCGGTCGCGCTCAGCCTGTTGATCCTCGGGCTGACCGCCGGAGCGCAGGTCGGCGTCTTCGCGGTCTCGAACTCCGTCGCGCTGCTCGCAGACCTGATCCACAACTCCGGCGACGCGCTCACGGCGATCCCGCTCGGCATCGCGTTCTTCCTGCGCAGCGCCCGCGGCGAGAGGATCGGCGGTCTCGGCGTCGTGCTCGCGATCTTCGTTTCGGCCTGTGTCGCCCTCTACGAGACGGTGCTCCGCCTCGTCCATCCGCAGCACCTGACGCACCTGTGGGTGCTTGCGGCGGCGGGTGCGATCGGCTTCGTCGGCAACGAGCTGGCGGCGCAGGTGCGGCTCGGGGCGGGCCGCCGTCTGGCGTCGGCGGCGCTCGTCGCCGACGGCAAGCACGCTCGGATCGACGGCTTCGTCTCGCTTGGCGTCGTCGCCTCGGCGATCGTCGTCGCGCTCGGCGTCCAGATCGCCGACCCGATCATCGGCCTCGCGATCACACTGACGATCCTGCGCATCACGTGGGAGGCGTGGCATGAGGTGCGCCACGCAGAGATCGACCTCGAACACCTCGACGACGCGCATGGCGACCACTGAGCGCCCAGGCCCGATCCAGCTGACACGCGCGGCGGCGCGCGGCGAGCTGCAGACGCTCCGGCTCCGTACCGCGCGCCATCCCGCAGAGCGGCAGCGGCTCGAACGGCGGGCAAGGCGGCTCGCCTGGGCCGGGAACGGCTGGCACCTGGTCGAGTTCGCACTCGCGCTCGGGGCCGGAGTCGCGGCCGGATCGGTCGCGCTCGTCGGCTTCGGGCTCGACAGCCTGATCGAGGTTGCCGCCGCGGGCGTGGTGATCTGGCTGTTCAGCGGCGGCCGTGGCTCCTCGCAGCAGGCCGAGCGGCGCGCGCAGCAGCTGATCGCGGCGAGCTACGCGCTGCTCGTCGCCTACATCGGCGTCGAGGCTGTCCGTGATCTCTTCGGGTCGCACCACCCGGGTGCGAGCTGGGTCGGGATCGGGCTCGCCGCCTTCACTGCGCCGACGATGCCGCTGCTCGCGCAGGCGAAGCGCGATGTCGGCCGCAAGCTGAGCTCGTCCGCGACAGTTTCCGAGGCCGGGCAGAACATGATCTGCGCCTACCTGTCGGTCGCACTCCTGGCCGGTCTGATGCTGAACGCCGTGCTGGGTTGGTGGTGGGCAGACCCCGCAGCCGCGCTGGTGATCGCCGCCCTCGCGGCGAAGGAAGGCATCGACAGCTGGCGCGGCGAGAGCTGCGACTGCTGCCAGACGAGCTGGTTGCGCGCAGCGGCATCCGGGCCCGCTACCCGATCTGCCGCCGTCGGAGATGGGCCGAAGCATAGGATCGAGCCGACTTCATCGAGCCGAAGGAGACCGCGTTGATCGAAGAAGGAAAGCCCGCGCCCGACTTCACGCTTCGAAGCGACGCGGGCGAGGACGTGCGCCTCTCCGACCTGCGCGGCAAGCCGGTCGTCCTCTACTTCTATCCCAAGGACGACACGCCCGGGTGTACCACCCAGGCCTGCGGGATCCGCGATGCCTGGGGCGAGTTCGAGCGGGCGGGGGCCGTCGTGCTCGGCGTCTCGCCGGACGGCGAGGCCTCGCACGTGAAGTTCAAGCAGAAGTTCGACCTGCCGTTCACCCTGCTCGCGGACACCGACCACGCGGTCGCCGAGGCGTACGGCGTCTGGGGCCTCAAGAAGTACATGGGCCGCGAGTACATGGGCATCGAGCGCTCGACCTTCGTGATCGGCCCCGACGGCGTCGTCACGAAGGCGTTCCCCCGCGTGAAGCCCGCCACGCACGCGGACCAGGTGCTGGCGGCGCTGCAGGCCGCCTAGCCCCGGTTCGCCTGCAGGAGCCCCCGCGCCAGCGGGGTGCGCGCGTAGCGGACCTCGTGCCCGCGCCGGGCCGTCGAGAGCAGCCCCGCGTCGCGCAGCGCGAGCAGATGGCGCGAGACGCCGGCCGGGCTCAGCTCGGTCAGCGCGGCGAGCGTCGTGGTCGAGAGCGGCCGGTCGAGCGTCGTCAGGAGTAGCGCCCTCGTCGGTCCGAGCAGCCGTGCGAGCGAGGCGGGCGGCGCCGCCGGCGCCTGCCACAGTCCGGCCACGCCGCGCGCCGGGTAGACGATCGTCGGCTGCCAGGGCGGGTCGACGATCGCGACGACGCCGGACGAGAGGAACGCGCTCGGCATCAGCAGCAGCCCCCGCGAGTCGAGGGCGACGGCGGCGGCGTCGCCGTCGCGCACCGCGAGCCCGCGCTCGGTCCAGCGGATCCGCGGGTGGAGGTCGTCGAAGAGCGTGCGCAGGCCGTGCCGCGCCAGCGTTCGCGAGCGCCGGTCGACGTCGCCGTCGACGAGCGCCCGCACGCGCGGCCAGAACGGTGCGAGGAGGTCGCGCCAGGCGCCGTGCATCGCCTCGGCGAGCGTCCGCACCGCCGCGGCGGGATCCTCCAGCAGGTGCTCGACCAGCTCCGGCTCGGGGCTGCCGTCGAGGCAGCGGCGCAGCTCGGTCGCCGCCTGCCGCGGCGGTGTCGCCCGCACCTGCGCGAGCTGGTCGCGCAGACGCGGCGACGGCCCGACCGGCGGCGGCGTCAGGAAGTCCGGCACGTACCCCGCCAGCGGCTGCACGGCGAGCAGCATCCGCACGCCCGCGGTCGCCGCCGCGTCCGCGACCTGCCGCAGCCAGGCGCGATGGTGCGACGCCTCGCGTTCGTCGACGAGCGCGCGCACTGCGGCCAGCGTCTCCCAGAGCGGCGAGATCGCAAAACGGACGTGCAGGAGCTCGTCCCGGCCGGCGAAGACGAACGTCGTCATCCACGCAACATATGCGCACGCGCGAATCACTCGCAGGCCCGCGGCGGCGGCCCCACCCTGCGGCCGTGCGCTCCCGCTACCGCGACGCTCTCTCCTCGCCGCCCTTCCGTGCGCTCTTCACGGCGCAGCTCGTCTCGATCACGGGCACGACCGTCGCCGCGGTCGCGCTGACCGTGCTCGTGTACCGGCGGACGTCGTCTCCGCTGCTCTCGTCGTCGACGTTCGCACTCGGCTTCGTGCCGTACCTGCTGGGCGGGCTGCTGTCGGCAGTCGTCGACCGCGTGCCGCCGCGGCGTCTGGTGATCGCCTCGAGCGCGGCGTCGGCGGCCGTGGCGGCGGCGATGGCGTGGCCCGGAGCGCCCATCCCGCTGCTGCTGGCGGGGCTCGTGGCGATCGGGATGCTGACGAGCGTGTCGAGCGGCGCGACGGCTGCACTGCTGCGCGCGTCCGTGCCCGAGGATGCGTACGCGCCTGCCCGCTCGGTGCTGCGGATCGTGGCGCAGGTGGCGCAGATCGGCGGCAACGCCGCGGGCGGCGCGCTGCTCGTGCTGCTCTCGCCGAGTGGCGCGATCCTCGTCGACGCGATCTCGTTCGCCGCGGCAGCCCTCCTGGTGCGCCTCGGCGTCCGTCCTGTCGCCGTGTCGGGCAGGCGGGCCGAGGCGTCGCTGCTCCGCGACTCCCTGGCCGGCGCGCGGGTCGTGTTCGCGCAGCGGGAGCTGCGGCGGCTGCTGCTCCTCGGCTGGCTCGTGCCGACGTTCACGGTCGCGCCGGAGGCGCTGGCGGCGCCGTACGTCGCCGGGGTCGGCGCGTCGGCCGCGTTCGTGGGCATCTGGCTGGTGGCGTTGCCGGTGGGGATGATCGCCGGCGACCTGCTCGGCGTCTGGCGGCTCACCTCCGAGCAGCAGCGGCGCGTCGTCGCGCCCGCTGCGGCCGCGTCGTTCCTGCCGTACCTCGCCTTCGCGGTGCACCCGGGACTCGCGCTCGCGTTGCCGCTGCTCGCGGTCGGCGGCCTGGGAGCGGTCTACTCGCTCGGGCTCGACCTGCGCGTGCGCGACGCCGCGGGCTCGCGGCTGTTCGCGCGCGCCATGACGCTCAACTCGGCCGGGCTGATGACGCTGCAGGGGCTCGGGTTCGCGCTGGCGGGCGCCGAGGCGCAGCTCGCCGGCTCACCGGCCGCGATCGCCATCGCCGGCGCCTGCGGGATCGCCGCCGCGGTGCTGTTCGGCCCGTGGCGCGCTGCTCAGACGAGCGAGACGGTGGTCTCGTCGCGGCTCGAGGCGTAGCCGTCGCCGAGCTTCTCGCGCAGCCTCTGCTCCAGCTCGCCGCTCGCCTCCAGCTCCTCGACGATGTCGGCGCCGCCGACGAGCTCGCCCTTCACGAAGACCTGCGGGATCGTCGGCCAGCCCGAGAACGCGGAGAGGTCCTGGCGGATCTGCGGGTCGGGCAGGATGTCGACCGCCGTCACCGGCGCGCCAGCGCGGCGCAGCGCCTGCAGCGCACGGTCGGAGTTGCCGCACATCGCGAACCCCGGCGTGCCCTTCATGAAGAGGGCGACGTCCGATCCCTCGATGACGTCCTTGATCCTGTCGCTGTAGCTCATGCCGTCCCCTTCGTCTTGATGCGCAGCTCGTGGATGGTGCCGTCGGCGAGCGGGCCGGAGAGGGCGTCGTAGACGCGCCGGTGCTGCTCGACGAGCGAAAGGCCCTGCAGCGACGCCGCGGTCACGACCACCTGGAAGTGGTCGCCGCCGCCCGTCCGGTCGATCACGTCGAGCTCGCTCGCGTCCGGGAAGGCCCGCTCGAGCAGCTCGCGCAGCGGTTGCGTGCTCACGGGCCGATGCTAGCCGCTCCGGGCCGCGTCGCGACGCTGGGGGCGAATTCCGGCCTCCGCCGCTTGGCTACACTGCGCGGGCCGCGCGGATGTGGCGGAATTGGTAGACGCGCACGGTTCAGGTCCGTGTGCCCGTAAGGGCGTGGAGGTTCAAGTCCTCTCATCCGCATGACGACGAAGGTCCCTCTCCTGCTCCTGGCGGCGGCGCTCGTCGCTGTCTGCGCCGCCGGCGACGGGCTGGGCGCTCGCGACCCGGGGCCGGGCGCCGAGGTGGTCGTCACGCTGAAGGCGCCGCCGCTCGCCGGCTTCGGCCGCTCGCTGCAGTCGCCGTCGCACGCCGCCTACCTGCGTCGCATCGACGCCGCGCAGGCGCAGGCGATCCGAAACGTCCGCCATGCGCTGCCGCAGGCGCGCATCCGCTGGCGGTTCCACCTGGTCGCGGACGGGTTCGCGGTCGTGCTGCCGGCGTCGCAGGTCCCGGCGCTGAGGCGCGTGCCGGGGATCGCGCGCGTGTGGTCGGACGTCCGCTACCACGCCCAGCGCGACGCCGGCGGCGAGCAGCTGATCGGGGCCGACAAGCTGTGGGGCCAGACGTTCGACACGGCCGGCAACGGCATGAAGATCGGGATCATCGACGACGGCGTCGACGCGAAGCACCCGTACCTCGACCCGAACGGCTTCCAGTACCCGCCGGGCTTTCCGCGCGGGCAGGTGCAGTACGCGACCCCGAAGGTGATCGTGCAGCGGACGTTCGCGCCGCCGTCGGAGACGTGGAAGTACGCGAACACGCCGTTCGACCCGGTCAACTCGTACCACGCGACGCACGTCGCCGGGATCGCCGCGGGCGACCACGGCGCGTCGGCGAACGGCACGCTCGTCTCCGGGGTCGCCCCGAACGCGTACATCGGCAACTACAAGGCGCTGACCGTGCCGACGCCCGACTTCGGGCTCGACGGGAACAGCACCGAGATCGCGGCGGCGATCGAGGCGGCCGTCTCCGACGGGATGAACGTGATCAACCTGTCGCTGGGCGAGCCCGAGGTGCAGCCGTCGCGGGACATCGTCGTGCAGGCGCTCGACGCGGCGGCGCGTGCGGGAGTCGTGCCGGTGGTCGCCGCAGGCAACGACTTCGACGAGTTCGGCTACGGCTCCGTCGGCTCGCCGGCGAACGCGCCGGGCGCGATCACGGTGGGCGCGACGACGCTCGACCGCCGGATCGCCGGCTTCTCGTCGTCCGGCCCGACGCCGGTCTCGCTACAGCTGAAGCCGGACGTGAGCGCGCCGGGCGTCTCGATCCTCTCCTCGCTGCCGCCGAGCCAGGGCACCTGGGGGCTGCTCTCGGGCACCAGCATGGCGACGCCCGAGGTGTCGGGCGCCGCCGCGCTGCTGCGGCAGCGGCACCCGGACTGGTCGGTGGCGCAGATCAAGTCGGCGCTCGTGCAGACGGGCGACCCGGTGCACGGCGCGGGCGTCGCCGAGGTGCCGCCGACGCGCGAGGGCGGCGGGCTGATCGACCTGCCGAAGGCCGACAACCCGCTGCTGTTCGCGAGCCCGACCGGGCTGGCGTTCGGGGAGCTGCGGCCCGGCACGGCCGCGACGCAGACCCTCCAGCTCACGGACGCCGGCGGCGGCGCCGGCGCCTGGAACGCCACCGCCGTGCTGCTCACCGGTTCCGGGACTGTCTCGGTGCCGCCGGCGGTGACCGTCCCGAGCGCGGTCACGGTCACCGCGACGGCGGGGACGACGACGGGCGACGTGTCCGGCTTCGTGGTGCTGACCCGCGGTGCCGACGTGCGCCGGGTCCCGTTCTGGTTCGCCGTCGACGCGCCGGCGCTGCCGAGCGAGCCGCACGCGACGCTGCCGCGCCCCGGGATCTACGAGAGCACCACGGTGGGCGGCCAGTCGAAGGTGACCCGCTACCGCTATCCGACGGCCGGCGACCGCACGTATCCGGGGCCCGAGCGGGTCTATCGCTTCCGCCTGACGACCGCACCGGCGAACGCCGGCGTGGTCGTGCTGTCCGGCAACGTGGTTCCCCACGTGGTGCTCTCGGACAGCGAGAACCACCTCGCGGGCTATACGGGGCTGCCGGTCGACCTCAACCCGTACCGCAGGACGTTCGGGGCCGTCCGGCCGATCGCCGGCGTCGTCCTGCCGACAGCGGGCACCTACGACGTCGTCTTCGACACTGCCCCTGGCAAGCAGCCGGGGCCGTTCACGTTCCGCTTCTGGGTCGGCGACCACACCCCGCCCCGCCTGAAGGTGCACGGCACCGCGGGCGCGATCGTCGTCGCCGCCACCGACGCCGGCTCGGGCGTCGACCCGGCGTCGCTCGGCGCGATCGTCGACGGGCACACGGTGACGCCGACCTGGCACGACGGCCTGATCACGATCCACGCGACGCCCGGACGGCACGCGCTGATCGTCCATGCGGCCGACTACCAGGAGACGAAGAACATGGAGGACGTCGGGCCGGTCCTCCCGAACACGGCGACGCTGCGCACCACCGTCACGGTGCGCTGATCCGCCCGCCGCGGTCGCTAGCGCTTCTTGGCGTCGCGCTCGTCGATCGTCGGCAGCGACGCGAGGTCGCGCTCGACGGAGCGGGCGAAGTCGTCCGACTCCGAGCGCACGACGCGCAGCTGGGCGCGCCGGCGCCGGCGGTTGCGCTGCCCCGCCGGTAGCGAGATCGGCGACCGGCGGGCAAGGCGGGGCCACTCCGTCGCCACCAGCAGCGCGACGGCCGCCACGAGCAGGACGACGGCAACGACGCTCACGCCTCAAGGATAGTGGCGGATCGCCGCCTCCGGGAGTGGCTGCCCCGATCCGATCGCGCAGCTCGCCTCGCACGGGCGCTCGGGCCGGTTCGCGGGCAGCGCGAGCGCGGCGCCCGCACCGCGTTCCCCCCGACGGGGGGCTGCGCCTCCCACTCCGAACGCTAGCTGCCGTTCCCGCGACGTGTCCGTCACGGAACTGCGCCGATTGCCTGACGTTTCGTTCACAGGCCCGTCGGGTGCCGCTGGCACACTCGTCCCATGCGCACGCGCCTCACCCCGCTCGTGCTCGCCGCGACGCTCGCGGCGGTGCTCGCCGCCGGCTGCGGCTCGCAGAAGTCCTCCTCCGGCGAGACGACGACCACGGCGCCGCCGGCGCCGAGCACCACGGCTCCGGGGCCCGACATCACGAAGATGGCGCTGACGATCGACAGGGTCGTGAACGGCGTGATCGTCCCGACCTCCGTCCACGTGCCTCGCACGCAGGCCGTCGCGGCCGCCTCGCTGAAGGCGCTCGGCATCGACGCGCCGGTGAAGATCGCCGGCGGGACAGCCACCGTGGACTTCCCGAACCCGACGCCCGCGCAGACGGCCGAGATCGTCTTCACGCTGACGCGCTTCCCGACGATCCAGCAGGTCGACGTCGGCGGCCGCAGCGGTCTGACGCGCAACGACGTCGCGAGCTTCGCGCCGATCATCTTCGTCGAGGACCCGGCGAGCGACGAGCGCCTCCCCCCGACGATCCGGGTCGCCGGCAGCGCCGTCGTGTTCGAGGGAACGCTCGTCGTCGAGCTCCACCAGAACGGCGAGATCGTCCAGACCGAGACGGTGACGGCGAGCGCGGGCGCACCCGAGCGCGGCCGCTTCGGCACCGTCCTGCACGCGACCTCTCCGGGGCCGGCGACGGTTGTGATCTACGCGCCGTCCGCGGCCGACGGATCGCACCAGCACCAGGTGACGATCCCTGTCGTGATCGAGGCCTGACGATCGCCGTCTGAGCGACCGCGGGGCGAAGCTCCCCGGGTTGGACTCGAACCAACAACCCTTCGGTTAACAGCCGAATGCTCTGCCAATTGAGCTACCGGGGATCGGCGGCGGACAGTGTACCGGCGTCGGCGCGGAACGCTCAGCCCAGCGCCGCGACCCGCTCGAGGATCTTCGTCAGCGCCTCCTGGAGCTCGCGCTTCCGGGTCAGCTCGGCCTGCTGCAGCTCGCGCCGCAGCTCGCGCTCGCGCAGCCGCAGCAGCAGCTGGGTGGCCGTGTCCTCGTCGATCCCCTCCGCCTCCGCGCGCGCGTCCAGTTCCGCCAGCGCGCGCAACCCGGCGTCGTCGAGCGGCGACCCGTCGACGAGGTGCGCGCGGATCGCCCGGTGCAGCGGCTCGTGGAAGTGCTCCGGTGTCAGCTCGCCGAGCAGCGGCTTCACGGCCGGATGCGCGAGCACCCCCGCGAGCGCGAACCCCTCCAGCTTGGCGCCGGCGTCGATCACGCGCCGAGATACCGGCGCACCTGCCCGCGAGCCACCCGCCCCGCGCAGCTGCACGGTCATGTCGAGCATGCTGTTCGCGCGCCGCCATGCGTCCTGACGCTCGGGCGAATCGGGCGCCTCGTCGAGCAGCTCCTTCACCCGGCGGAAGGCCGTCTCGCGGTCGCCCGCCCGCTCGATCTCGGCGCCCACGCGGTAGACGAGGTACGGCTCGGCGGCCCCCAGGCGCTCGGAGAAGCCCTGCGGGTCGTCGGCCGGGTCGACGCCCGACGGGAGCGCGACGACCTTGACGTCGAACCCCGCTCGCACCGCGAGATCCATCCCGCGCAGCGTCGCCGACTCGCCGGCCGCATCGCCGTCGAACGCGAGCCAGAGCCGCTTCGTCAGCCGCCCCAGCTCCGCCAGCTGCCGCTCGGTCAGCGCCGTCCCCATGCACGCGACTACATGCTCGAAGCCCGCCTGCCGCAGCGCCAGCACGTCGGCATTCCCCTCGACCACGCAGGCGCGGTTCTCGCGGGCGATCGCCGCCCGGGCGCGATCGAGCCCGTACACCACCGACCCCTTGTGGAAGAGCTCCGACTCCGGCGTGTTCACGTACTTCGCCTGCAGCGGGTCGTCGTCGTAGAGCCGCCGCGCCTGGAAGCCGAGCACGCGGCCGCGCGCGTCGGCGAGCGGGAAGAGCAGCCGGCGCTGGAAGTAATCGTCGCCGCGGGCACGGGAGAGCCCCGCCGCCGCCAGCTCGTCGCGGGTGAAGCCCTTTTCGAGCGCCTTGCGCGTCAGGCGGTTTCCGCCGAGCGCGAGCCCGAGCCGGAACGTGCGGCACACCTCCTCCTCGAGGCCGCGGCCCTTCAGGTAGTCGCGCGCGAAGGAGCCGACCTCCGTCTCCCAGAGCGTTCGCTCGTAGAACGACGCCGCCTGGTCGAGCAGCGCGTGCAGCCGCTCGCGGCGGCTGCGGCGCGCCTGCGCCTCCGGCGAGACCTCCTCGTACTCGAGCGGGATCCGGAAGCGCTCCGCCAGCCACTCGATGGCGCCGACGAAGTCGAGCCCGTGCGCCTCGCGGACGAAGCCGATCATGTCGCCGCCCTTGTGGCAGCCGTAGCAGTAGAAGAGCTTGTCCACCGGATTGACCGAGAAGCTCGGCGTGCGCTCCTCGTGGAAGGGACAGCGGCCGACGAGGCGCGCGCCCGACTTCCGCAGTTGGGTCCGCTCCTCGACGACCGCGACGAAGTCCGCCCCGGCCTTCACCGCCTCGACCGAGCTGTCCTTGATCCGGGCCATCAGGGAAGGCGCTCAGCGTACGCGAGCGCGTACCGGTCGGTCATCCCGGCGACGAACTCGACGATCTCCCCGTCGCCGTCGCCCCGCTCGCGCAGGTGCGCGACGATGCGGCGGACGGTCGCTCGGGCGCGTTCGTGCTCCGGCCGGGTCACCTCGCCCAGGTAGACGTGGTGGAACATGAAGCGGCGCAGCGACAGCATCGCCTCCCCCACCTGCTCGCCCTGCACGATGTCGCCGGCGCGCGCCGAGTGCTCGACCAGGTCGTGCACGAGCGTGTCGATGCGGGTTGCGCCGGTCGTGCCGAGGACGCCGATCTCATCGGCGGGCAGGTCGCACTCGGCGAGGATGCCGTAGCGGATCGCGTCGTCGATGTCGTGGTTGATGTAGGCGACGCGGTCCACGATCCGGACGATCTTCCCCTCGAGCGTCTCCGGCTGCCGCTCGCCGGTGTGTGTGAGGATGCCGTCGACGACCTCGTGCGTCAGGTTCAGCCGGCGGGCGATACGCGCCGACTGCTCGTTGTGGCGGAAGCCGTCGCCGCCGCTCGCGCGCAGCACCTCGTCGAGGGCCTCCTCGCCGGCATGCCCGAACGGCGGATGGCCCATGTCGTGACCGAGGCCGATCGCCTCCGTCAGGTCCTCGTTCAGCCGCAGCGCCCGCGCGACGACGCGGGCGATGCCGGTCGTCTCGAGGGTGTGCGTCATCCGCGTGCGGTAGTGATCGCCGGCCGGGTCGATGAAGACCTGCGTCTTCCCCTTCAGCCGCCGGAACGGCTTCGAGTGCAGGATCCGGTCGCGGTCGCGCTGGAAGGGCGTTCGGAGGCCGCACTCCTCCTCGGGCGTGGCCCGGCCACGGGTGGCGTCGGAGCGCACCGCGAGCGGCGAGAGGGCGCGCGCCTCCAGCTCGCGAATCCGCTCCGCGAAGCCGTCTGCGACCCTTCCGGCGAGCTCGGGCACCCTGCATGCAGGGTAGTCGGCGGGGCGGCGATCAGACGATGATCGGGACGCTGCCGCCGTCGGCGCTCCAGGCGGCGCCCGTGACGTACGACGCGCGCTCCGAGCAGAGGAAGACGATGACCGCGGCGATCTCCTCGGGGCGCGCGAGGCGCCCGAGCGGCCGGCCGGCGCCGACCTTCGCGAGCACCGCCTCGCGCTCGCCTCCCAGCTGGTCGGCGAGGCCGCCGTCGCCGAGCCAGGCCTCCGTCGCGGTCGGGCCCGGCGCGATCGCGTTGCAGCGGATGCCCTCCTTCGCGTACGTGTCCGCGACGAGACGCGAGAGCGACAGCACCGCCGCCTTCGTGACCGTGTAATTCGGCATCCCGACCGACGGGCGCTTCCCGGCGGTCGAGGCGACGTTGACGATCGTGCCGCCCCCGGCCGAGCGCATGTGCGGCACCGCCGCGCGGATCGAGCGGACGTAGGACATCACGTTCAGCTGCCAGAGCTCGTCCCACTGGGCGTCGGTGACATCGTCGAGGCGCGTCTGGTAGGCGAGGCCGACGTTGTTCACGAGCACGTCGATGCGCCCGAAGCGCTCGACCGTCTCCTCGACGAGCCGCTCGGGCTCGCCCGGCTGCGAGAGGTCGCCGCTGACGTGCAGGTCGCCGATCCCGGTGTCGCTGCGTCCGGACGTGACGACGACCGCCCCCTCGGCGCGCAGCTGCTCGGCGGCGACGAGGCCGATCCCGCCCGTCGAGCCGGTCAGCGCGCACACCTTGTCCTGGAGGCCGAGGTCCATCGGACGGCTACGTTAGCTGCCGTGACCATCGTCATCCTCGCACGGCACGGCGAGACCGACTGGAACAGCCAGGGTCGCTGGCAGGGCTGGGCCGACCCGCCGCTGAACGAGCGCGGGCGGCAGCAGGCGGCCGCGCTGGCCGAGCGGCTGCGCGAGACGCCGTTCGACGCCGTCTACACGAGCGACCTGCGGCGCGCCCACGAGACGGCCGAGATCGTGGCGCGGCCGCACGGCGTGCCGGTGGTGGCCGACCCGGGCCTGCGGGAGATCGACGTCGGCTCGTGGTCGGGGCTGACGCGGGCGGAGATCGACGAGCGGTTCGGCGGCGAGCGGCCGGACGGCGAGACGCGCGAACAGCACCGCGCCCGCGTGCGAGCGGCGGCCGAGCGGCTGGTGCGCGCGCACGGCGACGAGCGGATCCTGCTCGTCAGCCACGGCGGCACGATGCGGGCGCTGGCGGACGCCTTCGATGGGCCGATCGCGAACTGCGGGACGATCGAGCTGCGGTGGGCGGACGGTCGCCTCGCCGCCGTCTGAGCGCAACCGGCAGCCGTTCGGGTACGTTCCGCCCGAGGGGATGGAGGACTACACCAACAAGTACAAGGGCGAGCAGGTCGAGGTCGCCCTGTTCGGGGGCGAGTACCAGGACGGCGTGCTCACGGCGTACTGCTACATCGAGGACGTGGCGCACATCGAGCTGAACAGCCACATCCTGATCCCGCTCCAGAACGTCGCGTCCCTGCACTGCTCGAGCCGCTGCGACGCGCCCGAGCCCGACTGGCCGCCTCGCGGCCTCGCCGAGGAAGACGGGGACGACGGCGGCGACGAGCCGTAGGCCGGGCCGTGCGCCAGCCGCTGCTCGTCGCGCGCAACCTCGCCAAGGCCTGGGCCTGCCTGGCCGTGCTCACCGGCGGGCTCGGCCTCGCCGGCTGGGAGCTCGGCGGCTACCGGCTGGCGCTGCTGTTCATCGGGAGCGCGGTGCTCCTCTCGTCGGCTGTGTACTGGTACGCCGACCGGATCGGGATGGGCATGGTCGGCGCACGCGAGCTCTTGCCGGGCGAGGCGCCGGCTCTGCACTCGACGGTCGAGCGGCTGGCGTCGCGCGCCGGGGTGATCAAGCCGCGGCTGTACGTCGTCCGCGACGGCTACCCGCGGGCGCTGTCCGCGGGCCGCGGCGCCGGCGGCGGCTCCGCGCTGGCGCTGTCCGTGGGGCTGCTGGGCGTGGCGTCGCCGGCGGAGCTCGAGGGAATCGTCGCGCACGAGCTGGCGCACCTCCGCCACCGGGACGTGCTCGTGCAGACGCTGGCGGTGGTGTTCGCGTCCGCGCTCGTCGAGGCGTCCCGGGTGGGCGGCTTCCTGCAGCGGGCGCTGCTGTTCGTGCTCGGCCCGGTCGCGGCGGCGTTCGTGCACCTGCTGCTGTCGCCGAAGCGCGAGTACGAAGCCGACCGGCTGGCGGCGGAGATCTGCGACTCGCCGCACGGGCTCGCGGACGCGCTCCTGCGCCTGGAGGCGGCGATGCAGCTGGTCGCGTTCCAGGGGAGCCCGGCGACGGAGCCGCTCTACACGACGAACCCGTTCGCCGAGGACGGCATCGCGACGCTCTTCGTCACGCACCCGCCGGTCGGCGAGCGGGTGCGGCGGCTGCGCGCGCTCGATCCGGACTGGCGCGAGAAGCTGCGCGCGGCCTGAGGCGGAGAGACGCCGAGGGCCCCGTCTCCGGGGCCCTCGGGCGGAAGGAAAATGGGCGGCGTCCTACTCTCCCGGGGGATTGCTCCCCGAGTACCATCGGCGCTCACGGGCTTAACTTCTCTGTTCGGAATGGGAAGAGGTGTTTCCCCGTCGCTATGACCGCCCAATTTGTGAGGCTTCCGGCAAGCGCGACGGCTCCGCGCCGTACGCTTGCGGGAGGCGCGCAGAAGTACCGCGCTCACCCTCAAAACTCCATAGCAGCGTCAGTGTGTTCTAAATCAAGACCTCGAGCAATTAGTACGGATCCGCTGAACACATTGCTGTGCTTGCACGTTCCGCCTATCGACGTGGTGGTCTTCCACGGCTCTTACTCTCTCTAGGAGATGGGAGGCCTCATCTCGAGGTGGGCTTCCCGCTTAGATGCTTTCAGCGGTTATCCCGTCCAGACGTGGCTAATCAGCAGCGCCGTTGGCACGACGACTGATACACCAGAGGTCCGTTCGTCTCGGTCCTCTCGTACTAGAGACGACTCCTCTCAAGCCTCCAACGCCCATGGTGGATAGGGACCGAACTGTCTCACGACGTTCTGAACCCAGCTCGCGTACCGCTTTAATGGGCGAACAGCCCAACCCTTGGGACCTACTCCAGCCCCAGGATGCGACGAGCCGACATCGAGGTGCCAAACCCTTCCGTCGATGTGGACTCTTGGGAAGGATAAGCCTGTTATCCCCGGAGTACCTTTTATCCGTTGAGCGACGGCAATTCCACTCTTAACCGCCGGATCACTAAGGCCTGCTTTCGCACCTGCTCGACTTGTCAGTCTCGCAGTCAAGCTCCCTTATGCCTTTGCGCTCTACGCACGATTTCCAACCGTGCTGAGGGAACCTTTGCGCGCCTCCGTTACATTTTAGGAGGCGACCGCCCCAGTCAAACTGCCCACCTGACGCTGTTCTCGACCCGGATCACGGCGTCGAGTTAGAAGCCCAGAACACGAAGGGTGGTATCCCAAGGACGGCTCCACGAGGGCTAGCGCCCCCGGTTCACAGCCTCCCACCTATCCTGGACAACGTATCCCAGACTCCAACCTCAAGCTGCAGTAAAGCTTCACGGGGTCTTTCCGTCCAGCCACGGGTACTCGGCATCTTCACCGAGACTACAGTTTCACCGGATCCCTCGTTGAGACAGTAGCCAAGTCGTTACTCCATTCGTGCAGGTCGGAACTTACCCGACAAGGAATTTCGCTACCTTAGGACCGTTATAGTTACGGCCGCCGTTTACCGGGGCTTAAATTCAAGGCTTCGCCGAAGCTAACCTCTCCTCGTGACCTTCCGGCACCGGGCAGGCGTCAGCCCCTATACGTCGTCTTTCGACTTCGCAGAGACCTGTGTTTTTGGTAAACAGTCGCT
>DASVDV010000010.1:0-141596 GCA_036380895.1 Gaiellaceae bacterium | reverse complement strand
TTCTCTCGACCGGTCAGGCCTACCCGCCGCTTGCGCGGTCAAACGGATCGTGGTGTCCGTCCGGTAACCGTCTGCACGACGGGCACCGCATGGTCGCGCCCGATCGCGCAGCCACACGGTGCCCGCTAAGGCCCATACGGGATTCGAACCCGTGCCGCCGCCGTGAGAGGGCGGTGTCCTAGGCCACTAGACGAATGGGCCCCGTGGAACGGGCGCAAGTGTAGCGAAATGGTTCGCGGATCCCCTCCGCGGGTACCGCCCCTGCATGTTCGGACGCTGGAAGCGACGCGAGAAGCACCGCGCGGACAAGCAGCAGGGCGATCCCGACGCGCTCGCCCGCGCCGGCGACCCGCGCGGCGGGCTGCAGGACGAGGCGTACCGCCAGGCCGACCCGCGCGATCCGGTGGAGGCCGAGAGCACGGTCGGCGGCGTAGGCTCGACGGAGCCCGAGAGCGGAGCCGCCGGCTCTGCCGGCGGTGGAGCGGTACTGAGCGGCCCCGGCGGCGCCCCGCAGGAGGACCCGGGCACCGAGGAACGGCGCCGGCGGGACCCCTGACGCCTGCGGAGGTTTTCGAGGCGCACCGCCCGGAGACCGTTGGATCGCGAGACGATCTGTGACTTCGAGGAGGACCGATGGCGACGACCACCGCTGATTTTCTGCTGGAACGCCTGCACCAGAACGGTGTGCGCCGCATCTACGGCTACCCGGGCGACGGGATCAACGCGATCATCGGAGCGCTCGAGCGCCACACCGACGACCTCGAGTTCGTTCAGGTGCGCCACGAGGAGATGGCCGCCTTCATGGCGTGCGCGCACGCCAAGTGGACGGGTGAGGTCGGCGTCTGCCTCGCCACCTCCGGCCCGGGCGCGATCCACCTCCTGAACGGTCTCTACGACGCGAAGCTCGACCACAAGCCGGTGCTGGCGATCGTCGGCCAGCAGGCGCGCAGCTCCCTCGGTGGGCACTACCAGCAGGAGGTCGACCTGCAGACGCTCTTCAAGGACGTCGCCTACGAGTACTGCCAGATGGCCTCCGACCCGGCGCAGATCCGGCACCTGATCGACCGCGCCCACCGCATCGCGCAGGACCACAAGACCGTCACCTGCGTGATCGTCCCGAACGACCTGGCCGAGATGCCTGCCGTGCCCGACCCGCCGATGGAGCACGGCACGATCCACTCCTCGCCGGGCTGGAACCGCCCGACGATCGTCCCGCAGGACGACGACCTGCGCCGCGCCGCCGACATCCTCAACGCCGGCGAGAAGGTCGCGATGCTGATCGGCCAGGGCGCCCTCGGCGCCCACGAGGAGGTCATGCAGGTGGCCGAGAAGCTCGGCGCCGGCGTCGCCAAGGCGCTGCTCGGCAAGGCCGCGCTCGACGACAACCTCCCCTACTGCACCGGCGGCATCGGCCTGCTCGGCACCAAGCCGAGCTGGACGCTGATGAACGAGTGCGACACGCTGCTGATGGTCGGGTCCTCCTTCCCCTACTCCGAGTTCCTGCCGGAGCCGGGTCAGGCGCGCGGCGTCCAGATCGACATCGACGGCCGCATGCTCAACATTCGCTACCCGATGGAGCTCGGCCTCGTCGGCGACTCGCGGGAGACGCTGAAGAAGCTCCTGCCGATGCTCGAGCACAAGGCCGACCGCGACTGGCGCGAGCAGATCGAGGGCGAGATCGAGGAGTGGTGGCGGCTGATGGAGGACCGGGCGATGCAGGACGCCGACCCGATCAACCCGCAGCGGCTCTTCTGGGAGCTGAACAAGTACCTGCCGGACGACGCGATCGTCTCGTCCGACTCCGGCTCCGCCGCCAACTGGTTCGCGCGCGACCTCAGGCTGAAGCCGACGCACCTCGCGTCGCTCTCCGGGACGCTCGCCACGATGGGCCCGGGCGTCCCCTACGCGATCGCGGCGAAGTTCTGCCACCCGAACCGGCCCGCGATCGCGCTCGTCGGCGACGGCGCCATGCAGATGAACGGCATGGCCGAGCTGATCACGGCCGCCAAGTACTACGAGCGCTGGCAGGACCCGCGGCTGATCGTGCTCGTGCTGAACAACCAGGACCTCAACCAGGTCACCTGGGAGCAGCGCGCCATGGAGGGCGACCCGAAGAACCCGCGCACGCAGATCATCCCGGAGGTCCGCTATGCCGACTACGCGAAGCTGATCGGCCTCGACGGGGTGCGGGTCGAGTCGCCCGACCGCATCGAGTCGGCCTGGGACGAGGCGTTCGCCGCCGACCGGCCGTTCGTGATCGACGCGGTCTGCGACCCGGAGGTGCCGCCGCTGCCGCCGCACATCACGCTCGAGCAGGCGAAGCACTTCCTCAAGGCGCTCCGTGGCGGCGACCCGCACTCGCGCGCGTTGATCACCGAGTCGTTCCGCCAGAAGGTGCTCGAGTTCCTGCCCGGCAGATGAACGTCGACAAGCTCGAGATCTCCAGCCTCACCATCCCCACCGACGCGCCGGAATCCGACGGCACCAAGGAGTGGGACTCGACGACGATCGTGATCGTCGAGGCCCGCTGCGGCGCGACCACCGGGCTCGGCTTCACGTACGCGCCGAGCGCGGCCGCCTCCGTGGTCGACGAGCTGCTGCGCTCCGTCGTCGAGGGCCGGTCGCTCGACGAGCTGGGCGCGATCTGGCTCGACATGGGCGCCACGCTCCGCAACGCCGGCCGGCCGGGGATCGCCTGGTGCGCGCTCTCGGCAGTCGATGTCGCGCTCTGGGACCTGCGCGCCCGCCTGCTCGGCCAGCCGCTCGCCGCGCTGCTGCCGGCCTGCCACGAAGAGGTGCCCGTCTACGGCAGCGGCGGCTTCTGCTCCTACTCGCTGGAGCGGATCGGCGAGCAGCTCGCCGGCTGGGTCGACCAGGGCATCCCGCGCGTGAAGATGAAGCTCGGCCGCAACCCGGACGAGGACCCGAAGCGGCTCGACGCGGCCCGCGACGCGATCGGCCCGGGCGCCGAGCTGTACGTCGACGCGAACGGCGCCTTCGGCGCCAAGGAGGCGATTCGCTGGGCGCACCGCTACCGCGAGGAGTGGGACGTGCTCTGGTTCGAGGAACCGGTCTCGTCGGCCGACTTCGCGGGGCTGCGGCAGGTGCGCGAGGCGAGCGAGCTCGACGTCGCCGCCGGCGAGTACGGCTACGTGCTCGCCGACTTCCGCAACCTGCTCGGCTCGATCGACTGCCTGCAGGCCGACGTCACCCGCTGCGGCGGCGTCACCGGGCTGCTCCGCGTGAACGGGCTCGCCTCCGCCTACGGAATCGACCTTTCGGGCCATTGCGCCCCGCAGCTCGCCGCCCACGCGCTCTGCGGCGTCGACCGGCTGCGCCACCTCGAGTACTTCCACGACCACGTGCGCATCGAGACGATGCTCTTCGACGGCGTCCTCTCCCCCGCCGGCGGCGCCCTGCGCCCCGACCGGAGCCGCCCCGGGCACGGGCTCGAGCTGAAGCACGCCGACGCGCAGCGGTGGGCCGCATGATCCGTCGGCTCGTCGACAACATCCGCAACGGCCGCGTGCAGAAGCTGCTCGCGGCGACGACGGCGCTGTCGGTCCCGGCGCTCGGCGCCGAGATCTACCTCGAGCACTACAAGGGCTCGTTCGGCGACAGGTGGATGTGGACGCCGCTCCTCCTCACGCCCCCGCTGACCGCCGCGGGCGTCGCAGGCCTGGTCTCCGAGAAGGCGGCACGCACGGTCCTGCCCGCCCTGTCCGGCCTCTACTTCCTCGACGGCGCGATCGGCGTGCTCACACACATCCAGGGCGTGCGCAAGCGCCCCGGCGGCTTCCGCGAGGCGCATTACAACCTGGTGATGGGGCCGCCGCTGCTCGCGCCGGGCTCGCTGTGCCTGGTGGGCGGGCTCGGCCTCGCCGCCGCGATCGTCAAGCGCGAGAAATAACGATGGGCCTCGTCGACGACGCCCATCCCGACGCCCACGGGCTGCCCCGGCAGCGCCGCGGCACGACACCGCAGATGGTCGGCCGCTACCCCGACTACGACGTGCTCTCGCAGGTCGGCCACTGGGATGCCGAGACGCGCGAGGTCGTGCTGGCGCGGGTGAACGACGTGCCCGAGATCCGCTTCTTCGACGAGGCCGAGGTGCGCACGCTGAGGGCGTTCTGCGACGTCGTCACGGCGCAGGACGCCGAGCCGCGCATCCCGGTGCTGAACTTCGTCGACGACAAGCTGGCGAGCGGCCGCCGCGACGGCTACCAGTACTTCGACCTGCCGGACGACGACGAGGTGTGGCGGCGGGTCGCGGTGGGGCTCGACGCCGCGGCGCGCGAGCGGTCCTTCGACTCGTTCGCGGAGGCGCCGCTCGAGGCGCAGGTGTGGGTCGTCCACCGCTTCAGCCACGGCGAGCTGCACGGCGGCGTGTGGGACTCGCTGAACGTCTCGCGCGCCTGGACGATCGTGATGCGCGACGTCACGCAGGCGTTCTACGCCCACCCGTGGTCGTGGAACGAGATCGGCTTCGGCGGCCCCGCCTACCCGCGCGGCTACGCCGCGTTCGGCAGCCCCGAGCTGGGCGAGGTCGAGCACTGGGAGGAGCGCGACGTCGAGAACATCGACCCGGTCCCGGACGTGAAGAAGCGAGGGCTGGACTAGATGGCGCCGATGCTGAAGGGATCGCTGAAGATGCCGAAGGACAACGACTCGCCCTTCCTGCTGCACCAGCACAAGCGCGGCCTGCAGAACCTCGACCGGATGGCGCACTACCGCGACGACGACGCGGTCGACATGGTCGTCGTCGGCGCGGGCGCGGGCGGCACGGTGCTGGCGCAGCGGCTCGCGCGGGCCGGTTGGCGCGTCGTGCTGCTCGAGAGGGGGCCTCTCTGGGACCCCGACCGCGACTGGGTCAGCGACGAGGCGGGCGCCCACCCGATCTACTGGACGGACAAGCGGATCATCTCCGGCGACCAGCCGATCAAGATGGGCAAGAACAACTCGGGCGTGGGCGTCGGCGGCTCGATGACGCACTTCGCCGGCTACGTGCCGCGACTGCACCCGTCGGACTTCGAGGTGCGCTCGCGCGACGGCGTGGCCGTCGACTGGCCGATCTCCTACTGGGACCTGAAGGAGAGCTTCGAGCGGGTCGAGCTCGAGCTGCCGGTGGCCGGCCAGCACTGGCCGTGGGGCGATCCGCACGGCTACCCGCACGCGCCGCACCCGGTCGCGGGCGCCGCGGTGAAGGCCTGGTGGGGCGCCGACCGCTACGGCATCGAGATGCGCGCCGGCCCCGTCTCGATCACGAACGGCTCGTTCGGCAACCGCCCGCACTGCATCTATCGCGGCTTCTGCCTGCAGGGCTGCAAGGTGAACGCGAAGGCCTCGCCGCTGATCACGCACCTGCCGGACGCGATCGAGCACGGCGTCGAGATCCGCGCCGACTCGATGGCCGTCCGCGTCGAGATCGACGACGCGACCGGTCGCACGAGCGGCGTCACGTACGTGAAAGACGGTGTGGAGCGGTTCCAGCGCGCCGAGACGGTGGCGGTGTGCGGGTACGCGATCGAGACGCCGCGCCTGCTCCTCAACTCCGCCTGCAAGCGCCACCCGAACGGCGTCGGCAACAACGCCGACCAGGTGGGGCGGTACGTGATGGTGCAGGGCGCGACCCAGTGCGCCGCCCGCTTCCCGGAGGAGCTGCGGATGTACAAGGCGCCGCCGCCCGAGGTGTCGTCGGAGCAGTTCTACGAGACCGACGAGCGGCGCGGCTTCGCTCGCGGCTTCTCGATCCAGACGGTCGCGCCGCTGCCGATCGACTGGGCCGAGCACGTCCTCGCCGAAGGGCATTGGGGCCAGGCGCTGCGCGAGTACATGCGCGACTACAACCACTGGACGATCCTCGGCGTGCTCTGCGAGTACATGCCGCTCCCCGAGAACCGCGTCACGCTCGCCGAGGAGCACGACGACTACGGGATGCCGGTGGCGCACTTCAACTACAACCTGTGCGAGAACGACAAGGCCAGCACGGCCTACGCGAAGTGGGTGTTGCACGAGATCTGGGACGGCGCCGACGCGCAGGACGTGCTCACGATCGACCGCTACGCCCACCTCGTCGGCGGCTGCCGGATGGGCTTCGCGCCCGAGGAGTCGGTCGTCGACCGCGACCACCGCGTCTGGGACGTGCCGAACCTGTTCGTCTGCGACGGCAGCGTCTTCCCCACCGAGGGGGCGGCCAACCCGGCGCTCGCGATCATGGCGCTGGCCGACCGCCTCGCGATCCGGCTGCGCGAGAAGGCGGTGGCCTAGCGGTGCCGGCAACGATCTCGAACCCGCGCGACCTGCTCGTGCAGCTCCTCGGCGACCTGCTCTACGTCGAGCGGCGGCTCGCCGACGACGTGCTGCAGACGCTGATCGGCTCCGTCGGGGACGAGGAGCTGCGCGGCGCGCTCGAGCACCACCGCGAGGAGACCGCGACGCACGCCGTGCGGATCGAGGCGGCGTTCCGGCGGCTCGACGTCGCGCCCACCTCGAACCGCTCGGCGGCGTTCGAGGGCGCCGTCGCCCAGCACTCGGAGCTCTCGGGCTCGTTCGCCAACCCGCGGCTCGCGGACGCGTTCAACGCGGCGAGCGCGCTCCACACCGAGCACTACGAGATCGCGGCCTACGCCGCCATTCTCGCGGTGGCCGAGGCCGCGGGCTTCGGCGAGGCGGTTGCCGACCTCCAGGGCTCGCTCGACGACGAGCACCGGGCCCGCGAGACGCTGGAGGCGGCGATCCGGCGCCTCGGCGGCTGAGCCTCAGCCGGCGAGCGGCAGCGCGACCGGCGCGTCGAGGAGCGAGCGCACCTCGCGCGCGAGGTCGTGTGGCGTGAACGGCTTCGGCAGGTAGCGCCAGCGGCGGTTGCCCTCCAGCAGGCGCATGTCCTCGGTGGAGTGGCCCGACACGAGCAGCACGCGCAGGCCGGGCCGCGCCGCCGTCAGCTGGCTCGCGAGCTCCACGCCGCTGCGGCCGGGCATGACGACGTCGCTCACGAGCAGGTCGTAGTGTTCGACGATCGCTGCGGCGTCCTCGGCGCGCCCGACGTCGATCACCGAGTAGCCGAACGACTCCAGCAGGTCGCGCGTCAGCTCGCGCACCACCTCCTCGTCCTCCACCAGCAGCACGCGCTCGCCGCCGCCGGGCGGCGGCTCGCTCTCGACCGCCTCGAGGGCGGCGCGCTCGAGCGTTCGCGGCAAGAGCACCGTGAACGTCGTCGCGCCCGGCTCGCTCGCCACCGTCAGCGCGCCGCCGCTCTGCTTGACGATCCCGTACGCGGTCGCGAGGCCGAGCCCGGTGCCCGAGCCGACCGGCTTCGTGGTGAAGAACGGCTCGAAGATGCGGGGCAGGACGTCCTCGGGGATGCCCGGTCCGGTGTCGCGGACGGCGACGCTGACGTAGTCGCCCGGCCGGAGCTCGGGGTCGGGCGGCTGGACTCCGTGCCGAAATGACAGGTTCCTGGTCTCGATCGAGATCGTGCCGGCGCCGTCGATCGCGTCGCGGGCGTTCACGCACAGGTTCATCAGCACCTGCTCGAGCCCGCCCGGGTCGGCCTTCACCTCGTGCAGGTCCGGGTCGAGACGGGTCTCGACGGCGATCTTCGGGCCGAGCAGGCGGCGCAGCATGCCGTTCACGTCGAGCACGGCCGCGTTCACGTCGACGACGCGGTCGCGCAGCACCTGCTGGCGGCTGAACGCGAGCAACTGCTCGGTGAGCGTCGCCGCGCGCTGGCCGGCGGCCAGGACCTGCTCCACCCGGCGGGCGAGCAGCGGGTCGACCTCGAGCGCGCGCGCCAGCGCGAGGCTGCTGTAGCCGTTGATCACGGTGAGCAGGTTGTTGAAGTCGTGTGCGACGCCGCCGGCGAGCTGGCCCACCGCCTCCAGCTTCTGCGCGTGGCGGAGCTGCTCCGACAGGTGGCGCTCCTCGGTCGTCTCGCGGGTGAAGACCCAGATGCCCTCCGGCACCGGGTGCACGGTCAGCTCGAACCAGCGGCCGGGCTCGAACGCCTCGTCCTCGACCCGCACGACCGTGCGCTGCTCCATCGCGCGGACGCACGCGGCGGCGAGCTCCGGGCCGAGCCGGGCGTAGCGATGGGCCGACGCGCCCGTCAGCTCGGCCGCGCTCCGCCCGAGCAGGCCCGCGCCGCGGTCGTTGACGTAGACGAAACGCCAGTCGCGGTCGATCGCGTAGAAGCCGTCGTTCATCTGCTCGAGCATCCGCTGCAGGCGCTGCTCGGCGTCGGCCGCCTGAGTCGTGGCGCGGAGGCTGGCCGCGGCGAGCTCGCGACGCTCGTCCTCGCGACGGCGGATCTCGGAAATGTCCTGGCTGATGCCGCGCAGCAGTCTGCGGCCGCGGCCGCGGATCACGTCGGCCCGCAGGCGCAGCCAGCGCGGCTCGCCGTCGGGGCCTGCGGCCCGCACCTCGACCTCGTACGGCTCGCCCGAGGCGAGCGCGGCGTCGTTGGCCCGGGCCACCGCGATCGCGTCGTCGGGCAGCAGGCCGAGGGCGTCCGCGAACGCCCCGGCGCCCGCGACGACCGGCCCGAGGTTCTCGCTCCACGTGAACGTCTGCGCCTCCGCATCCCACTCCCACAGCGCGGCGCTCGCGCTGCGCAGGGCGAGCCCGAGCCGGTCGCGGCTCGCGCGCAGCACCTCGAGCGACGCGACCAGCGCAGTCGAGTCGGAGACGGTGAACATGGCGCCGTCGGCCGGCAGCGGCGAGCGCGCGACCCGCAGCGTCCGGCGGGCGCCGAGCGCGTCCACCACGTCGGCCAGCTCGAGCGTGGACGCATCGGGATCGAGCAGCGCCTCGATCTGGTCGGCCCAGAGCACGCCGGCGGCCACCTCCTGGAAGCGAGCGCCGGTCGCCGTCGCCGCGTCGACGCCGAGGAGCGCCTCCATCGCCGGGTTCCAGCTCGTCACGCGGCCGGCGCCGTCGAGCGCGAAGATGCCGTCCGACGAGGCGGCGAGCAGCGACTGCAGCCGGTGCTGCTCGGCGCGGGCGCGGATGTAGCCCTCGAGCCCGCGCTCGAACGCGACGACCGCCAGGAGGAGCGCCGGCAGCACCCAGACGGCATGGGCCAGCGCCGCGGCGCCGAGCAGGCCGATCGGCAGGATGCCGGCGGCGTGCCTCGCGTCGTCGCGCACCGAGTCGGGCAGCACGTCTCGGAGCCGCCGGCCGCCCAGCTTCGCCAGGAAGAGCGAGAAGAGCACGTAGTTCGCGGCGAGAAATGCGACGCCGGCGGCGAGCGCCGCGAACAGCGACCGGCCGCTGCCGTCCCGCGCGCCGCCGAGCCCGACGAACACGAGCATCGCGATCATGCTCTGCAGCGCCGACGCGACCGCGTTCCAGACGAGTCGCGAGGGCGGACGCCGCGTGATCAGGTTCCCGGCGATCGAGGCGAGCGGCAGCGCGATCACGATCGCCGCCGGGCTGGCGACGACCGGCGCCGCCACGACCGTCAGCTCATCGAAGCTGAGCAGCTGGCTGAGGCGGCCGAAGCGATGGATGCACCGCCGCGCGCCGTTCTCGAGGATGCTCAGGGACGCGAGGACGGCGGCTGCCCAGAAGCCGCTCACGCGCACGTCGCCGAGTGCGATGCACGCAGCCGCTACCGCAGCCGTCGTGCCGCACACGACGACGAGCAGCGGAATCGGTTGTCTCCGCAGGGCCTGCCGCATGGCGAGGTCGCTCGCATCCTGGCCGCCGCGGCGCCGCGTGGCATCACCCGGGCGGGGGGATCGCGGAAGCGGCCGCCACCCCGTCCGCAGCGTCCGTGGCCATTGCGAACACCGGGGTCAGACCCGGGTCTGACCCCGGTGTTCGGCCCTCGCAAACCATTTGCCGCAAGGAGCGCTTGTTGTGCACAAAACGGCACACGTTCGTCCCGCTTCGGGCACACATCGCGGTCGAACCATCTTTCGGCAGATGGTCCGACGCCGGGCGTCGCTAGCCCGCGCCGAGCTCGTGCAGCAGCGGCGCCGTGTCGAGCGGGTCGAAGCCGAGCCGGGTGGCGATCTCCTCGCTCGTCGGCTTCGTGCCCTCCCGGAAGAGGTCGCGCAGCAGCTCGCCCGTCCGCGGGTTGCGCCACCAGTCGGCGCCGACCTGGTCGACGAGGTGGTGGCGCAGCTGCGCGGAGCGGATCCAGGCGCGCAGGTAGTCGGCCGAGTAGAAGCCCGCGTCCATGTCCGAGACGTAGGCGTCGCGGCGGTAGCGGATCCCGGTCGCCTCGGTGAGCGTGCGCTCGTACACGTCCGCGTCGCCGCCGTCGCGCATGAAGCGCGACCAGAAGTCGAGCTCGTAGCGGAGCTTCGCCTCGTAGCGGCGGAAGAGCAGCGCCTCCAGGAACGTCGTCGCCTCCGCGTTCCGGCGCGCCTGCTCGTCGTCGAGGCCGAAGTACAGCGCATGCCACTCCGGCTCGCGCGAGATCGCCTCGACGATGTACGAGTAGATCTCCGTCAGCGCGTGGTCGCGCGAGATGCGCCGGAACACGTACGGCAGCGACGGGTCGCAACCGCCGTAGTGCAGCGCGTGGCCGGCCTCGTGCAGGAACGCCTGGTAGTCGTGCAGGCCCCCCTGCGCCCGCGTGATCAGGTGCACGACGGCCGGCGGGTCGCTCGCGATCACGCAGGCCCGCGGCGCCTTCTGCGGCCGGTCGTCGAGGTCGAGGCGGATGTTCTCCTGCCGCGCCAGGTCGAATCCGAGCGCCTGCAGCGTCTGCAGGCACACCTCGGTGGCGCGCTCCCTCGTGTACGTCGCCTCGAGCGGCGAGAGCCGGCGCATGTACGCGGTGTGGAAGCTCGACGGCACGTCGGGCCGCTCGTCGCCGAGCAGCCGCGGGAACCAGCGATCGCGCAGTTCGGCGTAGGAGGCGCGGGCCTGGTAGCTCGCAGCCTCCAGCGCCGCCGACAGGTCGCGCAGCGAGATGTCCTTCTCCTCCTCGTTGCGCTCGATCGCGTCGGCGATCCCGGAGAGGTCGGCGGCGAGCTCCTCGCCCGCGCGCATCAGCTCGATCCGGTCGGGGTTGAACGTCGCGCTCGCAGTCGCCTGGATGTCGCCCAGCTCCTCGCGGTCGGCGTACGCGGTCAGGACGGCCAGCTTCGCCTGCGCGTTGCGGAGGGGCATCTCCTCGCCCTTGAACGTCACCCGCGTCTGCAGCAGCCGGTTCTCGAGCTCGTCCTCGCGCTCGGCCAGCTCGGCCGAGACGAGGCCCGACTCGCACGTCTTGCGCAGCCGGTAGAGCAGCTCGCGGCGGTCGCCGTCGGCCGCCTCCTCCGCCTCGCGGAGCGCGTCGAGCTGCTCGCGCGAGAACAGGTCGGCGTAGCGGCGGACGATCTCCGCCTGCTCGGAGACCTCCTTCTCGCCGACGCGGACGGCGCGCCCCTCCTCGGAGCGCTCGAACAGGTAGCGGGCGAGCCGGGACTCGAACTCCTCCGGCGCCAGCACAGCGGTCGTCGTCATGGACCGACTCTAGCCAGCCGGCGGGCGACAGCGACGAGGTTCTCGGGCCGGAACGGCTTGCCGAGCACCTCGTCGGCGCGGCCGCGGTAGTCGTCGAGGTCGACGCTGCCGGTGACGACCACCACCGGCACCCCGTCGCGCCGCAACCGCTCGAGCAGCCCGTCGACGCCCTCGCGCCCGAGGTGGGCGTCGAGCAGCACCACGCTCGGCGCGGCCTCGTCCAGCGCCGCGGCCGCCTCCGCGACGGTGCCCGCCTCGCGGACCGAGAAGCCCTCGAGCTCGAGGTTCACGCGGCACAACAGCCGCAACGCCCGGTCGTCGTCGACGACCAGCGCGGACGGGCCGGGTTCCATCGGCGGGCGATGCTAGCGATACGATCGGGATCGTGGCGTCGAGGACCCGCACGAACGAGCGGTACGCGGCGGCGCTGGGGGAGTTGTGGACCGGCCTGACGCGCACGCTCGGACGGCTGGAGACGGTCGCCGGCGAGCCCGACCGGCTCGACGACGACACGACCGTGCTGGCGCTGCGGCGGTTGCAGTACCGGCTCCATGTGGCGTGCGAGGACGCCTACGGGCTCCTGCCGCCGGCAGGCGCCGAGGGCGCGCACGCCGACCTCGCCGGCGCGCTCGGCGCCGCCCGCGACGCGACCGCCGAGGTCGCCGAGGCGGCAGCCTTCGGGGGCGCCGCGGCGGTGGAGCCGCTGGTGCCCGAGTGGCGCTGCGCCCTCTTCGCCGTTCGCCTCGCCCGGCTGGAGCTGTCCGGGCCGCGGACGCCCGTGGAAAAGCCTGCCGCGGCGCCCGAGCACGAGCTCGCGCGGCCGCTCTCGGCGTTCCTGCTGGCGCTGCTGGGCGCCCTGGCGGCGGTGGCCGGCGCGGCGCTCGGCCTCTGGCCGATATGGGCCGGCGGGCTCGCCGCGGTGGCGGCGTCGCTGGTCGCCTACCGCCCGTAGCAGCGGCGGCAGCAACCCCGTACCCGCACCCCGCGCGCCACCGTTTACTTCTTGTAAATGCTACGAGGCGCCCCCCACCCCCAGGGCGCGCGCGGTCATAGAGATCCGGTCGACGACACCGGACTGCCGCGTCCGACGCTCCAGTTCCGCCTCAAGGCGTGGCGGACGTTCCAGCGCGCGCTCGACCCGCTCGGCCGGGAGCGGCCGCTCAGGCCGCCGCGACCGCCGCCTCGAGACGACTGAGAGACTCGTCGCGTCCCAGCAGCTCGAGGCTCTCGAACAGCCCGGGCGACACCTTGGAGCCCGTCACCGCCAGCCGGATCGGCCCGAACGCGTTCCGCGGCTTCTCCCCCAGCTCGTCCGCGAGCGCCCGCAGCGCGTCCTCGATGCGCGAGGCCTCCCACGGCTCCACCGCCTCGAGCCGCTCGCGGGCGGCGCGGCAGATGCGCGGATCGGCGCCGTCGGGCGAGACGGCCTCGAAGAGGAAGCGGCACATCGCCGGGTACTGCGCGAACGTCTCGATCTTCTCCTGCACCAGCGGCGCGCTGGCGCACACCGTCCGCTCGTCCCAGTCCACCCCCTGTTCGCGCAGCCAGCGCAGCAGGTCGTGCGCGTACTCCTGCGGCTCCAGCGCGCGCAGGTACATGCCGTTCATCCAGTCGAGCTTCTGGTAGTCGAAGGTCGCCGGGCTCGGCACGACCCGCTCCAGCGAGAAGCGCTCGACGAGCTCGTGGCGCGACATGATCGTCGTCTTGTCGTCGTAGCTCCAGCCGAGCAGCGCCAGGAAGTTGACCAGCGCCGCCGGGTAGTAGCCGGCGTTGCGGAACTCGTCCACCCCCACGGCGCCGTGGCGCTTGGACAGCTTGCGGCCGTCGGTGCCGTTGATGCTCGGCACGTGCGCGTAGACGGGCAGCTCGGCGCCGAGCGCGCGCAGGATGTTGATCTGCGAGGGCGTGTTCGAGACGTGGTCGTCGCCGCGGATCACGTGCGTGATCCCGTCGAGCATGTCATCGACCGGCGACACGAAGTTGTAGAGCGGGCGCCCATCCGACCTGACGATCACCGGGTCCTTCAGCACGTCGTTCCGGAACTCGATCCGGCCGCGCACCGCGTCGTCCCACGCGACGGCGCCGTCGGCGGGCTGCCGGAAGCGGATCGCGCCGTCGTCGACGTAGGCCTTGCCGTCGCGGACGAGCTGCTCCGCGAGTTCGCGCGCCCGGTCGGCGGTGTCGAGCTGGAACGCGACCTCGCCGTCCCAGTCGATCCCGAGCCAGCGCAGCGAACGCTGGATCTGGTCGACCGCCTCGGCCACCTCGCGGCTCGTGTCGGTGTTCTCGATCCGCAGCAGGTTCTGGCCACCCTGCTGGCGCGCGAACAGCCAGTTGAAGAGGAACGTGCGCACGCTGCCGATGTGCAGCAGGCCCGTCGGGCTGGGCGCCATGCGCGTCTTCACCATGCTCGGCATGGTAAGTCGCGACTAGCGTTGCGGCGTGCAGTTCGGCGCCCACGTCTCCTCCGCCGGCGGGATCGACACCGCGATCGACCGGATCGAGGCGATCGGCGGCGACTGCGTGCAGGTGTTCACGCAGTCGCCGCGCATGTGGCGGCCGACGAACCACAAGCCGGAGGCGATCGAGCGCTTCCGCACACGGCGCCGCGAGGCCGGGATCGGGGGCGTCGTGTGCCACGCGCTCTACCTCGTCAACCTGGCGACGACGAACGACGAGGTCTACGACAAGTCGGTGGCGACGATGCGGGCCACGGTCGACGCGGCCTGCGCGATCGAGGCCGACGGCGTGATCTTCCACGTCGGCTCGCACCTGGGCGCCGGGTTCGAGGCGGGCCTCGACCGCACGTGCGCGGCGCTGGAGCAGATCCTCGACCGCTGCGCGGGAGACACGTGGCTGCTGATGGAGAACTCGGCCGGCGCGGGCGGCACGATCGGCCGCTCGCTGGAGGAGCTGCACACGCTGCTCGAACGGCTCGACCGGCACCCGCGGCTGGGCGTGTGCCTCGACTCGTGCCACCTGTACGTGTCGGGCTACGACGTCACCGACCCGGAGAAGGTGGACGAGCTCGTGCGCGAGCTGGACGGCTCGATGGGGCTCGACCGCCTGCGGGCGCTGCACGTGAACGACAGCGCGGCGCAGCTCGGCTCGAACCGCGACCGCCACGCGAACATCGGCGAGGGCGTGATGGGCGAGGGCCTGGGCGCCTTCCTCGCGCATCCGAAGCTGCAGCACCTGGCGGCGTACCTCGAGGTGCCGGGCCCCGACAAGCACGGCCCGGACGCGGCGGAGATCGCCAAGCTGCGCGAGCTGCACGCCCGCTGGACGGCGTAGCCGCGAACCTGCGCGCCCGCTACGGGCGTGACGCGACGGCCGGCGGCGGCGTATACACGGCGCATGACCTTCGCGCAGGCCGCCGAGCGGCACCTCGAGGACGTCTACGGCTACCTCGCCTGGTTCACCGGCGACCGCTTCGCCGCCGAGGACCTCGCCGCCGAGACGTTCGAGCGCGCGCTGCGGCTGTGGCACCGCTACGACCCCGCCCGCGGCTCCGCGCGCACCTGGCTCTGCCAGGTCGCGCGCACGGTCGCGCTCGACCACCTGCGCTCCGAGCGCCGACGCGCGCGCCGCGAGGCGCTCGCCGCGCCGTCCGACCGCGTCGAGCCGGCCTTCGCCGAGGGGCTCTCGCCGGACCTGGAGCGGGCCCTGCGCGACCTGCCGCCCGGCGAGCGCGAGGTGCTCGTCCTGCGCGTGGTGCTCGACCTCGACGCCGGCGCCGCCGCCCGCGTGCTCGGGATCAGCGCCACCAACTGCACCACCCGCCTGAACCGCGCGCTCCGCAAGCTCGAGGAGGCACTCCATGCCGCAGCGTGACCTGGTCGCCGAGCTCCGCTCGGGGCGCACCCCCGCCCCCGCCGAGCTGCGCGAACGCGTCCGCCTGATCGCCGCCGCCGACGCCTCGCCGCGCCCGCGCCTCGCGCGCCTCACGGTGCGCCGCGCCCTCGCGGTGGCGGTGCCCGTGGCCGCCGCGGTCGCGGCCGCGACCATCGTGCTCACCCGCCCCGGCGGCCACCCCGCCGCACCGCACGTGGAGGCGTTCCGCGCCGCCACCGCCGCCCCCTCGGCCGAGCTCGCGCCCGGCGCGACGACCCTCGCCCTGCGCGAGCCGGACGCGCGCGCGGTCGCGCGCGCCGCCCGCCGCGCGCAGGCGATCGTCGTCTCGCTCTCGGGCTACGCCACCTCGGTCGAGGTGCGCGGCGCGCGCGGCCGGCTCGTGCTGCACGTCCCGCCCGCGAACGCGCCGCAGGCGCTCGCCCGCCTCAGGAGCCTCGGCACGGTGACGCGCTCACCGGGCGCGCCGTCGCAGACGATCGAGCTGCGCCTCTCGGCGGAGCGCTGATCAGTCCCCGGAGAGCCGGGCGAACACGCGGAAGGTCGGCTCGCCCACCGGCAGCTCCTCGAACTCCGGGTTGACGCACCCGACGTCCTCGCTGCGATGCTCGTACGTGCGCTCGATCTCGGCGTGGCACATCGGCAGGGGCCGTCGCACCGCGCGGATCGCCCCGAAGCCCGGCTTGCGCGCCTCGGCGGCGCGCAGCATGTCGCGGTCGATCTCGACGTCGAACACCTTCTGCATGCAGCCGACGTACGTGTGGCCCCAGGCCTCGTAGCTGTAGACGAACGGGCAGCCGCGCGCGAGGCACGAGCCCGGATAGACGACCTTGTCGCAGTGGACGCCGCAGCGCCGACATTCCATCTCGTCCTGAGGCCGCAGCGGCAGCGCCGGCGCGGAGATCTGCCCAGGGGTCATGCCCACATTGTCGGAGCGGTCGCCGAAGCCCGCAAGACTTGACTTACGCCCCTCCGGACGCTAGTCGCCGGACCGCGTTCAGGACGTCCATCGGCGTGAACGCGAGGAAATCCGGCTCCACGCCGGCGGGAGTGTCGTCTGCCGAGAACCACAGGGCCTGGGCCGTCGTCATACCCAGCTCGGCCGCCCCCGCAACGTCCTCGACGAGCCGGTCACCGACGTGCAGCGCCGCCGTCGCGTCGACGCCGAGCTCGGCGAGCGCCCGCTCGAACGCCGCCGACCCCGCCTCGAGCGCGTCCGGCTCCCCGGCCACGACGACCGCGTCGACGCGCTCCGCCACGCCGAGCCGCTCGATCTCCGCGCGGATCGTCGCCGACGGCTCCAGCCGGTCGGTCGCGACGACGGCGAGCCTCAGCCTCCGCGCGCGCAGCGACTCGAGCAGCGCGTGGGCGGAACCGAGCAGCGCCGTCTCCGGCTCCTCCGCCGAGCCCCGCTGCGCAAGCGTCTGGCCCCAGTCGAACGTGACCGCCTCGATCATCGAGCGACTACGCTAGCCGCGTGGGGCGGAAGATCCTCTGGGCGTCGCTCGTCCTGACGCCCGTCGCGATCGCCGCCCGGTACGCCTTCCACGCGGGACCGACGGCGCTGTTCATCGTCGCGGCGGTCGCCCTGATCCCGCTCGCGTGGCTGATCGGCGAATCGACCGAGCACGCCGCGGAGCACACCGGCTCCGGTGTCGGCGGCTTCCTGAACGCGAGCTTCGGCAACGCCCCGGAGCTGATCATCGCGCTGTTCGCCGTGAGCAGCGGCCTCCCGAACGTCGTCCGCGGGACGATCACCGGCTCCGTCGTCTCGAACATCCTCCTGGTGCTCGGCGCCGCGCTGATCGCCGGCGACGGCGGCCGCGTCGACCGCCGCTCGCTGTGGCTGCAGCTCTCCACCGTCGGCGTCGCGACGCTCCTGCTGCTGGCGCCGTCGATCCCCGGCTGGCACGGATCGCCCGACCGCCACTCGCTCTACGTGATCACGGTCCCGCTGGCGGCGGTGTTCCTGATCGCGTACGTGGCCCTGACGGTGCACAACCTGCGGGTGCACGGCGAAGCGGAGCGCGAGGAGGCGGCCGAGGGCAGCTGGTCGCTCGCCGTGGCGCTCGGCGTACTGGGCGCGGCGACGGCGGCGACGGCGATCGTCTCCGAGGCGATGGTCGACTCGCTGGAGGCGTTCGGCCACTCCGTCGGCCTCGACGAGTTCTTCATCTCGGCCGTGATCGTCGCCATCGTGGGCAACGCGGCCGAGCACGGCGGCGCGATCGTGATCTCGCGGCGCGGCAACCTGAAGCTCGCCACCGAGATCGCGATCACCTCGTCGATGCAGGTGCTCGCCTTCGTCGCGCCGGCCGTGGCGCTGCTGTCGGTCGCGGTGGGCCACGGCCTGCCGCTCAGCTTCCGCCCCGTGGAGATCGTCACGCTCGCGGTCGCGACGGCCGCGACCGGCATCGTCGTCGCGAACGGCCGCACGTCGCGCGCCGAGGGCTTCGCGCTCGTCGCGCTCTACCTGGCGATGGCGGCGGCGTACTTCTTCTCGGGCAACCGGGCCGCCTAGCTAGCTCTCGACCTCGGCCCGGATCAGCTCCAGCTCGTGCTCGAGCTCGGCCAGCTCGCGGCCGCCGGCCATCAACCGCACCAGTTCCTGCTGGTCGATCTCGCCCTTGCCGTAGGAGCCCAGCATCCGCCCGCGGTTCAGGATCACGAACCGGTCGCCCACCGGGTAGGCGTGATGCGGGTTGTGTGTGATGAAGACGACGGCGACGCCGCGCTCGCGCGCCTGCAGCACGTAGCGGAGCACGACCCCCGCCTGCTTGACGCCGAGCGCCGAGGTCGGCTCGTCGAGGATCAGCACGCGTGCGCCGAAGTGCACCGCCCGCGCGATCGCCACCGACTGCCGCTCGCCGCCGGAGAGCGTGCCGACGGGCTGGTCGGGGTCGCGGACGTCGATGCCCATCTGCGCCAGCTCGCGCCGCACGGTCGCCTTCGCATGCTCGACGTCGAACCAGCGCAGCGGCCCGAACCCCTTCGTCGGCTCGGCGCCGAGGAAGAAGTTCCGCCAGATCGACATCAGCGGGATCATCGCCAGGTCCTGGTAGACGGTCGCGATCCCCCGGGCGCGCGCGTCGCGCGGCGAGGCGAACGCGACCTCCTCGCCGTCCACCAGCAGCCGCCCGCCGTCGGCGCGCTGCGCGCCGGAGAGGATCTTGATGAAGCTCGACTTGCCGGCGCCGTTGTCGCCGAGCACGCATGTCACCTCGCCGGCGCTCACGTGCGCCGAGACCTCGCTCAGCGCGACGACGTTGCCGTAGTGCTTCGAGATGCGCTCCGCCTCCAGCAGCGGCATCAGAGCCTCGACCTCGTCGCGCGGGCCCGGAAGGCGGCGTTCATCAGCACGGCGAGCACGAGGATCGCGCCGAGGAACGTGTACGTCCAGTTCGAGTCCCAGCCGGCCAGGATGATCCCGATGCTGGCCATGCCGAGGATCGCGGCGCCGAAGCTCGTGCCGACGACCGAGCCATAGCCGCCGGTGAGCAGGCAGCCGCCGACGACCGCCGCGATGATGAAGATGAACTCGCGGCCGACGCCCTCGTTCGCCTGCGTCGAGCGCAGCTCGAGCGCCTCGATCACGCCGAGCAGCGCCGCGGTCATCGAGGTGAGGACGAACAGTGCGACCTTCGTCAGCGCCACCGGCACGCCCACGTTGCGCGCGGCCACCGGGTCGCCGCCGACGCCGTAGATCCAGTTGCCGAACCGCGTCCGCGTGAGCAGCCAGGTGCCCGCGGCGGTGAGCCCGATCCACCAGATCACCTTCACCTTGAAGTCGTACGGCGACCAGACGGTCGACGAGAACAGCCGGTACGCCGAGCCGAAGCCGGGCGTCGAGTCGATGTTCTCGATCGAGACCGTGCCGGTGATCTTCAGCGTGCCGGCTGCGTTGACCCCCTGCAGGATGAAGAAGGTGCCGAGCGTGACGATGAAGCTCGGCAGCCGCGTCTTGATCACGGTGATGCCGTTGACCAGCCCGACGGCGGCGCCGAAGAGCAGCACGAGCACGATCGCCGGCCAGATCTCCATGTGGGCGCGGGTGCCGAGCAGCCCCAGCAAGAGGCCGGAGCTGCCCACCATCACGCCGGCGGAGAGGTCGAACTCGCCGCCGATCATCAGCAGCGCGACCGGGACGGCGACGATGCCGTACTGCGCCGACTGGTCGGTCCACTGCGCCGCGTCGGCCAGCCCGACCCAGCCGGCGGAGTGCGCGAAGATCGCGAACAGCCCGAACACGGCCAGCGCGCCCAGGAAGGCGCCGGTGTCGGGGCGCGCGAGCAGCCGCGAGGCCGCCCCCACCCGCAGGAGCCGCTCGTCGCTATGTGCCGCCGTCGTGTCGACCATGGCTGCCGGGCCGGGCGGCGCGCCGCCCGGCCCTCCGTTCGCCCCGTTCTAGCGCGTTCCCGCCTTCGCGAGCGCCGCGACGCGGGCCGCGTTGGCCCTGTTGACGATGCCCGGCCCGGTGAGGATCGGCTTGCCGCCGCCCACCGTGTTCAGGTTGTTCACGAACAGCACCGAGAAGACGACCGGCAGGTAGCCCTGCAGGTACTGCTGCTGGTCGATCGCGAACAGCATCTTCCCGGACTCCAGGTTCTTGATCACGTCGCCGTTCAGGTCGAACGTGCCGATCTTCGTCCCGTGGGGCGCCGCCGCGATGCACGGCACCGTCACGTCCGGGTCGAGCCCGAGCAGCGCGTCGGTGCCGTGGTTGCGCGCGAAGTACGCCTTCACCTTGGCCACCGTGCCCGGGATGTCGGACTTGGCGTTGGGGATCAGGAGCGTCGACGTCTTGCCGTGGAACGTCTTCTTGACGCCGGCGGCGCGCTCGGTGAGGCCCGAGTTCGACGCCTCGTGGATGACCACGACCACCGACTTGGCGCCGGCGGCGTTGAACTGCCGCCCCGCTCCCTCGCCGGCGACCTCCTCGTCCTGGCCGACGTGCGTCTCGAACGTCTTCTGGATCGCCGGCACGTTGTCGAAGGCGTCCTCCCCCGAGTTGACCGTGATGATCTCGATGCCCTTCTTGGCGGCGTTCGAGAGCGGCCCCTTGAGCGCGCTCGCATCGGGCACCGAGGTCGCGATCACGTCGACCTTGGCGGCGATGGCGGTGTTGATGCCGGCCACCTGCTTCGCGACGTCGTTGTTGGCGTAGACCTGCGTCACCTTCACTCCGCGGCCCTTCAGGTCCCTCGTGGCCTGGTCGACGCCGGCCTTGAAGACCGACCAGAACGAGCCGGTGTCGCCGTGGGTGACGACGGCCAGCTTCGTCGTCTTCGCCGTGCTCCCGGCCCGCGCGGCGAACGCCGCCGCCGGCGACCCGAGCATGGTGAGCCCCGCCGCCGCGACCCCGCCGCGCAGCAGCAGCCCGCGCCGGTCGACCCGGCCGCCGTCCAGCTCCTCGAGCTCCTCCTCCGACAAACCGTGATGCAACTCGCTGCCCATCTCGTCTCCTCCCGAGTCGGAAAACGTGATCTCTACAACCCTGGTCCGACCGCTCGCACGATCTGCGCCGGCCCCACCTCCTCCACGGCCACCGGCCGCCGTTCGGCGCGCGACCGGTCGGCTGCGACGGCGATTGCGAGCGCCGCCCGCGCGTCGGCGAGCGTGCACGGGCTCGGCCCGCCCGACCGCACCGCCGCCACGAAGGCCTCCAGCTCCGCCCGGTACGCCGCATCGAACCGGTCGAGGAAGCCGCGGTAGGGATCGGCCGGCGGCGCCTGGCCCTGCTCGACCGAGCGGTACGGACTGCGCTCGTCGACGCCGACGGCGACGCTGTCGCCGGTGCCGAACACCTCGAGCCGCACGTCGTAGCCGAGCGGGTCGCGGCGGGTGCCGGTCACGACCGCGAGCGCGCCGTCGTCGAGCCGCAGCGTCGCGACCGCAGCATCGACGTCGTCGTGCCGCGCGAACCACGGGGTCTCGCGGACGGCGCCGTCGGCGTACACCTCGACGACCTCCCGGCCGGTGACGAAGCGGATCGCGTCGAAGTCGTGGATGTGCAGGTCGCGGAAGATGCCGCCGGACGCGGCGACGTACGCCTCGGCGGGCGGTGCGGGATCGTGCGTGGCGGCTCGCAGCACGAGCAGCCGCCCCACCCGCCCGTCGGCGACGGCGTCGCGCGCGGCGCGGTAGCCGGCGTCGAACCGCCGCTGGAAGCCGACCTGCACGAGCGTCCCGGTCGCCTCCACCTCGGCCGCCACGTCGTCGAGCACGGCGAGCTCGAGCGCCACGGGCTTCTCGCAGAAGGTCGGAATCCCCGCCTCGGCCGCCAGGCGGAGCAGCGGCGCGTGCGTCGGCGTCGGCGTCGAGATCACGAGGGCGTCGGGCGCCGACTCGATCAGCGCCGCGGGCGCCGCCGCGCTCGCTCCGAGCTCACGCGCGACGATCTCGGCGCGGGCCGGGTCGGCGTCGGCGACCACGAGCTCGGCCACGTCGGCGACGGCGAGCAGCGAGCGCGCGTGGTGCACGCCGATGCGGCCGACGCCGACGACCCCCACTCGGAGCGCGTTCCCCATGGGAAGCGTTTACCGTAAGCGGTTACGGAGGCGACTGTCAAGGAGGCGCGGTGGAGCCGCGGACGACGAGCTGCGGCTCCAGCAGGTGCACCGGCTGGGCGATCGTGCGGCCCTTCGTCAGCTCGAGCAGCAGCCGGGTCGCGCGCTCGCCGATCTCGCGCGCCGGCTGGCGCACGGTGGTGAGCGGCGGCGAGGTGAACGCGGCGAGTCGCACGTCGTCGAAGCCCACGACCGAGACGTCGCCGGGAACGCGGCGGCCGCTCGCCGACAGCGCGTGCATGGCGCCGAGCGCCGACAGGTCGTTGGCGGCGAAGACGGCGGTCGCACCGGAGTCGAGCAGCGACTGCATGGCCGTGTAGCCGCCCTCCTCCGTGAACGAGCCGGTGGCGACGAGGCCGGGGTCGGCGGGCAGGCCGGCGGCGGCGAGGGCGTCACGGTAGCCGGCGACGCGCTGCTCGCTGATCCGCAGGTCGCGGACGCCGGCGACGTGCGCGATCCGGGTGTGGCCCAGCGAGAGCAGGTGCTGCGTCGCGAGGTAGGCGCCGCGGCGGTTGTCGACCTGCACGAGCGGCACCGAGGGCGAGTCGATGTCGCGATCGAGGCAGACGATCGGGAAGCCCTCGGCGACGCGCGCGATGCGGTGGTTCGGCAGCACGAGCCCGTCGACCAGCGCGCCGTCGACCTGCTTCGAGCGCAGCAGGCTGAGGTACTGCTCCTCGCGCGTCGGGTCGCCCTCGGTGGTGCAGAGGAGCATCGTGTGCCGCGCTGCGAGCGCCGCCTTCTGGATGCCGCCCACGAGCTGGGCGTAGAACGGGTTCGTGATCTCGGGCAGCAGCAGCGCGATCGTCTGCGTCGATTTCGTGACGAGGCTGCGCGCGATCGTGTTCGGCCGGTAGCCGAGCTGCTCGACGGCCGCCTCGATCGTGCGGCGCGTCCCCGCGGCGATCTGCCCGGTGCCGTTGAGCGCGCGCGAGACCGTGGCCGTCGAGACGCCGGCGAGACGCGCCACGTCGTAGATGGTGGGCCGCGCGGAGGCCACGGCCGCACAGCCTACCTCAACCGGTTGCAGAAACCGCTTACAGTGGCCTGGTTCGAACGACTCAGCCCGGCGACGGCTCCTGGGCGCGCGTGAACGCGTAGCCGGCCCAGATCAGCCGCTCCCCGTCGACGCGCAGCCGCTCGCCGCGCTCGCGCCCGCGGACGCTGCGGAACTCCGTGTCGGAGAGCTGCTCGAACTCCGCCGGCGGCCGGTGCGCGGGCGCCGCCGCCGGCCGCGCCCGCAGCGCACCCTCCTCCCAGGTGAAGACGAACTCCGTCCCCTCCGACCACCAGCGGCCGAGCAGGGCGCGCACCGCGGGCGGCGGCTCGGCCTCGGGCCGCCACGGCTCCGGCTCCTCCGGCCACAGCTCGATCGCCTTCGCGGCGAGGTCGATGGCGAAGCCGTCCATGTCGGCGCGCGTGCCGGAGTTGGTGAGCGCGGCTGCGCCGATCCGCGTCTTGCGGTCGACGTAGACGCCCGCGAGGTGGCCGGCCATCGCGCCGCCGTGGCCGCCGTAGATGCGGCCGTCGCGGTTGAAGAGCTGCAGGCCGAGGCCCCAGCCGAGGATCCAGTCGTCGGGGAAGTACATGACCTGCGGGAACCACATCTCCTCGACCGTGGCCGGTGCGAGCACGTCCGCGTGCCCCTCGGCCAGGAAGGTCGCCCAGCGGGCGAGGTCGCCGACCGTCGACCAGAGCTGACCGGCGGCCGCGGCGCCGCCGAGGTGGCCGTGCGGCTCGCGCCAGACGGTGTTCGCGTACTCGTCGACGAGGTAGCCCTGCGCGTGCGGCTGCTGCGGCGCCCAGGTCGTGCGCTCCAGGCCGAGCGGGCTGAGGATGCGCTCGTCGACGTAGTCGGTGTACGTCATCCCGCCCAGGCGCGCGACGACGAGGCCGAGCAGCGCGAAGGCGAGGTTCGAGTAGTGGTGCGACTGCGCCGGCCCGAGCACGAACTCGACCTCGCGCAGCGACTCGACCAGCTGCTCCTCGGTGGGCGACTCGCCGGTGACGAACATCTCTCCCGCCTCGCGCTGCAGGCCCGACAGGTGGGCGAGCATCCGCCGGATGGTCGGCGAGCCGCCGGCCAGGCCCTCCAGGTGCAGCTCGAGCCGGTCGTCGAGGTCGAGCGCGCCCGCGTCGCGCAGCTGCATGATCGCCGTGGCGGTGAACGTCTTGGTGATCGAGCCGACGCGGTACTGCGTCTCGGGCGTCGCGGCGACGTCGCCCTCGTAGTCGGCGACGCCGACCGCGCCGGTCCAGGCGATCTCGCCCCGGCGGACGACGGCGGCCGCGACCGACGGCAGCCGGTCGCGCTGCTTCGCTCGCAGCAGGCGCTCGAGATCAGCGGACAGAGGCGACCTCCGCGAGCGCGCCGGGCACGGCGGCGATCGCGGTGTCGACGTCGACGTCGTCGACGTCGAGATGCAGCACCGCGCGCAGCCGCCCCGGGCCGGTCGGGCTGAGGCGCACTCCGGCGGCCGCGATCCGCTCGAGCGCCTCCGGGATCGAGAGGCCGAGCGCGTCGACGTCGAGCTGCACGAAGTTCGACTGGACGCGCTCGAGGTCGACCGGCAGCCCGCGCTCGGCCCAGCCCTCGGCGAGGCGGCGTGCGCGCGCGTGGTCGTCGGCGAGCCGCTCGACGTGGTGGTCGAGCGCGTGGACGCCGGCCGCGGCGACGATGCCCGCCTGCCGCATGGCCCCGCCGAAGCGATGCTTCTCGACGCGGGCGCGGTGCATCAGGTCGCGCGAGCCGGCGATCAGCGCGCCGAGCGGACAGCCGAGCCCCTTGGAGAGGCACAGCGTGACGGTGTCGAACGGCGCGGCGAGCTCGGCCGCCGGCACGCCGCAGGCGACGGCCGCGTTCAGCAGGCGGGCGCCGTCGAGGTGCGCGCGGATGCCGAGCTCGTGGGCGGTGTCGGCGATCGCGCGCAGCTCGTCCGGCGGCCAGACGGTGCCGCCCGAGGTGTTGTGGGTGTTCTCCACCGCGACGATCGAGGTGCGCGGCGTGTGGAAGCTGCCGGGGCGGGCGATGGCGTGGATCTGCTCCGGCGAGAGCCGACCGACCCGCCCGGGCAGCGGCCGCGTCTGCAGGCCGGCGTGCGCGGCGGCGCCGCCGAGCTCGGAGACCATGATGTGCGCGCGCTCCTCGACGACGAGCTCGGTGCCGCGCTCGCCGAGGATCGTCAGCGCGATCTGGTTGCCCATCGTGGCCGTGGGCAGGAAGACGGCCTCCTCCTGGCCGAGCAGCGCCGCGACGCGCCGCTCGAGCTCGAGCACGGTCGGGTCCTCGCGCTCCTGCTCGTCGCCGACCTCGGCGTTCGCCATCGCCTGCCGCATGGCGGGCGTGGGCCGGGTCTGGGTGTCGGAGCGGAGGTCGATCATCCCTGATCGCAGCCTAACGGCGGGCTCACACGTGCTCGCCACACTCGCGGCGATGAGGAAGAAGCTGCCGCTCGCCGCCGCCGTCGTGCTCGCCTGTTGCGGGACGGCCGCCGCCGCGCGCACGCCGTTGGTGCCGGCCTTCGTGCAGCATCTCGTGCGCGCGAAGGCGGGCGCCCTCGCCTACGCGCCGACCCGGGCGCCTGCCAACTGGCGCTACCTGGCCTATCGCTGGGACGCGCCGCACCGGACGCTCACGATCCGGCTGCACGACCGGCACTACGCCCGCTCCAACGCGCGCCGCACCGCCACGTTCACGGCGGCGCCGTTCGCGGGCTCGCTCGCCTCGTGCGCAGCCGGGAAGCAGAAGACGATCCAGTACGCGGGCAACCGGGTCTACTGGGACGGCTCGATCGCCTGGCGCTGCGTGCGTGGGGCGAACGGCAGCGTGAAGCTCGCCGTGGCAGGAGCGGCGCTGCCCGACGTCGGGCTCGCGCTGATCGTCTCGTCGGCGAAGCGCCTGTAGCTATCTGCGCCAGAAGAGGAAGCGCCGCCGTGCCGGCGCCGCCTGCTCGTCGCCGGGCGGCTCCGGCGCGCTCGGCTCCTCGGCGGCGAGCTGCTGGGAGACCACGGGGCTGCGACGGCTCCGCTCGAAGTCGCCCCGGATCGCCTCGCGCATCTCGTCGATGTGGCTGTCGTCCGGTTTCGTCACGTGGCGCAGTTCGACGGCGACCGCCCGAATCCTCAGGCGGCTACCGTGACCGCGTGGACCTCGATCTCGTCTCGGAGACGCTCGCCGGCGCACCCGCCTACCGCCTCCGCCAGGTGTGGGAGTGGGCGGCGCGCGGCGCCTCGTCGTACGAGGAGATGACGAACCTGCCGGCGAGCATGCGGGCCGAGCTGGCCGCCCGGGTGCCGTTCTCGACGCTCGAGCCGGTGCACGAGGCGCGGTCGTCGGACGGGACGCTGAAGGTGCTCTTCCGCACCCACGAGGGGCATCCGGTGGAGGCCGTGCTGATGCGCTACCGCAGCGGGCGCCGCTCGGTGTGCGTGTCGTCGCAGTCGGGCTGCCCGCTCGACTGCACCTTCTGCGCGACGGGGCAGATGCGCTTCCGGCGGAATCTCACCGCCTGGGAGATCCTCGATCAGACGCTGCACTTCCGCCGGCTCGAGCCGGTCGACCACGTCGTGTTCATGGGGATGGGCGAGCCGATGCTCAACCTCGACAATGTCCTCGCGACGGCCCGTCGGCTTCCCGAGCTGGGCGTCACCCACCGGCGCACGACCGTGTCGACGGTCGGCTGGCTCCCGGGGCTGACCCGGTTCGTCGACGAGGTCTCCGAGCCCATCCGCCTGGCGCTGTCGCTGCACGCGCCGGCGGACGCGCTGCGGAGCGAGATCATGCCGGTGAACGACCGCTACCCCCTCGACGACGTGCTCGCCGAGTGCCGCCGCTACGTCGAGCTGCGCGGCCGCAGGGTGTTCGTCGAGTACGTGATGCTCGCCGGCGTCAACGACGCTCCCGAGCACGCCGAGGCGCTCGCCCGGGTGCTCGACCGGCGGGCGTTCAAGGTGAACCTGATCCCGTACAACCCGACCGGGATGTACGACGGCTCGTCGCGCGAGGCGATCGCCGCCTTCAAGGCGGTGCTCGACGCGGCGCGGCTGCCGGCGACGGTGCGGCTCACGCGCGGGCGCGACATCGCCGCGGCGTGCGGCCAGCTGGCCGCCGCCTGACCGGCCGGGCTACTCGCCCGTCATCTGCCGTGCCCGTGCCCGTGCCCGCCGCCGTGGCCGCCCCCGCCGTGGCCGTCCCCGCCGCGATCGTCGCCGTGAGCGGCGGGCGCGGCCGTCGCCTCCGACGCGTCGCCGTCAGCGGTCGTGGTCGTCGTGCCGGCGGTCGTGCCGGTGCCGTCCGACGAATGGCTGCCGCGCGTCCTCGGCGTCTCGGTGCCGGTGCACGGTCCCAGGTGGCCGCCGCCCTTCAGCACCGCCTTGACCGCCCTCCGCGAGACGACGATCGTGACGGCCGGGTGCTTCTTCGAGCGGGTGAGGTGGCAGACGACGATCCTCCGGCCGCTCTGCGTGCCGGTCGTCGTCGCGATCGCAGTCGTGGTCGTCGTCACGTCGGTCGTGCCGGTCGTGCCGGTCAGGACGGCCGCGAGGCGTGCGCCGCTGGCGATGCTCGCCGCGGCGAAGCCGGCCGCCGCGACGACGGCAGTGGCGAGTAGGACGGCTGGAATCCGCTTCATGACGAGCAACGCTCCTCGATCTCGGTTGACGCGAGTCGTATCGGCCCGTCCGAGCGGTTCCTCGTCCCCCGATCGGTGGAGTGCCTCGAAGCGACTCTAGACTGACGCATGGCCGCCGTCGTGATCGCCAGCGTCCTCGCCGCCCTCGTCGCCATCGGCGTGCTCTGGCTGTTCGTGTGGGCGGCGCGCAAGGACGGCGAGGACCAGGCCGAGCGAGACCGGCGGGCGGGCTTCCGCCGCCGCTGGCCGTAGAGCACGCGCGAGGGCTGGACTTCCATCCGCCGAAGGGCGTAGATTCGCCCGCCATGGCGACCATCGCACACGCGCCCGCCCACGAGGCGCCCGCACGGCCCGAGATCCAGATCGTCCCGCGCGCCGGGCTGCCCTTCGCCGCGGCGGCGGTGGTCGGCCTGATCGTGGCGATCGCCGGCAACTGGCTCTGGGCGCTCGACTTCTTCCACGTCGTCGGCGGCGGCGCCTGGACGACGCTCGACCTGTTCCTCGGCTTCGTGCTCGGCCCGATCATCGGCCGCATGTCCCTGCCGGCGCGGGCGGAATTCTCGGCGCGCTTCATGCCGAAGCTCGTGCTGCTGATCCCGACGCTCGTGACGATGACGCTCGGCTCCGGCTTCCAGATCGCGCACAACCTCGGGTACCTCGACTCGAGCTACCCGCGCCACGGCTGGGTGGTCGCGTCGTTCGTCGTGGTCGGGATCATGGCGGTGATCGCGATCGGCTACCTCGAGCCGGCGAACATCGCGGTGCTCTGGGAGATGAAGAAGCCCGAGCCGGACGGGGAGCTGATCGCGAAGCTGATGAAGCGCTTCCTCTACACCGCCGGCGTCACCGGCGCGCTGCAGGTGGCGACGCTCGTGATCATGACGAGGCTCGCGACGTGACGTCGACCTCCGTGCGTCCCGCCGACATCGCGCGCCCGCCGGTGTGGGAGTGCGGCGTGGCGGCCCTGATCCTGGTGGTGGTGACGGTCGTCTACCTCGCCGCCCACCTGCCGGGGAAGCCGAGCACCGTCCCGGCCTACGTGCTGCTCGGTGTCGCCAGCGCGCTCGTCGTCACCCAGCTCGCGCTGATCGGCGGCCTCGAGCGCTTCTCGCGCCGCTCGTTCCACCAGGTCGGCGGCTGGTCGCTGGCGGCCTACGCCGTGATCGGCGGGATGATCGAGTACGTCTTCCTGCGCGATCAGACCCGCGGCGAGGAGCTGGCCCTGCTGACCTGGGGGCTCGCGCTGTTCGTCGTGCAGGTGCCGCTGATCCTCGGCTTCACGGTCGCGCGCTACCAGCAGCCCGACTGAGACCGCCGCCGGCCCGCAGGCAGCTACCCTGCGCGGCCGTGCCCGCCGTCAGAGAAGACCTCCGCAACGTCGCGATCGTCGCGCACGTCGACCACGGCAAGACGACGCTGGTCGACGCGATGCTCTGGCAGTCCGGCTCGTTCCGCGAGAACCAGGAGGTCGCCGAGCGCGTCCTCGACTCGATGGACCTGGAGCGGGAGAAGGGCATCACCATCCTCGCCAAGAACACGGCGGTGCGGCGCGGCGACGTGAAGATCAACATCGTCGACACGCCCGGGCACGCCGACTTCGGCGGCGAGGTGGAGCGCGGCCTGACGATGGTCGACGGCGTCCTGCTGCTCGTCGACGCGTCCGAGGGGCCGCTGCCGCAGACCCGCTTCGTGCTGCGCAAGGCGCTCGAGCGGCGGCTGCCGGTGGTGCTCGTCGTGAACAAGGTCGACCGGCCGGACGCGCGCGTGCAGGAGGTCGTCGACGAGGTGTACGAGCTGTTCCTCGACCTCGACGCGAACGAGGACCAGATCGAGTTCCCGATCGTCTACACCGTCGCGCGCGACGGCCGCGCGGGACTCGCCCCGGACGAGCTCGCGACCGACCTGACGCCGCTCTTCGAGACGCTGCTCGCCGCCATTCCGGCGCCGACCCATGACCCGGAACATCCGCTGCAGGCGCTCGTCACCAACCTCGACGCGAGCCCGTACGTCGGCCGCCTGGCGCTGCTGCGCATCCGCCACGGCAGGCTCCGCAAGGGCCAGCAGATCGCCTGGTGCCGCGCCGACGGCGAGATCGCGCCGGCGCGCGTGACCGAGCTCTACGTGACGGAGGCGCTCGACCGCGTGCCAGCCGACGAGGCGGGCCCCGGCGAGATCGTCGCGCTGGCGGGACTCCCCGAGGTGACGATCGGCGAGACGATCGCGGACCCGGACGACCCGCGGCCACTGCCGGTCACCGCCGTCGACGAGCCGAGCCTGTCGATCACGATCGGCATCAACACGAGCCCGCTGGCCGGCACCGAGGGCACGAAGCTCACCGCCAGCCTCGTCAAGCAGCGGCTCGACGCCGAGCTCGTCGGCAACGTCTCGCTGCGCGTGCTCCCCACCGACCGCCCGGATGCCTGGGAGGTGCAGGGGCGCGGCGAGCTGCAGCTGGCGGTGCTCACCGAGCTCATGCGCCGCGAGGGCTTCGAGCTCACCGTCGGCAAGCCGGCCGTGCTCGTCCGCGAGATCGACGGGACGCGCTGCGAGCCGGTCGAGCGCGTCGCGATCGACGTCCCCGAGGAGTACGTCGGCGTCGTCACACAGCTGCTCGCCCTGCGCCGCGGCCGGATGCAGCAGATGGTCAACCACGGCACGGGCTGGGCGCGCATGGAGTACCTCGTGCCGGCGCGCGGGCTGATCGGCTTCCGTACCGAGTTCCTGACCGAGACGCGCGGCGCCGGGATCATGCATCACGTCTTCGAGCGCTGGGAACCGTGGCACGGCGACATCCGCACGCGCCCCACCGGCAGCCTCGTCGCCGACCGGCGCGGCCAGGCGACCGGCTTCGCGATCCAGAACCTGCAGGAGCGCGGCTCGCTGTTCGTCGCGCCGGGCGACGAGCTGTACGAGGGCATGGTCGTGGGCGAGAACTCGCGCAGCGAGGACCTCGACGTGAACGCCTCGAAGCCGAAGAAGCTGACGAACATGCGCGCCGCCTCGGCCGAGGAGCTGGTGCGGCTGATCCCACCGCGGCCGCTCTCGCTGGAGCAGGCGCTCGAGTTCATTCGCGACGACGAATGCGTCGAGGTGACGCCGACGTCGATCCGGCTGCGCAAGGTGGAGCTGTCGGCCGCGAAGCGGCAGAGCGCCGCGTCGCGCCGGAAGCGCGAGGCTGCTTCCGCCTAGCGCTCGCTCATCTGGATCGCCGGCGGGTCGGGCTCGGGCGGCAGGGGCGCCGGCTCCGGACCGGGCACCGGCGGCGCCGGCGCGGGCGGCGGGATCGGGCTCGGGGTCGGGTCGGGCGACGGTGTGGGCGGCTGTGTCATGCCCTCCCGCCTACCCGGCCCGACCGGCCGGCGAACGCCTGCTACGTCGACTCGTGCCGGAGCGCCGCCGAGTTGATGCAGTAGCGCACCCCGGCGGGCCCGGGGCCGTCGGGGAACACGTGGCCGAGATGCCCGCCGCACGCGGCGCAGAGCACCTCGGTGCGCACCATCCCGTGGCTCGTGTCGACCTCCTCGTCGACGGCGCCAGCCTCGGCGGGCGCCGTGAACGCCGGCCAGCCGCAGCCGGAGTCGTACTTCGCCTCCGACGTGAACAGCTCGGCGCCGCAGCCCGCGCAGCGGTACGTGCCGTCCTCGAACGTGTGGTCGTACTCGCCGCTGAACGGCCGCTCCGTGCCCTTCTCGCGCAGCACGCGGTAGGACTCCGGCGACAGCTCGGCACGCCACTCGGCCTCGGTCTTGGTCACCTTCGGGTTCAACAGTCTCCTCCCTAACGGTCGATGGTCGACATGTCGGGGTACCGCTCGCCGGCGGTCGCGCCCTTCGGGAACGCCTCCTCGAGCCGCGCCAGGTCGTCGGCCGTCAGCTCGACGTCGACCGCGGCCACGTTCTCCTCCAGGTAGCGCACGCGCTTCGTCCCCGGGATCGGGACGACGTCGTCGCCCTGCGCCAGCACCCACGCCAGCGCGAGCTGACCCGGCGTGACGCCCTTCTCGCCCGCCAGCTCCTCGACCTGCGCCACGAGGTCGAGGTTGCGCCGGAAGTTGTCGCCCTGGAAGCGCGGGTTGTGCCGGCGGAAGTCGTCGGGGTCGAGGTCGTCGAGCGCGCGGATGCGCCCCGAGAGGAAGCCGCGGCCCAGCGGGCTGTACGGGACGAAGCCGATCCCCAGCTCGCGCACCGTCGGCAGCACCGCGTCCTCCGCGTCGCGTGTCCACAGCGACCACTCGGTCTGCAGCGCCGTGATCGGGTGCACGGCGTGGGCGCGGCGGATCGTCTCCGGGCTCGCCTCCGACAGGCCGAGGAACCGCACCTTCCCGACCTCGACGAGCTCCTTCATCGCGCCGACGGTCTCCTCGATCGGCACGGTGAAGTCGACGCGGTGCTGGTAGTAGAGGTCGATGTGGTCGACGCCGAGCCGCTGCAGGCTCGCGTCGCAGGCGGTGCGGACGTACTCGGCGTCGCCGCGGATGCCGAAACGCTCGCCGTTCTCGCCGCGCACGTTGCCGAACTTCGTGGCGATCGCGACGCGGTCGCGGTGCGGCGCGAGCGCCTTGCCGACGAGCCGCTCGTTCGTGAACGGCCCGTACATGTCGGCCGTGTCGAAGAACGTCACCCCGAGCTCAACCGCCCGCTCGATCGTGGCGACCGCCTCGCCCTCGTCGGCGGTCCCGTAGAACTCGGACATGCCCATGCAGCCGAGCCCCAGCGCCGATACCTCGAGGGCGGCGCCTTCCGTTCCAAGTGTTCTCTTCTCCATGCTCATGCCAACGAGGCGGCGACGTGGATCGTTCCCGTTGAACCGTCACCGAACCGTCACGAGCGTGTGCCGAAAATCGAGACCGATCCTCCCCAGAACCGTCACGAAAGCGTGCCCGTGCTCCGCAAGCGCCGTGCTGGCCCCAAAACCGGGGTCAGACCCGGGTCTGACCCCGGTGTTGGGCCGAAGCGAAACAATTGCGTGACGGTTCGTCCACGCCCGCGCTGGCGGCGCGCGGCCTCCCGGTTCAGCCGCGCAGGAAGCCGTCTCGTGACGGCGATCCCGCGTCTCGACCGGAGCTCGCGGCCCGCCGAGGCCGTAGCATCGCGGCATGAGCGACTACGCGATCGTCAACCTGAAAGACCTCGACGACTCGGCCGGCCGGTTGAACCTGTCGCCGAGCCTCGAGGCGCGCTTCGGCCGCGACGCCCTCGGCGGCGAGCGGGCCGGGATCAGCTACCAGCGCCTCTCTCCGAACTTCCGCCTCCCGTTCGGGCACCGTCATGCCCGGCAGGAGGAGCTGTACGTGATCCTGTCGGGGAGCGGCCGCACAAAGGTCGGCGACGAGATCCGCGAGCTGCGGCAGTGGGACGTGCTGCGGGTCGCCCCCGGCCTCGCGCGCGGGTTCGAGGCCGGCCCCGTCGGTCTGGAGCTGCTCGCGTTCGGCGCCGGCGAGAGCGGCGACGCCGAGCTCCTCGACGACTTCTGGCCGGCCGACTAACGGACGGTCTCGTGCGGGTCGAGCGCCGGCTCGAACCCGTGGCGCACCACCGGCCGCTTCGTCGCGCGCACCTCGTCGAGCCGCCTCACCGGCCTGCCGTGCGGCGCCTCCTTCAGCGTCTCCGGCTCCTCGGCCGCCTCGCCGGCGATCGCCAGCATCGCCTCGACGAACGCGTCGAGCGTCTCGCGCGCCTCCGACTCGGTCGGCTCGATCATCAGCGCCTCCGGCACGACCAGCGGGAAGTAGACGGTCGGCGGATGGAACCCGTAGTCCATCAGCCGCTTCGCCACGTCGGTCGCGGCGATCCCGTGCTGCTTCTTGAGCGATCTGGCGCTGAGCACGAACTCGTGCATGCAGAGCCGGTCGTACGGCAGGTCGTAGGCCTCCTTCAGCCGGGCGAGCAGATAGTTGGCGTTCAGCACCGCCACCTCGCTCATCTCGCGCAGCGCCGGTCCGTACGCCCGCATGAACGCGTACGACCGCACGAACACGCCGAACGGCCCGGTGAACGCGCGCACCTTGCCGATCGAGCGCGGCCGGTCGTAGTCGAGCCGGAACGCGTCGCCCTCGCGCGCCACGACCGGAACCGGCAGGTACGGCGCCAGCGTCTCACGCACCGCGATCGGGCCTCCGCCGGGGCCGCCACCGCCGTGCGGCTGCGAGAACGTCTTGTGCAGGTTGATGTGGACGACGTCGAAGCCCATGTCGCCCGGCCGCGAGATGCCGCAGACGGCGTTCAGGTTCGCGCCGTCGTAGTACATGAGCGCGCCGGCGCCGTGGAAGACGTCGCGGATCTCCTCGATCCGCTCCTCGAACAGCCCGAGCGTGGACGGGTTCGTCAGCATCAGCCCCGCCGTGTGCTCGTCGACCTTCGCGCGCAGGTCGTCGAGGTCGACGTTGCCGCGCGCGTCGGTGCGCACCGGCGTCACCTCGTAGCCGGCCATCGTCACGCTCGCCGGGTTCGTGCCGTGCGCCGTGTCGGGGATGACCACCTTCCGCCGTTGCCCGTCCTCGCCGCGGTCGGCGAAGTAGGCGTGGAAGAGCATCAGCCCCGTCAGCTCGCCCTGCGAGCCAGCGGCCGGCTGGAGGCTGACGGCGTCGAGGCCGGTCACCTCGCGGAGGATCTCCTGCAGCCGCCACTCCAGCTCGAGCGCGCCCTGGGCGGCGTCGTCCTCGACGAGCGGGTGCAGGTTCGCGAACCCGGGCAGCCCGACGAGCCGCTCGTTGATCCGGGGGTTGTACTTCATCGTGCAGCTGCCGAGCGGGTAGAAGCCGGTGTCGATGCCGAAGTTGCGCGTCGACAGCTCTGTGAAGTGACGCAGCACCTCCGGCTCGGCGAGCTCCGGCAGCCGCGGCGCCTCGCGCCGGCGCAGCTCCTCGGGCACCTCGGGCACCGGCAGGTCGGGGCGCGGCACGGCCAGCCCGCGCCGGCCGGCCTGCGAGCGCTCGTAGATCAGCTTCACGAGAGCGCCTCCACGAGCCGGTCGATCTCCTCGACGGTGCGCTTCTCGGTGACGGCGACGAGCAGCGCGTCGTCGAGCCCCGGGTAGTCGCGCCCGAGCGGGTAGCCGGCGTAGACGCCGTGCGACCGGGCCGCCGCCAGCGCCTCGCGCGCGTTGCGGCCGGTGCGGACGCCGAACTCCTTGAAGGTCGGCCGGTCGGGGAAGAGCGGCTCGAGCCCCGCGGCGGCGAGCCGCTCGCGCGCGTAGCCGGCCAGCGCCATGCACGTCTCCCCCAGCTCGCGCAGCCCCTGCGGCCCGAGCAGGCTCAGGTGCACGAGGCCGGCCAGGGCGAGCAGCGTCTGGTTGGTGGTGATGTTCGAGGTCGCCTTCTCGCGCCGGATGTGCTGCTCGCGCGTCTGCAGCGTCAGCACGAAGCCGCGCTTGCCCTCCACGTCGACGGTCTCGCCGACGATGCGGCCCGGCAGCCGGCGGATGTACTCGCCGCGCGCCGCGAGGAAGCCGTAGTGCGGCCCGCCGTAGCTCATCGCGTTGCCGGCCGGCTGCCCCTCGCCGATCGCGAGCGCGCAGCCGTAGCGGCCGGGCGCCTCGAGCACGCCCAGCGACACCGGGTCGACGTGCGCCACCGGCAGCGCGCCGGCCTCGCTTGCCGCCGCCGCCAGGTCGGGCGCCGGCTCGAGGCAGCCGAAGAAGTTCGGCTGCTGGAAGATCACGGCCGCCGCGTCGCGCGCGGCGTCGCGCACGCGGTCGGGGTCGGTCGTGCCGCCGTCGTGCGGCACCTCGACCACCTCGAGCCCGAAGCCCGGCGCGTACGTCTTCACCACCTGCCGCACCTGCGGGTTCGTCGCCTCGGTGACGACGACGCGAGAGCGCCCGGTGGCGTGCTTGGCGACGTAGCAGGCGTCGGCCGCGACGGTCGCCCCGTCGTACCCGGAGGCGTTCGACACGTCCATGCCGGTGAGCTCGCAGATCGCCGTCTGGTACTCGAAGATCGCCTGCAGGACGCCCTGGCTCATCTCCGGCTGGTACGGCGTGTAGGCCGTCAGCAGCTCGCCCCGCTGGAGCACCGCGTCGACGACGGCGGGCACGTGGTGGTCGTAGACGCCGGCTCCGAGGAAGCACACCTCGTCGACGGCGTTCTGCGCCGCCAGCTCCTCCAGGTGCCGCTGCAGCTCGACCTCGGTCAGCGCGGGCGGCACGTCGAGCTCGCGGTCGAACCGGACGCCCGCGGGCACGTCGCGGAACAGCTCGTCAATCGACTCGACGCCGATCGTCCGCAGCATCTCCTCGCGATCGGCGTCGGTGAGGCTCAGGTAGCTCATTCGTTCTCGAGCACCTGCTTGTACCCCGCCAGGTCGAGCAGCTGCTCGCGCTCGGCCGGGTTCGTGAGGCGGATGCGGATCAGCCAGCCGTCGCCGTAGGGATCCTCGTTGACCGTCTCGGGCGCGTCGACGACCTTCTCGTTCACCTCGAGCACCTCGCCGGAGAGCGGCGAGATCAGGTCGGAGACGGCCTTCACGGACTCGATCTCGCCGTAGGAGGCGTCCTTGCTGACGGTGGCGCCGACGTCGGGCGGCTCGTAGTGCACCAGCTCGCCGAGCGCGTCCTGCGCGTGCCAGGTGATGCCGAGCACCGCCTCGTCGCCGTCGATCCGGGCCCAGTCGTGCTCGGGGTGGTAGAGCAGGTCGTCCGGATAGCTCTCTGTCGCCACGCCTACGACTCCTCTCGCTTGTAGATCGGCTTCTTGACGACCTCGGCGCGCCGCTCGCGGCCCCGCAGGTCGATCGACAGCTCCGTCCCGGGCTTCGCGGCGGACGCCGGAACGTAGCCGAGCCCGATTCCGACGTCGAGCATCGGCGAGTGCGAGCCGGACGTCACCTCGCCGCCGCCGGCGATCGCCATCCCCTGCCGGGGCACGCCCCTGTCGACCATCCGGAATGCGACGAGCCGCTGCTCGGGGCCGTGCTCCTTCACCTCGCGCAGCCGGTCGGCGCCCGTGAACCCGGTGTCGAGCGCGCACGCCCACCCGAGGCCCGACGAGATCGCGTCCCACCGCTCGCCGATGTCGTTCCCGTGGAGGGGATAGCCGGCCTCGAGCCGCAGCGTGTCGCGGGCGCCGAGGCCGCATGGGACGATTCCGCGCGCGACGGCCGCGTCCCACAGGGCGGGTGCGTCTTCGGCCATGCACATGAGCTCGACGCCCTCCTCGCCGGTGTAGCCGGTGCGGTTGACCATCACCTCGACGCCGTCGAGCTCGCCCATCTCCCAGGTGAACGCCGTGCCGTGCGCGAGCCCGAGCCGGTCGAGCGCGCGCGGCCCCTGCACGGCGAGCAGGGCGTACTCGTCCGAGACGTCGCGCACGTCGGAGCCGCGCTGCTCGCGCTCCTTCAGCCAGGCGAAGTCCCGTTCGCGATTCGCGGCGTTGACGACCAGCAGATAGCGGTGCGGGTCGAGCCGGTAGACGATCAGGTCGTCGACGATGCCGCCCTGCTCGGTGGTGAGCAGCGTGTACTGGGCCTCTCCCGGCTGCAGGCGGTCGACGTCGTTCGAGAGCGCGCCCTGCAGCACGTCGCGCGCGGTCGGCCCCTCCACCTCGAGCTCGCCCATGTGCGACACGTCGAAGACGCCGGCGTCGGTGCGCACGGCGCGATGCTCCTGGATCACGCCCTCGTACTGCACGGGCATCTCCCAGCCGGCGAAGGGGACGATCCGCGCCCCGGCGGCCACGTGCCGGTCGTAGAGGGGCGTGCGGCGGAGCGTCTGCACCGAGGGCGATGCTAGCCAGCGCCACCGCCGGAGGCGGCAGGAAGCTCAGACGGGCGGGAGCCCCGGCCGCCGTGCGGCGACCGGGGCTCCGGACCGGGTCGTGTGGGACTGCGCTCCAGTCCCGAGAGGGCAGAGTCGATCTGCCCGCGCCGGGCGCGCCTAAACCACTATTCGTCGCGCAGGAACGACGGCACGTCGAGCGCCTCGGGCGAGACCTCGAAGTCGCTCCGCGCGGGGCGCTGGCCGGGGGCCGGCGCCTCGACCGCGCCACGGGCGCGGCGGCGGCGCTGCACGCCGAAGCCGGTGGCGATCACCGTCACGCGCACCTCGTCGCGCAGGTTCTCGTCGATCACCGCGCCGAAGATCACGTTGGCGTTCTGGTCGGCGGCGCTGGTGACCACCTCCGCCGCCTCGTTCACCTCGAACAGGCCGAGGTCGGGCGGCCCGGTGATGTTCAGCAGGATGCCGGTGGCGCCCTCGATCGACGACTCCAGCAGCGGCGAGCTGACGGCCGTCCGCGCCGACTCGCCCGAGCGGTTCTCGCCCTGCGCGACGCCGATGCCCATCAACGCCGAGCCGGCGTCGCGCATGATCGTGCGCACGTCGGCGAAGTCGAGGTTGACGATGCCGGGCACCGTGATCAGGTCGGTGATGCCCTGCACGCCCTGGCGCAGGATGTCGTCGGCCATCCTGAACGCGTCCGAGAGCGGCGTGCGTTTCTCGACCACCTGCAGCAGCCGGTCGTTCTCGATCACGATCAGCGTGTCGACCTTCTCGGAGAGCTCGACGATGCCGGCCTCCGCCTGCTGCGCCCGGCGGCGGCCCTCGAACGAGAACGGCCGGGTGACGACGCCGACGGTGAGCGCCTCCAGCTCGCGCGAGATCTCCGCGACGATCGGCGCCCCGCCGGTGCCGGTGCCGCCGCCCTCGCCGGCGGTGACGAAGACCATGTCGGCGCCCTTCAGCGCCTCCTTCAGCTCGTCGCGCGTCTCGGTCGCGGCCTCGCGACCCACGTTCGGATCGGCCCCCGCTCCCAGTCCGCGGGTCGCCTTCGCGCCGATGTGGATCTTCACGTCGGCGTCGCACATCAGGAGCGCCTGCGCGTCCGTGTTGACCGCGACGAACTCGACGCCGGTGAGGCCGGCGTCGACCATCCGGTTGACGGCGTTCGTTCCGCCGCCGCCGACGCCGACGACCTTGATGACGGCTAGGTAGTTCCCTGAGCGATCTCTCATGCGTGCTCGACCTCAAGCTCGAGTGCAGGAATGGGGCGCCGGGCGCCTCCTGTCTTCGGCAGAGTAGGGACGGTTTCCTGCCGTGTCAACGCAAAACCCTCGACATTCGAGTCATCTAACCCTCAAGCTCAACCTGCGAGTCGAGGGTTGACGTTCAGCACGGGGCGCTCCGGCACGCTCACGTCGAGGTAGCCGGAAGTGGCGCCGTCGGCGGCTCCGGAGCCGAGGATGCGGCGCGCGATCGCCAGCTTCAGGCGCAGATCGCCTGGGCCGCCCAGGCGCAGCTCGAGCCCCGACGAGAGTTTCAGCGCGAGGCCCTGCCGTCCGCCGACGGCGACCCGCACCCGCTGCGGGAGCCGCTCCGAGCGCAGCGCCGAAAGCGCGGCCGCGGCGGCGGCGCCGGTGTCTACGGTGAGCGTGTCGCCCACGGCCACGTGCGTCTGCTTCGGCACCCAGAACCGCGGCAGGCTCGAGAGACGCGGGTGCGGGAGCTTGCGTAGTACCCGCCCGGTAGCCGAGACCAGGAACGAGTCGGGCTGGCGGCGCAGCACGAGCACCGCGCGCTCCGGCCGCACGACCACCCGGAGCGTGTGCGGGAAGCTGCGGTCGTAGTGGAACGAGAGGACGTCCGGCACGGCCGCGAGCCGCTCCCCCACCGCTCCGCCGTCGACGCGCAGCAGGCTCGTGCCGACGACGTCGGCGAGCGCCGCGCGCACCTCGGCCCGCACGCGTGGGGTGCCGCCGCGCACGTCGACGGTCCGCACCGCGAACAGCGACGACTGGCGGGCGACGAAGTAGGCGCCGACGGCGAGCACGAAGAGGACGAGACCGATCAGCACCGAGCGGCCCGACGGCGCGAGCCGGCCGAGCTCGGGTAGGCCGCGGCGCGCGGGGAGCACCGCGGCGCGGGCAGGCGTCCGTCGGCGGGCGGCCACGCCTTCTCCCTTCGCCGCCCCGCGCGGATCCCCTACAGCGGCGGCAGCTCGAGCGGGCCGAGGAAGCGCACCTCGTGCTGGAGCTCCACGCCGAAGCGCTCGTGCGCGCGCAGGCGGGCCTCGGCCATCAGCGCGATCGCGTCGGCGGAGGCGGCGCGGCCGGCGTTCTCGACGAAGTTCGCGTGCCGCGGCGAGATCACCGCGCCGCCGATGCGATGGCCCTTCAGGCCGCACTCCTCGAGCATCCGCCCCGCCCCCAGCTCGTGCTCGGGGTTCTTGAAGACGCTGCCGAAGGTGCGCTTCGTCGTCGGCTGGGTCGCCTTGCGGCGGCCGAGCAGCTCGGCCACCTCCGCCTTGATCTCGGCGGGGTCGCGCGGCGCGAGCCGGAAGCGCACGGACGCGACCACCTCGCCCGGCGCGAGCCCGGAGTGGCGGTAGGAGAGGTCGAGGTCGGCGAGCGCCACGGCGCGCGCGCCGGAGGCGTCGGCGACGACGGCCTCGGCGAGCACGTCGCGGAACTCGCGCCCGTAGGCGCCGGCGTTCATCCGCACGCCGCCGCCGGCGGTCCCCGGAATCGCCGAGGCGAACTCGAAGCCGCCGAGCCCGGCGGCGCGCGCCCGGTGCAGGCAGACGGCGTTCGTGGCGCCGCCGCCGGCGACGATCTCCTCGCCCTCGACGGCGACGGCGGCGAGCTCGCCCGTCAGCCGCAACACGAGCGCGTCGACTCCGCCGTCGTGCACGAGCAGGTTCGAGCCGAGCCCGACGGCCGCCACGGGCACGTCGCGCTCGGCCGCCCACGCGAGCGCCTGCACGAGCTGCTCGACGGTCGCGGGCCGTGCGAACCAGCGGGCAGGGCCGCCCGTGCCGAGCGTGGTGAAGCGCGAGAGATCGACCCCCTCCTCGATATCGATCACGCGAGCGACTCCCGCAGCAAACCGACGGCCCGGTCGACGTCCCCCGCGCCGACCACGAGCAGCACGTCGCCGGCCCGGGCGAGCCGCGCCAGGTGCGCCGCGCCCTGCTCCACGGCCGGCGTCCAGGCCGCGAGCACGCCGAGGTCGCTGAGCGCGTCGACGACGAGCTTGCCGCTGACGCCCGGCACGGGCTGCTCGCGCGCCGGATAGACGTCCGTGACGGCCACGTCGTCGGCGGTCGCCAGCGCGGCCGCCAGCTCCGCGGCCAGGTGGCGCGTGCGGGAGTAGAGGTGCGGCTGGAAGAGCACGCGCAGCCGCGAGCCGGGATAGCGCTCGCGGACGGCGCCGATCGTGGCGGCGATCTCCGAGGGGTGATGGCCGTAGTCGTCCACGAGGGTCACGCCGCCCAGCTGGTGCACCTCGAAGCGGCGTCCGGTGCCGGTGAAGCGCGCGAGCACCGGCTCGGCCTCGGCGCGCGGCACGCCCGCGAGCTCGAGCACGGCGAGCGCGGTGCCGGCGTTGCAGCGGTTGTGCTCGCCGGGCAGCGCCAGCTCGCCGTCGTACGCCGGCGCGTCCCGGACGACCTCCGGCACCGTCGCGAGCCACTCCTCGAACGCGCGCTCGAGCTCCTCGAGCGACGCGAACTCCGCGTGGTGGTCGAGCTCGACGTTCGTGACGGCGGCGATCTCGGCCGGCAGGGAGAAGACGGTACGGTCGGACTCGTCGCCCTCGGCGACGAGCCAGCCGCCGCCGGCGCCGGCGTTCGAGCCGAGCTGCGGCACCGGCGCGCCGACGAGCCAGGCCGGGTCGCGGCGCGTCTCGCGCAGCACGAACGCGATCATCGCGGCGGTCGTCCCCTTGCCGTGCGAGCCGGCGACGACGATCGACGGCCGCGCGGCGACGAGCTCGCGCAGGAACGCGCGCCGGCGCATCCCGGGCACCGCCGGATACGCCGAAGAGACGACTGTCTCCCAGCCGTCCGGCACCACCGGCTCGGGCGCGAGCTCGACCGTCACGCCGTCGAGGGCGTCGAGGTACGGCGTGCGCACACGGTCCCAGCCGCCCACCTCCGCCCCCCAGGCGCGCGCGAGCTGCGCGTACGCGCTCAGCCCCGCGCCGCCGATGCCGACGAACCACAGCTTCCGGCCGGCCAGCGGCGCCGCGCTCACGGCCGGCGCTCCGTTAGGGCGACCAGGCCGTCTGCGATCTCGTCCGCCGCGTCGGGACGCGCCGCGGCGAGCATCGCGTCGCCCATCCGCGCGAGTCGCTCCGGGTCGGCGAGGAAGGTGCGGACCAGCTCGGGCACGCGGTCGAGCTCGAGCTCGCGCACGAGAACCGCCCCGCCCGCGCGCACGAAGTGCTCCGCGTTCAGCGCCTGGTGGTCGCCGGTCGCGAACGGGTACGGCACGAAGATCGCGGGCCGGCCGGCGGCGGCGATCTCCCACACGGTGGAGCCCGAGCGCGAGAGCACGAGGTCGCAGGCGGCGATCGCGGCGCCGAAGCGGTCGGTCTCGGGGAGGATCCGGTAGTCGGGCCGCTGCACCTTGCCGCGCACGAGGTCGTAGTCGCGGGCGCCGGTGACGTGCAGGATCGCCGGCCCCTCCTTGCCCCATGTCTCCGCCGCGAACTCGTTCAGGGCGAGGGCGCCGGCGAGCGCGCCGAACACGCCCACGACCGGACCCTCGGCCGGCAGCTCGAAGATCTGGCGCGCCTCCTGCTGCGGGATCGCCCGCGAGCGCGCCGGGATCGGGCGGCCGACGACGCTGGTCTTCGGGCCCTCGCGGCCGGCGATCGGGTACGCGAGGAAGAGCCGCCGGGCGAACGGCGCGGCGAGGCGGTTCGCGAGCCCGAGGTGGGCGTCGGCCTCCGTCAGCGCCGCCGGGATCCGCAACGCCGAGGCGGCGACCACCATCGGCCCCGCCACGAAGCCGCCGGCGCCGAGCACCACGTCGGGCCGCCGCCGGCGCAGGATCCGCGCGCACGCGGCGGGTGCGGCGCCGGCGCGCATCAGCGCGCGCACGAGCGCGGGCGACGGCCGCCGTGGGAAGCCGCTGATGCGGAACGTGTCGAGCTCGTAGCCCGCCTCAGGAACGAGCCGCGCTTCGACCCGATCCGGCGACCCGGCGAACGTCACGCTGACGCCGCGCTGCCGGAGCGCTTCCGCGACTGCGAGCGCGGGCAGGACGTGCCCTGCCGTCCCGCCGGCCGCGATCAGACACCGAAGCGCTCGCCGCTCCTCCACGATGGGCGATGTTAAGGAGGATCCCCACCGAGGCGAGCAGTACGACGAGGCTGGAGCCGCCGTAGGAGAGGAACGGCAGCGGGATTCCGGTGAGCGGCGCGATCCCCATCACGGCGGCGGCGTTGATCGCCGCCTGGCCGCACACGAGCACGGTGATGCCCGAGGCGAGCCGCTTGCCGAAGGGGTCGCGGCAGCGCAGGGCGACGTTCATGCCCGCGTAGCCGAACAGCGCGTAGGCGCCCAGCACGGCGGCGACGCCGACGAGCCCGAGCTCCTCGCCGATGTTGGCCAGCATCATGTCGGTGTGGGCTTCCGGGAGGTAGAAGATCTTCTGGATCCCCTGGCCGAGCCCGACGCCGAAGAAGCCGCCCGAGCCCATCCCGATCATCGCCTGCACGATCTGGAAGCCCGTCCCCTGCGCGTCGTGCCACGGGTGCAGGAAGGCGAAGAAGCGTGCGCGGCGGTACGGCTCTATCCAGATGGCGAGCGTGCCCGCGGCGCCGGCGATGGCGAGCGCCGCGCCGAGCGTCCGGCCGGGCGTGCCGGCCACGACGAGCATCCCGGTGAGCATCACGAGCAGCGCGATCGCCGTGCCCATGTCGGGCTCGAGGATCAGCAGCCCGCAGAAGACGGCCGCCAGCAGGCCGACCGGCCGCCAGAGCTGGCGCAGGTCCTGCGGCGCCGGCTTGCGCGCGAGGTACGCGGCCGCCCAGACGGCGAATGCGAGCTTCGCCAGCTCGGACGGCTGGAAGGCCGCCGGCCCGAGCGAGATCCAGCGGCGCGCGCCGTTGGTGGCAGGGCCGATCGCGAGCACCGCGGCGAGCAGGGTGAGCGACACGACGACGAGGGTCGGCGCGAGGTTGCGCAGGCGCCGGTAGTCCCAGCGCTGCGCCACCGCCATCAGCACGATTCCGAGCGCCGCGTAGATCCCCTGGCGCTTCAGGTAGTAACTCGGGTCCTTGCCGCCGACCGCGGCCGCCGCCGACGTGGCGCTGTAGACCATCACGAGGCCGAACGCCACCAGCGCCAGCGTCACGAGGATCATCAGCCGCGAATCGAGCTCACCGCGCCTCATCCAGGCATGGTTCGCGAGGCGCCTGCCGAGTCCTCGCCAGTCCGGCCGGACGATGCTCCGGCGCGTCCGGAAGGCGGCGCCGGAGCTGTCACCGAAGCGTCACGAGGGTGTGCCCAGTCGCGCGCTCGTCGTTCCACGGAACCGTCACAAAAGCGTGACTCTGCGCCGCAAACGCCGTGCCGGGGCCAAAACCGGGGTCAGACCCGGGTCTGACCCCGGTGTTCGGGAAGGCCATGGCTGCCGCGGACAGTCGGCTGGGCGCGGGGTGTCGGATCGCCTCAGCCGAGCGCGGCGACGAGCTCGCGGAACTCGTCGCCCCGGCGCTCGAAGTTCTCGTACTGGTCGTAGCTGGCGCAGGCGGGGCTGAGCAGCACCACGTCGCCCGGCCGCGCCACGGACGCCGCGTGCTCGACGGCGCGGGCGAGGGTCCGGTCGTCGTGGCCGTCGAGCGCCTCCGCCAGGCGCGCCGCCTCCGCCCCGATCAGGTGGACGGAGCGCACGTTCGGCCCGAGCGCGGCCGCGAGCGGGCCGAAGTCCTCCCCCTTGGGCGAGCCCCCGAGGATCACGTGCAGCGGCTCGTCGGCGTAGGCGGCGAGGGCGCGCAGCGCCGCCGCGACGTTCGTCGCCTTCGAGTCGTTCACGTAGCGCACCCCGTTCACCTCGCCCACCGGCTCGAGGCGATGCGGCACGCCGCGGAACGAGCGCAGCGCCTCGGCGATCGCCGCGTCGTCGACCCCGGCGGCGCGCGCTGCAGCCGTCGCCGCCGCGGCGTTCTCGCGGTTGTGCGCGCCGCGCAACAGCGGCTCCGCCGGCAGCGGGTCGTCGGCGGCGAACTCGATCCCCTCCGTCCCGAAGCCGCGCGGCACCACCTTCGCCCGCGCGCGCTCGAAGATGCGCAGCTTCGCCGCGCGATACGCTTCGAACGACGGGTAGCGATCCAGATGGTCGGCCTCCAGGTTGAGCAGCACCGCCACCTCGCAGGACAGCTCGTGCACGTCCTCGAGCTGGAAGCTCGACAGCTCGCACGCCACCCAGTCCGCCTGCTCGACCGACGTGAGCGGCAGGCCGATGTTGCCCGCCACGGCGACGTCGCGACCGGCCGCGCGCAGGATCTCGCCGAGCAGCGCGGTCGTCGTCGTCTTGCCGTTCGTGCCCGTCACGCCGACGAGGCGCGCTCCCGGGAGCAGCCGGTAGCCGAGCTCGATCTCGCTCCAGACCGGCACCCCCCGCTCCCGCGCCGCCGCGAGCAGCGGCGCGCCGGGCGGCACGCCCGGCGTCTTCACGACCACCTCGACCCCGTCGAGCAGCGTCAGGTCGTGCTCGTTGCCGAGCGCGCGATCGACCTCCACCACCTCGTCGCCGCGCTCGCGCAGCCGCCGGCTCGCGGACACGCCCGAGACGCCGCCCGCGTAGTAGACGACCGCCTTCACGAGCTCGGCGGACGGATCGTCGGCCAGTACTTGTAGAAGAGCGCGAAGCCGGCGGCGCAGAGAATCGCCGCGACGATCCAGAACCGCACCATGATCTTCGTGTCCGACCAGGCCTTCATCTCGAAGTGGTGGTGCACGGGCGCCATCAGGAAGATCCGCCGCCCCCACCATTTGAAGCTCAGCACCTGCAGCATCACCGAGATCGCCTCGATCGCGAAGATCCCGCCGACGAGCACGAGCAGCAGCTCGACCTTCATCATGATCGCCATCGCGGCCATGGCTCCGCCCAGCGCCATCGCGCCGGTGTCGCCCATGAACACCTCGGCCGGGAACGCGTTGAACCAGAGGAAGCCGAGCACCGCCCCGATCAGCGCGGCCCCGATGAACGCCACGTCGAGGCGGTTCTCGATGCGCGGCTGGTGGGCGCCACCCGAGCGGATGTAGATCGTCACGGCCATGGCCGTGAAGGTCGCGATCGAGATGATCCCGGTGCCGGCGGCGAGCCCGTCGATCCCGTCGGCCAGGTTCACCCCGTTCACGGCGCCGGCGATGATGAAGAAGAGCAGGACGTACCAGCCCCAGCCGAGCGGCAGCCACCGGTCGAGGATCGGCACGAAGACGGCGTGCCGCAGCCGCTGGTGGTGCGCCGCGAACCCGACCGCGACGGTGACCCCGGTGATCAGCAGCATCTTCCAGCGGCCGTTGAGGCCGAGCGAGCGTTGGTGGTGCTGCTTGATCCAGTCGTCGAGGAACCCGATCGCGCCGCACGCGAGCATCGTCCCGAAGATCGTCAGCGCCGGCACGGTGAAGCGCGAGAGCGCGAGGAAGGCGATGCTCGCCGCGAGCACGATCAGGACGCCGCCCATCGTCGGCGTGCCCTGCTTCGTCGCGTGGCCGGCTGGAAGCTCCTCCCGGACCTGCTGGCCGAACTCGTTGCGGCGCAGGAACGAGATGAAGGTCGGCCCGGCGAGGATGGCGATGATCATCGCGACGAGCGCGGCTACGAGGACCCGTGCCATCAGCCTTCCAGGTTCTCCGCGACGACGGCGAGTCCCACCGCGAGCGACCCTTTCACGAGCACGACGTCGCCCGGCCGCAGCGCCGCGCGCGCCGCGTCGGCCGCCTCCGCGGCGGTGGCGACCCAGTCGCCGCCGTAGTTGCGGGCGAGCTCGCCGACGGCGATCAGCTGCTCGATCCCGAGCTCGCGCACCAGCTCGCCGATCTCGCGGTGGTAGGCCTCGCCCTCGGGCCCGAGCTCGCGCATCTCGCCCAGCACCGCCAGCCGCCGCCGGCCTTCCGCGCGCTCGGCCAGGTGCTCGAGCGCGGCTCGCATCGAGACCGGGTTCGCGTTGTAGCAGTCGTTCAGCAGCAGCCCGCCGCCGGGCAGCGGCCGCTCCTCCTCGCGCAACTTCGAGAACTCCACCGTCAGCTCGCCGTCGGGCAGCGGCACGCCGAGGCACTCCGCCACGGCGACGGCGGTGCGCGTGTTGAGGAGCTGGTGGCGCGAGCGGTAGCTCGTCGCAAAGGGCAGCGGCGCGTCGGGGTCGACGCGCCTGACGACGATGTCGTCGCGCCCGAGGTACGGCTCGAGCAGCGGCTCGGGCGGCACGACGGCGACGCCGCCCGCGGGCAGCCCCAGGATCAGCTCGGCCTTGGCCTTCGCGATGTTCTCGAGCGAGCCGAGGAACTCGAGGTGCGCGGGCCCGATGTTCGTGATCGCGCCGATGTCCGGCCTGGCGAAGCTCGCGAGCCACGCGATCTGCCCCGGCCCGCGCATCGCCATCTCGACGATGCACACCTCGGTGTCCTCCTCGATGCGGCAGAGCGTCAGCGGCACGCCGATCTCGGTGTTGTAGTTGCCTTCGTTGGCGACGGTGCGACGGTGGGACGCGCAGAGCGCGAACAGGATGTCCTTCGTCGAGGTCTTGCCGGTCGAGCCGGTGATGCCGACGACGCGCGCCTGCGACCGCTGCCGCACCGCGCCGGCGACCGCCGCCAGCGCCGCCACCGCGTCCTCGGGCACGAGCGCCGCCGCGGCGCCGCGCGCCAGCGCGTGCTCGACGAAGTCGACCCCGCCGCCGACCGCCACGAACAGGTCGCCCTCGGCGATGCGCCGCGAGTCGACCTGCATGCCGGTGACGCGGTCGGCCCACGGTCGCGCGACGAGCCGGCCCAGCGGCTCGAGCTCGCTCAGCTCGAGCGGGATCATGCGGTGACGAGGCGGCGGAGGGCCTCGCGCGCCACGACCCGGTCGTCGAAGGGGACGCGCCGGTCGGCGAGCTCCATCTCGGTGTCGGCGCCCTTGCCGGCGAGCACCACGACGTCGCCGGCGCGCGCGCTCGCGATCGCCTCCTCGATCGCGTTGCGCCGGTCGACGATCACCTCCAGCCGGCCGGGCGCGCCGGCGGCCACCTCGGCGGCGATCGCCGCGGGCTCCTCGGAACGCGGGTTGTCGGTGGTGACGATCGCGCGGTCGGCGCCGTCGGCGGCCGCCCGCCCCATCAGCGGGCGCTTGTCGCGGTCGCGGTCGCCGCCCGCCCCGAAGACGACGGTCAGCCGGCCGTCGCCCAGCCCGCGCGCGGCGGCGAGCACGTTCACGAGCGAGTCGGGCGTGTGCGCGTAGTCGACGACGACCGCGAACGGCTGTCCCTCCTCCACCGACTCGAACCGCCCCGGCACCCCGCGCAGCCGCGCGACGCCCTCCCGGATCGCCCGCTCGGGGAGGCCCAGCTCGCGCGCCGCCCAGATCGCGCCCAGCGCGTTCGCGCGGTTGAACGCGCCGCGCAGGTGCAGCTCGACGTCGCCGAGGTCGTCCGCCGGCGTGAAGGTGCGCGCGCCGGGCAGCTCACGCGCCAGCCGCCGCCCCCACTCGTCGCCGACGTTCACCACCGCGTGCTCGGCCTGGTCGAACAGGGCGCGCTTGGCCGCGAAGTACGCCTCCATCGTCCCGTGGAAGTCGAGGTGGTCCTGCGTCAGGTTCGTGAAGACCAGCACCGCGAAGCGCGTCCCGGCGAGCCGCCCCTGCACGCCGGCGATCGAGGTCGCCTCCATCGCGCACGAGCGGTCGCCCGCGTCGACCATCTCGCGGAAGAGCCGCTGCAGGTCGATCGCCTCCGGCGTGTTCAGGCCGGTCGGCCGCGACTCGCCGCCCACCCGCCGCTCGATGTTCGTCAGCAGCGCGGGCCGACGCCCGGCCGCGTCGAGGATCGAGTGGAGCAGGAAGGCGGTCGTCGTCTTGCCGTTCGTCCCCGTGGCCGCCGCCACGTCGAGCTCGCGCGACGGCGAGCCGAAGAAGAGGTCCGCCGCGGCGGGCATCGCCCGCCGCGCGCTCGGCACGACGAGCTGCGGCACGGGCAGCTCGAGCGGCCGCTCCGTCACCAGCGCGACCGCCCCCGCGGCGACCGCGGCAGGCGCCAGGTCGTGCCCGTCGGCCCGCGAGCCGCGTACGCAGAAGAACAGCGTCCCGGGGATGACGCGGGCCGTGTCGTAGGCGAGATCCGCGACCTCGACGGGAGCCGCGTTGACGACCTCGGTCGGGCCGAGAGCCGCGCTGACGCGCTCCAGGTCCATCGGCCGGGAGGCTACCTGGTGGTCTGCGACTGGCCGCTCGTCGACTGGTCCGGCGGCACCCCGAGGTACTGCAGCGCGAACTTGGCGATCTGCGCGAACGCCGGCGCGGCCACGTCGCCGCCGTAGATGTCGCCGTGCGGCTCGTCGACCGCGACCAGGATCACGATTCGCGGATGCTCGACGGGCACCATGCCGACGAACGACGCCTCGAACTTCGTGTCCGAGTAGCCGCCCGGGATCGGCTTCTGCGCAGTGCCGGTCTTGCCGGCCACCGAGTAGCCGGGGATGGCCGCCTGCGTGCCGGTGCCGGTGTTCTCGTCGACGACGCCGGTCAGCATCTCCTTCAGCTCGGCGTCGACCAGCTTCGAGACGATCCGGCGGCGCTTGAAGTCGGTGACGGCGCGGCCGCCGATCCGGTCGACGAGGTGCGGCTGGATCCAGACGCCGTCGTTGGCGATCGCGGCGTAGGCGGCCGCCAGCTGGATCGGCGTGACGGCGATGCCCTGCCCGATCGGGACGTTGCCGATCGTCGAGCCCGACCACTGGTCGAGCGGCAGCACCAGCCCGGGGCTCTCGCCGGGGAAGTCGATGCCGGTCTTCTCGCCGAAGCCGAACCGCTTGATCCAGGTCATCAGGTCGGCGTCGCCCAGCTTCTCGGCGATCGTCACCGCGCCCACGTTCGAGCTGTGGGAGAGGATCTGCGCCACGCTCAGCGTCTCGGTCGGCCGGTGCTCGGCGTCGTGGATCGTACGGTCGGCGACCCTGATCGAGTACGGCAGCGTGAACCTCGTCTGCGGCGTGACCAGCCCCTGGGTGAGGGCGCCGGCGATCGTCACGACCTTGAAGACCGAGCCCGGCTCGTAGGTGTCCGTGACGGCGCGGTTCGTCTGCAGCGCCTGCGGCACGCGGCTGGCGTTGTTCGCGTCGTAGCCCGGCGCCTGCGCCATCGCGAGCACGCCGCCGGTACGCGGGTCGATCGCCACCGCGACCGCGTCCTTCGCGTGCCAGTGGGCGACGGTCTGCCGCAGCACCGACTCGGCGTAGGCCTGGATCGTGCGGTCGAGCGTGGTGAAGATCGCCCTGCCCTCGCGCGGCGGCGTGTTCTTGATCACGTCGATGGCGCGGCCGAGCGGCGTCCGGACGATCGTCTTCGTGCCCGGCTTGCCGGCGAGCGTGTGCTCGTACTCGATCTCGAGGCCCGACAGCCCCTTCTCGTCGGTGCCGGCGTAGCCGATCACCTGGGAGCCGACGGTGTTCCCCGGATAGAACCGCTTCTCCTCCGGGTACTCGTCGACGCCGGAGAAGTCCTTCCGCATCAGCTTCGCCGCCGCCACCGGGTCGGCGAAGCGCTTGACGTAGACGAAGCTCGACGTGCGGTCGAGGAGCGAGGCGTACAGCTCGTTCGGGTCGACGCCGAGCAGCTCGTGCGCGGCGCGCGCGAGCGCGCGCGGCTGCCGGACGGCCCGCGGGTCGGCGTAGACCGTCGAGGTCTGCTCGCCGATCGCGAGCTGCACGCCGGTGCGGTCGAAGATCGTGCCGCGGCTCGCCGGGATCGACTCCGTCTCGTGCTGCTGCCGCTCGGCCATGCCGCCGAGGCTCGCCGCCTCGACGCCCTGCAGCCACACGGCCCGCGCGAGCACGGCGGCGAAGACGAGGGCGAAGATCGCCACCAGCAGGCGGATCCGCCGGTTTGCCTGCTTCTCGCGCATTCCCCGTGCCTACTTGGAGAGGTCGACGTACCCGATCTCGGACGGGTCCGCCGGCTTCACGCCCAGCTCCCGGCGGGCGGTCGCCTGGATGCGCGGCGAGGAGCGCTCGGTGGCGAGCTGCGCCTGCAGCGACGCGACGTCGGAGCGCAGCTGCGAGCGCTGGCCGTTCGCGTGGTCGAGCGCCAGGTTGAGCCGCAGCACGGACACGCTCACGAATACGACGCCGGTGAGCAGGATCCCGCTGACGACGATCCAGACGACCCCGACGCGGGCGCGCGCCTGCGTGCGGCTGCGGCGGCGCTGCCGCGGGCGCGTGCGGACGGCGGGCTCGGCAGCCGCCGCGCGGGCGAGACCGGCGCTAGCCAACCTTCACCGCCGCCCGGAGGCGCGCCGACCGGGCGCGCGGGTTGGCGGCCACCTCGGCCGCCGACGGGCGGATCGCCCGGCGCGGCACGGCGCGCATCGTCGGCCGCGAGCCGCAGGTGCAGACGGGGAAGTCGGGCGGGCAGGTGCAGCCGTGCTCGGCGTTCCGCAGGTAGCGCTTCACGATCCGGTCCTCCAGCGAGTGGAACGAGATCACCGCGAGCCGGCCGCCCGGGCGAAGCATCGCCTCCGCCGCCGGGAGCGCGCGCTCGACGGCGCCCAGCTCGTCGTTCACCTCGATCCGCAGCGCCTGGAAGACGCGCTTCGCCGGATGCCCCTCGCCGAACCGGGCCGGCGCCGGGATCGCGCCGCGGATCAGCTCCACGAGCTCGGCGGTGCGCTCGATCGGCGCCCGCTTGCGCGCCTTGACGATCGCGCGCGCGATCGGGCGGGCGTAGCGCTCCTCGCCGTAGCGGCGGAAGATGTCGGCCAGCTCGCGCTCGTCGGCCTCGTTGACGACCTCGCGCGCCGAGACGGGCGAGCTCGGGTCCATGCGCATGTCGAGCGGCGCGTCGGCCGCGTACGAGAAGCCGCGCTCGCGCCGGTCGAGCTGCATCGAGGAGACGCCGAGGTCGAGCAGGATCGCGTCGGCCTGCACGCCGTTCTCGGCGAGCTGCGCCAGCACGGTCGAGAACTCGCCGTGCAGCAGCCGTGTCTTGACGCCGGCGCCGCGGCGGAAGCGCTCGAAGTGCGGCTCCACCGTGGGATCGCGGTCGATCGCGATCAGCTTGCCCTCACCGCGCAGGGCCGCCGCGAGCAGCGAGGCGTGGCCCCCGGAGCCGAAGGTGCAGTCGATCACCGTCTCTCCCGGCCGCGGCGCGAGGGCGCGGACGACGTCGTCTGCGAGGACGGGGACGTGGTCAGTCTCGGCTGGCAAGACGCTCGGCAACATGTTCCGCGCTCCCTTCGACCTCGTGCAGGTGCTCGCGCCACTTGGCGCGATCCCAGATCTCGAGGTGGTCGTAGACACCGGCCACCGTCACTTCCTTGCTGATGCCGGCAGTCGCCAGCAGACGCGCCGGCAGCACCATCCGACCCTGCTTGTCGAGGTCGGCCCGCACGGCCTGGGCGAAGAAGTGCCGCTGCATCATCCGCGCCTCCCGGCTGAGCCGGTCGAGGCCGTGGATCCGCTGCGCCAGCTGCTCCCACTCCGCCTCGGCGTAGGCGACGAGGCACTCGTCGAGCTCGACCGTGACCACGATCGCGCCGTCGCCCAGGCCCTCGCGGAGCTTCGCCGGGAGGGTGAGGCGGTTCTTGTCGTCGAGAGCGTGGTCGTGTTCGCCGAGCAGCATGGATCCACTTTCACCCACTGTATCCCACTTCACCCCACTCTGTCCACCCGACAAGTGTCCTGCCGCTCTTTACAGATCCCGAACATCTGCCGAACGTGCGCGTCACACAGCGGGACCATCGATCGGGTGCGAGATGCACGGCGCGAGGGGGCTGCTCGCCTTGCTGTCGGCTGCGGCGCTCATCGCCGCGCCGGCGGCAGCAGCCGCGCACCACGCGCAGCACACGCTTCAGGCGCGCTGGGACGGCGGCACGGTCGTCGTGCATCTGGCGGTGTGCGACGCGGCGCCCGGCTCGCTCGCCGTGCACGTGACGGAGTGGAACGACACGGACGGCGCACGAAGCGGCGTGAAGCGGCGGCTCTGGCGCCTCCCCACCGGCCCCGGCTGCCATGCGATCGACCGGCGCTGGACGCCGGCGATCCCCGCCGGCGCGAGCCACACGGTCGCGATCCGCGTCCACGACCCCGCCTGGAACGCCATCGCGATCGTCGCGAGCGGCGTCCAGGGGACGACGTCGACGACGGGCTAGGTCGAGAAGGCGGGCAGGCCGTCGATCGAGGCGGCGTTCCGCTCGCGCACGTACTCGCGCACCCCGTCGGGGCCCTTCCGCTCGAGCCAGAGGGCCCGCTGCGGCCGCTCCCCCACGTGCTGCAGCAGCGGCACGCCGTAGCCGCACGAATCGGCGATCCGCTCGACGTGCACGCGCACGACGCCGCGGACGCCGTCCGCCGGGTCGTCGGCGGTCAGCACCTCGCCGCGGCCGTGCAGGCGAACGACGCGCGGCGGCCCGTCGAAGGCGCAGAGCATCACGCAGATGCGGCCGTTCTCGCCCAGGTGCGCGGCGGTCTCGGCGCCGCTGCCGACGTGGTCGTCGTACTCGATCGTCAGCTCGTCGAGGATGCGCAGCGAGCCGATCGGCCCCTTCGGCGAGACGTTGACGTGGCCCCCCTCGAGCGGCGCCGTGGCGACGAAGAACAGCGGCTGGCGGCCGATCCAGGCGGCCAGCTTCTCGTCGATCCGCTCGTAGACCTTCCCCATCGCGTCAGTCGAGCTCCACCGGATCGCCGAGCGCGACGCGGCCCGGCTCGACCACCTCGCCGTAGACGCCGAACGGCAGCGGCTCCTCGCTCGGCTCGTCGCCGCGGTAGCGGAGCAGCGCCCGCAGCGTGTCGAGGCTCGGCCGCCCCGTGTCGGGGTCCTGGGTGGTGACGGCGCAGCGGCCGACCTTGCCGCGCGGTACGACGACCGCCTCGCCGAGGTGGACCCTCCGGCCGAGCCAGCCGTCCTCGGCGTGGGCGTCGACGCCCTCCACGCCGAAGTGCATCCGGAAGCGGCGCGGATCGATGCGCTCGACGCCGAGCTCCTGCGCGAGCCGCCCGAGGGAGCCCGTCGAGAGGAGCGACGTCGCGCCGCGCACGCCGCGATCGCCGCCTCCGCCGGCCCGGCGGTGCGAGACGAGGCGCAGGTTCGCGCCGGCGAAGTCGGAGAGCGCGTCGCCGAGGCTGCCGTCGAGCACCTCGACGTCGAGCGTCTCCCGGTAGAAGCGGACCCGCTCCGGCCGGCCGCCGTCGAGCGACGAGGTCAGCTCGCGGCCGTCCGGGAAGCGGAGCGTCAGGGTGCGGGCGTCCGCGTCGATCGTCGGCACGACCGACATCAACGGCCCGTGCCTCTTGTTGTTCGTCATGCGGCCGTCGGCGTCGACGACGAAGAAGATGCGATCGCCGCGGATGCCGTCGCGGTCGAGCTCGACCGACTCGGGGTGCGCGAGCGCGAGCGCCTTCACCGGCGCGATCGAGATCCAGGCGACGCGTCCCCTCACGCGACCAAAGCTAGCTGCGATGCATAGGGGCCGCGGCCGCCGAGAACGGCGGCGCCCGCCCGTCCCGCCAGCGCGAGCGCGTCCTCCAGCGAGTCGCCTCGCGCGAGCGCGAAGCAGAGCGCCGCGCCGAACGAGTCGCCGGCGCCGTACGTGTCCGCGAGCGGCCCTTCGAGCGGCGCCGCGGGATAGGGGCGGCCGTTCGCGACGCCGCCGTCGGCCCCGGCGGTCCGCACGAGCGTGCGCACCTCGAGCGAGCCGTCGTAGCGCTCGCCCGGGTCGGTGGCGCTACCGACGAGGAGATCGAGCGGCACGGCGGCCTCCTTCAGCGTCCCGAGCTCGCGCGGCGTGGCGCCGAGGAAGCGCGCGGCGCGGGCCGAGCGGAGCGCGGCGGCGTCGCCCGAGACGAAGAACACCGCGTCGTAGCCGTCCAGCGCCAGCGGCCCGCGCGCGAGCAGCTTGTCGCCGAGCACCGTGATCGTGCGCTCGCCCGCGTCGTCGACGTGCACCCAGGCCCGTCGCGACCGCCCCTCGATCCGGGCGTGCACGGCGACGCCGAGCTCCTCGAGCCGCCCCGCTGCGCGCCGTCCGAGCTCGTCGTCACCGAGCGCGGTGAAGAAGTCGCAGCCGCCGGCGAGCAGCGCGAGCTGCCGCGCCACCACGCTGCCGCCGCCGGCCGGCTCGGCGAGCGTGTCGGTGGCGTGGACGATCTCGCCCGCCGCCGGGACGCGCGGCACCCGCGCGAACTCCGTCCACTCGACGTGACCCACGACGGCGCACCTCATCGTGCTGGGATCATCCATACGGGCCCGGTCGGCGCGCGCCGAATCTCACATCCGGGCGCCGACACGGGTTTCACCCTGGATGCCGACGTCGACGCAGACCACAGACCCCGAGATCCCGCCGTTCGAGCGCTTCTACCTCGCCCACCGCGACGATGTCCTCCGCTACCTGCGGCGGCTACTCGGCGACCGGGCCGAGGACGCCTGGCAGGAGACGTTCCTGCGGGCGCTGCGCGCGTACGACCGGCTCGAGCACGGCCGTCATCTGCGGGCCTGGGCGTTCACGATCGCCACCCGCGTGGCCATGGACGAGCTGCGCGCGCGGGGGCAAGTTCGTAACACAGTGTTACAAGCCGAGGCCGTCGCGGCCGCCGCGGAGCTGCGCCGGCCGGCCTACCGGGAGCTCGAACCGTTCACCGACGGCCTGCCGCCGACCGAGCGCGCGGCCGTCGTGCTCCGCTACGGCTACGACCTCGCCTATGCCCAGATCGCCGATGCGCTCGGCTCCTCCGAGGAGGCGGCGCGCGCCGCGGCGTCGTCGGGCGTCCGGCGATTGAGGAGGACCCATGACCGTCTCGCCTGATCTCGACGCGCGTTTCCGGGAGGCGGCCGTCGCGACCGGCCTCGTCGACGTGCGCTACGACGTGGTCGACTCGCCGGTCGGCGACCTGCTCGTCGCCGCCACCGAGCGGGGTCTCTGCCGCGTCTCGTTCACGCCCGACGAGGTCGAGGACCAGCTCGCGCGGCTGTTCGGGGTGCGCGTGCTGCGCTCGCCGCTCGACGACGTGCGTCGCGAGCTGGACGAGTACTTCGCGGGCCGGCGCACCGCGTTCGACCTGCCGATCGACCTGCGCGTGGCGCCGTTCCACGAGCAGGTGCTGCACGAGCTCGCCCGGGTGCCGTACGGGGTCACCACGACCTACGGCGCGCTCGCCGCGCAGGTGGGCCGCCCGCGCGCCGCGCGCGCGATCGGCACCGTCATGAACCGCAACCCGATCCCGATCGTGCTGCCCTGCCACCGCGTCGTCGGCGCCAGCGGCTCGCTCACCGGCTACGGCGGCGGCCTCGACCGCAAGCGCACGCTGCTGGCGCTCGAGGGCGCGATCCTCGTTCCGTAATCTGGGATCGTGGACCAGCAGCAGCACGTGGTCGTGGTCGGAGGCGGCTTCGGCGGCCTCCAGGCCGTGCGCGGGCTGCGCCGCGCGCCGGTGCGGGTGACGCTCGTCGACCGGCAGAACTTCCACCTCTTCCAGCCGCTCGCCTACCAGGTCGCGACGGGCGCGCTGTCGGCGGTCGAGATCGCGACGCCGCTGCGGCAGATCCTGCGCCGCCAACGCAACGTGCGCGTCGTGATGGCCGAGGTGGCGGGCTTCGACCTGGAGCAGCGGCAGGTGCGGCTCGCCGACCTGCCGAGCGGCGAGCCCGGCGCGCGGCTCGACTACGACCTCCTGGTGGTGGCGGGCGGCTCGGCGTACTCGTACTTCGGCCACGACGACTGGGCGCAGTATGCGCCCGAGCTGAAGAGCCTCGAAGGGGCGCTGCACCTGCGCTCGCGGATCTTCTCGGCGTTCGAGGCCGCGGAGGTGGAGAGGGACGAGCGGCGGCGGCAGGCCTGGTTGACGTTCGTCGTCGTCGGCGCCGGCCCGACGGGTGTCGAGATGGCCGGGCAGATCGCCGAGATCGCGCAGGACACGCTGCGACGCGACTTCCGCTCGGTCGACACGCGCGCGGCTCGCGTGCTGCTCGTCGAGGCGGCCGACCGCGTGCTCACCGCCTTTCCGCCGTCGCTGTCGCGCAAGGCGGCGAAGTCGCTGGAGGGGATCGGCGCCACCCCGATGGTCGACACGACGGTGGTCGACATCGGCTCCGACTGGGTCGAGGTGCAGCGCAACGGCGACCGCGAGCGGATCGAGGCGCAGACGATCGTCTGGGCCGCGGGCGTGTCCGCGTCACCCCTGGCCGGCGAGCTGGCGCGCAGCATCGGCGCCGAGGTTGACCGGGCCGGCCGCGTGCACGTCGAGCCCGACCTGACGCTGTCCGGCCACCCCGAGGTGTTCGCGCTCGGCGACATGGTGATCGTCGGCGACGGCAAGGGCGGCGTGCAGCCGCTGCCGGGCGTCGCCCCGGTGGCGATGCAGGAGGGCCGCCACGTCGCACGATCGATCGCCGCCGGCACGCGCATGCCGTTCCGCTACCACGACAAGGGCAACTTGGCGACGATCGGCCGCTCCCACGCCGTGGCCGACATCAAGGGCCTGCACCTGAGCGGCTTCGTCGCGTGGGTCACGTGGCTGGGCGTGCACCTCGCGTACCTGATCGGCTTCCAGAACCGGCTGCTCGTGCTGCTGCGCTGGATGATCAGCTACGTCACACGCGGTCGCGGCGCCCGCGTGATCCACGGCTGACCGACCGGGCTACTCCCCTGCGCGGGCGAAGGCGTCGGCGGCGATCCGCACCGCCTCGTCGAGCGCGGCCTTCGCCATCCCACCGCCCCAGGTCAGCCGTGCGACGCCCAGCCGCGCCAGCTCGGCCGGCGCCGGCGCGTCGGGCGTGACGATCACGTTGATCGGGCCGTCGATGCGGCGCGCCAGCTCGCCGATCGTCGCGATCGGGCAGAGGATCGGGTACGCGCAGTCGGCGCCCGCGGCGAGATAGGCGTTCGCGCGCTCGACCGCCTCGTCGACGCCACCACCACCGCGCAGGAAGACGTCGACGCGCGCGTTCAGCACCAGCTCCGGCACGGCGGCGCGGACCGCGCGGATCAGCTCGACCTGGCGCTCGACCGACAGCAGCCGCCCACCGGGCGAGTCCTCGAAGTTCATCCCGACCGCGCCCGCCGCCCAGGCCGCCGTCGCGGTCGCGACGGGGTCGCCGTAGCCCGCCTCCAGGTCGGCCGTGACCGGCACGTCGACCGCGGCGGCGATCCGTCCCGCCGCGGCGACCATCTCGCCGCCCGGCGCCTGCTCGCCGTCCTCCCAGCCGAGCGACCGGGCGACGGCGGCGCTCGAGGTGGCGAGCGCGAGGCAGCCGGGAAGCGCCGCGAGCGCCCGCGCCGATGCGACGTCCCACGCGTTCGGCAGCACGAGCAGCCGGGGCCCGCGATGCAGGCGCCGGAGCAGGTCGGCCTTCGCACGCTGATCCATGTCCCGACGGACGCTACACCGCGACCTCCGGGAAGCTGCCCACCAGGCGGTAACCGACGCCCCACACGTTGTCGACGTACGGGGTCTTCGGGTCGAGCGCCCGCAGCTTGCGGCGCAGCCGCGAGGCGTGCGAGTCGAGCGTCCGCGTGCGCACCGGGGTCGTGTACCGCCACACGTCGTGGAGCAGCTCGGACTTCGTCAGCACGCGGTGCGGCTCGCGGGCCAGGCGCAGCAGGAGCTCGTACTCCTTCTGCGCCAGGCTCGCCCGCCGCTCGCCCACCCGCACCTCGCGGGTCGCCGTGTCGATGCGCACGGTCGCCGCGGTCACTACGGTCGACTCGTCGTGCCGCGCCCGCCGCAGCACCGCCCGGATGCGCTCGACCAGCTCCTGATAGTCGAACGGCGGTGCGACGTAGTCGTCGCAGCCGCGGCGGAAGGCGTGCAGCCGGTCGACCGCGTCCGCGTCCTGCCGGCCGATGACGATCACCGGCGCGTGCTCGCGCCAGCGCTCGACCGACTCGACGTCGCCCGCCAGCACCAGGTCGGGCGCGCGGTCGACGAGCTGGAACCCGTCGTGCGGGAGCAGCCGCTCGAGGAACCCCCGCGTGTCGGGCTCGGCGTCGTCGAGGAGCAGTGCGGTGGACATGGCGACGACGGTAGAGCCGCGCCTGCGGCGCCGCCAGATGTCCTTTCGCACGATTGTGCGCCGATGGACCCTCAGCCGGCCGCGCGGGACACGGCCCGACCGAGCTACAGCCGTCCGGAGCGGACAACGCCCCAGAGCAGCCAGATGCCGAGCACGGCCGACAGGCAGAAGCCGGCGATCGAGACGACGTGCAGGCCCAGCAGATGCGGCCCGGTCTTCGCGAAGATCCCGATCAGGCTCGAGCCGATCAGACCGCCGGTGACGACCAGCGCGATCACGAGCCGGTTGAAGAGCACGTCGAGCTTCGCGAGCAGGTCCTCGAGGCCCTTGTGCACGAAGCCGACCTCGATCTGGCCGTCGCGCACCTGCTCCAGCGTGTCGTGGACCTGGTGCGGCAGCTCGACCGCCATCTGGGTGAGCCGCCAGCTCTCCCGCCGCGCCCGCCGGGCGACCCGGCCCGGCCGGAAGCGCTCCACCATCAGCGCTCGCGCGTACGGCTTCGCCACCTCGAAGACGTTGAAGTTCGGGTACAGCTCCGCCCCGACCGAGCCGAGCGTGGCGATCGCCTTGTCGAGCATCACGAACCGCGTCGGGAGCCGCAGGTTCATCGAGTAGATCAGGGCGAACGCCTCGCGGATGATCTGGATCGGGTCGATCTCGCTGAGGCTGGCGCCGTAGTAGCGGTAGTACAGCTCGCGCAGCTCCGCGACGAACTGCTCCTCGCGCTCCTTCGGGTAGCGCACGCCCAGGTCGGCGAGCCGCTTCGGCAGCACCTCGATGTTCTCGGCGGCGGCGTCGATGAAGAGCCGCGTCAGCCGAGACATGTCGTCGTCGGTGAGCTTGCCGGCGAGCCCGAAGTCGACGAGCCCGATCCGCTCGGGCGCCAGCACCAGCACGTTCGCGGGGTGCGGGTCGCCGTGGAAGAACCCGTGGCGGAAGATCATCGTCATCCACGCCTCGGTGATCAGGTACGCGAGCCGCCGGCGCTGCTCGAGCGGCCACATGTCGAGCTCGAGGTCGGCGAGCTGCGTCCCCTCCAGCCGCTCGAGCGTCAGCACGCGGGTCCGCGTGTAGCTCCAGTAGACGCGCGGCACCGCCACGTGCGGATGCCCGGCGAAGTTGCGATGGAACGCGTCGGCGTTCCGGGCCTCGAGCCGGTAGTCGAGCTCCTGGCGGATCGAGCGCGCGAACTCGTCGACGATCTCGCGCGTGTCGATGAAGTCGAGCGCGCGGATCCGCTCCTTCGCCAGGCGCGCCGCCTGCTCGAGCAGCTGGATGTCGCTCTCGATCTGGCGCGGCGCGTTCGGGCGCTGCACCTTGACGACGACCGCTCGGTTGTTCGGCAGCACCGCGCCGTGCACCTGGCCGATCGACGCCGCGGCCATCGGCACCTCGTCGAACTCCAGGAAGAGGCGTTCGATCGGCTGGCCGAGATCCTCGCGCACGACCCGCTCGACGTCCGCGAACGGGAACGTCCGCACGTCGTCCTGCAGGCCGCGCAGCTCGGCGATGATGTCCGGCGGCACGACGTCGGGCCGCGTCGAGAGCAGCTGCCCGAACTTGACGAACGTCGGCCCGAGCTCGTCGAGCATCTCCCGCAGGTGACGCCCGCGCGCGGTGCCGCCGGCGACGCCCGTGGCGGGATCGATCTCCGTGCCGCCCTTGCGATGGTCGACCGCGTAGCCGAAGCCGTGCTTGACCGCGACCTGCGCGATCTCGCTCAGCCGTCCGAGATTCCGCTGCTTCGGCCGGGTGGCCACGCCTCAGAGTGTCGCACGCGGAACCCGCGTACCTGGTGCATCCTCGAGAGGAGTGCGCAGAACCGCGCCGCAGCGCGGATGTACCAGGTACGGGAGGTGAGCGTTCCGGAGCTAGCGAACCGCGCGCACGGTCGCCCGCCAGGCGCCGCGCGGGGCCTGCACCTCGACGGTCTCGCCGACCGAGCGGCCGAGCAGTGCGCTGCCGAGCGGCGAGGTCGGTGAGACCGTGCCGGTGCCGCCGACGGCGCTGATCTCGACGGTCATGGTGCCGCCGCTCTCGTCCTCGACCTCGACGACCGAGCCGACGCCGACGGCGCCGTCGGCGGCCGCCTCGACGATCTCGGCGCCGTCGAGCCGCGCCCGCAGCGTGCGGATGCGCGCCTCGAGGAGCCCCTGCTCGTTCTTGGCGGCGTGGTACTCGAAGTTCTCGGACAGGTCGCCGAACTCGCGCGCCTTCGCGATCGCCGCGACGACCTCCTCGCGGCGCGGCCCCTCCAGCTCGGCGAGCTCCTCGCGAAGCGCGTCCGCCTGTTTCGGGGTGAGCTGCTCGCCGTCTACCACCGCGAGCGTCTCCCCCGACGCGACGTGTAGACGAGCTTCGGCCGCGCCACCTTCATGCCCGTCTCCTCGAACCGCTCGACCTGTCCCTGCAGGCGCGCGACACGGCTCACGTCGGCCTGCTGGTCGGGCAGCACGAGCGTGATCCCGGTGCCGCCGCGGCCCGCGCGGCCGGTGCGGCCGACGCGGTGCGTGTAGACGTCCGCCTCCTCGGGCGGGTCGAAGTTGATCACGTGCGTGATGTCCTCGACGTCGATGCCGCGGGCGGCCACGTCGGTCGCGACCAGCGTGCGCACCTTGCCCGAGTCGAAGCGGGCGAGCGCCTTCTCGCGCTGCGCCTGTCCCTTGTCGCCGTGGATCGCGACCGCATCGACGTCGTGTCGGCGCAGCTTCTCGACCAGGCGATCGGCGCCGGCCTTCGTGCGCACGAAGACGAGCGCGAGCCCGCGGTCCTCCTCGTTGAGGAGCTGCACGAGCGTCGGCACCTTCGTGTCGGGCGTCACCGGCACGAAGCGGTGGTCGACCTCGCCGCTGCGGCGCTCCGCCGGCAGCTCGCCCTCGAAGCGGGCGGGGAAGCGCGTGTAGCGGCGCGCCAGCTCGCCCACCTCGCCGTCGAGCGTGGCGGAGAAGAACATCGTCTGGCGCTGGTCGGGCAGGCGCCGCACGAGCTTGTCCACCTGGGGCTTGAAGCCCATGTCGAGCATCCGGTCGGCCTCGTCCAGCACGAGCACGCGCACCTCGCCGAGGTCGATCAGCTTGCGGTCGACGAGATCCTGCAGGCGGCCGGGCGTCGCCACGAGCACGTGCGCGCGCTTGGCGGTGTCGGCCTGCGGCTTCAGCGGCACGCCGCCGTACACCGACGCGACGCGCAGCCGGTCGCCGACGATCAGCTCGAACTCCTCGGTCACCTGCGCGGCCAGCTCGCGCGTCGGCACGAGCACGACCGCGCTCGGCCGCGGCGCCTCGGGATCGACCGTCTGCACGATCGGGATCGCGAACGCGAGCGTCTTGCCGGATCCGGTGGGGCTCTTGGCGAGCACGTCGCCGCCGCGGAGCGCCTCCGGGATGACGAGGGACTGGATCTGGAAGGGTGTGTCGATGCCGCGCGCGCCGAGCGCCTCGGCGATGTCGTCGGACACGCCGAGATCGTGGAACTCGAGGTTCTGCAGAACGGTCAAGCCTTCTCCTTCTTCGGTTGTGTCGGGAGAGATCCCGATTTCCGAAGCGGAGACAGGGACCTCACGGGAGCACGGCCGTTCCGTGCTCCGTAATCCCCACAGTACCAGGGGTTTCGGCTGCCGTTTGACAAATTGCCTCTGTGATGTCACTGTGATGTCATCATGACTGCTCCGGCGATCGAGACGGAAGGGCTGCGGAAGTGCTACGGCGACGTGGTCGCGCTCGCGGGCGTCGACCTGCGCGTCGAGGCGGGGATCGTCTTCGGCCTGCTCGGCCCGAACGGCGCCGGCAAGACGACCGCCGTCCGCATCCTCACCACCCTGCTGCCGCCCGACGGCGGCACCGCGCGGGTCGCCGGCCTCGACGTCGTGCGCGACGCCGCACGGCTGCGCGAGCGCGTCGGCCTCGCCGGTCAGTACGCGGCCGTCGACGAGAACCTGACCGGCTTCGAGAACCTGGAGATGGTCGGCCGCCTCTACCACCTCCCTCGCCGCGAGGCGCGCGCCCGGGCGCGGCGCCTGCTCGACGAGTTCGACCTCTCCGACGCCGCCAGCCGCCTCGTCCGCACCTACTCCGGCGGCATGCGCCGGCGCCTCGACCTGGCCGCGGCGCTCGTGGCGCGCCCGCCCGTGCTGTTCCTGGACGAGCCGACCACGGGGCTCGACCCGCGCAGCCGCCTCGCGCTCTGGGACACGATCGAGACCCTCGTCTCGGGCGGGACGACGGTGCTGCTGACGACGCAGTACCTCGACGAGGCCGACCGGCTGGCCCAGCGGATCGCGGTGATCGACCGCGGCGCGGTGATCGCCGAGGGCGCGCCCGCCGAGCTGAAGGCGACGGTCGGCGGCGAGTCGCTCGAGGTGCGGCTCGCCGACCCGGCGCAGGCGGCGCGCGCGCTCGAGGCGCTCGCGCCGCTCACCGACGGCGAGCCGTCGGTGCTCGACGCGACGGCCGTCGTGCCGCTGCGCGGGCGCACGGGCGCGATCGCCGAGGCGGTGCGGCTCCTCGACCGCGCCGGCATCGGCGCCGACGACCTCGTCGTGCGCACCCCCACCCTCGACGACGTGTTCCTGGGGCTGACCGGCCACGCCGCCGAGACCGGCGAGGAGGAGGACGAACGGTGAGCGACCTCGGCTACGCCCTCTCGGACACGCTCGTGCTGGCGAAGCGCGGGCTGCTGCGGATCCCGCGCCAGCCCGACCTGCTGGTGGGCTTCACCGTGCAGCCGGTGATGTTCGTGCTGCTCTTCGTCTACGTCTTCGGCGGTGCGATCTCGACGCCCGGCCTCGACTACGTCGACTTCCTGATCCCGGGAATCATCGTCCAGTCGATGGTCTTCGGCGGCTTCGTGACGGCCCTCGGCCTGGCCGAGGACCTGAAGAAGGGCCTGATCGACCGGTTCCGCTCGCTGCCGATGTCGCGCGCCGCCGTCCTCTCGGGCCGCACGCTCGCCGACGTCGGCACGAACGTCGTGCAGCTCGCGATCATGCTCGGCGTCGGCTTCGCCGTCGGCTTCCGCTTCTCCACCGGCGTGCCGCGGATCCTGGCCGGGATCGGGCTGCTGCTGCTCGTCGGCTACGCCTTCTCGTGGGTGTTCGCGCTGATCGGCCTGGTCGCCTCGTCGCCGGAGGCGTCGAACGCGTACGGCTTCACGATCCTCTTCCCGGTCACCTTCGTCTCGTCGGCGTTCGTGCCGGTGCGCTCGATGCCGGGCTGGCTGCAACCGGTCGCGAACAACAACCCGTTCACGAACATGGTCAACGCGGCCCGCGCCCTCTTCGTCGGCACGCCGGCCGGCAACCAGATCTGGCTGGCGGCCGTCTGGTCGGTCGGGATCGTCGTCGTGTTCGGCGTGCTCGCGGTGTGGCGCTACCGCCACACGGTCGGCCGCTAGGCCGACTCGTCGGCGCCGCGCTCGAGCAGCCGCAGGCGGTGCTCGAGCTGGGCGACGCGCAGCTCCAGCTCGTCCCAGTCCTCGCGCGTCACGAGGCCGAGCTCGCGGGCCAGCTCGCGCACGCGGCGGCGCGTGCCCTCGCCGACGCGGATCCGGTCGCCGCGCCAGCGCGAGGTGGCCTCCTCGGCGAGCGAGCGCGCCTCGTCGAGGCGCAGGCCGAGCAGGGCGACGAGCCGCTCGAGCGCGTCCCGCCCGGGCGGCGGCTCGGGCGGAGGCGTCCCGTTACCGGGGGCGCCCATGCGGCCGGGCCTGGCGGCGCTGCCGGCGCCGCTCACGCTTGTCGTCGCGCGAGACGGCCGCACCGTCGCCGCCGTCGGAGGCAGCGCCCACGCCAGCGCCCACCACGTCGACGGCCTTCGGCTCCGGCGCGGCAGCGCGCGGGGCGGCGCCGGACACGCCGCCGCCGAGGTCCTCGGGCGTCTCGCGGCCCTTGCGCCGCGCGTACTCCGGATCGCGCTCCTTGGCGATCGCCAGCAGCGGCGCCGCCACGAAGATCGACGAGTAGGCGCCCGACGTGATGCCGATCAGCAGCGCGAAGGCGAAGTCCTTCAGGGTCGCGCCGCCGAAGAAGATCAGGCTCAGCACCGGCAGCAGCGTGATGAACGTCGTCGCCAGCGAGCGGCGGATCGTCTCCCACAGCGACACGTTCACGATCGCGGCGAACGGCGCCCGCCGCATCAGCGGGATGTTCTCGCGAATGCGGTCGAAGATGATGATCGTGTCGTAGATCGAGTACCCCAGCACCGTGAGCACCGCCGCGACCGTCGACGACGTCACCTCCCTCCCGGTCAGCGAGTAGATGCCGACGGTGATCGCCACGTCGTGGAGCATCGCGACGATCACCGGGATCGCGAACGACAGGCCCTTGAACCGCACCCAGATGTAGAGGGTGATGACGAGGAGCGAGAAGAGGATCGCGATGATCGCGGCCCGCGCGATCTGCCGCCCGAAGCTCGACGACACGTTCTTGACGCCGGTCGCCTCCGCGTGCACGTTGCTCGCCAGGAGGCTCGACAACCGGTCCTGCTGCACCGGGTTCAGCTTCTTCAGGCGGATCTGGAAGCGGCTGTAGTCGCCGTTCGGAGCCGTCTGGCCGACGCCCTGCACCACCGCATCGCCCTGGCCGATCGCGGTCGTCTGGGCGCGTACGTCGGAGAGCGAGGTCAGCTGGGCGGTCTTGAACGTGTACTGGACGCCGCCCTTGAAGTCGATGCCCAGGTTGAGGCCGCGCACTCCGAGCGAGACGGCGCTCACCAGCAGCACGACGCCCGAGATCGCGAACCAGAGGCGTCGGCGGCGCATGAAGTCGATCTGCAGGAAGCGGGCCCGCTGCGCGCCGCTCGCGCCCATGAAGCGCGGGTTGGCGAACCAGCGGAAGCCGGCGAGCAGGCCGAGCATGGCGCGCGTCGCCGCGACCGCCGTGATCAGCGAGATGGCGGTGCCGATCAGCAGCATCAGCGCGAAGCCCTTCACCTCCGCGGTCGCGACCGCGAACAGGATCAGCGCGGTGATCGCGGTGACGACGTTCGCGTCGACGATCGTGTGGAAGCCCTTCGCGTACCCCGACGCGACCGCCGCGCGCACCGATTTGCCGGCGCGCGCCTCCTCCTTGATGCGTTCGAACACCACCACGTTCGCGTCCGCTGCCACGCCGATCGTGAGGATCAGGCCCGCGAAGCCGGGGAGGGTCAACGTCACCCCGAAGATCAGGATCGCCGCGTACATGAACGCCGCGTAGATGCCGAGGCCGATCACCGCGACCAGGCCGAGGAAGCGGTACAGCACGAGCAGGAAGATGCAGACGACGATCAGGCCGCCGAGCGCCGCATGCCAGGCCTGCGTGAGCGAGTCCTTGCCCAGCGTCGCCGACACGTTCGTCTGCTCCTGCGTGACGAAGTTGATCGGCAGCGCGCCGGTCTGCAGCACGAGCGCGAGGTTCTTCGCCTCGCTCACCGAGCCGATGTTGTTGATCTCCGCGCCGGTGCCGGCCGGGTTGATGCCGCCCGGGTTGCGCAACGGGTCGATCGCCGGCCACGAGCGGAGCTGGTCGTCGAGCACGATCGCGAAGGCGCACGTGGCGCCGCACTGCGAGCCCTGCCCGGTGGCGGCGCCGCGCTCGGCCTCGTTGCGCGTCACCTGCGCGAACACCTTGTTGCCGTGACCGGTGAACTGCATCGTCACGATCGGCTCGCCGCTCGTCGGGTCGTAGTCCTGCCGCGTGCCCGACAGGTTCAGGTCCTTGCCCGTCATGTTCGGGTACTTGCCGTCGGTCGCGAAGCGATCGTTCGGGTACGAGCCGTGCTTGAAGAGGTAGTAGTCGGTCTGGCCGGCCGGCGGCAGCCCCTGCGGGTCGCCCGGGCACACGCTGGTCGTCTGCGCGTTGCAGCTGATCACGACGGTGCCGTGCGGGACCGTGAGCAGCTTGTCGCCCTCGGGCACCTTGCCGCCGTGGGCGTCGAGGACGCCCGCGATGCCGGTGGTCGGGTCGCGGTGCAGCGTCTGGGCGTGCCCGATCAGCTTCCAGCCGCCGAGCGCGGTGCTCGAGCTCTTGCCCTTCTTCGCCCCCTTCTTCGGCGCGATCAGGCTGGAGGTCTTCTTCTTCGGCGAGAACAGGTAGTACGCCTCGGGCGACCCCTTGGTGCCCGCCGTCGACTGGACGCGCGTCAGCAGGTTGTAGAGGCTCGTCATCGGCACCGGGTTCTGCTGGGCGCCGACCGACGGCGGCACCAGCGCCGGGACGAGGTCGTACAGCTCGAGCTGCGCGGTCTTGCCGATGATCGCCGCGGCGGCGGCCGGGTCGTGGACGCCGGCGAGCTGGATGTCGATCTCGTTGTTGCCCTGCTCGCGCACCTCCGGCGAGGCGACGCCGAGCTTGTCGATGCGGTTCCGCATGATCGAGATCGACCGGCTCATGTCCTCCGACGTGAGCTTGTGGCCCTTCGGCGGCACCGCCTTCAGCACGACCTCGAGGCCGCCCTGCAGGTCGAGGCCCTTGCGCAGCGGCTTGTGCGCGGGCGAACCCGGCACCGCGAGCAGCGCCGTGCCCACGAGCGCGAGCACGATCAGGCCGATCAGGACGAGGTGCGAGCGGCGAGAGCTCAAACGCGCACAGGGTAGCGGGACACGTTTACGGCCGCACTCACCCGAGTCAGCGATGCTCGAAGGCGAGCTGGACGCCGAAGCCGAGGAGCACGACGCCGGTGAAGCGGTCGAGCAGGCGGCGGACGCGCGGCCGCTGCAGCAGCTCGGTCCCGCGCCCGATCGCGATGCCGTAGATCGTCAGCCACGCGAGCGTGAGCACGGCGAAGATCGCGCCGAGCAGCAGCAGCGAGGCGAAGGGCGAGCTGCCGCCGTGCACGAACTGCGGCAGGAAGCTCGTGAAGAAGACGGCGATCTTCGGGTTGCCGAGGTCGCTGAGCAACCCCTGCCGCACGGCCCGCCGCGCGCGCCGGCTCTGCGCCGGCCCGAGCCCCGTCGGCAGCGCGCCCGGCTTCCGCAGCAGCTGCACGCCGATCCAGATCAGGTAGACGGCGCCGGCGATCTTCAACGCCGTGAACGCGACCTCCGACGCGCGCAGCAGCGCGGCGATCCCGAGCGCGGCGGCGAGCGTCCAGATCGTCAGCCCGGTCGAGACGCCGAGCGCGGCGTAGACGCCGCCGCGCCGCCCGCCGGCGAGCGCGTTCTTCGTCACCACGGCCGTGTCGGGGCCGGGGATGAGGATCAGCAGGATCGAGATCGCGAGGAACGGCGCCAGCTCGACGTGCATCAGCGACGCTCCGCGGGCTCGTCGTCCTCCGCCTCGTCCTCCTCCTGCTCGACCTCCACCTCGACCTCGCGCGCGACCGCGGCCACGGCGCGCCGGTCGAGCGTGACGACCACCTGGGGGGCGATCTCCACCCGCAGGCGGTCGTCGTCGAGCTCGCGGACGAACCCGTGCAGGCCGCCGGCGGTGATGATCTCGTCGCCCAGGTCGAGCGAGTCCTGCATCGCCACGTGCGCCGACCGGCGGCGGCGCGCCGGCAGCAGGAACATGAACCAGATGGCCGCGAAGACGACCAGGATCAGAATCAGAAGACCCACGTCACCTCAGTCTCTCCAACCAGTCGCGTTTGTAGGAGGCGAACCGCCCGCCCTCGATCGCGTCGCGCGCGCCGCGGGCGAGCTCCACGCAGAAGCGTAGATTGTGCAGCGAGAGCAGGCGCAGCCCGAGCATCTCGCGCTGGTTGACGAGGTGGCGCACGTAGGCGCGGGTGAAGCGCGTGCAGGCGGCGCAGTCGCAGCCCTCGTCGAGCGGCCGCTCGTCGCGCGCGAAGCGCGCGTTGCGCAGGTTGAGGCGGCCCTCGCGCGTCAGGGCGCTGCCGGTGCGGGCGGTGCGCGTCGGGAGCACGCAGTCGAACATGTCGACGCCCGCCTCGATCACCTCGAGGATCCCCTCCGGGTCGCCGATGCCCATGAAGTAGCGCGGGCGGTCGGCCGGCAGCAGCGCCGCCGACCAGTCGGTGACCTCGAACATGGCGTCGCGGTCCTCGCCGATCGCGAGCCCGCCGATCGCGTTGCCGTCGAACCCGAGCTCGGCGATCTCCTCGGTCGAGCGGCGCCGCAGCTCGGGGTCGACGCCGCCCTGGGCGATGCCGAAGCGCAGCTGGCCGTCGGCGCGCGGCGCCGCGCGCTGCTCCCGCGCCCACAGGGTCGTGCGCCGCACCGCCTCCTCGAGCACGCGCCGCGAGACGCCCGCCGGCGGCACCTGGTCGAGGCACATGGCGACGTCGCTGCCGAGATTCGCCTGGATCCGGGCCGCCAGGCCCGGCGTGAAGCGCGTCTCCCGGCCGTCGTAGACGTTCCGGAAGGTCACGCCCTCGTCGTCGACGCGCGCGATCGTGTCGCGCAGCGAGAACACCTGGAAGCCGCCCGAGTCGGTGAGGATGGGCCCGTCCCAGCCCATGAACCGGTGCAGCCCGCCGAGGTCGCGGATCAGCTCGTCGCCGGGGCGGAAGTGCAGGTGGTAGGTGTTGCCGAGGAGGATGCGCGCGCCCAGGCCGCGCACCTCGTCCGGGTCGAGCGTCTTCACCGTCGCCTTCGTGCCGACCGGCATGAAGACGGGCGTCGGCACCTCGCCGTGCGCCGTGCGGAGCACGCCGGCGCGGGCGGCGCCGTCGGTGGCGGTGAGCGTGAACGTCAAGGAGCGATGACGTCCACGAGGAGCCCCGGGGTGCGGGCGAGTCGGAGGTCGGTGGTCACGAGAGGCGCGTCGAGCTCCTCGGCGAGCGCGACGTAAGCGGCGTCGTACGGCGTGAGGATGTGGCGGAGCTCCCAGATGCGCGTGAGGAGCGGCAGGTTGGGGTAGCGAGCCACCGGCAGCTCGGCGAGGTCGGCGACAGCCGTATCGGCCGCCGCCGCCGGCGTGACACCCCGGAGCACGAGCCGCCTGAGGGCTGCCGCGACCTCGAGGTCGAACAGCTGCGGCACGTGGAGATCGTCCGACCCCAGCAGCTGCTGCTCCGCCCACGATCCCAGCGGGCCTCGCACGAAGAAGTCGATCGCCGCCGAGCTGTCGACGACGATCAACTGTGCTCGTCGCGGAGCTCGCGGATGATCTCGCCGCCCGAGGCACCGGGGAAGCGTCCCCTACGGCGGGCCCGCTCGGCCAGCTCCTCGACGCTGACGGTCTTCGCCTCCCGCTCCGCCATCCGGAGCAGGTAGTCGGAGAGGGTCAACCGCTCGCGCGCGGCCTTCTCCTTCAGGCGCGCGTGCAGCTCGTCGGGCACGTTCCTGATCTGGATCATCTTCGACACGTTCGGCACATTATCACATGTTCTGCACATGTTCAGGCGGACACACGGCCCTACAGGACGAGCATCGCGTCCCCGAAGGAGTAGAAGCGGTACCGCTCCTCGACGGCGAGCCGGTAGAGCCGCCGCGTCTCCTCCACGCCCGCGAACGCCATCACGAGCGCGAGCAGGGTCGAGCGCGGCAGGTGGAAGTTCGTCAGCAGGTGATCGACCCGCCGGAAGGCGAAGCCGGGGGTGACGTAGAGCTCCGTCCGCCCCGCGAGCGGCGCGCCGCGCGCGAGCGTCTCCAGCACGCGCACCGACGTCGTCCCCACCGCCAGCACGCGCTCCGCCGCCGCGATCCGCTCCGCCGCGGCGCCCGTGACGGCGTAGCGCTCGCCGTGGATGCGGTGCTCCTCCACCCGCTCGGCCTGCAGCGGCCGGAACGTGTCGAGGCCCACGTGCAGGGTCACCCGCTCCACGTCGAGCCGCGCCAGCACCTCGGGCGTGAAGTGCAGCCCCGCCGTCGGCGCCGCCGCCGAGCCGCGCTCGCGCGCGAAGACCGTCTGGTAGCGGTCCGGGTCGGCGAGCGGCTCGGTGATGTACGGCGGCAGCGGCATCGCGCCGGCAGGCTCGCCGTCGACCCGCACGCGCCAGCGCCCCTCCCCCAGATGCTCGAGCAGCTCCACCTCGCCGTAGCGCGCGCCGGCGCGTAGGCGGCGCGTCGGGCGCGCCAGCGCCTCCCACACGCCCGGCTCGACCTGCTCCAGCAGCAGCACCTCGCCCTTCGGCCGCTCGATCGGGATCCGCGCCGGCACCACGCGCGTGTCGTTCACCACCGTCAGCGTCCGCGGCGGCAGTAGCCCGGGCAGCTCGCGGAAGACCGCGTGCCGCGTCTCGCCGCTCGCGCGGTCGAACACCAGCAGCCGCGACCCGTCGCGCCGCTCCGCCGGGTGCTGCGCGATCAGCTCGCGCGGCAGGTCGTAGTCGAGCTCACTGGACTCCATCCGGCCGGCACGCTAGCGTCGCGTCCGATGGACGAGCTCCGGGAGGCATTGCGGGAGGGTCTCCGCGAGGAGGCGGCGCCGATCTCGCGCCGGCTCGCCGAGGTGAAGGGCCTGTCGAACAACACGATCGGCCGCCTGCAGCGGCTCGAGGCGACGCTCGAGTCCGAGCGGCACGCGCGCGTCGACGACCTGGCGCTGCTCGTCGACCTGCTCACGGAGAGCATGCGCGCCACGAACGCGCGGCTCGACCGGATCGAGGCGTTGCTGCAGGCGCAGCAGGAGCCCTCGTCGGCGGCGGTCTACCGGCTGCCGACCGCGGACGCCGGCTGAGCCGGCGGGCGCGGCGTCGACGACGCCGGCAGCACGAGCTCGAAGCGCGACCCGACGCCGACCTCCGAGCGCAGCTCGATGCGGCCGCCGAGCGCGACCGACAGCTCCTTCGCGATCGCGAGCCCGAGCCCGGTCCCGCCGCCGCCCGACTCCGAGACGAAGGGCCGGAACAGCCGCTCGCGCTTCTCGGCCGGGATGCCGGGCCCGGAGTCCTCCACGGCCACGCGCACCGTCCCGTCGAGCTGTGTCAGCTCCAGGCCGACCCGCCCGCCGTCCGGCGTCGCGTGGAACGCGTTCGAGATCAGGTTGCCGACGATCTGCAGCACGCGGTCGCCGTCGGAGAGGATCACCGGCCGGTCGTGCACCTCGCGCTCGTACTCGATCGAGCGCCGCCGGGCCTCGTCGCGGTAGGTCTCGTAGGCGCGGTCGAGCAGCTGCCCCATGTCGACCTCCTCGCGCATCACGGTGAAGCGGTGCGTGTCGAGCTTCGCCAGGTCGAGGATGTCGCCCACGAGCCGCTCGAGGCGCTGTGCCTCGGCCTCCACCGTCTGGAGCGACGCCGTCTCGAGCTCGGGATCGTCGACCACGCCCTCGAGCAGCGCCGAGACGTGGCCGCGGATCGCGGTCAGCGGCGTGCGCAGCTCGTGCGACACGCTCATCAGGAAGTTGCGCTCCATCCGCTCCACCTCGGCGAGCCGGTCGGCCATCTCGCCGAACCGCTCCGAGAGGTGCCCGAGCTCGCCCGGCGCCTTCGGCGGCACGTCGACGTCGTAGTCGCCGCCCGCGACGCGGTCGGCCGCCCGGGACAGCTGCAGCACCGGCCGCACGAGCCGCCGCGACAGGTACCAGGCGAGCAGCCCGGCCACCAGCACGCCCACGGCCGCGGCGATCGCGAGGCGCGCCATCAGCGAGTTGACGCTCTCCCCCACGTCCGCCTTGCGCTTCGCGACGACGATCGCGCCGATCGTCAGGCCCTGGTCGAGCTCGACCGGCTTGGCGACCGCGAAGTACGAGCGGCCGTTCAGCTTCAGGTCGAACGAGAGCGCCTGGCCCGACGTCCAGTCGATCGTGCCGGGGAAGCGCTGCAGGTCGCTGTTCTGGCCCGGGAACGGCTGCTTCGGCCCCGCCCAGAAGAGGCGGGTGTTGGTCGCCCGCTCCAGGTTGGCGGCGGCGAACTCCGGCGCCGCCCGGTCCTGCTTGTTGCCGTAGCCCTGGCGGATCGCCGTCGAGTAGAGCTGCGCGATCCCCGCCGCCTCGCGCCGCAGCTCCGACACCGTCTGGCCGCGCGAGAAGGTCTGGAACAGGCGGATCGCGATCGCGGCGGAGACGACCGTGGCGAGGACGATCCCGGCCAGGAAGATCAGCGGCAGCCGGACACGGAGCGAACCGAGCACGGCTGAATCGTGCCCTATGTAGTGGTCGTCTCTTTGTGCGAGTCGCGCGCCGGCGAGACCTTGTAGCCGACGCCCCACACGGTGACGATCGGCGACGCGTCGCCGAGCTTGCGGCGCAGCTGCCGCACGTGCACGTCGACGGTGCGCGTGTCGCCGGCGAAGGTGTAGCCCCAGACGCGCTCCAGCAGCTGGTCGCGCGTCAGCACGAGGCCGCGGTGGTCGAGCAGCTCCCAGAGCAGGTCGAACTCCTTGGGCGCCAGCTGCACCTCGTCCTCGCCGACCGTCACCTCGCGCCGGCCCGAGTCGATGCGCAGGTCGCCGTGGACGATCACCTCCGTCTCGCGGTCGCGCCGGTCGGGCGCCGAGCGGCGCAGGATCGACTTGACCCGCGCGACCAGCTCGCGCGGGTTGAACGGCTTCGTCAGGTAGTCGTCGGCGCCGACCTCGAGGCCGATGATCTTGTCGACGTCCTCGTCGCGCGCGGTCAGCATCAGGATCGGCACGTCGGAGCGTTGCCGCACCCGCTTGCACACCTCGATGCCGTCGATGTCCGGCAGCATCAGGTCGAGCACGATCAGCGAGGGCACCTCGTCGGCCACCTGGGCGAGCGCGTCGGTGCCGGTGGCGGCCGTGCGGACGCCGTAGCCGGCGTTCTTCAGGTACAGCGAGACGAACGACGCGATCGAGCTCTCGTCCTCGACCACCAGGACGGTGGGGGCCGGAGCGCTCACCTAGGGCGTCGTGGTCGTGGTCGTGGTCGCGCTCGCGGACGAGATCGGGAACCAGACCGTCTGCGCCAGGTAGGGAACCGGCTGCCAGTCGCCGTCGCCGACGGCGAAGCGGCCGGGCGCCGGGCCGAGCCAGGCGTCGAAGCGCGCCTTGCCGGAGCCCACGGCGGAGAAGTCGATCCCGGTGCCGTGCATCGCCACACGGTACGCGCCGCCGCCGATCTGGAAGTGGATGTCCCGCCCCGAGTAGAGCGTCGAGACCGCGCCGAGCTCGTTCGTCGTCGACGGGCTCTTCGACTCGTAGCCGCTCACGAGCGGCGCGGGGCCGTCGGCCGGGTCGCGGTCGACCACGGTCAGCGTGCCGTTGTCGATCTGGCCCCAGATGGCGCCGCGCGCCGAGATGGTGACGTTGCCATTGATCTTCGCGCCGGAGAGCGTGCCGTCGCCCGCGGCCAGGGGCGCCGCGAGGGCCGCAGGCGTCAGAAGGCCCGCGAGGAGCAGCATGAAGCAGAGCCGGCGCATCGGCAGGGACAGTCTTTCTCTGCGAATTATGCCCTCGGTGAGCGAAACGTAAGGAATTTGCGTCAATCCGTCCCCCGGGCGGGCCGCGCGCTCCACGTTGTAGCGTCGATGCCCCGTGGACGCCATGATTCACTTCGGCGCGGACGTCCTCCTCGTCGCGATCGCCCTGTCGGCGGCGCTGCTCGCCTCGAAGGCGAGCGCACGCGTCTCGGTGCCGGCAGCGGCGCTGTTCCTGGTCGCGGCGGCGGTCGCCTCGGACCTCTTCCCGGCGTTGACGCTGTCGATCGGCGCGGTCGAGAAGCTCGCGACGATCGCGCTGATCGTGATCCTCTTCGACGGCGGCGCCTCGATCGGCTGGCAGCGCTTCCGCGTCGCGGCCGTGCCGGTCGCGACGCTCGGGGTCGCCGGCACGTTCGCCACCGCCGGCGTCGTCACGCTGTTCGCCCACTGGGCGCTCGGCCTGCACTGGATCACGGCGGGGCTGCTCGGCGCCGCGGTCGCCCCCACCGACCCGGCGGTGATGTTCTCGGTGCTCGGAGACCGCGAGGTCGGCGGCCGCACCGGCACGATCCTCGAGGGCGAGTCGGGCGCGAACGACCCGGTCGGGATCGCGCTCATGCTGGGGCTGGTGGAGCTCGCCACGCACGCCGACGCCAGCTTCTGGATCGTCGTGCGCGTCTTCTGCGAGCAGATGGCGATCGGGCTCGCGATCGGCGTCGCGGGCGGCCTGGCGGAGAGCCAGCTGATGCGGCGGGTGTCGCTGCCGAGCTCGGGGCTCTACGCGATCCGCACGCTGGCGGGCGCCGGCATCGTCTACGGCCTCGCCACGGTCGCGCACGGCTCCGGCTTCCTGGCCGTGTTCGTGGCCGGGCTCGTGGTGGGCGACGTGCGGGCGCCGTTCCGCGACGAGATCGCCGTCTTCCAGGAGGCGCTCTCGACCATCGCCGAGATCGTGGTGTTCGTCGCGCTCGGGCTGACGATCGACCTCTCCGGCGTCGGCCCGGGGCGCTGGGCCGAGGGGCTCGCCGTAGCGGCGTTCGTGGCGCTCGTCGCGCGCCCGCTCGTGTGCGGGGCGCTGCTGCGCCCGGTGCGCCTCGACGCGGGCGAGCGGCTGTTCGTGATGTGGGGCGGTTTGAAGGGGGCGGTGCCGATCCTGCTGGCGGCGTTCGCGCTCGCGGCGCACGTGACCGACGCCCACCGGCTGTACGAGACGGTGTTCGTGGTCGTGCTCGCCTCGGTCGTCGTGCAGGGGAGCTCGATCCCGGCGGCGGCGCGGCTCTTCCGCGTCGAGATGCGGCGCACGACGCCGACGCCGCGGGCCGAGCGCTGACCCCTACTTGTCTACCGGATAGGTATAGAAGCCCTCGCCGCTCTTCCGGCCGAGCTTGCCGGCCTGCGCCATGCGCACCAGCCGCGCCGGCGGCGCCATCCGCGGCTCGCGCGTCTTCGCGTAGAGCGCCTCGCTCGCGTGCACGTGCACGTCGAGCCCGACCAGGTCGAGCAGCGTGCACGGCCCCATCGGCCAGCCGGCGCCGTGCCGCATCCCCGTGTCGAGGTCCTCCGGGGTCACGCCCGCCTCGTCGAGCACGCGCACGCAGTCGTTCAGCAGCGGGATCAGCACGCGGTTGACGACGAAGCCCGGCGTGTCGGAGCAGCGGATCGGCGTCTTCCCGAGCCGCCGGCCCAGCTGGAATGCCGTCTCGAACGCGTCGGCCGCGGTGCGCTCGGCGCGCACGATCTCGACGAGCGGCATCAGCGGCGCCGGGTTGAAGAAGTGCATCCCGACCGCCCGCCCGGGCCGCTCGAGCACGGAGGCGATCTCGGTCACCGACAGCGCCGAGGTGTTCGTGGCGAGGATCGCGCCCGGCGCGACGACCGCCTCGAGCTCGCGGAAGAGCGCCTGCTTCACCGCCACGTCCTCGAACGCCGCCTCGATCACGACGTCGCAGTCCGCCAGGTCGCGCAGGTCGTCGGTGATGGTCAGGCGCGCCAGGGCCGCGTCGCGCTCGGCGGCCTCGAGCCGGCCCTTGTCCACCTTTCTGGTCAGGAAATGGCCGATCCGGTCGCGCGCCGCCTCGGCCCGCGCCAGCTCGACCTCGCGTCCCACGGTCTCGAGCCCGGCCTCGAGCGCGAGCTGCGCGATGCCGGCGCCCATCGCGCCCAGCCCCACGACTCCGATCCGCTGCGCCATCAGTCGACGAGCGCGGGCTCGGCCGACGGCCGCGGCTCGCGGGCGGACCGGCGGTCGAAGACGCGGTTCACGGCGAAGAAGACGACTGCGGCGTAGATCCAGCCCGCGACGATGTCGACGACGTAGTGCTCGCCGCCGTAGACGAGCGCGAACGCCATCACGAGCGGGTACAGGGCGACGAGCGGCCTCAGCAGGCGCGGCGCGAGCCGCCACAGGTACAGGCTCAGCAGCAGCGAGTAGGCGGCGTGGAGCGACGGCATCGCCGCGACGTTGTTCGCGTAGTGCAGGCCGTGCTGGAAGACGGCGTCGAAGTGCGCGATCGGCACGTTCGCCCACACGATCGGCACCACGCGCGTCGCCTCGCCGACGTTCCCGTCCTGCGCGGCCATCCACGGCGGCACCGCCGGGTAGAGCACGTACGTCGCGTAGCCGGCGAAGGCGAGCGTGCAGACCATCGTCGCGAAGCGGGCGAACCGGTCGTGCGCCCAGATCCACAGCGACGCGGCCACCGACGTCGTGGCGAGGAAATGGGTCAGGTAGACGAACCAGACGACGTAGTCCCACCAGCGCAGGTCGCCGCCGCCGTGCCACAGGTGCCGGTGCAGCCACACCGTCGGGATCGGCTTGCCGAAGATCCACCGCTCCAGCTGCACCTGCGGCAGCTCGTGGGCGTGGAAGACGAGCCCGTCCGCGTAGCCGCGGAGGAGGTCGTAGACGAGCAGGATGCTGATCAGCGGCGCCCAGTCGAGCAGCAGCCGCGGGAAGCGCCGGCGGGCGTCGCTGACCGAGAACGCGGCCATCCCGAGCCCGAGCCAGAGGAAGATGAGGCCGTGCGAGGTGGGCAGGCCGTTCAGCGCGAGCATCACCACGCTCAGCACCGCCCAGGCCGCGGGCATGCCGAAGCGGATCGCCTTGCTCAGCTCCACGGTGCGCATCCTCGCATTCCGGCACGGACGCAGCGACCGGTTCTGGCAACGCTGCGCGGCTCCTGCCGGCGGTTTGCCTTCCCGGGGCCGGGGTAGCACGGTCCCGTGGCTGGCTCGCTCGGACTCGGCATCGGCCTCCTGATCATCGGGCTGATCGGCCTGGTCTTCTTCCCGTGGGGCGGGATCCTGGTGGCGATCGTCGGCCTGGCCCTGATCGTCTGGTTCGTGCTCGGCTTCGGGCGGCGCGCCACGCGGCACGGCCCGTGATCTCCTAGCCGGGGCCGTCTCTAGACTCGCGGGCGATGTCGCCGCTCCTCCGCCGGCGCGACCGGGAGACCGAGGGCGTCGCGCCGCGGCGCCCGCACGCCGGGCTGCTCCGGCGCGAGCGGCGCGCGCTCCTGAAGGCGCGCGAGCGGCTGCTGGGCGACCTCGGCGGCCTCGCGCTGGAGATGTACCGCCGCGGCGGCTTCCGCGACGACCTGCTCGCCGAGCGCTGCGCCGACCTCGTCGGCATCGACGCCCGGCTCGCCGAGATCGAGGCGCTGCTCCACGGACGCTCCACCGCCGCGCGCTGCACCTGCGGCGCGACCCTGCTCCGCGGCGCCCATTTCTGCCCGAACTGCGGTCGGCCGCTGCAGCCGACCGAGGCCGATCTCGGGGCGCCGCCACCCGGCGAGGCGCCGTGACCACGCCGACGGAGCAGCGCGAGCGGGCGCTCGCGGCCAGCGAGGGCGGCTGCCCGCGCTGCGGCGCCCCGCGCGAGCCCGACCAGGCGTACTGCGTGGAGTGCGGGCTGCGTCTGCCGGTCGTCACCGGGCGCCTGCCGGCGATGCGGCGCCGCTGGATCCGCCGCTTCGGCTGGTATCCGGGCGACTGGATCTGGGTCTCGCTGCTCACGCTGGCCGTCGCCGCCGCCGGCGCGGCGGCGGCGATCGCGATCACCCACCAGCGGCGCGAGGCGGCCGGCCGCACCGTCGTCGCCTCCACCGTGCGGGGCCTCGGCGTCGCGCGGCCGACGACGGCGGCGGCGCCCACCAGCACGGCGCGGGCCGGCACGACGACGGCGGCGGCGAAGCGCCCGCGGAACGGCACGGGCAGCTGGCCCGCGGCGACGAACGGCTGGACGATCGTGCTCTCCTCGTACCCGGCCGCGAACGGCCGCGACGCCGCCCGCCAGACCGCCGCGCGGGCCGCGCACGCGGGCCTGCCGCGGGTCGGCTTGCTCGAGTCGGGCGACTATCCGAGCTTGCAACCGGGCTACATCGTCGTCTTCACGGGTGTCTACGGCTCCGAGTCGCGAGCGGAGAGCGCCCTCACCACCGCCCACGCGGCGGGATTCGCCGGCGCGTACGTGCGCCAGGTCGCGCGCTGACTCCGTTGGCCGCGGGTGATGTGTAACACCCCGGCGGCCCGGGTACCGGCCCTCCGCCGAGCGCGTTCGCGGTTTACAGAACAGAAAACATTTGTAACAGCCTCCGGAACCGTGTAGAGTGGCCGCCGGGGTCGCGCCGTTCGGATGGTTTCACCGCTATTGAACTAGGTTTTCGGCACAGTCTGAGGAGAGCGAGCGACGACAGATGGACGAGCGGATCCTGCACATCCAGAACTGCATGTATCAGTACTCTCGAGCGATCTACCGCTCGATCAAGGACCTGATCGACCCCTACGTGGCATCGGGGACGCAGCTCGAGTACCGCCGTGAGGTGCTCGCCGCGTGCGAGGGGACGATGGAGCGGCTGGCGGCCGACCCGCACTACTTCGCCAAGCCGGACAAGGCCCTCTTCCAGGACATCCGGCGCTACTTCCCGATCGGCGTGCAGGCGCAGGTCGCCTGGGCGGTGTCGCACGGCGTCAACGCCGCGGTCGCCTTCGTCGAGCAGCAGGTCGAGGCGGGCGCCTTCGACGGCGGGATCGCCCGCTGCCGCGCCACCACCCGCAAGGGCAAGCCGTGCCAGCGCACCCCGCTGCCCGACCGGGACTACTGCCCGTCGCATCAGCATCTCGAGCGGGCGAAGGTCGCGGCCTGAGCCGCGCGTAGAAGCGCTAGTCTCGGGCGACCAAATGGGCCGCCCCTACGACCACCGCCGGCGTGGGCTCGACGGAGCCGGCGCAGCCGCGCAGTCGCCGGCTTGCCGGCGGCGGAGCACGACTTGAGTCATGACACGGACAAATTGATCCGCCAGCTGTCGCTGGTCGCGTTCCTGATGGCCGAGCGGCGCCCGCTCACGGCCCGGGACATCAAGTCGAACGTCGAGGGCTACCAGGAGATGAGCGACGAGGCGTTCGCCCGCCGCTTCTACTCCGACCGCGCGGAGCTCGTCGCCCTCGGGGTGCCGCTCGACAGCCAGCGAGACGAGTTCACCGGCGAGGAGCTCTACACCCTCCGCTCCGAGCGGTACTTCCTGCCGGAGCTGCAGCTCGACGACGAGGAGCTGGCGGCGCTCCAGACGTGCTTCTACCTGCTGGAGGGGCGGTTCGCGTACGCGGAGCCGCTGCGGCTCGCGCTGCAGAACCTGACGCTCGGCCGCTCGGCCGGCAACCTCGCGGCGCCGCCGACGGGCACCGCGGTGCGGGTCGAGGTGCGCGACCCCGACTACTCGCCGGAGCTGCAGGGGCGGCTCGGCAAGCTCGAGGGGGCGATCTCGAAGCAGCGCACGGTGCGCTTCCGCTACTGGTCGATCTCGCGCGACGAGGAGGAGGAGCGGACGCTCAACCCGTACGCGCTGCTCCCCGAGAACGGCTCGTGGTACGTGATCGGGCACGACGTCGATCGCAACGACATCCGGACGTTCCGCGTCTCGCGCATCCGCTCCGACATCCGCTTCGCGACGCGGCGCGAGCGCGACTTCCGGCTCCCGCAGGACTTCGACGTCGAGCAGTACCGCGGCCGCGCCCAGTGGCAGTTCGGCCCCGAGCTGGGCGAGGCGCGGATCGAGGTGGCGCCCGACACCGCCTGGTGGGTGCAGCGGGCCTATGGCGGCGAGCGCAACCGCGTCGAGGGCGACGTCTTCCTCACCCGCTACGCCTCGCTGCCCCTGCTGGCGCGCTGGATCCTGCGCCAGGACGGGCGGGCGGTGCCGCTGGAGCCGTCCGAGCTGCGGCGGCTGGTCGTCGAGGGCGCCCGGGGCGCGCGACACGCGCACGAGGGCGAGCCGCCCGAGCCGGCCGCCGAGGCGATGCGCGGCGCCGGCGAGGCGCTCGGCGACCGCTCCGCCGGGCCGGTCGCGCCCGAGCGGTTCGGCGTGCTGCAGTCGCTGCTCGCCTACCTGCTCGCCGCCTGCGGCGACGAGCGCGAGGCGGTGATCCCGGCGCGCCAGCTCGTCGACCGCTTCGCCATCCCGGAGGAGCTGCTCGAGGAGCACCTCGGGCTGCTGAACCTCGTCAACTTCGGCGGCGGCTGCTATGCCGTCTACGCGGAGCTGCACGGCGACGAGGTGCACGTCGACAAGGAGCTGTTCGGCGACACGTTCCGCCGGCCGCCGCGGCTGACGCCGCTGGAGGCGCGGGCGATCCGGCTGGCGCTCGAGTTCGTCGGGCCGATGGTCTCGGCGGGCGCCCACGACACGCTGGCGAACGTGCGGCGGAAGCTCGAGGAGACGTTCGGCCAGTTCGAGCTCTCACAGACGCCGGAGCCGCACGTCGGCGCCGAGGAGGATCTCGTCGCGAAGCTGACGCGGGCGATCGACGAGCACCGGCTGGTGGAGATCGAGTACCTGAAGCCCGACGAGCAGGCGGTCGCGACGCGGACGGTCGAGCCGTACTCGATCGAGCGGCGGCTGCCCTTCTGGTACGTGCACACGTGGGACACGGAGCGCGACCAGGCGCGGTCGTACCGGCTCGACCGGATGCGCGACGCGCGGCCGCTGGACGCCACGTTCGAGCCGCGCCCGGGCTTCGACCCGGCCTGGCAGCACGCGGCGACGACCGCGCGCGTCTGGTACTCGCCGGTGGTGGCCCGCTGGGAGGTCGAGAAGGGCGCCCGCCCGCTCGTCGACGGCGCCGCCCTCGCCGAGCGCGCGGTCGGCAGCGTCGACTGGCTGGTCGGAGAGGTCGTCTCCTACCGCGGCGAGGCCGTCGTGCTCGGCCCGCCGGAGCTGCGCGCCCGGGTCGCCGAGCGCGCGCGACGCCTCGGCCAGGAGCTGCGCCCGGCCGCCCGCGCGAAGGCGTAGGCGAGCAGGCGGCGACTTCCCACCGCAGCGCGGGCCGGCACACACCCGGCACGAATCGGTACCACTCTCGTAACGGCGGCAGCCGACGGACGTGGCCGACGGAGACAGGGCTTCCGCGGACATGCCTCGGGGCGGCCGGAGTCGAGACGGCCTCGATCGGACGGCTGCGGCTCAGCGCGCCCGCACGCGCTCCAGGGCCCACCGGGCATGCTCGGCCAGCAGCTCGTCCTCATCGTCGGCGAAGCGCTCCAGCACCTGCTCGTGGCGCTCGTCGCCCACGTTGCCGAGCGCGACCAGGGCGTTTCGCCGCAGCCAGCGCTCGTTGTTCCGCGGCACGTACAGCCGGTCGAGCTCCTCCACGAGCGACCGTCCGTCGCGCTCCAGCCACTCGACCAGGTCGACGTGGCCCGACGCGTCCTCGACCCGCTCGCCCCGCCGCTTCTCGACGCCGCGGTTCCACGGGCACACGTCCTGGCAGATGTCGCAGCCGTAGACCTGCATGCCAAGCTCGGCCCGGTACGGCTCCGGGATCGCGGCCGGCGCCTGTGTCCAGTACGACAAGCAGCGCGTCGCGTCGAGGGTCCCCGGCTCGTCGAGCGCGCCCGTCGGACACGCGTCGACGCACAGCCGGCACGAGCCGCAGTCGGCGTCGAGCGGCGGCGTCGCCTCCAGCTCGACGTCGGTGACGAGCGTCCCCAGCACCACCCAGGAGCCGTGCCGGCGCGTGATCAGCATCGTGTTCTTGCCGTAGAAGCCGACGCCGCTGCGCGCCGCCGCCTCGCGGTCGACGTGCTGATTCGCGTCCACCAGCACCCTGTAGGAGCCGCCGAGCGCCCGCCCGAGCGCGTCGAGCGCCTCCCGCAGCCCCTCGTACTCGTCGCGCCACGTGTAGCGCGAGAGCCGCCCCTCCCCTGCCTCGATAGGCGCCTCCGGCTCCCAGTAGCACCGCGCCGCCGACACGACGCTCCTCGCGCCCGGCAGCAGCGTCTCCGGATGGCACGACGTCTCGGGCCGCGCCATCGTGAACCGCATCCCCGCGAAGAGGCCGCGCTCGCGCCGCTCGACGATGTGCCGCTCGGTGCCCTCGTACGCCTCGGCGCGCGCGACCCCGACGGCGTCCAGCCCCAGCTCGCCCGCCAACCGGCGTACGTCCTCCGGCGTCATGCGAGGATTGTGCCGCGATGCGGGCGATCCGGATCCACGAAGACGGCGGGCCGGAGGTGCTCCGCTACGAGGAGGTCCCCGACCCGTCGCCGGCCGAGGGGGAGGTGCTCGTCGAGCTGCGCGCCGCCAGCCTCAACCATCTCGACATCTGGATCCGCAAGGGCATGCCGTCCGTGCCGAAGCCGCACATCCTCGGCGCCGACGGCGCGGGCGTGCTCGCCGGCACCGGCGAGCGTGTCGTGATCAACCCCGGGATCCTGCGCGACGGGAAGATGCACATCGTCGGCGAGACGATGGAGGGCACCCACGCCGAGCTGATCGCCGTCCCGCGCGACTACGTCCATCCCATCCCCGGCGACCTGAGCTTCGAGGAGGCGGCCGCGTTCCCGCTCGTCTTCGAGACCGCCTACCGGATGCTCGTCCCGCGCGCCCGGCTGCAGGAGGGCGAGTGGGTGCTGATCTGGGGGATCGGCGGCGGCGTCGCCACCGCGGCGCTGTCGCTGGCGAAGGCGCTCGGCGCGAAAGCGGTCGTCACGTCGTCGAGCGACGAGAAGCTGGCCCGGGCGCGCGAGCTCGGCGCCGACGCCACCGTCAACCACGCGACGGAGGACGTCGTCGCGGCCGTCAAGGAGGCGACCGGCGGCGGCGCCCACGTCGTGGTCGACGACGTCGGCGAGCAGACGTGGAAGCGCACCCTCGACGCGGCGCGGCCCGAGGGCCGGATCGTCGTCTGCGGCGCCACCACCGGCCCGAACCCGCCCGCGGCGCTCCACCGAATCTGGTGGAAGCAGCTCTCGATCCTCGGTTCGACGATGGGCACGCCGGACGACTTCCAGGGCGCCTACGATCTGATCGCCGCCGGCAAGGCGCGGCCGGTGGTCGACAGCGTCTTCCCGCTGGCCGAGGCGGCCGACGCGCACCGCCGGCTCGAGGCGGGCGAGCAGCTCGGCAAGGTCGTGCTGCGGATCCCCGGCTGAGCCCTACGCCCGCCGGCGCAGCGCGGCCAGCGCGAGCCGCAGCCGCAACCGCAGCGTCCCACCGCCGAGGGCCACGCGCAGCACCCGGCCCCGCAGGCGCGGCGCGCGGAGCGCCACCTCTGCCAGCAGCTCCGGGACCCCGGGGTCGAGCCGGTCGGCGCCGCGCGTGGCGAGCGCCAGCGCCTGCAGCGCCCGCTCGGGGTCGTCCGCCAGCAGGCGCACCCGCGCCGTGTCGGCCGCGAACGCGCTCGGGAACGGCCAGTCCCGCGTCCAGCCCGCGTTGAGCGCCGCGAGCGCGTCCTCGACCCGCCCCTCGAGCGCGAGCGCGAACGCGCGGGCGCGGTGACCGTCGTAGCGGAGGTCGCCCGTGTCGCCCTCCAGCAGCAGATCGGCGGCCCGGTGCAGCCCGGCCCCGTCGCCCGCCTGCGCCAGCCGCCAGCTCTCGTCCCCGAACCCCCGCCTGCCCGGCACGCCACCATTCTTCCGGGCGGGCCGGTCGTCAGTCCCGCACGCGGTCCGCGAGCCGCGGCGAGTGGTACGCCGTCCCCTCGCCGTCGCGCAGCACGCCGGCGACGGGGACGACTGCCGAACCGGCTTACCCGAAGCCGAGGATGAACTTCGCGTCGTCGGACATCCGCTCCGGCGACCAGGGCGGCTCGAACGTCAGCTCGCTCCGCACCTCCCCCACGCCCGGGATCTCGTGCAGGACGCGGTCGATGTCCTCCTGGATCATCGCCCCGGCCGGGCAGCCCATCGAGGTGAGCGTGTACGTGACGGTCACGTTCGGGCCCTCGATCTCGGCGTCGTAGAAGAGGCCGAGCTCGACGATGTCCATCCCGAGCTCCGGGTCCTCGACCTGGCGCAGCGCCTCGACCACCTCGTCCTTCGACGGCATGCCCTCAGGCTAACGACTCCAGGCAGGGTCCCGCAGGTAGGAGGCGGCTGCGGCGACGACCGCGGCGAGCGCGAGCAGCGTGTCGGCCGGCGCCTCCATCGCGGCGGCATCGTCCCCGCGGCGCGACCCGGGCGCCATGCGTGGGCACACCCATTCGAGATCGGGCCTGCCACCGATAGCGCCTCCGCCCGGGACGGGCGACCCTGAGGGCACCACGACCGAGGAGGTTCCCCATGAACACCATCGTCTGCGCAGTCGACGAGTCCCCCGGCAGCGCGCAGGCGGCGCGGGTCGCCGCCCGGCTCGGCGAGACGCTCGGCCTGCGGCTCGTGCTCGCCCATGTGGCGCGCGGCGACCGGCTCGCCGGCGGCACGCCCGCCGCCTACGAGCGGGCGCGCGGCGAGGCCGAGCGGCTGCTCGATCGCGTCAAGGCCGACGCCGGCCTGAACGGCAACGCCGACCGGCGCGCGGAGGCGGGCGGCGATCCCGCCTCGACGATCGCGCGCGTGGCGGCCGAGGAGGCGGCGAGCCTGATCGTCGTCGGCGCCCGCAGCCAGGGCCGCCGGCGGCGGACGCTGCTGAGCGGCCTGGCGGCCGAGCTGAACGCGACCGCGCCCTGCCCCGTCCTGGTCGTCCCGCCGGCGGCGCGACGCTAGCGTGCGTCCGTCCCGCCGCTCCATGCCCCTCTTCTGGCGCGTCTTCCTCGCGAACGCGACGATCCTGGTCGCCGGGATCCTCGTGCTCGCGTTCGCGCCGGTCGGGCTCGGCGCGCACGCGTCGCTGCCGGAGATCGTCGACCTGCTCGTCGCCCTGACGGCGATGATCGCGGTCAACTGGCTGATCGTGCGGCCGCTCTTCCTGCCGCTCGAGCGGCTCGCCGGCCGGATGCAGGAGGCGGACGTGCTGGCCGGCGGCCAGCGCATCGAGGTGACGCGGCCGGGCGAGGTGGGCGCGCTCGAGCGCTCGTTCAACACGATGATGGCGCGCCTCGAGAAGGAGCGCCGCCAGTCGGGCGCGCGGCAGCTGCACGCGCAGGAGCGCGAGCGCGAGCGGATCGCCCGCGGCCTGCACGACGAGGTCGGGCAGACGATGACCGGCGTCCTCTTCCAGCTGAAGCGGCTCGGCCAGGACGCGACGCCGGCGCAGCGCGTGGTGCTGGCCGAGGCGAAGAAGACGGTGCGCGCGGGCCTCGAGGAGGTGCGGCGGATCGCCCAGGAGCTGCGGCCGGAGACGCTCGAGCATCTCGGGCTCGCGCGCGCGCTGGCGAGCCTCGCCCGCGGCTTCTCGGACCGCACCGGGATCCCCGTCCGCACCGCGCTGGCGCCGGGGCTGCCGCTGCTCGACCCCGAGACCGAGGTGGTCGTCTACCGCGTCGCCCAGGAGGCGCTCACGAACGCCGCCCGGCACAGCGGCGCCCGCGAGATCGTGCTCTCGCTCGAGCACGACGCGGAGAGCGTCGTGCTCCGTGTCGTCGACGACGGGGTCGGCTTCGAAGGAGCGATGCGCGAGGGCGGCGGCCTGCGCGGCATCCGCGAGCGGGCGCTGATCGTGGGCGGCGCGGCGGCGATCAAGCCGGGGCCGGACGGCGGCGCCGAGGTGCGCTTGCAGGTCCCGGCGGGCAAGGTCGAGTGAGAGTGCCGATCCCGCTCGTCACCCGCATCCTCGTCGCCGACGACCACGAGATCGTCCGGCAGGGGCTGAAGCTCGTCCTGAACGGCGAGCCCGACCTGGAGGTGGTCGCCGAGGCGGCCGACGGCGAGGAGGCCGTGCGCCGTGCGCTCGAGCCGGACGTCGACCTCGCGATCCTCGACATCTCGATGCCCCGCAAGACGGGCCTGCAGGCCGTCGCCGAGCTCGGCCGGCGCCGCCCCGAGCTGCGCGTGCTGATCCTCTCGATGTACGACAACGAGCAGTTCCTGTTCGAGGCGCTGAAGGCCGGCGCGTCGGGCTACGTGCTCAAGTCGGGCGCCGACGACGACATCGTCGACGCCTGCCGCGCCGCGATGCGCGGCGAGCCGTTCCTCTACCCGGCCGCGGTGAGCGCGCTGATCCGCGACGCGATCGACCGGGCGGGCGAGCGCGGCGACGAGCTCGACCCGCTCACGCCGCGCGAGGTGGAGGTGCTGAAGCTGATCGCCGAGGGCTCGAGCTCGAAGGAGATCGCCGCCGAGCTCGTGCTGAGCATCAAGACGGTCGAGCGGCACCGCGCGAACATCCTCGGCAAGCTCGGGATGCGCGACCGGGTGGAGCTGACCCGCTACGCGATCCGCCGCGGCCTGATCGAGCCGTAGCCGTCAGCCGGCGGCGACGACGTACGCAACGAAGACGGCGTACAGCCCGGCCCAGGCGAGGATCGCCGGCGGCCCGAAGCGTCCGCGGCGCAGGAGGGTCAGCGCGAGCAGCCCGCCCACGACGCTCAGGCCGCCCGCGAGGAGCGACGGCCCGCTCAGCTCCCAGTCGGTGAGCGCGAGCCCGAGCGCGACCGGCAGCGTCGACTGGAAGACGAGCGCCCCGGTGACGTTGCCGAGCGCGAGCGTGTCCTTGCCCTGTCGCGTCCACAGGATGCTGTTCGCCTTCTCGGGCAGCTCCGTGGCGAGCGGCGCCAGCACCAGCGCGAGCACGAGCGCCGAGACGCCGAGGCTGTCGGCCACGTGCAGCAGCTCCTCCACGAACAGGTACGAGCCGCCCACGATCGCGCCCAGCGCCAGCAGCAGCTGCAGTGCGATCACGGCATTCGCCGGCGGGTCGTGGCGCGACGGGTCGAGGTGGAGCGTCGCCGGCAGCGGCCCGTCGCCGCCGCCCGCGCCGGCGAGCGTCGCGCGCACGTACGCCGCGTACGCGGCGACGAGGCCGATCGCGACAGCGACGCGCAGCGGCGCCGGCGCGCCCAGGCCGAGCACCAGCGCCACCGCCAGCAGCGCCGTGAAGCACGCGAGGTCGCGGCGGAGGGTCGGCACGTGCGCGTCGAGCCGCGTCCCGCTCGGCCGGCGCGCCCGGAAGGCGATCGTCGAGAGGCCGACGAGCGCCATCGCGATCGTCGCGAGCATGAAGGGCGCCCCGAGAATGGCGCCGATCGCGACGCCGTCGGCGCCGCGCGCGCCGCCCACCAGCGCGACCGCGGGAACGATCGACTCCGGCAGCGCCGTCCCGACCGCGGCGAGCAGGCTGCCGACCGCCCCCTCGCCCAGCCGCATACGGTGCCCCGCCCACTCGATCGCGTTCGTGAAGAGATACGCCCCTCCCAGCAGTACGGCGAACGACGCCACGAGCAGTACGCCGCTCACGTATCGGCCACCGAGGGAGCCCGCAGGCGGAAGACGATCAGGGCCGGCGCGAGCGCGACGTGCGCACCGCCCGCGAGCGAGACGCCGAGCAGCCCGAGCCCGCCGATCGCGGAGGCGACACCGACCCGCTCCCGCCGCCGCAGCGACGCCAGCGGCCGGCCGGCCGAGAGGCGCGTCAGGCTCGACGCCGCGGCGTACTCGGTCAGGTAGCCCCACTTGACGAGGCAGGCCGAGGCGACGGTGAGCGCGAGAGAGATCTGTCCGGTCATGGCGAGGATGGTCGCCCCCACCCTCTTCCCCCGCCATCCGTTCCGTCATGCAGGTTCCGGACGGCCCCACCGGGCGATGGGGCGCCGCCCCGCCCGCGAATGAGGGGGAGCCCCGATGGCGGTCGGGCTGCGCCACCGGGAGCCTGTGCCCCGACCGAGACCGAAGGAGGCACGCCCCGATGAGCAGCACCGCCACCCTCTCCACCCTGTCGCCGCCCGCGGCGGTCGAGCTCGCGCTCGTCGCACGCGGCCCGACGACGACCAACGTCGGTCTGCTGCGGGCGTTCCGCCGCCTCGGCATCGAGGCGGAGCTCGTCCACCCCGACGCGCTCGTGGGCGGCCGGGAGCCGGACGTCGCGTTCGCGCGCCTCGACGTGCGCCCCACCCTCGACGGCGTCGAGCAGGGCTTCTTCGCCCTGCGCCGCTCCGAGCAGGGCGGTCTGCCGATCCTGAACCCGCCCGGTGCGCTCGCGGCCTGTCACGACAAGCTCGTCACCGCCCTGCGGCTCGGCGAGGCACGACTGCCCCACCCGCGCACGGCGCACGTCGACGGCGACGGGCCGCCGCCCAGTCTCGAGCCGCCCTACGTCGTCAAGCCGCGCTTCGGCAGCTGGGGCTGCGACGTCACCCTCTCTCGAGACGCGCGCGAGCTCGCGCGCCGGTTGCGCGGGCTCGCGCGCCGCCCCTGGTTCGCGCTCCACGGCGCCCTCGTGCAGGAGTTCTTGCCGAGTGGCGGCCGTGACCTGCGCCTGGTCGTCGCCGGCGGCGCCGTGGTCGGCGCCGTCGAGCGGCGCGCGCGGCGCGGCGAGTGGCGGACGAACGTCGCCCTCGGCGCCACCCGCCACCCTGTGGCGCCGCCGACGGACGCGTCCGCCCTCGCCGTCGCCGCGGCGGAAGCGGTCGGCGCCGACCTCGTCGGCGTCGACCTGATCCCGACGCCCTCCGGCTGGGTCGTGCTGGAGCTGAACGGCGCCGTCGACTTCACCGACGACTACTCGTTCGGCGACGCGAACGTGTTCGATCTGGCGGCCGAGCGGCTGGCCGCGACGATCGGGCTCGGCGGGCTCAGCTCGGCAGGCGCACCTCTTCGCGCCGCTCCCGCGCGAAGAAATGGATCCCGTCCACGAACCGAACCCAGTTGCACCGTGTGCACATGACGAGCGAGTGCGTGCGGGCCGAGTCGGCGAGGAAGCGGACGCCGCGGAGCAGGTCGCCGTTCGAGACGCCGGTGGCGGCGACGATCACGTCCTGCGGCGCCAGGTCGTCGATCGTGAAGATCCGCTCGACGTCGTCGATGCCGTGCTCGCGCGCCAGGTCGATCTCGGCTCGGCGCGTCGGCCAGAGCTGCGCCTGCAGCTCGCCGCCGAGGCAGCGCAGCGCCGCCGCCGCGAGCACCGCCTGCCGCGTGCCGCCGATCCCGATCGCCAGGTGGTCGTTCGTGCCGCGCACCGCGGCGCTGATCGAGGCGATCACGTCCCCGTCCTGGATCAGCTTGATGCGCGCGCCGGAGGCGCGGATCTCCTCGACGAGGTCGTGATGGCGCGGCCGGTCGAGGACGATCGCGGTGATGTCGTTCACCATGCGGCCGAACGCTTCGGCGATCGAGCCGATGTTGTCGCCGACGGGCCGCGCCAGCGCGATGTGGCCGCGCGCGACCGGGCCGACGGCCATCTTGCGCATGTACATGTCGGGCAGCGACGGGATCGAGCCGCGCGGCGCGGCGGCGATCATCGAGATCGCGTTGGTGCCGCCGCGCGCCACCACCGCGCGCCCCTCGAGCGGGTCGAGCGCGAGGTCGAACGCCTCGCCGCCCAGGCCGATCGTGGAGCCCTTCGGCAGCTGCTCGGCGTCCTCGGCGCCGCCGATCACGATGTGCCCCTCGATCGGCAGCTCCTCAAGCGCCAGGCGGGCGCCCGAGAAGGACGCGTCCTCGGAGGCCTGCTGGTCGGCGCGGCCGAGCCAGCGGGCGCCTGCGAGCGCCGCCCGCTCCGTCACCCGGGCGAAGCTCTCGCAGGAGCACGGCCGGCGGTCGCCGGCGGCCGCTTCCGTCACGCGCGGACCTGCTCGCGCTCGGCGAGCTGCAGCACCAGCTCGATCACCTCGCCGATCGTCTGCTCCACGTTCGTATTCTCGATCACCGGCACCCCCTCGTGCCGGGCACGCGACACGACGTAGCGCTGCACGCGGCGGATCCGGTCGAGGCCGTCCAGGTAGTGGCCCATCGGGCGGACGCCGCCCGTCGTCAGATCGCGCACCAGGAAGTGCGCGCGATGCGCGTCCTCGTCCTCGATCTCGACCACCACGTGCAGCAGCAGCGCGTTCTCCAGGTGCGCCGGTACGAGCCCCGGCACGAGGTGGACGCCCTCCAGCACCATCGACCAGCCCTCCGTGAGCGAACGCCGAATCGCCGCCTCGACGCCGACGCAGACGTGACGGCACTGCTCGACGAAGCCGTTGATCACCGGGTCGCCCGTCGCGGTGCCGGGCACGGCCGCGCCCGCCTCGAAGCTCGAGTAGTGGACGGCGGGCATGAACTCGCGCGAGAAGAACGCGCGCATCGTCTGGCGGATGAAGTCGGTCGAGGTGACGCGGGTGATCCCGAGCCGGTGCGCCAGCTCGGTCGCCACCGTCGACTTGCCGGTGCCGGTGGCGCCGCCGACCAGGATCACGAGCGGCACGTCGAGCGCGTTCAGCTCGCGCAGCCGTCGCAGCCGCGTGACCGCGCGCTCGCCCTCCTCGTCGCCCAGCACGGCGCGGGCCAGATCGTCGAGGCGCTCCAGCTCGACACTCGGCGCGCCGCGCTCGGCCAGGTCGATCTCCAGCGCCCGCGCCAGCTCGTAGGCGCGTTCGGCCGAGACGCCGGCCGCGATCAGGGCGCGCGCCATCAGGCCCTTCGAGTACGGCAGATCGTCGCCGCCCAGCGGCAGCGGGTCGCCGAAGCGGCGCTGGATCACGCGGCCACCGCCGGGCGGGCGAGCGCGAGCAGCGCCTCGTCGACGCCGTCGCCGACGAGCTCGTTCGCCGCGAAGACGACGCGCCGGCCGGCGGCGAGCGCGTGCTCGGCGACCACGTCGATCGCCGCGCCCTTGATCTCGACCAGGTAGGTGTCGGCGTCGAGCCGCGCCAGCTCCGCCCGCAGCGCCGGCCGGTCGGCGAGCGCGCGCGAGACGTGCACCACCTCGGCGTCGAGATGGTCGACCGGGGCCGCCCCGGCGGTGAAGACCGCCACCTGGCCGGAGAGCTCCTCCAGCGGGCGCAGGCGCAGGTCGGCGCGCAGCGCCCCGGGCGCGTCGCCGCCGATCGACAGCACGAGGTCGCTGATCAGGCCCCGGTACGGGTTGAGGTGCGCGGCGAGGTCGTGGCCGGGGCCGGTGACGAGCACGCGGCGGTCGACGGCGACCGGCGGAATCGAGGCTCCGCTGCCGTCGAACACCACCAGGTCGGGCCGCCGATCGGCGGCGAGCCGGGCGCCTTCGAGCACGTTCGAGAAGAACACGTCGCCGGCGAGACCGCCGCCGGCGCGGCGGCAGCCGATCGTCGGCACCCCGGCGAGCGCCGCGGTCTCCAGATGGTCGGACGCGGCGTGGCGGCCACTGCGCGCGAGCGCGAGCAGGTCGGCGACGCCGGGCGGCGTCTCGACGAGCTCCGGCTCGGCCGGGCCGCCGCGACCCATCGCCACCACGAGCACGTCGCGGTCACGCGCCAGCAGGCGCGCCAGGTGCGTCGTCACGGCGGTCTTGCCCACGCGCTTGCCGGTGCCGATCACCGCCACCGACGGCAGCTCGAACGGCTCGAAGACCGGCGGGTCGAAGCGGAAGTCGGCGCCCACGTAGGGCAGCCCGGCGGCGAGGGCGCGCGCGACCCAGCCGAAGCGCGCCGCCGGCCCCAGCACCGGCTCGTCGGAGAGATCCACCACGAGCTCCGCGTCGCCGAAGTCGTCGCGCAGCGGCACGCCCCAGCCGTCGTCGCCGCGGAGCTTCTCGGTGCCGCCGACGAGGATCGCCCCCACCCACTCGTACGGCAGCGCGGCGAGAGCGTCCCGCACCACCGCCGGATAGTGCTCCCCGTCGATCAGCGCCACCGCCCTCACCGCGGGGTCGTCACCTCCCGCTCGATGCGGGCGGTGTACTTCTCGTACTCGCCGGTGACGGTGTCGAACTGGATGATCCGCTCCTGCCCGTGGAACGGATAGCGGCGCCATACGGACACGTGGTTGCCGGCCGCCTCGACGACGTTGTAACAGGGGCGCGTGTGGCCGCGGAGGCGCAGGGTCGAGACGGTGCCGGTGTTGACCACGAACAGGTTCTCGAGCTTCCAGGCGTAGGGCACGTGCTTGTGTCCGGAGAGGACGAGATGGACACCTGCGCGCTGCAGGCACTCGATCGCGTCGCCCGCGTCGTAGACGACGTTGCGCTCGCGGCCGGTGCCGGGGATCGGCAGCAGGTGGTGGTGCAGCACGAACACGCGCAGGCCGTTCTCGGCGGCGGCGAACTGCTCCTCGATCCAGCCGTAGCGGCCGCGGCCGATCTGGCCGTGGTCGAGGTCGGGCTCGGTCGAGTCGACGGCGACCACCGTCACGCCCGGCCGCCGCAGCACCGAGCTGCGCTCGCCGAACAGCTCCTCGAAGTGCAGGTAGCCGACGTTGCGGGAGTCGTGGTTGCCGGGCACGACGACGAGCGCGTCGCAGTCGAGCCGGTCGAGGTAGCGGCGCGCCCGGGCGAACTCCTCCTTGAAGCCGAAGGTCGTCAGGTCGCCGGTGCAGACGACCACGTCGGGTTTCAGGTCGTTGATCTCGGCAATCGCCCGTTCCATCAGGTCCGGGACGAAGTGGGGCGAGCCGCAGTGGAGGTCGGACAGGTGCGCGATCGTCAAGCCCACCCGCGGGAGTCTAGGAGGTCATCCGAGGCCGATGCTACCCTGGTCTTGGTGCTGTCGGAAACGCCTGATTTCCAGGCATTCCGCGGTGCGGAGCCGCCGCGCTTCGCCAACGCCGCGGAGCTGGAGTACGCGAAGATCATCGATTACTACGGCGTCCCCTGGATGTACGAGCCGACGACCTTCGTGCTCGAGCGCGACGAGGAAGGCCGCGTCGTCGAGGCCTTCACGCCCGACTTCTACCTGCCCGAGCAGGACATGTACCTCGAGGTCACGGTGATGAAGCAGTCGCTCGTGACGCGCAAGAACCGCAAGCTGCGGAAGCTCCGCGAGCGGTATCCGGACGTGCGGGTGAAGCTCTTCTACGAGCGCGACTTCGAGCGGCTGGCGTCGCGGTACAACCTGCGTCAGGCGTCCTGACAGGCGACGAGCGCATCGGCGAGGTCTTCCTCGACGCCGACGAGCTGGCCGCGCGCGTGCGCGAGCTGGGCGCCGAGCTGGCGCGCGACTACGCCGGCCGCGAGCCGCTGCTCGTCGGCTCGCTGAAGGCCTGCATCCCGTTCATCTGCGACCTGTCGCGGGCGCTGCCGATCCACCACGCGCTCGACTTCGTCGAGCTGGCCGGCTACGGCTCCGCCGAGACGGGCGGGCACGACCAGGTGCGCTTCCTCAAGGATCTCGACACGGAGATCGACGGCCGGCACGTGATCCTCGTCGACGAAGTCGTCGACACCGGGCTGACGATGCACTACCTGACGCGGACGCTGGCGCTGCGCGGCGTCGCCTCCCTCGTGGCGGCGGTGCTCTTCGACCGGCCGTACCGGCGGCTGGTCGACGACCTGCCCGTGCACTACGTCGGCTTCACGCTGCCGGACGAGTTCTTCGTGGGCTACGGGCTCGACCTGCGCGAGCGCTGGCGGCAGCTGCCCGACCTGCGCGTGCTGCACGAAAGTTAGGCATGGCTAAAGTCTGAGGGTGCTCGATTCCCGGGAAGAGCTCCCGGAAGGGCTCCGCACCGTCGACGAGGCCCTCCACCGGACACGCTTCCGCATCCTCCCGTTCCTCGGGCCGGCGTTCATCGCCTGCGTGGCGTACATCGACCCCGGAAACTTCGCCACGAACATCTCGGGCGGGTCGCGCTTCGGCTACCGGCTGGTCTGGGTGATCGTGCTGGCGAACCTGGTCGCGCTGCTGATCCAGACGCTGTCGGCGAAGCTGGGGATCGCCACCGGGCGCAACCTGCCGGAGCTGTGCCGCGAGCACTTGCCGCGCCGCGTCTCGCTCGGGCTGTGGGTGCAGGCGGAGGCGGTCGCGATCGCCACCGACCTGGCGGAGTTCCTCGGCGCCGCGATCGGCATCGACCTGCTCGCCGGCATCGGCCTCTTCCCCGCCGCGCTGCTGGCCGGGGTGGCGTCGTTCGCGCTGCTCGAGCTGCAGCGGTTCGGCGTGCGCCCGCTGGAGGCGGTGGTGGCGACGCTCGTGGGCGTGATCGGCGTCTGCTACGTCGCCGAGCTGAAGCTCTCGAACCCGGACTGGCACGCCGTCGGCCATCACGCGGTGGTGCCGCAGTTCGGCGGGCACGGCGCGGTGCTGCTGGCGGTCGGGATCCTCGGGGCGACGGTGATGCCGCACGTCATCTACCTGCACTCGGCGCTGACGCAGGACCGGATCGTCCCGGAGACGACCGAGGACGCCCGGACGCTGCTGCGCTACACGCGCGTGGACGTGGTGCTGGCGATGGTGATCGCGGGGGTGATCAACGTCGCGATGCTCGTGGTCGCGGCGGCGACGTTCTTCACGCACGGCCACACGGACGTGGAGTCGCTCGACCGCGCCCACAAGACGCTGGAGCCGATCCTGGGCGGCGCGTCGGGGACGCTGTTCGCGCTCGCGCTGATCGCGTCGGGACTGTCGAGCTCGGCGGTGGGGACGCTGTCGGGGCAGGTGGTGATGCAGGGCTTCGTGCGGAGGCGCATCCCGATGGCCGTGCGGCGGCTCGTGACGATGCTGCCGGCGTTCGTCGTCATCGGCGTGGGCCTCGACCCGACGCGCACGCTGGTCGTCTCGCAGGTGGTGCTGTCGTTCGGCATCCCGTTCGCGCTGGTGCCGCTGGTGCTGTTCACGTCGCGCCGCAGGGTGATGGGCGACCTCGTCAACGGGCGCCTGACGACGGCGGCGGCGAGCGTCGTCGCGGCAGCGATCATCGTCCTGAACGTCTTCCTGCTGACGCAGCTGTAACCCGGCCGCGCCCCCTCGAGACGCGTCTCCGCAGGCCAACTGTGGAACGGGGTCAGACCCGGGTCTGTACCCGAAGGGTCGCCGAAGCGAAACGATTGTGTGCCAACTCGGAAACGGTCGCCCACCACCGCCCTTCGCGAGTGCCCGAGCTTGCTCGGGTGCGAGCAACCGGAAGCCGTGACGCCTGGCGCATCGACCCGAACGACCACCCGAGCCCGAAGGCGTCGGAGGGGAGGGTTCGGGAGGGGAACCGGAGGTTCCCCTCCCGACGAAAAAACGGGCGCCCCGGGGGGAGGCGCCCGTTCGTCGGGAGACGACTCGGGTCGACAGGCACGACGCCTGCCGATCTTGCAATGGGTAAACGGATCGACCGGTCAGCGGGTTACGGGTTCGCGGCGGCGGGTAACGAACCGCGGGCAGTACCCGGATATCGACCCCCGAAGGAGGCCGCCGTGGGAATTCTGCTCCTCGCCCTGCTGATCGTGATCGTGTTCTTCGTGCTCGGCTTCGCCGTCGTCAAGTTCCTGATCTGGGTCGCGATCGTGCTCGCGATCCTGTGGCTGATCGGGTTCTTCATCCGCGGCGCGGAGGGCCGGCGCTGGTACCGGTGGTGAGCCGCAGCCGCTACAGGTAACCCATGGGGTCGACGGCGTTGCCGTTGACCCTGACCTCGAAGTGGAGATGAGGCCCGGTGCAGTGGCCGGTGCAGCCGACATAGCCGATCACCTGCCCCTGGTCGACGTGCTGGCCGCAGGTGACGGCGATCTGGCTCTGGTGCCCGTACGCGGTCGCGATCCCGCCGCCGTGGTCGAGCACGACGAAGTTGCCGTACCCCTCCTCCCAGCCGCAGTAGATGACGACGCCGGCGGCGGCCGCGTGGATCGGGGTCCCGTAGCCGACGCCGATGTCGATCCCCTCGTGCATCCGTCCCCATCGCCAGCCGAAGGGGCTCGTGATCGGCCCGCTCACCGGCCACACGAGCCCGGCCGACGACGGCGTCGAGTCGGTGACGCCGTCGGCGGCGTTCCGCGCCTGCGCGGCGCGGATCTGCTCGGCCAGCTGGGCGCTCACCTCCTGCAGCGCGTCCATCTCGGACGCCTCCGCCTGCTGCTCGGCGGTCAGGTCGGAGAGCTTCACCTTCTCCTGCTGCCGCGCGATCGAGAGGTCGCCCCTGGCGCCGACGAGCGCGTCGCGCACCTCCCGCGTCTGGTTGGTGCGAGCGGCGATCACGGCGGTCTCGCCGTGCACGCTCACCCGCAGCCGCTTCGTCTTCGCGCGCGCCACCTTCACGTTCCGCTTCGCGACCGCCACCTGGTGCGCGACGCGGCGGTCCTGCAACCCGATCTGGTCGACGTACTCGACCCGGTCGAGCGCCTGCTGAACGCTCTTCGACCCGAACAGGACGTCGAGCGTGGACTGCTCGCCCGCCTCGTAGATCTCGACGAGGCGCCGGTCGAGCCGGTGCACGGAGAGCGTGTACTCGGAGCGCAGCGCCTCGTACCGCTTCGTCTGCAGCCGGTACAGCGAGTCGAGCGCGTTCAGGCGCTTCTGGTGCAGCGCGAGGTCGGACTCGAGGGTCTGCAGGTGGAGGGAGACGTCCCCCACCCGCGCCTCGAGGCCGCGGATGCGGTTCGTGTAGTCGTCGATGCGGCTCTGCAGGTGCGAGGCCTGCGCCCGCTGCTGGCCGATCTTCCCGTGCAGCGCCTGGATCCGCGCGTCGATGCTCCGCTTCTTCCCGGCGTCGTCGCCGAGGGCCGGCGTCGCGACGCAGAGCAGGGCGAGCAGTGCGAGCGCGAATCGCCGCATGCGCGCGGATTCGCGCTAGCGGCGGCTACTCCTGCGGCAGAGTGCCCTCGTCGGGCGGCGGGTACGGCTCCGGGACGGGCACGGGCAGCGGCGGCGTGCCCTCGTCGGGCGGCGGCCCCGGCTCGGGCACGGGCGTCGGCGTCAGCGGCTCCGTCATGCCGCCTGCCGTTCCCGCTTCGGGCGCTCGCGAATCGTCGAGCGCCCGCAACACCCGCGCCGCCTGTCGCCGCAGCGGCCCGACCAGCTCGCGGTAGTCGTCGTCGGCCAGCTTGCCGGTGCGATGGTCGAACTCGAGCTCCTTCAACGCAGCGAGCGCCCGGTCGCGATCCTCGATCAGCCGCCGGCGCGCGTCCTCGTCGGCGCTCGTCGCGTCGAGCCGGTCGTCGGCCGCGGACGGCTCGCGCAGGAACGGCACCGCGACGAGCAGCACGGCCGCGACCGCCACCGCGACCCCGAGCACGAGTGCGAGCGCGGTCACGCCCGGGCGAGCGCGAAGCGCGAGGCGAGCCGCCGCTGCTCGCGCGCATCGGGCCACAGCGCCACCGCGGCCCCGAGCACGAAAACGATCCCGGCGAGCCAGATCAGGTTGACGAGCGGTTTCACCAGCACCTTGAAGAACACGGCGTTCGAGCCCTTCGTGAAGTCGGCGATCACGTACAGGTCCTCCCCGCGCAGCCACGAGGTGCGTATGCCGACGTCGCGATCGCTCTCGTCGAAGCCGGTGTAGTTGACGTCGCCGGTGCGGAGCGTGCCGTGCCAGCGGCCACTCACGTCGAGCAATGCGTACTCGCCCGTGCGGTTCGGGTCGCCGACGATCGGCTCCGCGCCGCGGTAGGTGAGCGTGTAGCCGGCGAGATGCGTCGTCTGGCCCGGCCGGAGCTTCACCTCGTGACTGCTGCTGTAGGCGCTCGAGCCGGCGATGCCGATGGCGAGCAGCACGACCGCGGCGTGCACGACATATCCGCCGTAGCGGCGCCGGTTGCGCGACACGAGCACGAGCAGCGAGCCGGTGGCGCGCGTTCCCCGCACGAGCTCCACCAGGATCGTCGCCAGCACGAAGGAGCAGAACGTGTAGGCGATCAGCCCAGGCTTCGACGAGCCGGCGCCGGCCGCGACGAGCGCCGCACCGCAGATCACGGCCGCGGCGATCGGCCACGCGAGCGTGCGAAGCAGCGAGCGGACGCTCGCCTTCCGCCACGCGATCAGCGGCGCGATGCCCATCAGCAGCAGCAGCGGCAGCCCGAACGCGCGCAGGAAGAAGTCGTAGTAGGGCCGTCCGATCGTGCGCGACTCGCCCTTGACCAGCTGCGTGACGATCGGGAACAGCACACCCCAGAGCACGGTCAGGCAGAGGGCGACGAGCAGCAGGTTGTTGTAGAGGAACGTCGCCTCGCGCGACAACGCCGACTCGAGCTTCGTGCGGGCCTTCAGCAGCGGCAGCCGCCACAGGATCAGCGCCACCGAGAAGACCGAGGAGATGACGACGAAGGCGAGGAACCAGCCGCCGATCGGGCTCTTCGCAAACGAGTGGATCGAGTTGACGACGCCGCTGCGCGTGAGGAACGTGCCGAACACCGACAGCTCGAACGCGAGCGCGACGAGCACCATGTTCCAGACGCGCAGCATCCCCTTGCGCTCCTGGATCATCACGCTGTGCAGGAACGCCGTCGCGGCGAGCCACGGCATCAGCGCCGCGTTCTCGACCGGGTCCCAGGCGTAGTAGCCGCCCCAGCCCACCTCGACGTACGCCCAGTGGGCGCCGATCAGCTGACCGACGCCGAGGAACGCCCAGGCGGCGAGCGTCCAGCGGCGCGTGGCGACGATCCAGCGCTCGTCGGTGCGGCCGGAGAGCAGGGCGCCGGCGGCGAACGCGAACGGCACCGACAGGCCGACGTAGCCGAGGTAGAGCGCCGGCGGGTGCGCGACCATGTACGGGTTCTGCAGGCTCGGCGTGAGGCCCAGCCCGTTGGCCGGCGCCGTCTGCACGTCGAACGGGCTGGCGACGAAGACGAGGACGAACGAGAAGAAGACGGCGATCCCGCCGAAGACCGGCACCACCCAGGCGATCAGGTCGCGCAGCAGGCGGCGGTTGAGCGCGACGACGAGCGTCGCGTAGCCGGTCAGCACGAGCAGCCACAGCAGGAGCGACCCTTCCTGACCGCCCCAGAACGCGCTCAGCGCGTAGCCCGTGGACAGCGTGCGGTTCGTGTGCTGCCAGACGTAGACGAACGAGAAGTCGTGCCGGGCGAGCGCCGAGGCGAGCACGGCCGAGGCGACGGCGGTGGAGCCGAAGCAGGCGAAGAGCGCGTTCCGTGCGGACAGCGCGAGGCGGCGGCGGTTCTGGTGCGCGGCGTAGCCCCCGGCGACCAGCGCGTACAGCGCCAGGCCGAAGCTGACGGCGAGCGCTGCGCGGCCGAGGTCAGCCATGGTCTAGGCGGACTTGGCCGGCACGTACTTGGACGGGCACTTGGTGACGATGCCCGTGCCGTCGATGCGGCCGTTCGCGTAGTTGCCGTTCACGACCACGCTGCGGCCGACCGCGAAGAGCGGCGGCGGCGAGTCGCCGTGGTAGACGACCGGGATCGCCGCCCCCTTCGAGCCGATGTCCCGCACGCGGAAGCGGAGGCCGGCGGCGCTGTGCGAGTCGCCGCGGACCGGGCCGACGACGGTGCCCTCGACGGCGACCTTGCTCGGGTGCTCGGCCGCGAGCTGGCTCGGCCGCAGCGTCGGCGTCGAGTTGCCGGCGAGCGCCGTGTAGACGAGGAAGATCGCGAGAACGGCCGCGACGGCGAGAGCGACGATCAGGCGAGCCGGGCTGCGGGTCGTGCGAGCCGCGCCGGAAAGCGTGCTGCGGGGCACGCTCGGGAGTCTAGCGGGAGGACCGCGCGGGCCCGGCCGCCTGCCGCGCCGGGACGCGATAGCCGTGCTCGACGCAGAGCGAGCCGGGCGACTCCTCGGTGAGCGCGTCGCAGTAGCCCTTGCCGTAGGCGGCCCGCATGAACGCCGCAACCACCTCGAGCGACCACTCGCCGATGCCCTCCGCTTCGCGCCAGAGCTCGGCGAGGCGCAGGTCGATGTCGAGCTCGAGCAGATCGATGCGGGTGGGGCGCTTGGTCATGGAAGAGAGGGTAGGCGGGACGTCGGACGGCATCCCGGCGGCGGTAGGCTCGCGCTCCGATGCCGCGCCGCCTCCATTTCGGCCCCGCCCGCGTGCCCTCGCGGGAGTCGCCCGAGGCCGCGCTCGAGGCGCTGCTCACGCGCGGGTTCTCGGCCTGCGAGATCGACTTCGAGGGGCGCTTCTGGATGGACTATCCGTTCGCCGAGCGCTTCGGCGAACTGTGTCGCGACGCCGACGTCGCGCTGTCGGTGCACGCGCCGATCGCCGGCTTCATGGGACATGCCGAGCGCGGCAAGAAGCTGAACATGGCGGTGGGGATGCTCGACCACTCGGCCGGGATCGCCGCCGCCGCGGGCGCCGAGCTCGTCGTCTTCCATCCGGGCTTCCTGCTCGGCCGCAGCCGCGAGGACGCGATCGCCTCCGTGTGCGAGCAGCTGGGCGAGCTGCGCGAGCGGCTCGAGGGCAAGGGCCGGGCGGTGCCGTTCGGCATCGAGGTGATGGGGCGCGTGCGCGAGCTCGGGTCGCTGGAGGACGTGGTCGAGATCTCGCGCCGCCTGGGCTGGGTGCGGCCGGTGGTCGACTTCGCCCACATGCACGCCACCTCCGACGGCGCGTTCACGACGACCGAGCGCTTCGCGGAGGCGCTGGCGCTCGCCGACTCGGTGCTGCCGTCCGGGGCGCCGTTCCACATCCACTTCTCGGACATCCAGTTCGCGAACCGCAACGAGACGAAGCACCTCCCCTACGGCGCCGGCACGCTCCGCGCCGACGGCCTCGCCGAGGCGCTCGGGCGGTTCGAGCGGCCGTCGACGGTGATCTCCGAGTCGCCCGACGAGGAGTCGACGGCTGCCATCCAGGCGGTGCTGGAGGCGTAGCGCCGCGAGACGCGGGCGGGAGACGGACGCCGCTCCGCCTCCCGCCGAAGCGGCGAGCTACGTGTCGCGGCCGATCGGCTGGTCGGCGTCCCGCGCGTCGGGAATCTCGTCGCCCTTCGACCAGTAGGGGCCGCGGCTTCCGGCTTTCGCGAGGCCGCGACTGACCATGTACCCGACCCCGACGATCGCGACGTAGAGCCACGCCCGTTCCGCCGGGAACGCGTCGACGTTCGCGTTGCCGTTGCCGTCGCCCTGACCCACGATCCACGAGGCGATCAGGATCCCGGCGATCAACGCGACCATCGCGTAGAACTCGGTCGTCTTCGTGGAGTGCTTGGTCTCGGTGCTGAGCCGCGTGAGGAGGCTCTCCCTCGGCGCGCGTCTCGCGCGTCCCACAGTCTGAGCTGACATTGATGACCCCCTTTCGGTGTTACGGTGGTACATACACGCGGCGTCGGCCGCGAAACCTCGGGCCGCCGGACACCATCGGCTCGAGCTGTACTCGGGCCTCCAGCTAGGGTCTCGGTCGTGCTCGACCCCGAGGTCTTCAAGGCGTACGACGTGCGCGGCGTCTACGGCGAGCAGCTCGACGAGGAGGGCGCCTACGCGATCGGGCGCGCCTACGTGGAGCAGTTCCGGCCGCGGACGATCGCCGTCGGGCGCGACATGCGCGTCTCCGCGCCGGCGATGGCTGCCGCGGTGCGCGAGGGGGCGGCCGACGGCGGCGCCGACGTGCTGGACCTGGGGATGGTCGGCACCGAGATGGTCTACTTCGCGGTCGGCGAGCTGGGGCTCGACGGCGGCGTCGCCGTGACCGCCTCCCACAACCCGAAGCAGTACACCGGCATGAAGATCGTGCGCGCAGGCGCGCTGCCGGTGGGCGGCGAGTCGGGGCTGCTCGACGTGCGCGACCGGGCGGTCGCCGCGCGCTGGGGCGACGCGGCGCGCGGCGAGATCCGCGAGGAGGACGTCTGGAGCCGATTCGTCGACCGGGTGCTCTCGTTCGTCGACGTCTCCGCCTTGCGGCCGCTGCGCGTGGTGATCGACGCGGCCAACGGGATGGCCGGGACGATGCTGCCGCCGGTGCTGGAGCGGCTGCCGCTCGACGTGGTGCGCTGCAACTTCGAGCCCGACGGCACCTTTCCGAACCACGAGCCGAACCCGCTGCTGCCCGAGAACCGCGCCTTCATCGTCGAGCGGACGCGCGCCGAGGGCGCCGACCTGGGCGTGGCGTTCGACGGCGACGCCGACCGCTGCTTCTTCGTCGACGACGCCGGCGAGTTCGTCCCCGGCGACTTCGCGACCGCGCTGTTCGCCCGGCAGATCCTCGAACGCGAGCCCGGCGGCAAGGTGATCTACGACGTGCGCGCCTCGTGGGCGGTGCCGGAGGCGATCGAGCAGGCCGGCGGCGTCCCGCTCGTGAACCGCGTCGGGCACGCGTTCATCAAGCAGCGGATGCGCGAGGACAACGCGGTCTTCGGCGGCGAGGTGTCTGCCCACTACTACTTCCGCGACTTCTCGCAGGCGGACTCGGGGACGATCCCGTTCCTGCTGATGTGCGAGCTCGCCTCGCGCGGCGGCAAGCTGAGCGAGGTGCTGAAGCCCTACCGCGAGCGCTACTTCATCACGGGCGAGCTGAACACGCCGGTCGCCGACGTGCCGGGGCGGCTGCGCACCCTCGAGGAGCGGTTCGGGCCGCTCGGGCGCGTCTCGCACCTCGACGGCCTGTCCGTGGAGGCCGACGAGTGGCACTTCAACGTGCGCCCGTCGAACACGGAGCCGCTGCTGCGGCTGAACCTGGAGGCGCTCTCGGAGGAGCTGATGGAGCAGAAGCGCGACGAGGTGCTGGCGGTCATCCGCGCGTGATCGAGCTCGGGCACGTCACCCTGAGCAGGTCGCCGTTCCGCTACGCGGCGTACCAGCGCGTCGGCTTCTCCGAGACCGACGCGCAGGGCGTCGTCTACTACGGCCGGTACATGCCCTATTTCGACCTCGCCCGGACGGAGTACCACCGCCACCTCGGCCGGCCGGAGCTGGGCGCCGCAGACTTCGCGATGCGCGCCTCGACGGTCGAGTACCACGCGCCGGCGCGCTTCGACGACCTGCTCGAGGTGTTCGTGCGCGTGCAGGCGATCGGCCGCACCAGCATCACCTACGACCACGCCGCCTACCGCGTGGAGGAGAACGGCGGCGACGGCACGCTGATGGCGACGGCGCAGCAGACGCTCGTGCTGATCGACCTGGCCGAGCGCCGCCCGGTCGCGGTGCCCGACGAGTTCCGGGGCATGATCGCCGCCTTCGAGGGCGGCGGGATCCTCTAATCGCGTCTCGGCGCGACCTGCACCTCGGTCACGTACCGGTACGGGAACGGGTCGGGCAGTCCCTCGGCGAGCGCCCGCACGCGGGCGAGCAGCGCCGCCCGCTCCGCAGACGGCGCCGCGGCCACGACCGACGTGGAGCCCACGCGGTCGGCGAGCGTGTCGGCGGACATCAGCTGCTCGTGGTCGAAGCGCCGCTCCTCGACCGGCCCGAAGAGCGGCGACCTGTCGAGCCGCTCCCGCCACCGCGTCTCGGCCTGCGGCAGGTCGCGCTCGCGGAGCGGCGCGAGCAGCTTCTCGACCCCGCGCTGGAGCGGATCGTCGAGGTCGCGCGTGTTCCAGACGAGCACGAGCAGCCCTCCGTCCGGTCGCAGCACGCGGTGCAGCTCGGGCAGCGCGCGGGCGTGGTCGAACCAGTGGAACGCTTGCGCGACCGTGACCACGTCGACGGCCCCGTCCGCGAAGGGCAGCTCCTCGGCGATCGCGTCGATCGTCTCGACGCCCGGGAGCACGCGTTCGAGCAGCGCCCGCATCTCCGCGAGCGGCTCGACCGCGACGATCTTCGCCCCGCTCGGGACGAGCAGCCTCGTCAGCTTGCCGGTGCCGGCGGCGAGGTCGACGACGCGGCGGCCCGGGCCGAGCCCGGCCCGCTCGACCAACCAGTCGACCGCCTCGTCCGGATACGTCGGCCGGGCGCGCTCGTAGACCTCGGCGGCCGCGGAGAACCCCGCTGCGGCAACCGGGTGGACGCGGGTCACGACGGAGTGACGCGAAACGCGTCGAACACGGCCTCGAGGTTCCGCAGCGCGTTCAGCAGCGACCGCAGCGTCTTCACGTCGCCGACCTCGACCGTGTACCAGTTCTTCGCCAGCTGATCCTCGACCATGCCGCCGTAGCTGACGATGTTCGCGCCGTGCTCGGCGAAGGTGCGCGCCACGTCCTCGAGCAGCCGCGGGCGGTCCCACGACGAGACGGCGATCTGCACGCGGAAGCTCTTCATGGCCGTGCCGCCGTCCCACTCCACCGGCGTGAACCGCTCCGGGCTGCGCTTCAGCGCCTTCACGTTCGGGCAGTCCTCGCGGTGGATCGTGATGCCGCGGCCGAGCGAGATGTAGCCGACGATCTCGTCGCCCGGCACCGGAGTGCAGCACTTCGCCAGCCGCACGAGGACGTCGTCGACACCCTGCACGATCACGCCCAGCTCGTTGCCGGAGTGCGTCTCGCGCGCCTTCGGCGTCTTCGTCACGACCGGCGCCTCGGCGGCGACCTCCTCGGTCTTCAGCCGCTGGACGACCTTGTTGACGATCGAGCCGGGCTGCAGCTTGCCGGAGCCGAGGGCGAGGTAGAAGTCGTCCGCCTTCTTGAAGCCGGAGTCGCGGATCACCTGCGCGAGCGTGGCGGAGCCGCGGAGCTTCGCATAGGGGAGGTTCTGCCCCTTCAGCGCCTGCTCGAGCGCCTCGCGCCCCTTGTGTTCGGCGTCCTCGCGCGTCTCGCGCGAGAACCACTGGCGGATCTTGTTCCGCGCGCGCGAGCTCTTCGCCAGCGATAGCCAGTCGCGCGACGGCCCGCGCCCCTGCTTGGACGTGAGGATCTCGACGAAGTCGCCGTTCTGCAGCCGGTAGTGCAGCGAGACGATGCGGCCGTTGATCTTCGCGCCCACCGTGCGGTGGCCGACGTCGGTGTGCACGGCGTAGGCGAAGTCGATCGGCGTCGAGCCGGCCGGCAGCGTCTTCACCTGGCCCTTCGGCGTGAACACGTGCACCTCCTCGTCGAAGAGGTCGGTGCGGAACGTCTTCATGAACTCGCGCGGATCGGCCTCGTCGGAGGCGCCGTCGTCCATCAGCTGCTTCACCCACGCGACCCACTCGGCGTCGCCGTCGGCCTTGCCGCGCTTGTACAGCCAGTGCGCGGCGACGCCGTACTCGGCGGTCTCGTGCATCGCGTTCGTCCGCACCTGGATCTCGAGCGGCCGGCCCTGCGGCCCGATCACCGTCGTGTGCAGGGCGCGGTAGCCGTTGAACTTCGGCATCGCGATGTAGTCCTTGAAACGGCCGGGCATCGGCTTCCACAGCGAGTGGATCAGGCCGAGCGCGCCGTAGCAGTCGCGTGTCCCCTCGTCGCCCTCGCGCTGCACGATCACGCGCATCGCGGTCAGGTCGTAGATCTCGTTGAACTCGCGGCCCTTCTTCGCCATCTTGTCGTAGATGGAGTAGAAGTGCTTCGCGCGGCCGGAGATGTCGGCGGGGATGTCGACCTTGTCGAGCTCGGCCTGCAGCACCATCGCCGCCTCGCGCACGTGCTCCTCGCGGTCGGTGCGCCGCTCGGAGACCATCTGCTTGATCTCCTCGTACTTGCGCGGGTGCAGCGTCTGGAACGCGAGGTCCTCGAGCTCCCACTTGAGGGCGTGGATGCCCAGGCGGTGGGCGAGCGGCGCGTACACCTCGAGCGTCTCGCGGGCCTTCTGCACCTGCTTCTGCTTGCCGAGGTACTCGATCGTGCGCAGGTTGTGGAGGCGGTCGGCGAGCTTGATCAGGATGACGCGCACGTCCTCCGCCATCGCCACGATCAGCTTGCGGTAGTTCTCCGCCTCGGCGTGCTCGCGGCTCTGGAACTGGACGCGCGTCAGCTTCGTCACGCCCTCCACGAGCTGCGCGATCTCGTCGCCGAACTCGGCGCGCACCTCGTCGAGCGTGACCTCGGTGTCCTCGACGACGTCGTGCAGCAGCGCCGCCGCCAGCGTCGGCTCGTCGAGCTGGAGGCTCGCCAGGATCTTGGCGGCGCCCCACGGGTGGTAGATGAACTCCTGGCCCGAGGCGCGCAGCTGCCCCGAGTGCGCGCGCGCCGCGAACTCGAATGCCCGGCCGATCAGCTCGCGGTCGACGTCCGGCTTGTAGGCCTCGACCTCGCCGATCAGCTCATCGATCAGGGACGCATGCCGATCGAGCACCGCCATGAGGCCAGTGTACCCCCCTCCCCTACGGCTCCACCTCGCCCCGTTTCGGGCGTATCCGCACGGCAGGAAGCCGCGTTCTCACCGCGAATCCTCCCGTCCCATGCTGCGACGCCGCCGCGACTCCCGAAAGCTGATCCGGGTCGCCCGCATGCTGCGGGAGCTCGACGCCTGCGCCTCGCCCGCAGCCCGTGCGGCGCGCCCGCCGGCCGCCCGGGTCGGGCTCGGCCGGGCCGCCTGAGACCGGCTCAGGCCGCCGCCGCGAACGCGGGCCGCTCCTCGAGCAGCGCGCGGAACGTCGGCGACTCGAGCAGGCTGCGCCTCGGGCCGTCGCCGCCGGCGACCAGCTCGAGCTCGGCGAAGATCGCCCGTGCGTCGTCGGTCCACGCCTCCTCGCCGGCGCGCCACAGGTCGGCGAGCCACGTCCGCAGCTCGTCGCAGCGGCCGTCGGCGTCGAACACCCGGCGGACGACGAGCTGCGGCGCCACGACGCCGTTCCAGCGGTTCTCCTGCAGGCGGAAGGCGACGTCGTAGCGCTGGTCGCGCCGGAAGCGGTCGAGCTGCGCGCCCAGGCCGAAGGCGATCGCCGAGCCGGCGTCGCGTCCGCGCCAGCGGACGCGGAAGCGCAGGTGCTTGCCGTCGCCGACCGTCGAGGCCTCGGCGATCTCGCAGCCGTCGACCAGCAGCAGCACACCCGGATTGCCGAGCCCGAACGGCGCCAGCCGGCCGAGCTCGCCGCACAGGTCGAGCCCGAGCTTCGAGCCGGGCACGATCGCATCCACGCGCGTCTGCGGGACGAGGTCGTCGTCGGCGAGCGCCGAGTCGGCGTGCGCCGCGAACGCCGCGGCGAACGTCTCGACCCGCTCCGGCCGGATCGACAGCCCGGCCGCCGCGCGATGGCCGCCGAAGCGCTCCAGGTGGCTGCTGCACGCGGCGAGCGCGCCGTGGAGGTCGAAGGCGGGCACCGAGCGGCCGCTCCCCTTCCAGTCGCCGTCGGCGCCGGCGATCAGGACGACCGGCCGGTTGTAGCGCTCGACGAGCCGCGAGGCGACGATGCCGATCACGCCCTCGTGCCAGTCCTCGCCGGCGACGACGTAGCCGCGCCGGCGGCGGCGCGCCTCGGGCCACGACTCGATCTGCTCCACCGCCGCGCGCAGGATCCGCTCCTCCACCGACTGCCGTTCGCGGTTCAGCGCCTCCAGCTCCTCGGCGAGCCGCGTCGCCTCGCGGGCGTCCTCGGTGAGCAGCAGCTCGAGCGCGGCCTTCGGACGGCAGAGGCGGCCGGACGCGTTGATGCGCGGGGCGAGGCGGAAGCCGATCGACGACTCGTCGACCGCGGCCGGGTCGACGCCGGCGACGCGCATCAGTGCGCGCAGCCCCGCCTTCTGCGTCTGCGCGAGCCGGCGCAGGCCGAGCAGCGCCAGGCCGCGGTTCTCGTCGAGCAGCGGCACCACGTCGGCGACAGTGGCGAGGGCGACGACGTCCAGGTGGCGGTCGCAGAACGGATGCTCCGGGCCGAGCAGCGCCTGCGCGAGCTTCCAGACGACGCCGGTGCCGCACAGCCCCTGGAACGGATAGTCGCCCTTCAGCGGCGCGACGACGGGGCAGTCGGGGAACGTCTCGGCGGGCCGGTGGTGGTCGGTGACGACCACCTCGAGCCCGAGCTCCCGCGCGTGCTCGACCTCGGCGACCGCGGTGATGCCGCAGTCGACCGTCAGCACCAGGTCGAAGCCCTCTTCGGCGAGCCGCTCGAGCGTCTGCCCGTTCAGGCCGTAGCCTTCCTCGAAGCGCGACGGCAGGTGCCAGTCGACGTCGGCGCTGGATCGCCTCTCAGTGCAGAGCTCGCGGAGAAGGAGCACGGCGAGCGCGGTGGCGCAGATGCCGTCGGCGTCGTAGTCGCCGTGGACGCAGATGCGGGCGCCGGCCTCGACGGCGGCGACGATCGTCTCCACCGCGGCGCGCATGTCGCCGAGCGCGAAGGGGTCGTGACCGGGCAGCGCTCCCTCGAGGAAGCGGCGCGCCTCGGCCGGGTCGGCGTAGCCGCGCCGGACGAGCACCGACGCGGTCACCTCGTCGAGTGAGAGCGCCTCCGCGAGCGCGCGCACCTCGGCGTACGAGCACGGGTCGATCGTCCAGGTTCCGACAGCCATCCGAGCGATCGAGGGTACGGAGCCCGTCGGACGGCAACGTCCGAAAGACGCTGCAAATCGGCCGAAACGGACAAGTGAGACCGGCTCAGCCCGGCGCTACTCGCGCGGCAGGGAGACGCCCAGCCACGTCAGCACCATCACGACGCCGACGAGGGCGACGAGACCGCCGACGATCCAGCGTGGATGCCCCGACTCGCGCATCGACTGGACGAGCGCGCGGCCGAGCAGGATGATCACCGCCCCGACGAGGCCGACGCCGATCACGATCGCCGGCAACCACAGGATCAGCTTCTCCCACGTCGGGGTCGAGTCCAGAAGAAGGTGCACTACCATGAGATGGTGCCTGACGGGCTGCCGACTCCGGACGCGAACTACACCTCGGGGAACGACTACGTGGTCGAGTTCCTCGGCTACAGCTTCTCGTTCAACGCGGGCGACTTCGAGGGCCGGGTCGTCGCGGCGGCGGTCAAGCTGGGCGTCGTCGACGGCCCCGAGCTCGACGCCGACGAGACCGAGGATCTCGTCTCCCTGGCCGCGCAGGGCACGATCGAGGAGCCGCAGTCGCGCCTCGGCCGCTACCTCGTACGCAACTGGGAGCGCGTGTCGCTCGTCGACGGCGAGTCGCTCGTCTACTGGCTGCGGAAGCTGATCTTCCGCGGCGCGTGGCTCGACCACCAGGTGAAGCGCGGCGCGCTCGAGGTCGTCTGGGACGACGACGACGCCGAGTTCGCCTACCAGCATCCCGGCGGCGGCAGGCCGCTGCTCGAGCTCGCGCCGGTCCCCTCGTGGCACGAGCTGCAGTTCCGCCCGTAGGATCGGCGCTGTACCTGGCGGCGCTGCTGGCCGCCGACCACTTCGCCGACCACCGCGAGCAGCTCGGGCTCGGCGTCCTGACCTGGCTCGTGCTGGGCGCAGCGCTCCTCCGCGTGCCGCCCGCCACGCGGGCGCAGGCGCTCGGCGTGGTCTGCTTCGCCACCATCGGCGAGGTGACGGGCTCGCTGATCTGGGGCGTCTACCACTACCGGCTGCACAACCTGCCGCTGTTCGTGCCGCCCGCGCACGGGATCGTCTACCTGACCGGTCTCTCGCTGGCCCTCGCACTGCGCCGGCACGCGCGGAGACTCGTGATCGCGGCCGCGGCCACCGCCGCCACCTGGGGGCTGCTCGGGCTGACCGTGCTGCCGCGCCGCGACGTCGCCGGCGCGGTGGGCGTGCCGCTGCTGCTCGCGTTCCTCTGGCGCTCGCGCAACCGGGCGATCTACGCGGCCGTCTTCCTCGTCGTCGCCTCGCTCGAGCTGTACGGGACCGCCCTCGGCACCTGGCGGTGGGAGCGCGCGCTGCCGGGGCTGGGCATCCCCGACGGCAACCCGCCTTCAGGCGTCGCCTCCGGCTACGTGTGGTTCGACGTGATGGCGCTGCTCGTCGCGCCGTATCTGCTCCGAGCGGCGACATCGGTCGATCGGCGTCGCTCGGATCGCGCAGCGGCGGAGACGCGCGCGGCTGCCGGATCGCAGAGCGGCTAGCGCCCCGAAGCGGAAAGCCGATACCGATAGGTGCCGCGCTGCGGTACGACGTCCACGCCGCCCGGGCTCTGTCCCGATCCCTCGCGCGCGGTGGCCAGCGAGAACGCGAACCACTCCGGATTGCCGAGAGCACGACGAGCTATCGAGAAGCCGAGCGTTCGACCGCTGACGTCGATCTCGAACCGGGCCACCGGCGTCGACCGCATCTTCCCCAGGCGCACGAGCTGGCCGACGCGCGACGGCCCGTGCGTGCCGAGCGCGAAGTTCACGCCCGGCCACTCGCCCCCGGGCACCGTCGGCGGTGGCCCGAGGGGCGGCACGTCGATCCCGATCAGCAGCATGTCGACCCACCCCTGACGCGAATCGAAGCGGAGCGGCGGCGCAGTCGCGAAGCGAATCCGGAACGTGATCGTCGAGGCGGTGTTCGACAGGCGCACCCGGGTCACGTCGGGGGCGCCCCGCACGTCGCCGGCGCGATCCGGATAGACCGCCGTCGCGAATGCCGCTCCGCAGACCACGGACAGAGCGACGAGCAGCGCTGCGGCAAGCGGCGGAATCCGCCGGAGAGCCGCCATCGCACCCCTCCTTTCACCCTCTGGAGCGGATTGTGCTTCGCGCTCGGTCGCCCCGGCATCGGGGTTCGCCCGTATTCGCGCCGTGGCCGCTCGCGCGGCTGCTCAGAAGAGCGTCGAGCCTCGCGGCGCCGACCCGAGGTGCTGCCGCCCCCCGTCGGTGACGACGCGGCCGCGCGGGGTGCGCTGCAGGAAGCCCAGCTGCAGCAGGTACGGCTCGTAGACGTCCTCGATCGTCTCGGCCTCCTCGCCGAGCGCGACCGCCAGCGTCGAGACGCCGACCGGCCCGCCGCCGAACCGCTCGACCACGCAGCGCAGCAGCTCGCGGTCGAACCGCTCCAGCCCGGCGTGGTCGACCTCGAGCAGCTCGAGCGCCTCCTCGGCCACCTCGGTCGTCACCTCGCCCGAGTGGCGCACCTGCGCGACGTCGCGCACGCGGCGGAGGATGCGGTTCGCGATCCGCGGCGTGCCGCGCGAGCGGCCGGCGATCAGCTCGGCCGCCTCGTCGGTGATCGCCACGTCGAGGATCCGCGCCGAGCGGCGCACGATGCGGGCCAGATCCTCGGGCGGGTAGAGGTCGAGCCGGAACGTGAGCCCGAACCGGTCGCGCAGCGGCGTGGTGAGCAGGCCGCTCCGCGTGGTGGCGCCGACGAGCGTGAACGGCGGCAGGTCGAGCGTCAGCGTGCGCGCCGCCGGCCCCTGACCGACGACGATGTCGAGCCGGAAGTCCTCGAGCGCCGGGTAGAGGATCTCCTCCGCGGCCCGGCTGATGCGGTGGATCTCGTCGACGAAGAGCACGTCGCGGCTCTCGAGCGAGGTGAGGATCGCAGCGACGTCCTTCCGCTCGAGCCCGGGCCCCGCGACCTGGCGGATGCCGACGCCGAGCTCGTTGCGCACGATCTGCGCGAGCGACGTCTTGCCGAGCCCCGGCGGGCCCGCGAGCAGCACGTGGTCGAGCGCCTCCCCACGCGCCTTCGCCGCCTCGAGCGCGATCTGGAGCTGCTCCTTGACGCGCTCCTGGCCGACCATCTCGGCCAGCGTGCGCGGACGCAGCGACCGCTCGACCTCCTCCTCGGCCTCGGCCTGCACGGGTGCCAGAAACTGCGTCACGCCGCCTGCCTGAGCGCGTGCCGCACCTGCTCCTCGACCGGCAGCGTCGCGTCGACCTCGGCGAGCGCGCGCTCGGCGTCGACGAGCGACCAGCCCAGCGCGACGAGCGCCTCGCGGGCGGCGAAGTCGGCGTCGCCGGCCTCTCCGGCCTCGACGACCGGGCCGAGCTTCTCCTTCAGCTCGAGCACCACGCGTTGCGCGGTCTTCAGCCCGATCCCGGGGATGGCCTGGAAGCGCTTCACGTCGTCGCGCGCGATCGCGCGGCGCAGCTCGGACGGCGTCGAGCCGGAGACGATCGCCAGCGCCACCTTGGGGCCGACGCCGTTCACGCCCAGCAGCAGCTCGAACAGCTCGCGCTCCTCCGCCGTCGCGAACCCGTACAGCTGCAGCGCGTCCTCGCGTACGACCGTGTGCACCTCGATCGCGATCTCCCCCGTGCCGAGACGATGGACGGAGGGGGTCGCCGCGACGAGGTACCCGACCCCGTTCACGTCGACGACGAGGCTGCCACCGGACCGGCTGACCACGGTGCCGCGCAGGCGGGCGATCACGGGCGGCTCCTCATCGGGGAAACGGTACGCGTCCGAACGGACGTTCCTTCACCCGATCGCGCGCAGCAGCGGCGGCGCGAGCGCGTGGCAGATCGCGACGGCGAGCGCGTCGGAGGCGTGGTTCGGCGCGGGGATCTCCTGCAGCCCGAGGATCGCCTTCACCATCCGCCCCACCTGCTCCTTGTCGGCGCGGCCGTAACCGCACACCGCCTGCTTCACCCGCGCCGGCGCGTACTCGACGCAGTCGAGCCCGGCGGCCGACGCGGCGACGAGCACGGCCCCGCGCGCCTGCCCGACGGAGAGCGCGATGCGGGCGTCGGCGCCGACGAACGACTCCTCCAGCGCGACCGCATCCGGGGCGTGCTCGGCGATCAGCGCCCGGACTCCCTCGTGGATCTCGAGCAGCCGCTGCGCGAGCGGCCGCCGCGCGGGCGTGCTCCACCACCCGTGGCACGTGGCCCTGAGGCGCCCGTCGCTTTCGTGGACGATCCCGTACCCGCACGCCGCCGTCCCTGGATCGATGCCGAGGACTTTCACGTGGACACGTTAGGGAGCTGTCCGGACGTTCCTGCCCGGGTCCGTGCAGGAGGACTACGACGCGGTCGCCCCCGACGAGCGGGCCGCGAAGGCCGGCCCTCCCCGCCCTCCGGACGAGATCGGCGGGCTCGGCGCCGAGACGGCGGCGAGCGGAGCTAGCCGGCGACAGCCTCGAGCACGCGCTCCGGGATGTCGAAGTTCGCGTACACGTCCTGCACGTCGTCGTTGTCCTCGAGCGCGTCGACGAGGCGCATCACCTGCCGCGCCTTGCTCTCGTCCTCGACGGCCACGGTCACCTTCGGGAGCATCGTCAGCTCGGCCGAGTCGACGGTGAAGCCGGCCTGCTGCACGCCCTCGCGGACCGCGGCGAGCGCATCCGGGGCGGCCGTGATCTGGAAGACGTCGCCGTCGCGCTCGACCTCGTCGGCGCCGCCGTCGGCGGCCGCCATGAACAGCTCGTCCTCGTCGACGCCGTCGGCCGGGACGACGACCACGGCCCGGCGCTCGAACTGCCACGCGACCGCGCCGGTGGCGCCGAGGTTGCCGCCGTGCTTCGCGAACAGGTGCCGCACGTCGGAGGCGGTGCGGTTGCGGTTGTCGGTGAGCGCCTCGACGATCACCGCCACGCCCTCCGGGCCGTAGCCCTCGTAGACGACCGTCTCGAAGGCGCTCGCGTCGGCGTCGGCCCCGGAGCCCTTGGCGATCGCGCGGTCGATGTTGTCCTTCGGCATCGAGTACGACTTCGCCTTCTCGATCGCGTTCTGGAGCGCCAGGTTGTTGGCCGGGTCGCCGCCGCCCTCCTTCGCCGCGACGATGATCGCGCGCGAGAGCTTCGAGAAGAGCTTGCCGCGCTTCGCGTCGGCGGCGCCCTTCTTGTGCTTGATCGACGACCACTTGCTATGCCCGGACACCGTCCACCTGCCTCTCCTTCACCGTCTCGAGAAACCGTTGGTGCAGCCGCGTGTCGTCCGTCAGCTCCGGGTGGAACGCGGCGACCAGGAACCTACCCTGCCGCGCCAGCACCGGCCGCCCGTCGGCCTCCGCCAGCACCTCCACGTCGGGCCCGACCTCCTCGATCCAGGGTGCGCGGATGAACACCGCGCGCACCGGCTCGTCCTCGCCGGCCACGTCCAGGTCGGCCTCGAACGAGGCGACCTGACGGCCGAACGCGTTCCGGCGCACCCGCAGGTCGACGAGCCCGAGGTGCTCGCGGTCGAGCACGATCATCCCGGCGCACGTTCCGAACACCGGCCGCTCGAAGCGGCGGATCGCCTCGTCGAGCCCGTACAGGCGCATCAGGCGCATGAACGTCGTCGACTCGCCGCCCGGGATCACCAGGCCGTCGAGCCCGTCGAGCTGCTCCGCCTTGCGCACCTCGACCGGCTCGGCGCCGAGGCGCCGGAGCATGGTCACGTGCTCGCGGAAGTTGCCCTGCAGGGCGAGAACGCCGATGCGAAGCGGCTGCATACGGCCATGGTATCCGGGGCCTGCCGGGCGCCTTCTAGGCGGCGACGAACCCGCCGTCCGCCTGCGCGGCGCGCCCCTCGCCGACGAGCCGCACCAGGTGCGCGAGCGCCTCGGCGACCGCGAAGCGCCGCTGCGGCGCCGGCAGGTCGCGGCGGAAGAGCCGCAGCGACACCTCGTAAGCGCTCAACGGGCGGCCGTCGAGCGAGGCGAGCGCCCGGTCGAGCCGGTCGCGGTGATGCGCCGCGATCGTCCGCGCCCGCTCGGCCGGCCGCTCGATCGGCACCCCGTGGCCCGCGTAGGCGACGCGCGGATCGAGCTCCTCGATCCTTCGCAGCGTCTCCAGGTAGTCGCCGAGCGGGTCGGGGCGGCCGGCCGGGTAGAGGCCGATCGCCGGTGTGATCGGGTCGAGGATCGTGTCGCCGGCGATCAGCACGCCGCCCTTGTGCAGCACGATGTGCCCGTCGGAGTGGCCGCGCAGCAGCTCGACGCGCCAGCCGTCGACCTCGTCTCCGGGATCGAGCAGCTCCGCCTCCTCCACCCAGTGGACGGCGGCGGTCAGCCGGCCCGACTCCTCGACCACGTCCCCCACCTCCGCCGCGGGCATCCCGTGCTCCCGCCAGTGCGCGGCGAACCGCTGCGGATCGCGCCCCGGCCCCCACGCCTGCCGGCAGACCACGTGGTCCTCGCGCCCCTGCAGCACCGGCGCGCCCGTCAGGCCCGCCACGTCGGCGGCGCCGCCCACGTGGTCGGGGTGCATGTGCGTGACGACGATCCGCTCGACCGGCGCCGGCAGCGCGTCGAGCACCGGCCGCCAGCGGGCCTCCGGGTCGCGCGAGCCGAGGCCCGTGTCGACCAGCGTCAGCCCGCCGCCCGGCCGGCGCAGGAAGTAGCAGTGCACGTGGTCGATCCCGAGCGGCAGCCGGAAGGTCGTGCGCAGGATGCCGGGCTCGAGCTCGTCCATCGCCGGAAGCTAGCGGGCGGCGGGGCCCCGAGGCCCCGCCGCCCACCGCCTGTCTCCTACCTCGCGTTTCCGAACAGATGACCGAACGGCTTCCAGGCCTGGCCCTTGTACTGCTCCAGGATCTGCTGCTCGATCAGGAAGTGATCGGTCTTCGACGTGCTCATCTTCACGCCGGGGTACAGGAACGGGTTGACGACCTTCTTCATGCTCATCAGGGCGTCGATCAGCCCCTGCCGGGTCGGGTTCGGCCCTGCCTGCTTGAGCGCGTTCACGAACGTCCACGCGCTCGCGACGCCGTAGATGTTGAGCGAGTCGTTCGGGTCGGCGCCCTTGTCGTACTTGGCCAGGATGCTCTCGTAGAGCTTCGTCGTGGCCGTGTCGGGGTTGTTGATCGTGTCGTAGACGTACGTGGCCGTGATGTCGTTCTGCACGTTCGCGCCGCTCTTCTGCGCGAGCGCCATGAACAGCGGCGACGCCGACACGTTGTTGATGAACGTGACCGGCTTCCAGCCGATCTTCGTGGCCACCGCGAGCGCCGTGATCGTCTGCGTCGGCGTCGCGAAGAGCGCGAACACGTTCGCCCCCGACGCCTTCAGCTTCACGACCTGCTGGCTGACGTCCGTCTGCGTCGCGTCGTACTTCTCGACGTCGACGACCTTCGCCTTCGCGTCGCCGAGCCCGGCGAGCAGACCGTTGTAGTAGTTCTGGCCGTAGGCGTCGTCCTGCATCAGGACGCCGATCTTGGCCTGCGGCACCTTGTTGCGGATGAACTGGCCGTAGACCTTCGACTCGCCCGGGTAGTCGGGCTGGAAGCCGGTCGTCCACGGGTACTTCTTGAACTGGGTCGCCCAGTACGAGTCGCCGGTCGCCACGAGCACCTGCGGCACCTTGAGCTTGTTCAGGTAGTCGCGCGTCGCCAGGATCGGCGCGGTGCCCAGGCTGCCGTAGACGGCGAAGACCTTGTCCTGCTGGACGAGCTTCTTCGTCAGCGGCACCGTCTGCGCCGGGTTGTAGCCGTCGTCGTAGTAGACGAACTTGATCTTGCGGCCGTTGACGCCGCCGTGGTCGTTGACGTACTGGAAGTAGGCGTTCTCGGCCTTCGGGATCACCCCGTACAGCTGCGCCGGCCCGGTCAGCGGGAACGTCCCGCCGATCTTGATCGACGTCTTCGTCAGGCCCGGCGTCGCCGAGCCGGCCGCGGCGGCGACAGCGACGCCGACGACCGCCGCGACCGCGGCGACCGCCAGCACCGAGACGGCGACCGACACCTTCAACCTTCTGGTCATCTGCCCTCCATGCCTAGGGGGTTGGACTCCTCCGAACTGCAAGCGCGGCGCCCACCCGGAGGAGGTCTGCTGCCCCTCGAGGGACGAGCGCCATGACGACGATCACCACTGCGCCGAAGATCACCGGCACCGATTGAGACGACAGCGCGTGCGAGCTGGTCAGGCCGATCGGGAGCAGCTGCACGAACGCGGCGCCCGCGATCGTGCCCCAGAGCGACCCGAGCCCGCCCACCACGGCCCCGATCAGGACGTACAGCGACAGCGTCAGCCCGAAGACGTCCGGGTTGACGAAGTTGTTCACGAGCACGTAGATCGAGCCGGCGACCGCGGCGAACGCCGCCGAGATCCCGAAGGCGAGCGTCTTGTAGACCGGCAGGCTGACGCCCGACGAGGCCGCCGCCACCTCGCTGTCGCGCACCGCCCGGAAGGCGCGGCCGGTGCGGGCGCGCAGCAACAGCCAGGCCGCGACCGTGGCGATCGCGGCGGCCGCCCAGCCGAGGCCGTACAGCCACAGCCCGCTGTGGATGGGCAGCGCGAGCCCCTCGGTGCCGCCGGTGAAGCCGGAGTAGTTCTTCGCGATCTGCGGCACCGCGAGCGCGACCGCGAAGGTCGCCAGCGCCAGGTAGGTGCCGCGGAAGCGGAGGGCCGGCAGGCCGACGACGATGCCCGCGCCGAAGCCGGCGAGCGCGCTGATCGGCAGCGTCGCCAGGTCGTTCCAGCCGTGGTCGTGCGTGAGGATCGCGGTCGCGTAGCCGCCGATCGCCATGAAGGCGCCGTGCCCGATCGAGATCTGGCCCGTGTAGCCGGTGACGATGTTCAGGCCGAGGATGACGACGTAGAAGACGGCCACGTCGGCGCCCTGCGAGCGGTTGTAGTCGGAGAGCGCGAACGGGAGCAGCGCCACGATGAGCGCGGCGGCCGCGATCACGGTCGCGCGGGCGGCGACGAACCTCGTCATACGCGCCGCACCCGCGTCCCGCCGAACAGGCCGGACGGCTTCACGAGCAGCACCACCAGCATCACCACGAACGCCACCGGCAGCAGCAGCGCCGGCGTCACCCAGCCGACGTAGGTGCCGAGCAGGTTCAGCAGCACCCCGATCGCGAGCCCGCCCACGACCGCCCCGGCCGGGCTCTCGAGCCCGCCCAGCACCGCCGCTGCGAACGCGTAGATGAGGACGCCGTCCATCATCGACGGCTGCAGCAGCACGCTGGGGCTCGCCGCCGCCATCATCCCCGACACGGCGCCGAGCGTCGCCGCGAGCCCCCAGCCGAGCGAGAGCATCCAGCTGACGCGGACCCCGACGAGCCGCGCCGCCTCCGGCCGCACCGCCGACGCGCGCATCGCCAGCCCGAGCTTCGTGAAGCGGAAGAAGAGCGCCAGCACGATCACCGCGGCGATCGAGACGAAGATCGTGCCCAGGTCCTGCAGCGAGAAGGCGACGCCGCCGACGCGGTAGACGTGCGCCGGGAACGCCGACGGCATGAACTTCACCTGGGAGCCCCAGATCCAGCCGACGGAGCCCTCCACCGCGATCAGCAGGCCGATCGACGCGATCACGATCGTCAGCACCGAGCCGCGCCGCTCGACCGGGCGGATCACGACGAGCTCCACGAGCATCCCGCCGACGAACGCGAGCCCGAGGGTGGCCACGAAGGCGGGCCAGTAGGAGAGGCCCCAGTCGCCGAGCTGCCAGGCGATGTACGTCGTGAAGGTCGCGAGCGCGCCCTGGGCGAAGTTGATCACCTCGGTGGCGCGGTAGATCAGCACGAGCGCGACGGCCAGGCTCGCGTAGATGCCGCCGTTCGCGAGGCCCGACACGGTCTGCTGGGCGAACAGCGAGCTGCTGAGGCCGCCGACGATCAGGAAGATGCAGCCGCCGGCGAGCAGCAGCGGCACGAGCCATGACGTGCGGAGGCGGAAACCGGAAGGCAGCGTCCGCGTGAGCGACAGGGCGGTCACCGTCTAGTAGCCCAGGTAGCTCCGGCGGATCGACTCGTCGCCGGCCAGGTCGGCGCTCGGGCCCTCGACCGCGACGCGGCCCACCTCGAGCACGTAGGCGCGATGCGAGACGGACAGCGAGACGCGGGCGTTCTGCTCCACCAGAAGGACCGTGGTTCCCTCGCGGCGGTTGAGCTCCTGCACGATCCGGAAGACCTCGGCGACCACGAGCGGCGCCAGGCCGAGCGACGGCTCGTCGAGCAGCAGCAGCCGCGGCCGCTGCATCAGCGCGCGGGCGAGCGCGAGCATCTGCTGCTCGCCGCCTGAGAGCGTGCCCGCCTGCTGGTCGCGCCGCCCCTCGATCCAGGGGAAGTACTCGAGCACGCGGGCGACGTCCGCCTTCGGCGAGCCGCGGCGCGTGTAGGCGCCCAGCCGCAGGTTCTCCCACACGGTCAGCTCGGCGAACGTGCCGCGCCCCTCCGGGACGTGCGCGACGCCGAGCCGCGCGACCGCCTCGGGGCCGCGCCGCCCCAGCGGGCGGCCGCCCAGCTCGATCGTGCCGCCGCGGCGGACGGTGCCGGAGATGGCGCGCAGCGTCGTCGTCTTGCCGGCGCCGTTCGCGCCGAGCAGCGCGACGATCTCGCCCTCGTCGACGGTGAGGGTGACGCCGTGCAGCGCGTGGATCGGCCCGTACCGCGCATCCACGTCGCGAAGTGCCAGAAGCGGCGCCATCGGCTCCGCTAACCCTACGGCGAGGTTGACCGATGAGTCAATATTGGCCCGTGGCAGACGCCGTCATCGTCTCGACAGCCCGCACGCCGATCGGCCGGGCGGCCAAGGGCTCGCTCGTCGACGCGCGTCCCGACGACCTCTGCGCCTTCGCGATCCGGACGGCGCTGGACGCCGTGCCGGAGCTGCCGCGGGAGGAGATCGTGGACGTGATCGTCGGCTGCGGCTTCCCGCAGGAGCGCCAGGGGATGAACCTCGGCCGGCGCGCGGCGCTGCTCGCCGGGCTGCCCGCGTCGGTGCCGGGCACGACCGTCAACCGCTTCTGCGCGTCCAGCCTGCAGGCGATCCGGATGGCGTTCCACGCGATCCGCGCCGGCGAGGGCGACGCGTTCGTCGCCGCGGGCGTCGAGTCGATCAGCCAGGTGAGCGGCTACCCCAGGAGCGAGGAGGAGCTCCACCCCGCCCTGTTCGGCGACGACGCGCCGATCGCGAACGTCTACGTGCCGATGGGGATCACCGCCGAGAACGTCGCGGAGCGCTGGGACGTGTCCCGCGAGGACATGGACCGCTTCGCGCAGCGCTCCCAGGAGCGGGCAGTGGCGGCGCAGCGGTCCGGGTTCTTCGACCGCGAGCTGACGCCGTACGACGGCGTCGCGGCCGACGACGGGCCGCGGCCGACGTCGACCTACGAGAAGCTCGCGGCGCTCGAGCCGGCGTTCAAGCCGGGTGGGCGCGTCACCGCCGGCAACGCGTGCCCGCTGAACGACGGCGCGGCGGCGGCCGTCGTCCTGTCTGAGACGCGGGCGCGCGAGCTGGGCATCAAGCCGCGGGCGCGGATCGTCGCGTCGAGCGTGTCGGGCGTCGCGCCGGAGATCATGGGCGTCGGCCCGATCGAGGCCGTCCGCAAGGTGCTCGCCCGGGCGCGGATGACGATCGACGACGTCGACGTGGTCGAGCTGAACGAGGCGTTCGCGGCGCAGGTGCTGCCTGTGTGCCGCGAGCTGGGGATCGACCCGTTCGGCGAGAAGCTGAACCCGCACGGCGGCGCGATCGCGCTCGGCCACCCGTACGGGATGACCGGCGCGCGGATCATGTGCACCCTGCTGAACGACCTGGAGACGCTCGACGCGTCGATCGGGCTCGAGACGATGTGCGTGGGCGGCGGCCAGGGTATGGCGATGGTCGTCGAGCGGCTCCGCTAGCCGCGGCTCGCTCGCTAGCGTTCGTCAGCCCTGGCGGCTCTCGGTCTCCTCCTCGCGCTCGCGTCCTCGGTCGTCTGGGGCGTGGCGGACTTCTCCGGCGGGTCGCTGACGCGGCGGCTGCCGACGTTCGCCGTCACGGTCATCTCGCAGTCGGCCGGCTTCGTCGGGCTGCTGATCGCGATCTGCGTGCGCGGCGACGTGGGCGGGCGCTCGCTCGCGCTCGGGCTGCTGGCCGGCGTCGGCGGCGGCGTCGGGCTGGCGACGTTCTACCGGGCGCTCTCCCTCGGCACGATGAGCGTCGTCTCGCCGCTCGTCGCGTGCGGCGCGGTGGTGCCGTTCGCCATCTCGCTCGCGACGGGAGAGCGCCCGGCGGCGGTGGCGCTCGCCGGCGCCGCGGCGGCGCTGGTGGGGGCGGTGCTCGCGTCGGCGGAGGAGCGGCGGTCGGCATCGCCCGAGCGGTCGCGGGCGGTGGTGCTCGCAATGGTGGCCGCGCTCGCACTGGGGCTCTTCGTCTACTTCCTCGGGCTCGGCTCGCGGGAGGGCGACGCGCTCTCGACGCTCGTCGGCGCGCGGATCGGCTCGCTCGGGTTCCTGCTCGCGGCCGCCATGGTGGTGCGGGCGCCGCTCGCGGTGCCGCGCCGCTGGCTGCCGGCGGTGGCCGCGGTGGGCGTCGCCGACGCGAGCGCGAACGTGCTGTTCGCGTTCGCGAGCGGGCATGGCCTGCTGGCGCTGGTCGCGGTGCTCGGCTCGCTCTACCCGGTGGTGACGGTGCTGCTGGCGCACGCCCTGCTCGGCGAGCGCCTGACGGCGACGCAGAAGGCGGGCGTGGCCGTCGCCCTCGCCGGCGTGTGCGCCATCGCCGCGGGCTGACGAGCACGGTCGCGGCTCCGGCGGACGCGTCCCGGCAGGTCACCTGTGGAACAGGGTCAGACCCGGGTCTGACCCTGGTTTGGCGCCGAAGCGAAACGATTGTGCGCCGATTTGCAGACGGCGACCGCAGTTTGCGGGAAATGGTTGCGGTTACGCGCCGCCGGCGCGCTCGTCCAGCCATGGCTCGAGCTGCGCCCACAGATGCTCCATCGTGGTCGTCCTGGCGGGATGGAGCGGGTCGTACGGGACGTAGTTGACCGTCCGCACGATCCAGCCCTGCTCGTCGAGGTCGAGCACGTTGATGCACGCCGGCGCCTGCTCCAACCCCCCGAGGTACGTGCGCCCGCCGGCGAGGGCGTGCGACAGCACGATCCGGTTCACTCCGCCGTGCAGCACCGCCAGCGCCGTCTGCCACTCCTGGGCGACCAGCTCCTCGAGCGCCGGCAGCACCCGGTCGAGCGCCTCGCCCAGGCTCTCCCCGCCGAGGAACCGGTCCTCCTCGCCCGTGATGTGCAGCGCGCCGACGAACATCCGCTCCAGCCGGTCGCGCGGGATCCCGTCCAGCCGGCCGCCCCGCCACTCGTCGAACGCCTCCCAGCGCTCCGGCTCGCGCCCCGGCGCCACCACCGCCGCCGTCTCGACCGTGCGCACCAGGTTGCTCGTCACGATCAGATCCAGCTCCACGCCGTCCAGCGCCGCCCGCGCCGCCGCGGCCTGCTCGTGGCCCTGCGGCGTCAGCCGCACCATTCGCGGGTCGTGCTCGCCGACGTACGACACCTCGGCGTGCCGCATCAGGTAGAGCCGCCGGCGCACGCGGCATAGCATCGCAGTCCGTGGGGCAGCCGCCGCTCCTCGTCCTCGACCGCGTCGAGGCGTTCCTCGACGAGCACGGCCTCGGCGCCGGCCCGCTCCGCGCGCGCCGCATCGGCGACGGCGGCGGCTCGAACTTCACCTTCCTGCTCGAGCGCGGCGACGACCGCTTCGTCCTCCGCCGGCCGCCCCGGCCGCCGCTGCCGCCCTCGGCGCACGACATGGTGCGCGAGTCGCGCCTGCAGCTCGCCCTCGCCGAGAGCGGCATCCGCGTGCCGGAGATCCTCGCCGTCTGCGAGGACGAGAGCCTGCTCGGCGTTCCCTTCTACGTGATGGCCTACCTCGAGGGGCACGTGCCGACGACGACCCTGCCGCCCGGCCTGACCGAGCCGGCCGCCCGCCGTCGGCTCGGCCTCGACCTCGTCGACACGCTCGTGGAGATCCACGCCGCCGACGTCACCCGCCCCGGCCTCGCCGCCTTCGTCCGTCCCGGCAGCTACCTCGAGCGCCAGGTGCGTCGCTTCTCGCAGCTCTGGGAGCTGAACCGCACCCGCGAGGTGCCTCAGGTGGAGGAGGTCGGCCGCTGGCTGGCCGCCAACCTGCCCGAGCCGCTGCCCGAGACGGTCGTCCACGGCGACTACCGACTCGGCAACACGATGGTCGCCCGCGCCGACCCGACGCGCATCCAGGCGGTGCTCGACTGGGAGATGGGCGCCGTCGGCGACCCGCGCGCCGACGTCGGCTACCTACTCGCAACCTACAGCGAGCCCGGCGGCGAGCCGAACCCGCTCGGCAGCTCGCCCGTCACCGCCGAGCTTGGCTTCCCCTCACGCGCCGAGCTGGCGGCCCGCTACGTCGAGCGCAGCGGCCGCGAGGTGGAGCCGCTCGGCTGGTTCGAGGCGCTCGCTCTCTGGAAGGCGGCCGTCTTCTGCGAGGCGATCTACGGGCGCTTCGTCCGCGGCGAGCTCGCCGCCGAGGACGCGGGCGCAGCGCGCTTCGAGCGCGGGGTGCCGCTGCTCGCCGAGACCGCGCTCGCGCGAGCACGCGCCTAGAGGCAGAGCTCGGCCATCGTCCGCAGCGCGACCGGGTCACGCGACTGGACGAGCAGCGTCGTCACCCCCGACTCGCGCCAGGCGGCGAGCCGGTCGCGGATCCGCTCCGGCGGCCCGACGAGCGCGACGTCGTCGACGAACGCATCGGGCATCAGGGCGAACGCGTCACGCTGGCGGCCCTCGAGGAACGCGTCCTGGATCAGCGGCGCCTCCGCCTCGAAGCCGAAGCGCGCGAACAGGTCGTTGTAGAAGTTCCGGCCGCGCGCGCCCATGCCGCCGACGTAGAAGCCGAAGTACGGCTTCAGCGCGTCGAGCCCCGCCTGCACGTCGTCGGTGACGACCACCTGCACGCCTGCGGCGACGTCGAAGCCGGGCCGCAGCGACCCGAGCGGGAACACCTCGCGCGCCTTCGCCGGCGACAGCCACACCGGCAGCCAGCCGTCGGCGATCTCGAACGTGAGCTCGACCGCCTTCGGCCCGAGCGTCGCCAGGTAGATGGGGATCTCCGCTCGCAGCGGCCGCAGCATCAGCTTGAGCGGCTTGCCGAGCCCGGTCGAGCCGGCGCCGACGTACGGGACGTCGTAGTGCGCGCCGTGGTGCTCGACCACCTCGCGGCGCAGGGCCGCGCGCACGATCTCGACGTACTCGCGGAGCTTCCCGAGCGGCTTCCCCCACGCCTCGCCGTGCCAGCCCTCCACCACCTGCGGCCCCGACGTGCCCAGGCCGAGCAGGACGCGCCCGCCGGAGAGCAGGTCGAGCGTCGCCGCCGTCATCGCCGCGTTCGCGGGCGAGCGCCCCGGCAGCTGCATGATCGCCGTGCCGAGGCCGATCCTCTCGGTCAGCGCGCCGAGCCAGGCGAGCGGCGTGACCGCGTCGCTCCCCCACGCCTCGGCCGCCCACGCCGAGCCGTAGCCGAGCCGCTCCGCCTCCCGCGCCAGCTCGATCGTCTCGAGCGGGCTCGTGCCGGGCTGCGCGTAGCCCATGTAGAAGCCGAGCTGCATGGCATGCGATGCTAGACGGGTGACCGCCGTCGAGCCTGCCCCGCCGGCCGCGCGCCTCGCGCAGGTCGCGCGCTTCATGGCCGAGCGCGTGTTGGCGAACGAGACGGCGCTCGACCGGGAGGACGACGCAGCCGACGCGCTGGTCGCCGAGCTGCGCGACGAGGTGCGGGCGCTCGGCCTCTGGGCTCCGCACGTGCCGCCGGAGGCGGGCGGCACCGGTACCGGCTTCCTCGACTACGCCCTCCTGAACGAGCACATCGGCCGCTCCGTCTGGGGCCAGCTCGTGTTCGGCTGCCAGGCGCCCGACGCCGGCAACGCGGAGATCCTCCACCTGTTCGGCACCCCCGAGCAGCGCGAGCGCTGGCTGGGACCGCTGGTCGCCGGCGAGATCCGCTCGTTCTTCTCGATGACCGAGCCGGAGGTGCCGGGCTCCGACCCGACGACGCTGCGCACGCGCGCGGTGCGCGACGGCGACGACTGGGTGATCGACGGCCACAAGTGGTTCTCCTCGGGCGCCGAGGGCGCCGCGTTCGGGATCGTGATGGCGGTCACCGATCCGGACGCGGCACCGCACCGGCGCGCCACGCAGATCGTCGTCCCGGCCGACACGCCGGGGCTCGAGGTGGTGCGGCCGATCCCCGTGCTGGGCCACACGGGCCACGGCTGGTCGACCCATTGCGAGGTGCGCTACACCGGCGTCCGCGTGCCGGTCGCGAACACGCTCGGCGAGCCGGGCGACGGCTTCCTGATCGCCCAGAAGCGGCTCGGGCCGGGCCGCATCCACCACGTGATGCGCTGGCTGGGCCAGATGCAGCGCGCCTTCGAGCTGCTCTGCCGGCGCGCGCTCGAGCGCGAGGCGTTCGGCGGCCCGCTCGCCGACAAGCAGACGGTGCAGAACTGGATCGCCGACAGCGCGGCCGAGATCCACGCCTGCCGGCTGATGACGCTCGACGCCGCGCACAAGATCGACGCCGGCGAGGAGGCGCGGGTCGAGATCTCCGCGATCAAGTTCTACGCGGCGCGCGTGCTGCAGGACGTGATCGACCGCGCGATCCAGGTGCACGGCGCCCTCGGGCTCACCGACGGGACGCCGCTCGCCCGCATGGCGCTGCAGGCGCGCGGCGGCCGCATCTACGACGGCCCCGACGAGGTGCACCGCATGGTGGTGGCCCGGCGGATCCTGAAGGCGTTCGCCGAGGGCGACGGCTGGTCGTTCGCGCCGCCCGCGGTTGACCCGGGAACGGCCGGGTAACGGATCCCGCGATGGACTCGCTCCAGGGCCAGCTCCTGGTGTCGTCGCCGGCGCTCCTCGACCCGGAGTTCCGGCGCACCGTCGTGCTGATCGCCCACCACGACGACGAGGGCGCGATGGGGCTCGTGCTCACCCGCCCGTCCGACGTGGCGGCCGCCGAGGCGGTGCCGTCGCTGACCGGGATCCCCGGCGCGACCGATGCCGTCCACGTGGGCGGGCCGGTGCAGCCGGAGGCGTTCATGGTGCTGGCCGAGTTCGAGGACGTGGACGAGGCGGCGGCGCCGATCTTCGGCGGCGTCGGCTTCGTACCGGCCGAGGCCGAGCCGGACGAGCTCTCGATCCGCAGGCTGCGCCTGTTCGCCGGCTACGCCGGCTGGGCGCCGGGCCAGCTCGAGGCCGAGCTGGAGGAGCCGTCCTGGATCGTCGTCCCCGCGCTCCCCGACGATGCGTTCGCCGACGACCCGGACGAGCTCTGGCGCACGGTGCTGCAGCGCGCCGGCCGGCAGTACTCCCTGATGGAGCACATGCCGTTCGACCCGCACCTGAACTAGGGGCGGACCTCGCGTACCTCGTACATCCACGGAACGGTTCCGGAGCTTCGGAGCCGAGCGAGGACGTACCAGGTACGAGGGGGTCTCAGAGCGGCGGCGGGCCCACCGGCGCAGCGCCTGCCCGCGGCCCCGGCACGTTCGGGAAGCGGAACGGCGCCGGCTCCCGGCCCGGTTGCACGAACCACGCCTCGCCGCTGCGGTCGCTCGTCGCTGCGCGCCACACCGCCTCGGCGACCTCCTGCGGCCGCAGCAGCGGGAAGCCCGCCTCCGCGAACGCGGCACGCTGCGCGTCGATCATCGGCGTGTCGGCGATGCCGGGGCACACCGCGTTGACGCGGATCGGCTCCAGGTGCGGCGCCACGCTGCGCACGTAGCCGACGAGCGCGTGCTTGGTGAGCGAGTACACGGGATCGCTCGGCATCGCCGTCAGCCCCGCCAGCGAGGCGGTGACGACGATCGACCCGCCGTCCATCACCCGCGCGAGCCGGCGGATGCCCAGCACGACGCCGTCGACGTTGACCGAGACGGCGCGCCGGTAGTCCTCGAGCTCCAGCGAGCGCGGGTCGGCGGCGCCCGTCAGCACGCCCGCGTTCAGGCAGGCGAGATCGGCCGCGCCCACCCGCTCCCACGCGTCCGGGGAAGTGACGTCGAAGCCGTCCACCAGGTCGAGCGGCTCGACCGAGTAGCCCTCCCGCTCGAGCCGAGCCACGATCGCGCGCCCGATCCCGCCGCGACCGCCGGTGACCAGGGCCTTCACGGGACGAGGACGACCTTGCCGACGTGGCGGCGCGCCTCGATCAGCGCGAACGCCTCCTCGGCCCGGTCGAGCGGGTACGTCGCGCCGACGAGCGGCCGCAGCTCGCCGCGGCCCCAGAGCGCCAGCAGCTCGCGCGCGCACTCGTGCACCAGCTCCGGCCGCCGCTCCATCAGCCGACCCAGGTAGAGGCCGGAGACCGCGATGTTGCGGCCGACGACGAGGGCCGGATCGACCTGCTGCCAGGCGCCGCCGGCATAGCCGATCGCGACGATCGTCCCCAGCGGCTCGACCAGCCGCAGCGAGCGCGCGAACAGCTCGCCGCCCACCGGGTCGAGCACGACGTCGGCGCGCACGCCGTCGATCTCGTCGTAGTCGACCGCCTCCGCCCCCAGCTTGCGCACGACGGCGCGCTTCTCGTCGGTCGAGGCGGTGCCGAGCACGCGCGCGCCGGCGAAGCGCGCGAGCTGCACCGCCGCCGAGCCGACGCCACCCGAGGCGGCGTGCACGAGCACCGTCGAGTGCGGCCCGATCCGCAGCTGCCGCACCAGCGGGACGTACGCCGTCAGGAACGTGAGCAGAAAGCCGGCGCCCTCCTCGTAGGAGACGCCGTCCGGCAGCGGGAACGTCCACTCGGCCCGCACCTCGGCCCGCTCCGCGTACCCGCCGCCGCCGCGCGTCAGCGCCAGAACGCGCCGGCCGTCGAGGTCGCCCGCCACCTCGCTGCCCGGGACGAACGGCAGCTCCGGCATCTGCGGGTACTGGCCGCGACGGATCAGCACGTCGGCGAAGTTCACCCCCGCCGCGCGCACCTCCACGGCCGCGCCCGACGGCTCCGGGACGTCGCGCAGCTCGAGCGGCGCGCCGACCGCCGGGAGGACGACCGCCCTCACCGCACGGCTTGCGGCGCGTAGAGCTCGCGCAGCTCCGTCTTGCGGAACTTGCCGACCGACGTCTTCGGGATCTCCTCCACGAACTCGAACCGGTCGGGCAGCCACCACTTGGCGAAGCTCGGCGCCAGGAACGCGCGCAGCTCGCCGGCGTCCGCCGACGCGCCCGGCTTCAGCACCACGGCCGCCAGAGGCCGCTCGTCCCACTTCTCGTCGGGGATCGCGATCACCGCCGCCTCCGCCACCGCCGGATGCGCCATCAGCGCGTTCTCGAGCTCGACGCTCGAGATCCACTCGCCGCCCGACTTGATCACGTCCTTGGAGCGATCCTTGATCTGGACGAAGCCGTGCGGCGTGATCGTGACGACGTCGCCGGTGCGGAACCAGCCGTCGTCGGTCCAGCGGTCGGCCTGCTCGGGCGTCTCGTAGTAGCCGGCGGCGACCCACGGGCCGCGCACCTCCAGCTCGCCCATCGCCTCGCCGTCCCACGGCAGCGGCGCGCCCTGCTCGTCGCGGTGGCGCAGCTCGACCAGCGGCAGCGGCAACCCCTGCAGCGCCATCGTGTCGAACTGCGTCTCCTCGTCGGCGCCGGCGAGCGAGCCCGGCAGCTGCGCGGTCGTCGCGACCGGCGACGTTTCGGTCATCCCCCAGCCGTGGACGACGTCGAGCCCGTGCCGCTGCTTGAAGCCGGCGATCATCGCGCGCGGCGCGGCGGAGCCGCCGACGAGCATCCCCTTCAGCCGCGACAGGTCCCAGCGCCCGGGCTCGGCGTCGAGGCGCTGCAGGATGCCGAGCCAGATGGTCGGCACGCCGGCCGTCCAGGTGACGCCCTCGCCGACGAAGTCCTCGAGCAGGCTCTCGGCGTCGAGGTGCGGCCCGGGATAGACGAGCTTCGAGCCGAGCATCGTCGCGACGTACGGGTAGCCCCATGCGTTCGCGTGGAACATCGGCACCACCGGCAGGATCACGTCCTGCTCGCTCACGCCCTTGCCGAGCGGGTTGCCGGCCGCGACGCCCAGCGTGTGCAGCATCGTCGAGCGGTGCGAGTAGAGGACGCCCTTCGGCTGCCCTGTCGTGCCGCTCGTGTAGCACATGGCCGCCGCCTCGCCCTCGTCGAGCCCCGGGTCGCGCCACGCGTCGGGATCGGCGCTCGCGAGCAGCTCCTCGTACGAGTCCTCCACCACCAGCACGTGCTCGATCGGCGTGCGCTCGACGAACTGCTCGAGCAGCGGCAGCAGCTGCCGGTCGACGATGACGGCGCGGTCGTTCGCGTGCGTGGCGATGTACGCCAGGTCGTTCGGGTGCAGGCGGATGTTCAGCGTGTGCAGCACGAAGCCGCCGCACGGGATGCCGAGGTACGCCTCGTGGTGGGCCTGGTGGTTCCAGCAGAGGGTCGCGACCCGGTCGCCGCGCTCCAGCCCGAGCCCGGCGAGCGCGACCGCGAGCGCGCGCGAGCGGCGGCAGACCTCGCCGTAGGTGGCACGCACGAAGCTGCGGTCGGGCATCCGCGTCACGATCTCGTTCGCGCCGAAGTAGGCCTCCGCCCGGCGCAGCAGCGTCGGCAGCGTCAGCTGGTAGTCCATCATCAGGCCGTCCATCAGGCGAGCCCCTGCCGGCGCGGGAGATCGACCTCCGGGTCGACCAGGTGACCGTCCCGCTCGACATAGCCGTCCTTGCCGCCGACGACGTAGAGCACGAGGTCCTCGTCGCGGTTGTTGGTGATCTGGCGCGGCGTCGTCGACTCGACGTGCACGAGCCCGCCTTCCCCGACGAGGTGCTCCTCGCCGTCGATCGTGAAGGTCGCGGAGCCGCGGTGGACGAGGTAGAGCTCGTCCTGCATGTCGTGGTAGTGCGCCGGCCCGACGTAGTGCGGCGGGTAGACGACGGCGTTGACGCCGAAGGCGGTCACGCCGAGCGCGGTGCGGATCTTGCGGAAGCCCGGCCCCTGGCCGAGCTCGTCGAGAGAACTCACCTGGTAGCCCATGAGACGACTCTACGCCCTTTCGAGGAGGAATCGAACCGCGGTTCAACGTCCGAACAGGAATCGGGTCAGGACACGGTCGCGGAGCCGGTCGGGGAGCCGCTGCACGCGGGCGCGGCGCTTCGCGTCGGGGCCGACGACGTAGCGCGTCCGCGGCCGCCGCGCCGTCAGCGCGTGCTCGACCGCGTCGGCGACGATCCCGACCGGCGCGGCCCGCGTCCGCGAGCGCGCGACCGCGAGCCGCCGGAACCGCTCCAGCCGCTCGCCGTACAGCGCCGCCGCCTCGAGCGGCAGGTCCTCCACGCGCCGCTGCGGCTTCGACCAGATCGGCGTGTCGATCGTGCCGGGCTGGACGATGGCCACGTGCATCCCGAACGGCGCCAGCTCGACGCGCAGCGCGTCGGCCATCGCCTCGAGCGCGAACTTGCTCATCGCGTAGGCGCCGAGGAACGGCAGCGCGGAGCGGCCGCCGATCGACCCGATCAGCACCACCCGGCCGCGGCGGCGGCGCAGCGCCGGCAGCAGCGCCTGCGTCACCCGCAGCTGCCCGACGACGTTCACGTCGAGCTGCCGCATCAGCTCGTCGGGCGGCAGCAGCTCGAGCGGCCCCGCCACCGCGACGCCCGCGTTGTCGACGAGCGCATCCAGCTCGCGGATGTCGGCGGCCGCCGCCGCAACCGATCCGGCGTCCGTGACGTCGAGGATCAGCTCACGCGTCCCCTCCGGTGCCTGGCCGGCCGCGCGGACGGTGGCGTGCACCTCCCAGCCGCGGTCGCGGAGCCGCTCGGCGACGGCGCGGCCGATGCCGCTCGACGTGCCGGTTACGAGGGCAGCAGGAAAGACGCCACCTCGGCCCGGTGCTCGCGGCCGTAGCCGAGCGCGCTCTCCAGCTGGAGCGCGCGCTTGTAGTAGCGGTGCAGCGGGTGCTCCCACGTGAAGCCGATGCCGCCGTGCGCCTGGATCGAGCGCTCGCAAGCGAACACTGCCGCCTCGGTCGCCTGCGACTTGGCGGCGAGGCACGCGACGTCGGCGAGCTCGTCGCCCTCGGCGACGCACCACGCCGACCAGTAGGCGAGCGAGCGCGCCAGCTCGACCGCCACGTAGGCGTCGACGAGCGGGTGCGCAACCGCCTGGTAGCTGCCGATCTTGCGCCCGAACTGCTCGCGCTCGGAGACGTACGCGATCGCCAGCTCGACCGCCTTCGAGCCGATCCCGACGGCCTGCAGCGCGTAGGCGGAGAGCAACCGGCGCCGGTCGTCCCCCAGCTCGCGCTCCGCCCACGGCCCCTCGTAGTGCACCCGCCCGAGCTCCTCGAACAGCACGGCCGCGTCGAGGAAGGTGAAGTCGCCCGAGTCGAGGATCCCGACCCAGCCGAGCTCCGCGAGCTGCTCGTCGCTCGGCGCCGGGTTCGCCTCCAGGAACGCGCGCGCCTCGCGGCGCAGATCGTCCTGCTCCTCGGCGAAGGAGAAGTCCACTACCGGCTCCTCGGCAGCCCGAGCACGCGCTCGGCGACGATGTTGCGGAGGATCTCGCTCGTGCCGGCCTCGATCGTGTTGCCGCGCGAGCGCAGCTGCTGGTACTGCCAGTAGCCCTCGGCGGTCGCCGGCTCGGGGTCGCTCGCGCGCTCGCCGAGGATCTCCAGCGCGAGCTTCGTCAGGCGCTGGTTCGCCTCCGACCAGACGAGCTTCGAGGCTGAGCCCTCGGGGCCGGGGATGCCCGTCTTCTCGAGCGTCGTCAGCGAGCGGAGGTTCGTGTAGCGGAGCGCCTGCAGCTCGATCCACTCGCGCGCGATGCGGTCGCGCAGGATCGGATCGTCGACGCCGCGCTCCTCGGCGAGCGCGAGGAGCTTGCGCACGGCGACGTCGAGGGTCGCCGCCAGCGCGAAGCCGAGGGTGCCGCGCTCGTGCAGCAGCGTCGTCATCGCCACCTGCCAGCCGCCGCCGATCTCGCCGAGCAGGTTCTCCTTCGGCACGCACACGTCGGTGAAGAAGATCTCGTTGAACTCCGGGTGGCCGGTGATCTGCACCAGCGGCCGCACCTCGACGCCCGGCGCGTGCATGTCGACGATCACGTAGGTGAGGTTGCGGTAGCGCGGCTCGTCCGGCAAGCCGAGCCCGACGAGGATGCAGAAGTCGGCGATGTGCGCGAACGACGACCACACCTTCTGGCCGTTGACGAGGAAGTGGTCGCCGCGGTCCTCGATGCGCGTGCGCGCCGCCGCGAGGTCGCTGCCGGCGCCGGGCTCGGAGAAGCCCTGGCACCAGATCTCCTCGGCGCTGAGGATCTTCGCGAGGTAGCGCTGCTTCTGCCGGTCGGTGCCCCAGGCGATGATCGTGGGGCCGGCCATCCCGAGCCCGATCACGCCCAGGTGCGGTGGCGCCTCCGCGCGCGCCAGCTCCTCGAGGTAGATCGCCTGGTGGCTGTAGGGCGCGCCGGCGCCGCCGTACTCCTTCGGCCACGTCAGCCCGGCGTAGCCCGCCTCGCCGAGCCGGCGGCTCCACTCGCGGTCGGAGTCCTCGAACCGGCGCGCTCCGCGCTGCCGGGCGCCCTCCGGCAGGTTCGCCTCGATGAACGCGCGCACCTCGCTGCGGAAGGCGGCCTCCTCTTGCGTGTCGCGCAGGTCCATGCGGAGATTGAACCGCCAGTCAGTCGCCGATGCAACTACGGACGGAGGACGGTCCGCACGACGTCGCCGGCGCGCATCGCGTCGAGCGCCTCCGACCAGCCCTCGAGCGGCGCCGTGCGCGTGACCATTCCCGCCAGGTCGAGCTTCCCCTCGAGCGCCCACCGCGCGAGACGCGGGAAGTCCTCCTGCGGCAGGTGGTCGCCGCCATGGGAGACGAACACGCGGGTGCGCTTGTCGAAGAACGCCGGCAGGTCGAGCTCGGCGCGCTCGCCGGCCGGCGGAATGCCGACGAGCACGAGCGCGCCGCCGTTCACGAGCAGCGAGCGCGCGAGCGCGAAGGTCGAGCCGCGGCCGACGACGTCGAAGGCGTAGTCGACCGGCCCCTCGCCCAGGTCGGTGGCGCCGAAGCGCCGCGCCTGCTCGAGCTTGCGCTCGTCGAGGTCGATCGCGCGGATCGTCGCGGCGCCGGCGAGGCGCGCGCCCTGGATCACCGAGAGCCCGACGGCGCCGCACCCGATCACCGCGACGCGCGAGCCCTCGCGCACCTTCGCCGTCTCGAGCGCCGACATCACGCCGGTGGCGACGCCGCAGCCGATCAGGCACGCCTGCTCGGACGGCAGCCCGTCCGGCAGCGGCACGACCGCCTCGACCGGCACAACGGTACGGGTGGCGAACGTGCCGGTGCGCAGGAACGGGGTCAGCGCCGCGCCGTCGGCACGGTGCAGCCGGCCGGCGGCGACGGGCGGGCGGCGGCACTGGCGCGGCTCGCCCCGCTCGCAGGCCGCGCAGCGCCCGCAGGCGGTCTTCCAGCCGATCACGACCCGCCGGCCGGCGAGCGCTGCGTCGACCCCGTCGCCGACCGTCTCGACGACCCCGGCGCCCTCGTGGCCCAGGAGCACGGGCAGCGGATGGCCCCAGCCGTCGTGCTCGATCGCGTGCAGGTCGCTGTGGCAGACGCCGGTCGCCTCGACCCGCACCAGCACCTCGCCGGGGCCGGGCGGGTCGACGCGCAGCTCCTCGAGCGCGACGCACCCCGGCCCGGCTAGGACGACGCCGCGATCTGCCTTTGCAGCCACGAGCGGTCGAGGTCGCGGATCGAGGTCGCGCCGGCGAGCGCGAGAGTGAGGTCGATCTCGGCCATCAGGTTCTGGATCAGCTCCTCGACGCCGCGACGGCCGCCGACGGCGAGCGCGTAGGCGTACGGCCGGCCGAGCAGCACCGCGTCGGCGCCGAGCGCGACGGCCTTGACCACGTCGGCGGCGCGGCGGACGCCGCCGTCCATCAGCACGGTCGCGTCGGGCAGCGCGTCGCGCACCTCGACCAGCGCGTCCAGGGCGGCGACGGCGCCGTCGACCTGCCGGCCGCCGTGGTTCGAGACGATGACGCCGTCCATCCCGTGGTCGAGCGCGCGCCGGGCGTCCTCGGCGGTGAGCACGCCCTTCGCGAGCAGCGGCAGCGAGGTGCGGCTGCGCAGCCAGTCGAGGTCGTCCCAGGTGAGGCCGACGTTCGGGAAGGTGGCGAGCATCGTCGCGGCCGCCGTGAGCAGGTCTTCGTCGGGCGGCCGGTCGAGCCGGGAACGGAAGACGGGATCGCTGAAGAACTGGCCGCAACCCTCGCCCTCGAGGAACGGCAGGTACGCCTGGCGCAGGTCGCGCGGCCGCCAGGCGAGCGTCAGCGTGTCGAGCGTGACGACGATCGCCGAGTAGCCGGCCGCCTCGGCCCGGCTGACGAAGCTGGCGCAGATGTCGCGGTCGTTCACCCAGTAGAGCTGGAACCAGCGCGGGCCGCCGGCTTCGGCGATCTGCTCGATCGAGTGCGTGGCCGCGCTCGAGAGCGTGAACGGCACGCCCGCCGCGGCGGCCGCCCGCGCGGCGCCGAGCTCGGCCTCCTCGTGCACGATCGAGAGCACGCCGATCGGCGCGAGCAGGAACGGCGCCGCCGAGCGGAGGCCGAGCACCTCCACCGATTGGTCGCGCTGCACGTTGCCGGTGAGCATCCGCGGGCGGATGCGCCAACGCTCGAACGCCTCCAGGTTGGCGCGCATCGTCGACTCGCCACCCGCGCCGCCGGCGACGTAGCCGAACGGGCCCGGCGCGAGCCGCTCCTCGGCGGCGCGTTCCCAGCCGTCGGCGTCGACCGGCCACTCGGGCGGCTGCCGCGCGATGTAGATGGCGTTCTGGACGAGCGCGCCGGAGAAGCTCACGCGGCGATCCTACGACGATCGCCGTCTACTGTCGGCCTGTGGGGACGGAGCGGCTCGAGACGTTCGGCGACGGCGTCTTCGCGATCGCCGCGACGCCGCTGGTCGAGAGGTCGCTCCTCGCCCGCAGCGGTCAGACGTCGTCCTTCTCGACGACGTCGTAGGTGTCCTCGCGCTCGACGACGTGCTCGAGGTCCGGCACGACGTGCCCGGGCGCGACGACGAAGCGCCGCTCGCCCGCACGCACCGCCTCGTACTCCTCGGCGGTCAGCGCGATCGTCTCCTCGCAGCCGCGGTCGGCGCACTCGCACACGTAGGCGCGCTTGCCGCTGCCGGAGCGGTTCTCGTCGATCTCCTCGTTGACGGCGCGGAACAGCTCCTCGTTGTGCGCCAGCCGGCGCCGGGTCAGCTCGTCCACGGGACGTTTCTACAGGTTTGAAGCGGATCCAGGTCGGGAAGGGGCCGGCCCATGGACGGTGCGGCCACCCCCATGTCGCGGCTTCCTGCGCCTGAACGACGCCGGGTGAGCAACGAGCGGATCGCGATCGCAGCGCGGGCGCACCGCTTCGACGAAGCGACGGCAGTGCCGTTCATTTGCGAATGCCGGGAGGACGAGTGCGGGGAGCTCGTGCGGCTGGCGCTCGGCAGGTTCGCCGAGATGCGCAGCCTCGGGCGTCCCCTGCTCGCCCCCGGGCACACGCCGTTCGTCCCCGTGATCCTGCGCGGCGCGTAGGCGCGACCGCCGGCGGCGCTCCGGCACGCGCAGCGAAGAAGGCGCCTAGCAGATTCGAACTGCTGTAAACGGCTTTGCAGGCCGCTGCCTAACCACTCGGCCAAGGCGCCGGACGAGGCGGCATCGTACCGGGCCGCTCCGGGTACCCCTGCCGCGTGGCGCCCCGCAACCCGCACCCGACCGCGGCCGCCTTCCTGCCCGACCGGCTGACCCCTCCGCGGTGCTGCGTGGCGAGGACCGCGACGGGCTCTTCGCCGGGCTCGTCGACGACCTGCGCCTCGTCGCCGACACGCTCGCGAGGTAGATTCGCGCCATGTCGCTGCAGGAACGCTCCGTCGCCGAGCGCGTCCAGGAGGCGCGCCAGCAGTACGTCGCCCGCGGCATCTCGACGCCGCCGCTCGTCGTCGCCCGCGCCGAGGGCGCCCGCGTCTGGGACACCGACGGCCGCGAGTACGTCGACTTCGCCGGCGGGCTCGGCTGCGCCAACCTCGGCCACTCGCCCGCCGCCGTCGTCCAGGCGGTGCACGACCAGGTCGACCGCTACCTGCACCAGTGCTTCATGGTCGGCATGTACGAGCCGTACGTGGAGGTGTGCCGGCGGCTCGCCGAGCTGTCTCCGTGCAGAGGAGACCGGCAGAAGTCGATCCTGCTGAACAGCGGCGCCGAGGCGGTCGAGAACGCGGTCAAGATCGCGCGCACCGCCACCGGCCGCCCGGCGGTGATCGTCTTCGACAACGCCTTCCACGGCCGCACGCTGCTCGCGATGACGATGACCTCGAAGGTCGTCCCGTACAAGCGCGGCTTCGGCCCGTTCGCGCCCGAGGTCTACCGAACGCCTGCGCCGTACCCGTTCCGCGGCGTCGGCGAGGACGACGCGATCGACGCGCTGAAGCGGCTCTTCAAGGGCGACGTCGACCCCGAGTCGGTCGCCTGCGCCGTGCTCGAGCCGGTGCAGGGCGAGGGCGGGTTCATCCCGATGACGCCCGACTTCCCGAAGCGCCTGCAGGAGCTGCTCGACGCGCACGGGATCCTCTACGTGAACGACGAGGTGCAGTCCGGTTGCGGCCGCACGGGCCCAGTCTGGGCGATCGAGCACTACGGCGTGGAGCCCGACCTGCTCGTGAGCGGCAAGACGCTCGGCGGCGGGCTCCCGCTCGCGGCGGTCACGGGTCGCGCCGAGGTGATGGACGCGCCTGCCGCCGGCGGGCTCGGCGGCACGTTCGGCGGCAACCCGGCCGCGTGCGCGGCGGCGATCGCGATCCTCGACGGGCTCGAGGGGGCGCGGCCGCGCGCCGAGGCCATCGGCGCCCGGCTGCGCGAGCGGCTCGAGGCGATGGCCCCGGACGGGAGCGAGGTGCGCGGGCTGGGGCCGATGCTGGCGCTCGAGCTCCCCGAGCAGAGCCCGGACGAGACGACGCGCATCACCGCCGCCGCCCGCGACCGCGGGCTGCTGCTCCTCTCCTGCGGGATCTACGGCAACGTGATCCGCATCCTGGTGCCGTTCGCGATCGAGGACGCCGAGCTCGAGCGCGGGCTCGACATCCTCGAGAGCGCGCTCGTTCCTTAGACCGCGCTGTCGAGCAGCTCGGCGTGCTCGTCCTCGGGCGGCGTGCCGTAGACGTACACGAGCAGGTCGTCGGCGCCGTGGTTCACGGTCTGGAGCGGCGTGCCCGGCGCCACGTGCACGAGCCCTCCGACCGGCACGTCGACCCGCTCCGGCGGCTCGCCGAGATACATCGTCAGCGTGCCCGAGACCGGTACGAACGTCTCCTCCTGGATGCGGTGGCGGTGGCGCCGCCCCGCGGCGCCCGGCTCGTAGCGCCAGAGATTCGCGCGTGTGTGCGCGAATCGCGCGCGCTCGCTCAGCTCGGCGACGTGCCGTGCCGGCTCGTGGGGCTCGTGCGGCCGGGTGATCCAGCCGAGCTCATCGGGACGGAGCGCGCGCCAAGACACGTCGCCATCCTGTCACGTGCGCGTCATTCCAGTGCCCAGCTCGAGCAGCGTCCACGGCAGGATCGACGACCGCGCGCCGGCCAGCGGCTCGAGGCGCGCCGCCACCTCCTGCCGCGCCAGCACGACCCCCGGCGCGAGCGCGGCGGCGTTGGACGCGATCACGCGGCCGTTGTCGCTCGCCAGCACCGTCAGCCGCTCGCGCCGGGCGAGCTCCGGCAGCACCGCCCGCTCGACCTCCGCGGCGAGCACGTCGGCGCCCGCGACGCCGGCGAAGCGCCCGCCCGGCAGCAGCGGCACGGCGAGGGTGAACGTGTACTCGTGCGTGCAGATGTAGTCGACGTACGGCCCCGCCACCGCCGGCCGCCCGGTCTGCTCCGGGCCGCGATACCACTCGGTCGTGGTGTAGTCGTAGAACTCGGCCGAGTCCTCGTCGAGGTCGACCTCGAGCCGCTCGATGCCCGCGCCGCGGTCCGCCCACCACCACTCGAGCCACCGCGCCGCGTCGGCGAGCACGCCCGGGGCGAGCACGACGCCCGCGCCCGCGGCGAAGCCGCGATGCCGCTCGAGGAGTGCGGCGACCGGCTCGCGCAGCGCCGCCAGGTCGCCGCGGGCCGGACGCTCGACGGCCTCGAGCGCCACGACCGCCTCCGCTCGGAGCGCCTCGACCGACGCGAGCACGCCCTCCAGCTCTCGCGCCACCGCGGCGAGCGGCGCCGCGACCGCCGTCATGGCTCCCCCAGCCGCACGCGCAGGTCGAGGAGCCGCTCCGTCTCGGCGGCGACGTGCCGCTCGGCGGTCGCGCGGGCCCTCTCCGGCTCGCCGCGCTCGACGGCGTCGACGATCGCGTCGTGCTCGGCCGCGACCGCCGCCGCCTCGCCGTCGTCGACCGGGAGCCAGACGAGGTCGCCGAGCTGCGACCAGAGGTCCATCTCCACGCGCGTGAGCCGCGGCGACTGCGCCGCCGCCGCCACCTCCACGTGGAAGCGCGCGTCCGCGCGGCGGCGCTCGGTGGGCGTGCCGGCGGACGCGAGCCGCGCCGCGTGCTCGCGCAGCGCCGCGACGTCGGGAGCGAGCGCGCGCTCGGCGGCGAGACGCGCGGCCGCGCCCGCGATCGCGGCGCGGTGGTCACCCAGGTCGCGCAGCTCGTGCAGCGAGAGGGTGCGCAGCGGCCGCACCGGGTCGCTCGGCGAGCGCACGAAGGAGCCGCCCCCGCGGCCGCGGCGCGTCTCGACGAGCCCCAGCGTCCGCAGCGACGCGAGCGCGTCGCGCAGCGTCTCGACGGACACGCCGAGCCGCCCGGCCAGGTCGTTCTCGGGCGGCAGCCGCTCGCCGTCGAGCAGCAGCCCCAGCGTGATCGCCCGCCGCAGCTGGCGCGCCACCGTCTCGGCCCGGCTGCCGGCGTCCAGCGGGGCGAACAGCGTCCGCTTGCGGACCGTCGTCACCACGCGCGGGCCCCTCTTGACAGAAACATCTAAAGTCCGATGTTATCGGGGTGCAGATGCCGGGAGCGAACGCGACGAGCGCGGCGGTGCAGCTGGAGGGGGTGCGGAAGACCTACGGCGAGGTCTCGGCCGTCGACGGCGTCGACCTGCACGTCGCCGGCGGCGAGTTCTTCACGCTGCTCGGCCCCTCCGGCTCCGGCAAGACGACGACGCTGCGGATCGTCGCCGGTTTCGAGCAGCCGGACGCCGGCCTCGTCCGCCTCGGCGGCGTCGACATCACGCGCCGTCCGCCGTACGCGCGCGACGTCAACACCGTCTTCCAGGACTACGCCCTCTTTCCGCACATGACCGTCGCCGAGAACGTCGGCTACGGCCTGCGCGTGCGGCGGGTGCCGCGGCGCGAGCGGGCCCGGCGCGTCGACGAGGTGCTCGAGCGCGTCCGCCTCGCGGGCTACGGCAAGCGGAAGCCGATCCAGCTCTCCGGCGGGCAGCGGCAGCGGATCGCGCTCGCCCGCTCGATCGTCAACCGCCCGCAGGTGCTGCTGCTCGACGAGCCGCTCGGCGCGCTCGACCTGAAGCTGCGCCAGGAGATGCAGGAGTTCCTGAAGACGCTGCAGCGCGAGCTGCGGATGACCTTCCTCTACGTCACGCACGACCAGGAGGAGGCGCTGACGATGAGCGACCGCGTCGCCGTCTTCAACGACGGTCGCATCGAGCAGGTCGGCACGCCCGCCGAGGTGTACGACCGACCGGAGACGGAGTTCGTCGCCGGCTTCGTCGGCACCTCGAACATCCTCGAGCGCGGCGGCCGCCGGGTCGGCATCCGGCCCGAGCGGATCGTCCTGAACGGAACGGGCGAGCCCGCGACGGTGGCGGAGGCGACCTTCGTCGGCTCGTTCGTCCGCTACGCCGTCGAGACCGACGCGGGCGAGCGGCTCACCGTCGTCCGCCAGAGCGACGGCACCCGCCTGGAGCCCGGCGCGCGGGTGCGGGTCGGCTGGCGCGACGAGGACCTCTACGAGATCGAGTCCCCGAAGCAGGAGGAGAGATGACGAAGCGCATGTGGGCCACGCTCGCCGTGCTGGCGGTGGGGCTCGCGTTCCCGGCGGCAGGCAGCTCCGCACAGCGTGGCGGCACGCTCAACATGATCGCCTGGGAGGGCTACACCCAGCCGCAATGGGTGAAGCCGTTCGAGAAGAACACCGGCTGCCAGGTGCACGCCAAGTACGCCGGCTCGTCGGACGAGATGGTGACGCTGATGCGCTCGGGCGGCGGCAATCAGTACGACCTGGTCTCCGCGTCCGGGGACGCCAGCCTGCGGCTCATCTACGGGCACGACGTGCAGGCGATCGACCCGAGCCGGATCCCCGACTACGAGAACTTCGGCAAGGCCTTCCAGTCGCCGCCGAACAACACCGTCGACGGGAAGCACTACGGCCTCTCGCTGCAGTGGGGCCCGAACACGCTCCTCTACAACACGAAGAAGGTGAAGCCGGCGCCGACCTCGTGGGGCGCGATCTACAGCCCGAAGTACAAGGGCAAGGTCACGGTGCCCGACAACCCGATCCAGATCGCGGACGCCGCGCTGTACCTGTCGAAGACGCAGCCGAAGCTCGGCATCACCGATCCGTACGAGCTGAACCAGGCCCAGTTCAACGCGACGATCTCGCTGCTGCGCAAGCAGAAGCCGCTGATCAAGAAGTACTGGGCGCTCGCCTCGGACGAGATCGACCTGTTCAAGAACGGCGACGCGGTGATCGGCGCCTCGTGGCCGTACCAGACGAACACCCTCCAGGCGGCGAAGGCGCCGGTGAAGGACCTGATCCCGAAGGAGGGCGCCACCGGCTGGCTCGACACGTGGATGGTCTCCAGCCACACGAAGAACCTCGCGTGCGCCTACAAGTGGCTCGCCTGGATCTCGACGCCGAAGGTGCAGGCCGAGCAGGCCATCTACTTCGGCGAGACGCCCGTGAACACGAAGGCGTGCGCGTGGATGGACAAGCTGTCGAAGGGCTCGTGCGGGCAGTACCACGCGAACGCGCCGCTGAAGTACTTCGACAAGATCCACTTCTGGAAGACGCCGATCGCCGACTGCGGCGACGGCAAGAAGGACTGCATGGACTACACGAAGTGGCAGCAGGCCTGGACGCAACTGAAGGGCTAGGCGCGTCGCTTCGGGATGCGCTGGACGGCGCCCGCCGGGGGGCGGGCGCCGTCCTCTGGCGCCGGCGGTGGCTGAAGGGGCTGGCGCTCCTCTCCCCGCCGGTCGCCTGCTTCCTCGCGGTGTACGTGGCCGCGCTGGTGGCGCTGTTCGTCTCCGCGTTCTGGAGCGTGAACGCCTTCACCGGCGAGCTGGAGCACGTGTGGACGACGAGCAACTTCTCGACGCTCTGGCACGAGTCGGCGTACCGGACGGTGGCGCTGCGGACGATCGGCATCGCCGCCGGCGTCACGGTCACCGACGCGCTGATCGCGTTCCCGTTCGCGTACCTGATGGCGCGCGTGGCGGGGCCGCGGATGCGGGCGGCCCTGTTCGTGCTGACGCTGCTGCCGCTGTGGGCGTCGTACCTCGCCCGCGTCTACGCGTGGCGGCTGATCCTCTCGAACGACGGCCTGCTCAACTGGGCGCTGCAGGGGCTCGGGCTGCCGAAGGCGGGGATCGCGTACTCGAACACGGCCATGTGGATCGTGTTCTCGTACATCTGGCTGCCGTTCATGATCCTGCCGGTCTACGCGGCGCTCGAGCGGATCCCCCACTCCTACATCGAGGCCTCGCGCGACCTCGGCGCCAAGGGCTCGCGGACGCTGCGGACGGTGATCCTGCCGCTCGCGCTCCCCGGCGTCGTCGCCGGCTCGATCTTCACCTTCTCGCTGACGCTCGGCGACTACATCACGCCGGTGCTGATCGGCGGCGCCTCGAGCCAGTTCATCGGCAACGTCGTCTACGACTCCGTCAACCAGTCGAGCAACCTGCCGTTCGGCGCCGCGTTCGCGGTCGTGCCCGTGCTCGTGATGGGCGCCTACCTGACGATCGCGCGCCGGCTCGGCGCCTTCGAGGCCCTCTGATGGAGTCGCGCGCCACGCGGATCGGGCTCGGCGTCTGGGTCGCGCTCGTCGTCGCCTTCCTCTACGTCCCGATCGCGGTCATCTGCCTGTACGCGTTCAACTCGTCGAACGTGCAGAGCTGGCCGATCGCCGGGCTGACGACGCGCTGGTTCTCGCCCGCGATCCACAACGAGGACATGCGGCAGGCGCTCTGGCTCTCGCTGCGGGCCGGCGGGCTCGCGACCCTGATCGCGCTCGTGCTCGGCTCGGCGGCGTCGTTCGGCGTCCACCGCTTCCGCTTCTTCGGCCGCGAGGCGGTCTCGTTCCTGCTCGTGCTGCCGATCGCGCTCCCCGGGATCATCACCGGGATGGCGCTCAACTCGTACTTCACGTTCTGGCACTCGACCTTCGGCCTCTGGACGATCGTCGTCGGGCACGCGACCTTCTGCGTCGTGGTCGTCTACAACAACGTGATCGCCCGGCTGCGGCGCGTCCCCGGCTCGCTGACCGAGGCGTCGATGGACCTCGGCGCCGGCGGCTTCCAGACCTTCCGCTACGTCACCTTCCCGTCGATCTCGACCGCGTTGATCTCGGGCGGCCTGCTCGCGTTCGCGCTCTCGTTCGACGAGGTGATCGTGACCACGTTCACCGCCGGCGCACAGAACACGCTGCCGCTGTGGATCTTCGGAAACATCCGCCTCGGCCAGCAGTTGCCACAGGTCAA